>NZ_JBIUTQ010000013.1:0-182854 GCF_044741965.1 Streptosporangium sp. NPDC087985
TCGTCGTCGCCGTGGCCGGTGAGGAGGTCGTCGGCGGCCGCGGCGGTCGAGGGGGCGGCGAAGGCGTCCAGGCCGTCGGCGGGGAATCCGGTGGTGCGCAGGAGCGCGTCGGTCCACACCGACCAGCCGGTCTGGCCCAGGTTCATCTTCGTCACCGTGCACCGCCCGCGGGCCGGGGGTCGGTGATCTGCAGGCGGAGTTCGCTGAAGTAGCGGTTGCCGGCGTGGTCGGTGATCCAGGCCTGGTCGGGGGTGGGCAGGGCCTCGCTGATCGTGACGGACGTGTCGGGTCCGGCGGCACGCAGCATGGTGCACAGGGCATCGGTGTAGTGGGGGCTGGTGAGGTCGTAGTAGCAGGGTTTCACTTCGGTGCCGATCTTGAGGAAGATCTGGTCGGGAAGGTTGAGGTGGCCTTGCCAGGCGCGGGTGGCGAGGTAGCGTTCGCGCTCGGTGATGATGTCGGCGAGCCCGGTTCCGGCGACGGTGGTGCGCCAGGTCTCGCGGGCGATGACCAGCCGGTCGATGGTGATGCGGGGAGCGTGCGGGACGGGCATCGTGATTTTGAAAGCGTCGACGGCGAGCCCGTTGAGCATCCCGGCGAACATCTCGATCAGTGGCCAGCGGTGCCCGTCGGGTGCGGTGGCGACCAGTGTCCCGTCCTCGTCGGAGACGGTGACCGCGGTGGCCGGGAGCAGCTGGTCGGGGTCGGCGCCCGGCGCCGGCGCGAATCCCAGCAGTCTGTCGGTGACGCCGAGCAGGGACTCCGTGCCCCGTCCTCCCTGCCGGGGCCAGGTGGCGGGGTAGAGCAGCCGGACCCGGTGCTCGCCGGCGTCGGCGGACAGCTCGTCCCGCAGCCGGTCGACTTCGGGATGCCAGACGGTGAGGATGTTGCTGGCCAGTGTCGGCCAGGCGGCGTGCAGTTCGCCGAGGACCACCTGGTAGTCGCCGCGGTTGATCGCGTCGAGGTCGGTGGCGCAGATCTGCAGGTCGGGGCTGTGCAGCCGGGCGGTGGACCAGCCGGGCCGTTCGGCGGGGAAGAGCCGGGCGACCGGTTCGATCAGGTCGGCGGCGGACAGCTGGAGCCTGGTGTCTCCTTCCCGCAGGCCGAACAGGCTGGTCCAGCGCCGGGTGAACTCCTCGGCGACGTCGTCGGCGGGGCGCCGTCCGGTGCCCCAGAACAGGCCCTGGGCCAGGGACATCAGGTCGGCCAGCCGGACCGGGCCGTCGGTCTCCTCGCGTAGTTCGTCATGCAGTTCGCGCAGAGCCGTCCGGTAGGCCTCGGCGAGTTCCGCCGTCAGCCAGCGGGCGGTGGTGAGAGTGATGGCGAGGGGCGGGGCGAGATCGCTCAGGAGGGGGGCGCCGATGACCGCGTCGAGGTCGCGGGTGGTGTCCTCGTGACAGAGGGTGCGGCCGGCGTACATCTGTCCGTCGCGGCGGCGGGGTGGTGCTCCGGTGGTCGTGGTGAACTCCTGGTCGAGCGCGGCCAGGGCGGTTTTGAGCGCGGCCGGGTCGCCGGCGGCGGCGGCGACGGCGTCGCGGGCCGCGCACAGCCGGTCCAGTCCGGTCAGGGCATGCTGGTGGAGGTCGGGGTCGCCGATCGCGGTGATGCGGTCGCGGAGTGTTTCCTCAGTGGTGAGCGCGACGGGCAGGGCGGCGTCCCAGGTGAGGAGTTCACGTTCCACGAGTCGTTCCAGGAGCAGGTAGCCGTCTTCGGGGCGGGGCAGTCCGGCGACGATCTCGATGGCGGGGGTGCGGCCGTCACAGCGGGTCAGCAGCGCGGCTTCGGCCGGGGACAGCGGCAGCGGTGGTTGCAGGGGGCGCAGCAGGTGGCGTCCGTGCACGGTGAGGTGGGGTAGCAGCGCGGGCGGCCACCAGCGGCGGATCCGTGGGTCGGTGGCGAGGTGGTCGGCGTAGGCGTTGATCGCCCAGCCTTCGAAGAACACCCGGCGTTCGCGCAGCAGGTCTGGTCCGACGCGGATGTCGATGGTGCGGGGAGCGTGGGGGTCGAGGGTGATCCAGCAGACCGGTCCGAAGAAGCCGATGGTCTCGTTTTTGGCGCAGTAGCGCTGCCAGTAACGGACCACCGTCCGTTCCCGGGCGCGACGGCGCGCGTTGCGGTTGGCGCCGGGGCCCCCGGCGACCAGGCTGTCCAGGGCGACGAGTACGCCGGGGTTCTGCCAGGTGACGGCCTCGCGGAAGAGGGGATCGGCGGCGATGTCGCAGATCTTCCGGGCTCCGGCGGCGATCGCGTCGGCCAGTGCCTTGTCGAAGGTCTCGTCGTCGCCGTGGCCGGCGAGGAGGTCGTCGGCGGCCGCGGCGGCCGAGGGGGCGGCGAAGGCGTCCAGGCCGTCGGCGGGGAATCCGGTGGTCCGCAGGAGCGCGTCGGTCCACACCGACCAGCCGGTGTCGCCCAGGTTCATCTTCGTCACCGTGCACCGCCCACGGTCTGAAGGTCCGCTGCCAGGAGGGCGGTCAGCTCCGCCAGACGGTCCTGGAGGAAGAAGTGGCCGCCGTCCACGCGGTGCAGGACGAACCCGGCGGTGGTGTGCTGCTCCCAACCGGCCATCTGCTCCATTGAGACGGCCAGGTCGCGCGTGCCGGCGAAGGCTGTGATCGGTACCGGCAGCGGCGGTTCGGGCTGGTACACGTAATCGTCCAGCCAGGTGAAGTCCGCCCGCAGCGTCGGCAGCAGCAGCTCCAGCAGCTCCGGTTCGTCGGCGACCGCCTCGGGCACGCCGCCTCCGGCCACGATCCGGGCCACCAGCTCGTCGTCGGAGACGTGGGAGAGCCCGTCGAATGTGCTTGAACCTCCCAGGTGCGGCGCACGGGCGGCACCCACGTACAGCCGGGCCGGCGGGGGCGCACCGGTACGGCGCAGCAGCCGTGCCACCTCGAACGCGAGCCGCGCGCCCAGCGAGTGCCCGTACAGCGCGTAGGGGCGGCCGTCCTCGGCCGCGGCGTCGGCGACCGCGGTGGCCAGCTCGACCAGGTCGACCTCGGCCGGCTCGGCGATCCGGTTCTCCCGGCCCGGCAGCTGGACGCCCAGGACCTCCACGCCGGGAGCGAGAGCGGCCGGCCACGGATGGAACACACCCGCGCCCGCACCGGCGTACGGCAGGCAGAACAGTCGGGACGCCGCCCGAGGCAGGGGCCGCGGGCAACGGAACCAACGGGCCGTCAGGGTGGTCATCGGGTGCCTCCTGGCGGGTCGATCCAGTAGCGCTGTCGTTGGAAGGGATAGGTCGGCAGGGGTACCCGCCGACCCGGGACGGCGGAGCCGGAGGGCAGCTTCTCCGGCGCGCCGGTCTGGGACAACAGCCGGTCGGGGTCGAGCGCCGCGACGGCCTCGGCGAGGCTGCCGCACTCCACGACGGCTCGGTGGGCAAAGGAACGGCGTCCGGCCGTCAGGGTGTGCGCCACGTCGGCCGGTGACAGGTGCGGGTGGGCGGCGAGGTGGTCGCGCAGCCGTACGATCGCGGCGCGGAGAGCCTCGGGGGAGCGGGCGGAGACGGGGAGCAGGTACCGGCCTCCGGGGACAGGCGCCGTGGCCGGCGGCTCCGGCGCCTCGGCCACCAGCACGTGCGCGCCGGTGCCGCCGATGCCGATCGCGCTGACCCCGGCCACCCGCCGGCGGCCCTCGGGCCAGGGCGCCGTCTTGACGGGCAGATAGAACGGTCCACGCTCAAGGCCGAGCTGCGGGTTGGCGGAGTCGAGGTGCAGGTTGCCGGGGATCTGGCCGTGCCGTACGGACAGGACCGCCTTGATGAACCCCGCGATCCCGGAGGCGGCGTCCGTGTGGCCGATGTTGGTCTTGACCGCGCCCAGCGCGCAGTAGCCGGTGCCCCGCGCGCCGGCCGCCAGGAAGGCCCGGGTCAGCGCCTCCACCTCGATGGCGTCTCCCAGCGGCGTGCCGCTGCCGTGCGCCTCCACCAGGCCGACCTCGTCGGGGGAGATCCCCGCGTCGCCGAGGGACTCGGTCACCGCGGCCACCTGCCCGGCCAGGCCCGGTACGGCGAATCCGGCCCGGGCGGCACCGTCGTTGCCGATCGCCCAGCCGGGGATCACGGCGTACACGTGGTCGCCGTCGGCCAGGGCGTCGGCGAGCCGCTTCAGCGCCACCACGCCGCTCCCGCTGGAGAACCCCGAGCCGTTGGCCGCGGCGTCGAACGCGCGGCACCTGCCGTCGGGGGAGACCATCCCGCCGGGGGTGTGCCGGTACCGCGGCCACGTGACGTTGACACCGCCCGCCAGCGCGAGGTCGCAGCGGTGGTCGAGGAGGCTCTGGGCGGCCAGGCACACCGCGACCAGGGAGCTGGAACAGGCGGTCTGCACCGCGATCGCCGGGCCGGTCAGGCCGAGCCGGTAGGCGACCTGCCCCGGCAGGTGGTCGGAGCGCTGGTGGGGAAGGAGCCGGCCCTCCCAGTCGTCGGGGTCGTCCGGCGTTCCGGCCGCGGGGTTGCCGAACAGGTGGAAAAGGAAGTACCGGTTGGCCGAGGTGGAGGCGAACACACCGATCTGGCCGTCGAACCGGTCCGGGTCACATCCGGCGTCCTCCAGAGCCTCCCAGGCCGTCTCCAGGAACAGCCGGTGCTGTGGATCGGTGCGGGCGGCCTCGTCGGCGCCGAATCCGAAGAACTCCGCGTCGAAGTCCGTGACCCCGTTCAGCTTCCCACCGGCCTTCACGTGCGCGGGGTCGGCCAGCAACCTCGCGCCGATGCCCAGCTCGCGCAGTTCCGCGTCCGGGTAGTCCCAGATGGCGTCCACCCCGTCGGACAGCACGGACCAGAACGCGGCGGGGTCGGGCGCACCGGGGAACCGGCAGGCCAGGCCGACCACCGCGATGTGGTCGTCGTGGTCGTCGGGGTCGATGAGGTCGTGGTCGTCGGCGTCGGTGACCGCCGGGCCGACCGGCCGGAGGGGCGACGGGGTGGCCGTCGCGGACAGGGCCCGGGCCTGCGCGCGCACCGTGGTGTGCTCGAACAGCATCATCATCGGTACCGGCGTCCCGAACGTGTCGGACAGTCGCTGCTGGAGCCGTCCCAGGAGCAGAGAGTGGCCGCCGGCGTCGAAGAACGGCTCGGTCACGCCGATCCGGGCCAGGCCGAGTAAGTCGCACCAGGCGTCGTGCACCGTGGCCTCGGCGGGCGTGGCCGGCCGTTCACCGGCGCGGACGGGTCCCGGCGCGGGCAGGGCGTGGATGTCCACCTTGCCGGTCGGGGTGAGCGGCAGTGCGTCGAGCACCACGATCGCCGAGGGCACCAGGTAGTCCGGGAGGACCTCGGCCGCGGTCCGCCGCAGCGCGGCCGGATCCGGTACGGCGGCGCCGGAAGGCTGGACGTGGGCGACGAGCCTGTCGCCGGCGAGCGTGACCACGGCCCTGGCCACTCCCGGCTGTCCCGCCAGGTGGGCCTCCACCTCGGCCGGTTCGACCCGGAAACCGCGCACCTTGATCTGCCGGTCCAGCCTGCCCAGGCAGACCAGCGTGCCGTCGGGGAGTTCGCGTCCGAGATCTCCGGTGCGGTACAGCCGGCCGCCGTGGTCGGTGGTGAACCGTTCGGCGGTGCGCTCCGGATCCCGCCAGTACCCCAGCGCCAGGTACGGGCTGCGGATGGCGATCTCACCTTCGCCGGCGTCGGCGTCCAGCAGCACCACCTCGTAGCCCGGCAGTGCGCTCCCGATCGGCATCAGGGGACCGGCGTCCGGCCCGGCGTCGGGCCCCGCGTCCGGCTTGGGCTCCGGCGAGTCGAAGGAGATCTGGTAGTGGGCCACGAAGGTGGCCTCGGTGGCCCCGTAGCCGTTCACGAACCGGCAGGCGTCGGAGAAACGCCCCCGGCCCGCGGCCACGTCGGACCTGGTGACCCGCTCGCCGCCGAGCAGCACGGTGCGTACCGAGGGCAGCCGGCCGCCGGGCCCCAGTGCGTCGAGCACGTACCGGTAGAGCGTCGGGGTGGAGTGGTAGACGGTCACACCCGGGTCGGCCAGGCGGCGCACCAGCTCGTCCGGCCCGAGAGTGCGGACGTCGATCGGGACGACGGCCGCGCCGGTCAGCAGCGCGGGGTAGATGTCCGGGATGGCGGCGTCGAAGCTGACCGAGGCGAGCAGGCTGAGCCGGTCCGCGGAGGTGATCGACAGGCTTTCGATCTGGTTGCCGACGCAGTGCGCCAGGTTGCGGTGGCTCTGGGCCACCCCCTTGGGTGTGCCGGTGGATCCGGAGGTGTATCGCAGGTAGGCCAGGCTGTCGGGCTCGATCGTCCCGGCGGTCGTCGGCGTCGCCGGGGTCGCGTCTTCGACGAAGACCACCTCGCGGGACCGTTCCCCGAGGAGGGCCCGGGCGAGTGCCTCGTGCTTCCGTGAGGTGACCAGCACGGTCACATCGGCATCGTCAAGCATGTACGCCAGCCGCGGCGCCGGATACGACGGGTCCAGCGGGACGTAGACGCAGCCGGAGAGCAGGGTCCCCATGATCGCGGCGATGACCCCCGCGTCATGGCCGGCCAGCAGACCGACGCGTGCCCCCGGCCGGCATCCCGCCGCGGCGACGAGGTTCCTGATGCCACCGGCGGCGGCGGCCAGCTCGGCGTAGGTGACCGAGGAATCGGCCGAATGGATTGCGACGCGTCCGGGATTGCTTTTTACGACATTGAGGAATCGGCCGACTACCGTATGTTGCATTATCCGAATTCCTGCACGTTTCTCACTATCTGGATCCGCCGTTATCCGTGTTACGTCGGTATGCGTGATTTGCGGCTCGCTGACACATGGAACGGTAAAGGGCGGACATTGCTGATCATTGGCCGTACGATTGCTACGTCCGCAAACGTGGCTATTTATGGCTTAGATGTCGTTTCTCGCGCCGGATCAGCGAGGGACCCGGGCGGGGGACGAAAATGACCGTCGACAAGGCTGTTGCCGCGTACGATTTCCAGGTGCTCGGGCCGCTCCGGGTCTGCCAGGACGGGATCACTGTGGCGTTACCGGCACGCCATCCCCGCATGCTCCTCGCCGTACTGCTCCTGCACGACGGCGAGGTCGTCGCCGAGGGGCGGCTGCTGGAGCAGGTGTGGGGCCACAACGTCGGCAGCATGATCGCTCTGCGTACCGCCGTGTCGCGGTTGCGCTCCTGGCTGCGCGGCACGATCGGCGCGGCCGCCTCCCTTGAGCACGTCGACGGCGGCTACCGGCTGCGGCTACCGGACGGGTCCGTCGACGCCGCCCGGTTCCGCGCCGCCCTGGCCGCCGACTCCGACACCGCCGGCGTCGCCCCCCACAAGCGTCTGGCCGCCCTGATGAACGCGCTCGAACAGTGGCGTGGCCCTGTGCTGGAGGGTGCCCCCGACGGTGTGCGGGACGACTCCGCGGTACGGGCTCTGGACGACGATCACGCCATGTGCGTGCGGAGGCTGGCCACGCTCTCCATCTCGGTCCAGGCCCCCGAGCCGCTGTTGCCGAGAACCCGTGCCCTGGCCCGGGCCCGCCCGTTCGACGAGCCGTTGCACACGCGCCTGATCGAGCTGTACGCCGCCTGCGGCCGGCCCGCCGAGGCGCTCATGGAGTACGAGCGGCTGAGATCCCGGCTCGCCGACGAGCTGGGCGTCGCGCCCAGCGTGGAGGCGCAACGCGCCTACCTCACCGTGCTCGGCCAGGACCCTCCGATGCTCGGCGGGTTCGAGCGGACCTACGGCACGGGATGGGGGCGTCCGGTCGTGCCCCACCAGGTTCCCGCCGCCATCGCCGACTTCACGGGGCGGGACAAGGTGACCGCCGTACTCCTCGACCACCTGGGCGAGGGGTTGAACGATCCGACGCGGCCGGCCGCGATGATCGCGGGTGTCACCGGTCCCGCCGGGGTGGGCAAGTCCACCCTGGCCGTGCACGTGGCCCACCTGCTGATGTCGACGTACACCGACGGCCAGCTCTACGCCGACCTGGGCGGCACCGGGGCCGCCCCTGAATCCCCGGCCCACGTGCTCGGGCGGTTCCTGCGGGCGCTCGGAGTCGGACAGATCGCGGTCCCGGAGGACCTGGCCGAGCGCGCGGCCCTGTACCGCAGCCTCATGAACAGCCGTCGCATCCTGGTCGTGCTGGACGACGCCGTGGGGGAGGCACAGGTAAGGCCGCTGCTCCCCGGCTCCCCGGCGTGCTCGGTCCTCATCACCAGCCGGTCCCGGCTGGTGGGCTTCAGCGGTGCGAGGATCGTGGATCTCGACCGGTTCGACGTCGATCACGCCATCCACCTGCTGGCGACCATCATCGGCCCCGAACGGGTGGCCGCCGAACCCGAGGCCGCGGCCGAGCTGGTCCAGCTGTGCGGCAGGCTCCCGCTGGCGGTGCGCATCTGCGGCGCCCGGCTCGCCGCCCGCCCGCACTGGCCGCTCGCCGGCCTGACCACCGCGTTGCGTGACGAACATCGCCGCCTGGACGAGCTGAGCGTCGCGGACCTGGCTGTGCGGGACGGGCTGCGGCAGAGCTACTCACGGATAGGGGACGATGTCCGGCGGACTCTGGCCCAGCTGGCCCGGCTGGGGCCGGTCGAGTTCGAGCTCGGTACCGTCGCCGCCGTCTGCGGCCTGAACCACACCGCCGCCGAAGCCCATCTGGACGCCCTGGTCGAGGCCCGGTCCGTCTCGGTGGTCGACACCGGCCAGGCCGGGCGGTTCCACTACCGCCTCGACGACCTGGTCCGGCTGTTCGTCCTCGACCCGGGCGTGGCGCGGCCGTCAGGCTGACAGCGGCTCCCGGGCTCTCCGCCGTCCACGCTCGGCGGGGACCGGCCGGCCTACTTTTTGCAGATGTTCTGGGTCGCGGTCCTGGCCGTCGGGGTCGCCACCGGGACCGGCGTCGGGGAGGGGGACGGCTTGGCGGCCTCCTTGACGGTGACCTTCTTGGCGCCGGGGTACTGCCGGCCGACGACCACCTCGATCCGGTTGCCGAGGTTCTCCACCAGACGGACGTCGACCCCGGGCAGCGCGGCGGCCAGGGTCCGGGCCGAGTCCTCGCGGCCGGGGCCGTACTGGATGACCGTCCTGTCGTGGTTCCTCTCCAGGGTGTCGCCGGCGGCTTCGGGCACCAGGAACCCGGCCTTCAGCAGGTCGGCCCTGGTCCGCGCGCCGAGGCCGGTGATCGAGGTGCCGTTGAGCACCTTGACCGAGATCCGCGAGGGCGGCACGGTCAGCGCGGGGGCCGAGGGGGACGGTGTCACGGAAGGCGTCGGCGTCGGGGTGGGAGTGGGCTTGGCGGGCTTGACGAGCGGCTCGTCGGCGGCGATCCGGCGGAACAGCTCGCCGGCCGCCTGCTTGTCCCAGAGCACGGCGGACTCGCCGGTCGGCGTCCGGTAGTCGACGTTGGAGAGCGGGACCGTGGCGAAGGCCACGTCGTCGGTGGAGACGTCCCTGAGCTGGCCGGCCAGGCCGAGCAGGTCCTTGCGGAGCGCCTCGTCCACCCGGAGCGTGCCGAGGGCGGTGTTGACGAACGAGGTGAGCTTGACCGGGTTGGTCAGCGTGCCGCCGCTCAGCGCCTGGTGCAGCAGGGCTGAGATGACCTGCTGCTGGCGGTCGATGCGGTCGAGGTCGGAACGGGGGGTGGCCCGGGTGCGGGCGTAGGAGAGAGCCTTGACCCCGTCGAGGGAGTAGGTGCCGGGCTGGAGCTTGAGCCCCGTCTTCGAGTCGTCGATCGCGACCGGGGTGCACACCGAGACGCCTCCCAGCGCGTCGACCACCTCGATGAAGCCGAGCACGTTGACCTCGACATAGTGGTGGATGGGCAGCCCGGTGACGTTCTGCACCGTCCGTACGGCGAGCTTCGGGCCGCCGAACTGGTAGGCAGAGTTGATCTTGTGCTGGCCCTTGCCGGGGATCGTCGTCCAGGTGTCGCGGGGGAGGCTGACCACGGTGACCCTGGTGTGGTCCTCCGACAGGTGAAGCACCATCATGGTGTCGGTCCGCTCGCCGCTCTCCCGGCCCAGCTTGAGCTGGTTCTGCTGCCGGCGGGTGAGGTCGTCACGCCGGTCCAGGCCGACCACCAGGATGTTCATCGCACCGGTGGACTGCGATCCAGGCACGCCCGCGTCGACCGACTCGATCTTGCTGGCCGCGTAGTTCGGCAGTGCCCACGTCACGCCGGAACCGCCCAGCACCACGGTGGAGAGCGCGGCGGTGACCAGCAGGTTGCGACGCCGGGAGCGGGCTCCCCTGGCGGACCTGCGGTCACGCCTGGGATCCAACCGGACCTTGCCGTAGGCGTCACCGCCCACCTGCACCCCCGAGTCGGTCTCTTCCGGGTCGCGCATGCATGGCCCCCTAGGCTCTGCCGGGTCGATGAGGTACCCGTCCGTACAGTAGCGTGAGCGACGCCATGAAGCAGTTCCCCGACTCGCATGCGCCGGCGTCGTCTCCCGAGACACGTGTCTGGCCCCCCATCTCCATCGTCATCCCGGTGCTGAACGAGGAGCGCCATCTACGGGAGGCGGTGCGCCAGGTCCTGTCGCAGCAGTACGAGGGACCGATCGAGGTCGTGCTCGCGATCGGCCCCTCCCAGGACCGCACCCAGGAGGTCGCGGACGCGATCGCGGCCGAGGACCCACGGGTGACCGTGGTCCCGAACCCGACCGGACGCACTCCCAACGCCCTCAACGCCGCCATCGGCGCGTCCCGCAACGAGATCATCGCCCGCGTGGACGGCCATGCCATGCTCCCGGAGGACTACCTCCGGGTCGCCGTGGAGACGCTTGAGGAGACCGGTGCCGACAACGTCGGCGGCATCATGGCCGCCGAGGGGGTGACGCCGTTCGAGAAGGCCGTGGCCTGTGCCATGACCTCCAAGATCGGTGTCGGCGGCGCCCGCTTCCACACCGGCGGCACCGCGGGCCCGGCCGACACGGTCTACCTCGGCGTCTTCCGCCGCGCGGCACTGGAGCGGGTCGGCGGCTACGACGAGCACTTCCAGCGGGCGCAGGACTGGGAGATGAACCACCGCATCCGCGAGACGGGCGGTCTGGTCTGGTTCCAGCCCCGGATGCGGGTCTCCTACCGGCCGAGGCCCACCGTCAAGGCCCTCGCCAAGCAGTACTTCCACTACGGCCGCTGGCGCAGGGTGGTCGCCCGCACCCACGAGGGCACGATCAACCTGCGTTACCTGGCGCCCCCGGCGGCCGTGCTGGCCATCATCGCCGGCCTGGTCGTCTCCCCGTTCTTCTGGCCGGGCCTGCTCATCCCCGGCGCCTACCTGGCGGCGATCCTGGCCGGTTCGGCGGTCACCGGCGGCGGCCTGCCCGCGGCCTCCCTCGTCCGGCTGCCGCTGGTCTACGTCACCATGCACATGTCATGGGGGTGGGGCTTCCTCACGAGCCCGAAACGGCTCGCCAAGCCCGCCAGGAAGTGAGGCCGGCCGCGCGCGGGGGAGCGGCGTCACCTCAGCCGCCCCCGCGCGCGGCGCGCTCGTAGGCGCCGTTCACGGCGTCGTTGAGGCGGGCCATCGCGTCCGGGTCGGAGCCGAGCAGGTAGGTCCTGAGCTTGCGCCTGGCGGCCGCCAGCGGGTCCTCCCCGCCGCGTTCCAGGGCCGCCAGGACGGCGGGCAGCTCTTCCAGGTCCTCGGTGAGCAGGTAACCGGCCTCCGCGCTGGGATACCGTTCGCGGAAAGCCCGTTCCGGGAGCCCCGCCACGTTGGTCACCACGTACGGCTTGCCGCTGGCGATGAAGTCCGCCACCAGGCTGGAGATGTCGGTGATCAGCAGGTCGGCCTGGTTGAAGCAGTCGTAGAGGGACCGTTCGGGTCCGGTGACGGCCTCGTGCCTGATCGGCTCGGCCTGGGCCGTACCGGCGGGGTGGCGGGCGATGGACCGGGACAGCTCCGCCCTCTCCAGCATCGTGAGGATCTCCCGGTGGGCGTCGCGCGCGGCCGGGTTGCGGTAACCGGTCAGCGGGTGCGGCCGGTAGATCACCCGGAGCGCGGGGGAGCGGGCCAGCAGGGTGCGGACGATCGCCGTCCCCATCGTGATGATCGAGGTGTGGAACAGGTCGTCGGTCCACCCCTCCCAGGTGGGGGCGTAGAGAACGGTGCGGTACGGCAGGCCGGGGCCGGTGGTGTGAACCCCCGTGAGCTGAGGCCGTCCCACCTCGTGGATGTCCTCGTCGCGCACGCCCACCCGGGCGCGGAGGTAGCGGTCGCGACCGGCCTGCCCGGCCACCCAGACCTCGTCGTAGACCTTGGTGAACGGATTGAACGACGCCTCCTTGTCGCTGTCCCCGTGGCCCACGAAGACGCTGCGCAGCCCCCGGATGCGCAGCATGTGGATGTTCTTGCCGACATTGGACGGATAGAGGCACACCCGGGCGGAGCCCAGCGCTCCGAAGCTCATCAGGTCGGCCGCCGACGGGATGCAGACCACCGGGAGTGAGGTCTCCCCCAGCAGCCGGAGCATGCTCGTCTCCCGCAGGACCACCACGACCCGCCGGTCGATCCGCTCCAGCGGGCGCAGCCACATGGTGGCCTGGTAGGCCGAGTCGTCCGGTCCGGAGAAATAGAGGATCACCTCCGGCCGGTAGCCGTTGAGGCGTCTGCCGACCGTCTTCAACATGACGCGCCGGTTCCTGAGCGGCCCGATCCTGCGCAGGTGGGGCAGCATTCCGATCACGCCCCCGGTCCCGAGGCCGAGCGCGATCACCGCTCCGGCCGCGCCCTGGTAGCCGGTGCCGAGCAGCGCGTCCAGTGTCGCGCCGCCGACCGGCAGCATGTCGAGGTAGAGCATCCGCATGCTGCCGTAGCCGACCAGGATGTCCGGTGGAGGCGCCGGGGGTTCCACCGCGCCGTCGATGTTGCGGGTCAGCACTGGAATCCGGTTGAGGACGCGGGTGTGGGCGATCGCCAGCCCGGTCTGCAGGGCCCGCACGCCGTGGAACGTGAACAGCCCCAGGACCAGGGCCGTGAACCAGGGCGAGTCGGTGCCCGCCGTACGCGCGACCAGGAGGACTGCGGCCATCTCGCGGACCATGAACCGTAGTGTGACGCCCAGGTGCACGCTGCTCAGCAGGTCGATCAGCTTCCGGGCCCGCCGCCTGGCGACGATCTCCGCCCCGTAGGACAGCGTGCAGAACG
Organism: Streptosporangium sp. NPDC087985; assembly: GCF_044741965.1. Lineage (NCBI taxonomy): Bacteria > Bacillati > Actinomycetota > Actinomycetes > Streptosporangiales > Streptosporangiaceae > Streptosporangium > Streptosporangium sp. NPDC087985. The sequence goes on from NZ_JBIUTQ010000013.1 coordinate 13,089, forward strand.
CCAGGAAGAGCCACGGCCGGGGCCACAGTGCGGAGATGACGAGCGGCGGGTACGAGCCGAGCACGGCCGCGCACGCCATCGAGGCACGAGGGTCACGCTTCATCTTCCGACGCTAACCGCGCGCCGATGTCCGCCCTGGTAGGCGCGCTGTGTCAGCTCCCGTCGAGGCGGACGTCGATCACGTGCCCGGTGAGGTCGGAGATGAGCACGTCCATGGAGGTCTGGGCGACGGCGCGCGGTGAGAGCAGGGTATGGGCCGGTTCCTCGCCAAAGGCGCGGACCCGCATCGGGGTGCTGGTCCGCTCCGGGTTGACGCAGTTGACCCGCACGCCGTACTCGGCCCACTCGTCGGCGAGCGCCTGGGTCAGGTTCACCACGGCGGCCTTCGTCGAGGAGTAGAGGCTGTAGTCGGCCCGGCCCCTGGTGTAGGAGGAGGAGGTGTAGAGCAGCAGGTGGCCCCGGGTCTCGCGGAGGTGGCCGATGGCCGCCCTGGCGATGTTGACGGGGCCGAGGTAGTTCACGCCCACGGTCTCGGCGATCGTGGCGTCGTTCACGTCGCCCAGCTTGCCCATGTGCAGCACGCCGGCGGTGTTGACCACGTAGTCGATCCTGCCGGTCTCCTTGGCCGCGTGGGCGAGCGCGTCGCTCACCGCCCCGGCGTCCTCGATGCGCACCCCGTTCAGCGACCGGGAGAAGGAGAACACCTCGGCGCCGTGGTGCTCGGCCAGAGCGACCACGTCGGCGCCGATGCCGTAGCTGCCGCCGAAGACCACCATGGTCCTGCCCTCCATCGCCTCCCGGTAGGCGAGGGGGGAGGGGCGCGGGGCGCTGCCCGCGGCGAGCTGGAAGAGTTTGTCGGCGATGAAGACGTCCACCGGATGGGTGACCTTCATGTTGTGCTCGCTGCCCGGCACGATGTAGATCGGCACGTCGGGCAGGTAGCGCAGCACCACACCGCAGTCGTCGGTGGGCGGCCGGCTGCCGAAGTCGGGGTCGGCGAAGGCCCGCTCGTAGGCCTCGCGGATCACCGAGAGCCGGAAGCACTGCGGCGTCTGGCCGCGGCGCAGCCTGGAACGCTCGGGAATGTCGCGGATGATCTCCCCGCGCGGTCCGGGGGCGGCCACCACGACCGTGTCGGAGCTCGGGATCGCCACGTCGACGGCCGAGTAGACCTTCAGGGCCTCCACGCACTCGGTGATGATCCGGGGCTCCAGCAGCGGCCTCACGGCGTCGTGCAGGAGCACGTCGCACTCCTGCGTGCCCAGGGCCCGCAGCGCCCGCCAGGTGGTGTCGGTACGGCTCGCACCACCCTCCAGGATCTTGCTGACCTTCCTGAAGCCGTTGCGGGCGACGAGCCGCTCCACGTCCTCGGTGAAGCCCGGGGTCATCAGCACGATGATCTCGTCGATCTCCGGGGCGGAGTCGAACAGGGCGAGCGTGTGCTCCAGGATCGTCTTCCCGGCGATCTTCACGAGCTGTTTGGGGGTGTTCAGGCCGACACGCTGGCCGACTCCACCGGCAAGGATGACCCCGACGGTGCGGAGACGTGGTTCAAGAGCGGCCAAGATCTGCTTCCTTCAACGGTGCGGATACGGCGAGCGTAATGGGTGCTTACCCGATCGCAGGTCGCGCTCTCGTGCTATCCAGTCAAGATCTCGCTACGCTAAGTGCGCACTCCCCGGTTCGCACGGTGATCCCGTCGGATACGAAGGAGACCGGTTTGCATGATTCTCCCGTTCCCACGTCATCTGGAAACCTCCAGACGGCCGTCGTCGTGCTCGCCGCCACGGACGCGGCGAGCTCGCGCTGCGCCGACGGCACGCTGCTCGACCGGCTGACCGGCCAGCTCGTCCGGCTCCCCGTCGGTGACGTGCACGTGGTCGGCCGCTCCAGCGACATCATCCGCGCCCCCGGCGGCACCTACCTGATCGGTGCGGAGGGCTCCCGGGGGATCGCCGACGACCTGCGCAGGATCGCCGAGGTGGCCCGCACGGCCACCGGCCCGGTGGCCGTGATCGCGGGGGACCTGGTGGCCCACACCGAGGCGCTGGCCATGCTCCTCGCGCATCCCGCGCGCGACACGAGCGCCGTGGTGAACACGGACGGTAGGGACTCCGGGCCGTTGCGCCCGCCGGTCCGGATCGAGGGCGGCCGGGTGGCCGCCGCGGGCAGTACCTTCCACGGTGTCGCCGACGCCAACGGCACCTTCAAGGGGGTGCTCCAGGTGGGTGTGGCCGATCTCCCCCTTCTCGCCGAGACCGCCGAGACGCTGGCCGAGCCGGCTGAGACCGGAAGGTTCGGCCTCCTGGGCGGCGCCGAGGCCGGCGAGCTGCTCCTGGTCGGCCTGGTCCGCTCGGGTGTTCCGGTGCGCGCCTGCGCGGTCGGACGGTTGCGCTGCGACCGGGTGGCCGGGCAGGCGGACGCCGACTCGGCCATGTCGCGGCTGGACGAGGTGGACGAGGACCGCGCCCGGCTGGACGCCACGGTCAAGCCGGACGACGGCTTCTTCACCACCCACTTCGTGAGCTCCTGGTCCACCCACCTGGTCAAGACGGCGGCCGATCTGCGTCTGACGCCGAACGCGGTCACCGGGATCTCCGTCGGCCTGGCCGTGATCGCCGCGGTCTCGTTCACGGCGGGCACCCGCGAGGCGCAGATCACCGGGGCCGTCCTCCTCTACCTGTCCTTCGTGTTCGACTGCGTGGACGGCCAGCTCGCCCGCTACACCCGCGCGTTCTCCCCGCTCGGGGCCTGGCTGGACGCCACCTTCGACCGGGTCAAGGAGTACGCCGTCTACGTGGGCCTCGCTCTGGGCTACACGGCGGGGCTGGACGACTCCCGCGGCGGCCCGCACGGCATCTGGATGCTGGCGGTCGCGGCGATGATCCTGCAGATGCTCCGCCACACGATCGACTTCTCCTACGCGGGGTCCCGCGCCGACGCCGTCCGCGAGGAGGTCCGGGCCGGGACGGCCGCCTCGCCGGCCGTCCTGGCAGAGGCGTCCACGTGGCCGGTGCCACAGGAGACACCGCCGGAACGGCAGGCCGAGGTCGCCGGCGGCATCGCCGCCGCGGAGCAGTACCTCCGGGAACGGCGGGATTCCGGAGACGTCTCGGGCAACACGGTCGTGAGGCTCTCGCGCCGTCTGGAACGGGTCCCCCTCACCCGCTGGCTGAAAAAGATCATCGTGCTCCCCATCGGGGAGCGGATGGCTCTGATCGCGGTGACCGCCGCGGTGTTCAACGCGCGGGTGACCTTCGTCGCGCTGCTGACCTGGGGCGGCGTCGCCGCCCTCTACACGGTCGCGGGCCGGATCGGCAGGTCCCTCAACCGATGACGGGAAGCGTGGGTTCCCGGCCGGCGGCACGGGAGAAGAGCCCCGGCGGGCGTTCCGCGGAGCGAGTGAGGAGACGAATGCGATCATGGTTTCCGTGCACATGACGCCGGTGCCGCACAGCACCGTCACGGCATACCGGGACGACGGGACGCTGTCCCGGGCGATGGGCGCGCTGGTGGCAGGGCAGCTCCCGCCGCTGCCGCCCGCGATCGTCGGGATGTTCGTGACCGGGGTGCTGCTGCTGGTGGGCGTGGCCGGCGCCGAAGGGCTGTCGGTGTTCGCCCCGGCGGTGGCGCTGCTGCTGGCCGGTCCCGGCAGCTCCCATCCGCACGACGGCAGGCTCGACTGGCTGGTCCCGCCGATCCTGCGCCTGACCGAGTACGGGTTCGTGGCCTCGGTCGGGTTCGCGCACGACGTGCCGCCGCTGTTGATCTTCCTGCTGCTCGGCGCGATGGCCTTCCACCACTACGACGTCGTGTACCGCGTACGGCAGCGTGTCTACCCGCCGTCCTGGCTGGCCACGTCCGGCCTGGGCTGGGACGGACGCATGCTGCTGATCGCGCTGGGCGCCCTGGCCGGGCAGGTGACGCTGGTCTTCGGCCTTCTCGCGCTCTACCTGTGGTGCCTTTTCGGCTGGGAGAGCGTCACCTGCTGGCTGGCCGCGCCGCGCTCAGGGGTGGACGCCGCCGACCTGGGCGCCCACGATTGAGCCGCGGTCGAGGGCGGCCGGAAGAGCCTCGATTACACGATCTGGCCCCAAAGGGAACTAACCTTTGGGGCCAGGAGTGCCCGCTGAGGGGCTCACTTGGATGAGGAGCGCACGTTGCTGGGAATGGTGCTGGCTGCCGGGGCCGGACGACGCCTGCGGCCATACACGGACACGCTGCCCAAGGCGTTGGTTCCGGTCGACGGCGAGACCACGATCATGGACATCTCGCTGCGGAACCTCGCGGCCGCGGACCTCCGTGATGTCGTGATCATCGTCGGCTACCAGGCGCAGGCCGTACACGAGCGCAAGGCCGAGCTGGAGCGGCGGCACGGCGTGAAGCTCACCCTCGTGCACAACGACAAGGCCGAGGAGTGGAACAACGCCTACTCCCTGTGGTGCGCGCGCGACTACTTCGACCAGGGGGTGCTGCTGGTCAACGGCGACACCGTGCACCCGGTCTCCGTCGAGCACACGCTGCTGTCCGCGCCGGTGACCGGCGACATCCTGCTCGCGGTGGACGACGTGAAGAAGCTCGCCGACGAGGAGATGAAGGTCACCCTCGACGACGCGGGCCACCTCAAGCTGATCACCAAGCTGATGGACCCGGCCGACGCGGCGGGTGAGTACATCGGCGCGACGCTGATCCGCCCCGGCATCGGCGGGCGCCTCGCCGACGCCCTCCAGGCCACCTTCGAGCGCGACCCGCAGCTCTACTACGAGGACGGCTACCAGGAGCTCGTCGCACGCGGCGAGAAGATCGCGGTCGCCCCGATCGGCGAGGTCTCCTGGGTCGAGGTCGACAACCACGACGACCTGGCCAAGGCGCGGGAGATCGCGTGCCGATACTAGCCAGAATGCTCCCGGCCCCCCTGACCATGGAGGTCCGGCGGGGCGCCATCGCCCAGCTCGGCTCGCTGCTGGCCGACAGCCGGGTGGCGACCTCCGGCCGGGTGGCGGTGGCGGTGGGCGCGGGCCAGGGCGACCGGATCTCCTCGGTGATCGCCTCCTCGCTCGGTGAGGCCCAGATCTTCCGGGTGCCCGACGGCTCGGTGGACGCGGCGGTCTCGCTGGGCGCCGACCTGCGCAAGGGCGCCTATGAGGCGCTCGTCGGTATCGGCGGCGGCAAGACCATCGACGTGACCAAGTATGCCGCGTCGCTCGCCGGGATCCCGATGGTGGCGGTGGCCACCAACCTGTCGCACGACGGCATCTGCTCGCCGGTGGCGTCGCTGACGCACGACGGGGGCAAGGGCTCCTTCGGGGTCCCCATGCCGCTGGCCATCATGGTGGATCTCGATTTCGTCCACGACGCGCCCCCGTCACTGGTCCGTTCCGGGGTCGGCGATGTGGTGAGCAACCTGTCGGCGATCGAGGACTGGCAGCTCGGCAACGCCGAGCGCGGTGAGCCGATCGACGGCCTGGCCTGCGCGATGGCCCGCACCGCGGCGGAGGCGGTGGTCGGCAGGTCGGACTCGATCGAGTCCGACGCCTTTCTCACCGTGCTGGCCGAGGCGCTCATCCTCTCGGGGATGGCGATGGTGGTCGCCGGGTCGTCCCGTCCCTCCAGTGGCGGAGACCATGAGATCCTGCATGCCGTGGATCAGCTTTTTCCCGGCACCTCCAACCACGGCGAGATCGCCGGGATCGGTGCCGCCTTCTGTTTCTTTCTCAGGGAGGACTCCCGCAGGCTCGGCCAGGTCGTCGACTGCCTGCGCGGGCACCGGCTACCGGTCACCCCCGGTGACGTGGGCCTGACCGTCGAACAGTTCACCGAGGCGGTCGCGCTGGCGCCGTCGACCCGCCCCGGGCGTTACACGATCCTGGAGCACCTGCGCCTGTCGGAATCGGAGATCAGAGATCGGGTGGAGGACTATGTCCGGGCCGTCGGTCGCTGAGTTCCGTGCGGTCGCCCAGCCGCACTCGACCATGGGCCGCAACAGCGGGGAGCACTGGGCCGGTGCTCTCTACATGCGCAAGCTGTCGATCTACGTCACCTGGTTCCTCGCCAAGACGCCGATCACCCCCAACCAGACCACCTGGCTGATGATCCTGTCCGGGCTGCTGGCGGGGGCGGTCCTCGCCCTCCCCGGCCTCTGGGCAGCCATCGGCGCCGCCCTGCTGATCCAGCTCTACCTGCTGCTCGACTGCTCTGACGGCGAGCTGGCGCGGTGGAAAGGGCGGACCTCCATCACGGGCGTCTACCTGGACCGGGTAGGCCACTACTTCGCCGAGGCCGCCCTGCTCATCGGGCTGGGCTTCCGGGCGTCGGAGATCCTGCCGGACTGGTACACCGTGATGGGTTTCGCCGCGGCGCTCGGCGCGATCCTGATCAAGGCGGAGACCGACCTGGTCGACGTGGCCCGTGCCCGGTCCGGTCTGGTCGCGGCGGCCGAGAGCTCGGCCGAGCAATTCCGGTCGCGCGGCCTGGGCATGGCACGCAAGGCCGCCGCCGCACTGAAGTTCCACCGGGTCGTCCAGGCCGTCGAGCTGTCCCTCCTCGTGGTGATCGCCGCGGTGTGGGACCTGGTCAGTGGCGGTCTGGCCGCCACCCGGGTGCTCATGGTCGCCTGCGTCGTGATCGCCGTGCTGCAGATGGCACTGCACCTGGTCAGCATTCTGGCCTCCAGGCGGCTCTCGTGAGGAACCGGAAAGACTCCGAGCGCGTCGTAGGTGCTGACACCTCTCGGTTTGGTGGGTGTTCGCAGACGGTTCCGATACGCTTGGTTTCCGGTAAATCAGAAATGTTTGGCCCTGTCAGAATTGCCCGACACAGCAGACTCGGTGATCATGAAAGTATGCTTCGCACGTGCTCTCGACGCGTCAGGGCGATGACCCGTTGAAGATCTCGTGTGTCATCCTCACCATGGGTAACCGGATCCCCGAGCTGGACCGGGCCGTGGAGTCCGTGCTGAACCAGGTCGACGGTGACGTCGAGGTGGTCATCGTCGGCAACGGCGCGGACGTCCCCGAGCTGTCGGTCGGCGTGCCGGCCGGTTCGTCCGCCTCGATCAAGATCGTGCGGCTCAGCCACAACGCGGGCATCCCGGCGGGCCGCAACCGCGGCGTCGAGGAGTGCTCGGGTGACGTGGTGCTCTTCCTGGACGACGACGGCTGGTACGGCGCGACGGACCTCGTCTCTCACCTGCGTGAGCGCTTCTCCACCGAGCACGATCTCGCCGTCGTCTCCTTCCGGGTGATGGACCCCGACGGCGGCATCGGTCAGCGCCGTCACGTCCCCCGCCTGCGGGCGGGGGACCCCGGCCGGTCCTCGCCGGTCACCACCTTCCTGGGCGGCGCCTGCGCCATCCGCCGCTCCGCCTTCCTCCAGGTCGGCGGCCTCCCCGAGCGTTTCTTCTACGCCCACGAGGAGAGCGACCTGGCCTGGCGGCTGCTCGGCGAGGGCTACCGCATCGAATACGACGCCCAGACCGTCATGTACCACCCGCAGGTCCCGCCGACCCGCCACGCCGACTTCTACCGCCTCAACGCCCGCAACCGCGTCTGGCTGGCCCGCCGCAACCTCCCCTGGCTCCTGGCCGTGCTCTACCTCCTCAACTGGGTCGTCCTCACCCTGGTCCGGGAACGCTCCGGCTCCGCCCTGCGCGCCTGGTTCACCGGTTTCACCGAGGGACTCCGCGAGCCCGCCGGCGAACGCCGCCCCATGGGCTGGAAGACCGCCTGGCGCATGCTCCGCCTGGGCCGCCCGCCGATCGTCTGATCCCGTACGGCCCGGCCGGGCTGGAGGCAGTTGATGACCGATGCCATGACCCGGCGGGCCCACGAGCTCGCCGCCGCCGGGCGGCTGCCCGCCTTCGTCTACGACCTGCCCGCGCTGGACGCGCACGCCGCGGCCGTACGGGCGGCGCTGGGCGACGTCGAGCTGCACTACGCGGTCAAGGCCAACCCCGACCCGGAGCTTCTACGGGTGCTGGCCCGGCACGTGGACGGCTTCGAGGTGTCCTCGGGCGGTGAGCTGGCGCATGTGCGGGCGCTGTTCCCCGGCATGCCGATCGCGCTGGGCGGCCCCGGCAAGACCGACGCCGAGCTGACCTCGGACGTCTACCGGCTGCATGTGGAGAGTCCCGGAGAGCTGGAGCGACTGCTCGCCTCCGGGTGCGACGCCGACATCCTGCTCCGCGTCAACCTGGATATCCCCATCCGGGGAGCCTCGCTGGCGATGGGCGGCGGTGCGACCCCGTTCGGCATGGACCCCGCCGGTGTCGCCGAGTGCGTCGCCCGGCTGGCGGGACAGGACCGGGTCCGGCTGCGCGGCGTCCACGCCCACCTGGCCAGCGGCCTGCACGCGCAACAGCTCCTGGACCTCGCGGCGGCCGTGCTGGAGTACGCCCGAGGCCTGGGCCTGTCCGAGATCAACCTCGGTGGCGGCATGGCCGTCTCCTACGCCGAGCCGGACGCCCTGTTCGACTGGGCCGCCTACGGTGAGGGCCTGGCGGAGCTACGCCGGGAGGGCGAGGTGCTGCGGGTTGAGCCGGGCCGTTCCCTGACCGTCTACTGCGGGCGCTACGCCACCCAGGTGATCGACGTCAAGCGCGTCCACGGCCGGCTGTTCGCGATCGTCGCCGGAGGCACCCACCACATCCGCACCCCCGCGACGAAAGGCCACGACCAGCCGGTCGTCCCCGGTGAGGCAGGAGAGCTGATCACCATCGTCGGCCAGCTGTGCACGCCGAAGGACCAGCTGTCCGCCGACGTGCCGATCGCGCTGAAGCCCGGGGACGTCGTGGAGCTGGCAATGGCCGGGGCATATGCCTGGAACATCTCGCACCACGACTTCCTGATGCACCGGCACCCGGTGTTCTCCTACCTGGGGAAGTGATCCATATGGACGTCTACACCCTCGGCGAGGCCTTCGCCATCGTCACCAGTGGCCGGGTCCGTCACGAGCACGAGGCCAGGCTGGACGTGGCCGGGGCCGAGTTCACCGTCGCGGTCGGGCTGGCCAGGCTCGGCCACGAGGCCGCCTGGCTGGGCAAGGTGGGGGGCGACGAGCTCGGCGTGCGGGTTCTGACGGCGCTGCGCGGGGAGGGCGTGGACATCTCGGACGCGCGGGTGGACGAGGCGTTCCCGACCGGATTGCTGCTCAAGGAGTCCAGACCCGGGCAGGTGGCTCGGGTCACCTACTACCGCACGGGGACCCGGCTCACGCAGGGGAACGTTCCCATAGACCGGATCGCGTCCTCCCGGGTCCTGCATGTCAGCGGGATCACCGCGGCGCTGAACTCCCGCGACGCCATGCACACCGCGGTGCGGGTCGCGCGGTCCTCGGGGGTCACCGTCTCGGTGGCCGTCAACTACCGTGACCAGCTCTGGCCGGACCTCCGGGAGGCCGAGGAGGTGCTCAGCGCGCTGGCCTGCTCGGCCGACGTGCTGTTCGTCCGGCAGAGCGAGCTGGATCTGGTCAAGCCCGCGCTCACCGGAGACCGGGAGGTCATCGTGCTCCGGGGTCCCCGGGGGGCGAGCGTCCGGGTGGACGGCGTCCGCCATGACGCCCCGAGTCTCTCCGGCCCCGTGGTCGATCCCACAGGTTCGGGAGACGCCTTCGTCGCGGGCTATCTCAGCGCGCTGCTGGAGCGGCTGCACCCGGCCGACCGGCTGCGCCGGGGTGCCCTGCTGGCGGCCTTCGCGGTCTCCAGCACCAGCGAGTGGCAGGGGCTACCCACCAGGGCGGAACTGCCGCTGCTGAACCTCGAAGCCTGAGTGCCTAGACCTCTTTCGCCTCGTCGAAGGTCATGGCGAGGTGGGAGACCGTGGTGGTCATCAGGGCACGTCTGGGCAGGCCGAGCTCGCTCAGCTCCTTGGCGACGGGGTGGTTGCCCAGCCGGATCAGTGCGCCGCCGGGGCGGGTGCGGACCCCTTGGGGAGACACCGACCAGGGGATGCGGCGGGTGACGCCGTCCAGGTGGCTGTAGGCGTCGAGGGCCGCCCTCGTGCCGACCGAGGGCACCGGGACACCGGATTTGACCAGCAGGTCCAGTACCAGGCGGCCGTCCTTGCGCAGGATGCACCGCTTGTAGGGGGAGGCCAGGCGCAGGTCGATGTCGGCCAGCTCCTTGGGGAAGCCCCAGATCGCGCGGCCCGCCTCCAGGGTGAAGCCCTGGTCGACGGGGAGCCAGTGGACGAACACCCCGGCCCCGCGCAGTTCGGACAGGCCCGCGCGCAGGCCCCGGTGGGGCGGTGGTCCTCCGCCGGGGGGCCGGACCAGGAAGACCATGCCGAACTCCCGGTAGGCGTCCAGGTCGCCGTCGGTGTAGTCGACGAACGCGAGCGTGCAGAGCGCCTTACCGGGCAGCACCTCGGTGACGTCCATCCCCGAGTAGGCGATCACCGCCCGGGCCGCGTCGGCCCGGACCAGGTAGGAGGCGCCGCAGGCCGTGGCGTCCCGGATCCGCACCGGCATGGCGATCTCGCGGCCCTGGATCAGATGGCGTGCCATGCCTCCAGTACACCAATTCCCCGTCCCGGCGTCACGGGCCTGCCTGCCCATTCCTCTAGTAGCCCCACGAAATCGCCCGCATGGTCGGGCCAGTTGTAGTGGCGCAGTGCCTCCTCGTGACCACGCGCGCCCATCGCCGCGGCCCCTTCCGGGTCCTCCCGCAGCGTCAGTACGGCATGCAGCACCGTGTCCACGTCCCCGAACGGGGTGACGACGCCGCAGCCGGTCCGGTCGACCAGCGAGGCGGTGGCCGGGAGGGGAGTGGTGATCACCGGGATTCCCCGGGACATGTACTCGCCCACCTTGGCCGGCACCGACCGTCGGTAGGCGGCCACGTCGTGCGGGAGCGACAGCCCGGCGATCGCTCCCTCGGCCATCCGAAGGGCGTGCTGGTTGGGCACGTAGCCGTACCAGTCGAGCAGGCCCTTCCGCTGCGCGTCCCGCAGCAGGGGCCTGATCTCGGCGTCGGCGGCGCCCACCAGGTCCATCCTGATCCCGTGGGGGAACAGCCGCCGGGCCAGCTCGACCAGTTCCACCGCGCCCCTGGCCCGGGACAGGTGACCCACGTGGATCACCCGGCTGTGGCCGGGCGGCGCGGGCGGCCGCGGCGGCACGTAGGTGGTGTTGGGCACCACCGGATGAGGCAGGGAGAGTCGTTCCCGGTAGGACTCCTCGGCCAGGATGAGATGCAGGCGGCTCTCCGCCCGGGCCTCGATCCGGCGGATCAGCGACGGCAGGGTCCGGCGCAGGCGCTCCGGCAGGTACGACCTCGCCTCCGGCGCGGCGGCCGGGTTCTCGCGGACGTCCCAGACGGTGACGGGACGGCGCCGGGGCAGCCGGAACAGCAGCTCGACGTCGTGGATGATCAGCAGGTCGGCGTCCTCGGCTCCACGCCGCAGGGCACCCCGGGCGGCCTTCAGTGCGCGTCTACGGTGGCCGCCCAGCGCACGGGGAACGTCGATCACCCGGATCCGCGGATCCGGCGTGACGTTGCAGTCGGTGAAGGGCGCGACATAGGTGATCTCGTGTCCGGCGTCGAGGAGCGCCCGGATCTGCCGATGCATGATCCGGGCGTCTTCGGGGTGATGGACAATTGTTCCGACACATACCCGCATGTTCCGATAGTGGGGGTCGGTTCTGTCGTCACCAGGTGTGTTGGATTAATTACCGGGAAATCGCCGCTGAACTCTCCTTGCCGGGGGTCTCCGCCGGGTTGCCGGGGGAGGCCGCCTGCGGCCGGCGGTAGAGCCAGACCAGGCGGGGCTCCAGCAGCCACTTGAACAGCTTGCGGGTCTCCGGCAGGCACAGGACGATGGCCAGCGCCAGCGCGCTCGACATGATCGCCATCACGCCCAGCGGGCCGTACAGCCAGGGGAAGCTCAGCCACTTCTGGTCCTTGGCGATGAGCACCACGACGCCGTGCAGCAGGTAGGCGTAGAGCGTCCGGGTGCCGAGGTCGGAGAACCAGGTCTCGCGCCGGGGCACCAGCGCCAGGACCGCGACGGACAGGGCCAGCGCCGCGACCAGCATCGCGCCGCGCAGGCCGAGCCCGGGCAGCCAGTCCAGGCCCATGGCCTTGAAGCTGGAGCGGAAGTAGATCGGTTTGAGACTGGCGTGCGGGGCGATGAAGATCGCCACCGCTGCGCCTCCGGCGAGCGTGATCCCGGCCAGGATCTTGACCCAGAGGGGTTTGAGCAGGTCGAAGTGCTCGGGCTTGAGTATCAGGCCGAGCACGTAGAAGGGGAGCAGGCCGAAGAAGCGGTCCATGCTGAAGTCGCCGGAGATCTCCGAGAAACCGGCGACCATGTAGATGATCACCGCGACCAGTAGCGGCTGCCGCATCCGGGTCCAGACGGGCGTGGAGATCCGCCAGAGCACCAGGGCGACCAGGTACCAGTTCAGCCAGGCCGGGTCGATGATCGTCAGACTCCACTTCTGGCCCAGCGAGTAGCGGAGCAGCGCGTAGCCGACCTCCACGACCACGTAGGGGACCAGCATGGTGTCGACCAGCTTGTTGATCTTCGCGTTGGAGTTCCAGAAGTTCCGGCCGAGATACCCGCTGATCAGCACGAACGCGGGCATGTGGAACGTGTAGATGAACAGGTAGGCCGCCTTGGCCGAGTGCGCGGCCAGGGTGGGCACCAGCGAGTGCCCGGTCACGACCAGAACGATCAGGATGAACTTGACGTTGTCGAGGTACGGTTCGCGCTTCTTCCGGGCGGGCGGGGCGGCGGGATCCTCCTCCGGGCGCGGCTCCCGCTCCGCCTCCGGAGCCGGGCTCCAGGGGGAGGGCTCGGGATCCCGGCTGGAGTTCTCCCAGTAGGAGAACGGCCGTTCGGTGCGGGCCGGAGCCTCCTGGGGTTCTGCCCGGTGGGAGGACGGCGCGGGCGCCCACGGCGCGGCCCCCGCCGGGGCCTGGGCGGTGCCCTGCCCCGACGACCACGCGGGATCCAGCGGGTCCAGAAGGTTCCCGGCGGGTGCGGGGGCGAACGTCATGTCCAGGGGGTTCCTGCGCGCGTCCGGATACGGCGTCCGTACGTCCCGCTCGGAAGAGGGCCGGCTGTCCCGGTGCGGTGCCCGCTCCTGTTCCCCGGGAGGTGTCTGGGTGTCCCAGTTCGCCCACGCGTCCTGCTCGGCGGCGGCGGAGGGGGGCTCCTGGTAGGCCGGGTAACCCCAGACGGTGACCTCGCCGGGGCCCTCGTCCGGGCCGGGTCCGTCCTGGAGGCCACCCCGTGTGGAGGCGGGGCCATGGTCCGGCGGATCCGGCCAGGAGGCCGGAGACGGCTGCGCGTGCTCGGGCATCGGCCACGGGGCGGGTGTCCGGCCCTGTCCGTCGGCGGCCCTGCCGGTGCCGGCGCCGGGGGCGCCGTCGTCCCAGGGGGTCGGTACCGAGAAGGGGGATCGGGTGTCGCTCACGGGGAAAACGCTCAGCTATCTGTCGGGGACTGGGAGGTAGTCGGACACGCTTGTGAAGACGCCCAGGGACCGCCGGAGGGGTGCGGCCAAGTGGGGATCGCCTCGCCGACCCGGCCAGCCTAGACCGATGACGCGCCCTCTGTCGCACGAGCGCTCGGCGTTTGCAGGGGTTCGCGGCGAATCGTGATCGTTCAAAATCCCCGGCCCGCGATGTTTCCGGAGCCCGGGCGTCTCCGGAGGGGGCCGCCGCGTCGCCGGGCGGAAGGGGCCGCGGGTCTACGGCCCCCTCCGCGCCGCCCGGCCGGGGCTAGAGGCAGGGGTTGGTCTTGCTGTCGATGATGTCGCCCTTGAGGGAGTCGGGAATCTTGGTGGGGACACGGACGCCCTTCCAGTCGTCACCGATGATCAACTGGATGATCGGGCCGTCCGGAGGCTCCGTGACCGGGATGGTCGACACGTAGTTCTCCACCGAGGCGGGCTTCATCTTGCCCGCGATGGGAGTGAGCTTGTCGCCGGAGAGCCGGGCGGCCACCGCGTCGGCGTAGTCGGCGCCCTCGGCGTCCTTCTTGCCGTAGCGCAGCGCGGTGGTGGGCACGTTGCCGGTGGCCGGCCGAGCGTTGCCGACCTGGGTCACCCTGAAGCCCTGGGCGGCCAGTTTCGCGGCCACCTCCTTGGCCAGGCCGTACTTGTCGGTGCCGTTGAACACCTGGACCTGGACCTGCTCGTGCTTGATGGTCGGCTTGGCGGAGGCGTTGGGGGCCGGGCTGGCGGTCACCTCGGTGTCGTTGCGGATCGTCTCGAACAGCTCGTTGGCGGCGGGCTGCCGCCAGATGACCCGGTTCGTGTCGGTGGGGTCCAGCATCCATGGGATGGTGACGCCCTGCAGGCCCTTGGCGGTGAGGGACTTCGCGCTCTGGGCGATCTCCACCATGCGCGCGACGTCGAGCTTGCTGTCCACCGTCATCGAGGAGGTGACGGCCTCCAGGAAGCCGGACAGCTTGCCGATGTCGGTCAGCAGGCCGGAGCTGGTGGCCTTCTGCACCACCTGGTTGATGAAGACCTGCTGGCGCTTGATCCGGTCGAGGTCACTGCCGTCACCGAGCGAGTAGCGGGCGCGGACGTAGGCGAGGGCGGTCTCACCCTTCACGAGGTGTTTGCCCTTGGTCAGCTCCAGCTTGGCCTTCTTGTCCGACACATCCTTGGGCAGGCAGATCTCGATGCCTCCCAGCGCGTCGACGATGCCCTTGAACCCGGAGAAGTCGACCTTGACGAAGTGGTTGATGTGGATCTGGGTCAGCTCTTCGATCGTCTTCCACGTGCAGGCGATGCCGCCGTCGTTGAAGGTCGAGTTGATCATCCTGATGCCGGAGGGGATGGTCGCCTTCGTCTTGAGGTTCTCGCACTCGGGCACCTGGACCATGGAGTCGCGGGGGAAGCTCAGCAGGGTCGCCTTGTCGCGGTCCGGAGCGATGTGGAGCAGCATGATCGTGTCGGTCCGCTCACCCTGGCCCTGCATGTGCTGGCCGTACTTCTTGTTATCGGCGCCCTCGCGGCTGTCGGAGCCCACGATGAGCACGTTGAGCGCTCCGGTCTCCGGGGGGCGGTCCGCGCCGAGCTTCTCCTCGACGTTCTGGCGGGTGATGTTGCCGTCGATGTCGCGGTAGACCTTGTAGGCGCCGAGGGTGCCGGCGACCAGGACGCAGGTCATCGCGACACTCACCCAGCCGCCCGTGCTCAGCCCTCCGGGCCTGCGGCCCGGGCCGCGGGACGGCCCGTCGTCATAGGCCGGGTCATTGGGAGGCTGCCCGCCGTCCCCGCCCGCCCGCCGGGACCCCCGGCGCCCGTGACCGGCCGGTTCGGTCCGGCGGTCCTTCACGGTGACATGCCGATGATCGCTCATGCGATCTCCTCGCCTGGCGGCAACATCAGGTGCTGCTTCAGCTCGCTCATTGCGCCCAAAGAGTAGGTCAGGAGGTAAGCAGGGGGCGTCACGATGACGTGAACTTGGTCATGACCGCCCCTTTACAGGTCCAGTGATGATCTGGGCGCCCAGCATACTCAAATACGGACATTTCTTGG
Source organism: Streptosporangium sp. NPDC087985 (assembly GCF_044741965.1). NCBI lineage: Bacteria > Bacillati > Actinomycetota > Actinomycetes > Streptosporangiales > Streptosporangiaceae > Streptosporangium > Streptosporangium sp. NPDC087985. Next base: position 28,584 of record NZ_JBIUTQ010000013.1, read on the forward strand.
AATGTTACGGAAAGAAGGTTTAGCCGCCGTAAACGCAGCAGCCAGACACGCGGCGGGTACGGCGGGCAGGACGTAGCGGTAGTCGAACTCCGCCACCGCCGGAGGTATGACGAGCAGCCCCACCGCCGTCGTCCACGGCAGCACCCACGTCATCGAGTCCGGACGGAACCGCCGGCCGCCCACCGCCACCGGGCGGAACCGCCGGATGGCCGCCGTGACCGGAGGGACGAGCAGGATCACCAGCACCGCCACGCCGGGCAGCCGGACGGCGCCCTGGTAGGCCCGCATCCAGCCCGCGTACGGCTCGACGACCCGGGTGGTGATCGATCCCCGCTCGTAGCGCTCGGCGAACCCGGCGCCCACCGTGGCCGGGTAGCGGCCCGGCGGCGCCGGCGACGTGGCCGGGAACTCGTAGTAGTCGTAGACCTCCTGGTCCGGGTAGACCGGGCGGCTCAGGGTGAACGAGCGCGCCAGCTCGGAGAACACCGAGCCCAGGTAGGCGAGCGGCTGGCTCTGGACGGCCAGCGTCGCGAACCGCCCGGCCAGCGTGTCGTTCTCCTCATTGAAGGTGATACCGGGCAACCTGACCAGGGGGGAATCCTGGCTCCAGACGTATTCCTGCGCGGGGGGCCGTCGCTCCGGCGGACGGGGGTCGCAGAGCACGGCCAGGTCCGCGGGCGGCCTCATCACCGCGCAGTCGGCGAACGTCATCGTCTTGGCGTAGAGGAAGACGCCGTTGGCGCCCACGATGCCGACCCGGCCGTAGGTGGCGTGGAACCAGAGCCCATACCCCAGGATCGGCAGCGCCGCCGCGGTCAGCATCACCCCGGCCGTGAGCACCCGGCCCCGCGCCCGGTAGACCAGCCAGCAGGCGAAGATCACGACCAGCGGCAGCCCGACGGTCCTGGTCAGCGTCGCGGCCGCGACCAGCAACCCGATCCCGCAGGCCGTACGCCAGTCGGCGGTCCGGGAGAGGGCGAGGCAGACCGCCGACATCACCAGCGCGGCGAACAGGGTGTCGGAGACCAGCAGGTGCTCCAACTCGATCTGGTAGGCGTCCAGAAGGGAGGGAACGGACGCGAGCACCGCGGCCCAGCCGGGGGCACGCAGCCGTCGGGCGGTGAGGTAGACGAGCACGCCGACCAGGAGTCCCAGCAGATGCTGGACCAGCGCGACAAGGGCGAAGCTGTGAAACGGTTCGAGCAGTCGCAGGAACATCGCGTATCCGGCCGGCCGGACCAGGTCGGGCCGGGGCCTCAACGCCGTGACGACGTAGGTGTAGGAGTCGGGAAACCAGAGCGCGGGCCGGTAGCCGAGCAGGGTGACCACCCGCAGGGCGACCCCGAGACCCAGAACCCCCAGGAACCATCGGTGCCCCCGAGCCCAGCCGACCACGTGCCGCCCCCTTCGCGCGCTGCGCGTACGCTACCGGCTTTCCCCAGGCAGGTGCGCGTGCCCATCGCCCTCACCGGAAGCTGCCACTACGCTCGGGACGGACTATGAGGATCACCTGGCTGGATCACGCGCGGAGGCCCACGGCGGGCAGAGTGCTCGCCGTGCTGTCGGTCGTGCCCGCGCTCCTGCTGGCGGCCTGGTTACTGGCCGGGCTGTCACTGCTGCTACTCGGCTGGTTCCGGCCGCTCGCCGCCCTGCCACTGGGTCTGGTGATCGCCGCGGTCCTGTGCCGGTACGGCCTGCGCCGCCTGCCCGAGACCGTCGAGGCGACCGCCTGGCAGACGACCGGGGTCGTCGCCGTGACCCTGGCCTCCGGGATCTTCAACAGCCTGCTCCACACCGAGCAGCTCGCCGTCCGCCGCGACCCCGCCACCTACGCGCAGTACGCCGTCTGGCTGGCCGGGCATGGCTCCCTGCCGGTCCCGTTCCAGCAGGCGGCCTTCGGCGGGCCGGATCCCGCCCTGCGCTTCGACAGCGCGGGTTTCTACAGCTCCGGCGGCGCGGTCGTGCCGCAGTTCATGCCGGGCGCGCCGCTGGTCGACGCGCTGGGCCACTGGGTGGGCGGCCTCTCCGGCCTGCTGCTGGTGCCGCCGGTGCTGGGAGCGCTGGCGGTGCTCGTCCTGTCGGGGGTCGTGGCACGGCTGGTCGGCGCCCGATGGGCCCCGCTCGCCGGACTGGTGTTCGCGGTCAGCCTCCCGATCCTCTACACCTCGCGCACCACCTTCAGCGAGATCCTCTCCATGATCCTGATCTTCGGTGGTCTCGCCCTGCTCCATGACGCCCGGGTCAGGCTCCGCTCCGGGATCACGGGCCTCGGCTACCTGCCGGCCGTACCCTCCGCCGAGCAGCCGGGGCGGATCCGCCGGGCCCAGTCGAACGGCGCCGTGATCGGGGCGGAGCTGGCCGGTCTGGTGTTCGGGCTGGCCGTCCTGGTCAGGATCGACGGCCTGCGCGACGTGCTGCCCGTGCTCGTCTACGCCGGGCTGCTGATCGCCCTGCGCCAGGTCGGCACCCGCGACGAGGGACGGCTCGGCGTTCCGCTGCTCTTCGGGCTGGCGGCGGGGGCGGGGATGGGGGTCGCGGCCGGATACATCCTGTCGAGGCCCTACCTGGACTATCTCTCCGGCTCGTTCACGCCGCTGCTGGCCATCTGCGGTGTGGTGCTGGTCCTCACCCTGATCGTCGCGCTCCTGGCCACGCGGCTCGCGGCCCTCGCCCGGTGGGTCAGGAGGATCCGGCGGCTCCCCGAGATCGCCGCCGGCCTGGTGGTGCTGGTCACGGTGGCCTTCGCGGCCCGGCCGTGGCTGCAGGTCGTGACCCGGTGGCCGACCACACAGGACGACCGGCTGAACTACGAGTTCATCGAGAGGACCCAGCAGGCCAACGGGCTGGCGGGCGACGGTTCCCGGCTCTACTACGAGGACTCGCTGTACTGGGTGATCTGGTACGTCGGAGTCCCCGTGGTGGTGCTGGCCACGCTGGCCGCGGCGCTGCTCACCCGCAGGATGGTCCGGGGCAGGGGGTTCGGCTGGCTGCTGCCGCTGGCCGTCATCGGCTGGACCACGGTCACCACGCTCTACCGCCCGGGCATCACCCCCGACCATCCGTGGGCGGCCCGGCGGCTGGTCCCCGTCGTCATCCCCGGCCTCGTCCTGCTCGCCGTCTGGGGCCTGCGCTGGGTACGGGAGAAGGCCCGCAGGATGGGGTACGGCCGGGCCGTCCAGAACGGCCTCGCCGTCGGTGGCGCGGTGCTCCTGCTGGTCCCCCCGGTGATCACTTCCGCGGGGACGGCCTTCACCCCCATCGGGCGCGGCGAACGCGCGGCGGTCGAGGCGCTCTGCGCGGCCCTGCCGGAACGGGCCTCTGTGCTGATCGTGGAGCGGGTCACCGGCGACCGGTTCACCCAGCTCGTCCGGGGCACCTGCGGTGTCCCCACCGCCCGGGTCGCCTTCCGTAGGGGCGCCGACGTCCCCGCCCAGCCCGACGTCATCCGCCTGGTCGGCCGCACCCGCGCGGCAGGCCGCGTCCCGGTCCTGCTCGCCGCCAAGGCCGGCCAGCTCTCCCCGTACGGCGAGGCGGTCCAGGTGATGGGACTCCACACCCGCCAGGACGAGAGATCGCTCATCGACCCCCCCAACGGCACCTGGTCCCTGTCCATGGACGTCTGGATGGCCGTCCCACCCGCGAACACGGGTCTTTAAAGGACGGCATCACCGGCCGCTGATCGGCCCACGTGACTATCCGGGTGGGAACGCGAGTTCGGTGTCAATCTGGGCGATCATCCTCGCTGGCACGCCGGAGGAGACGTCCTCGGGGGACTGTGAAGAGAACCTCGGTCCGGACCTGGGCTGGATCGGATACTTATGCCTTACGGCATTCATCTGTCGATGTGGTCACATGAAGGACGGAGTTTCCACATGAGCGAGCCGTTGCCCAGTGATCACACCGTGGGTGTGCGTGACCTCACCCATGGGACCAGTCAGATTCTCGCGCGTGTCAAGGCGGGAGAGAGGCTGACCATCACCGAGAGAGGGGAGCCCATTGCCATGGTGGTTCCGCTCCGTCAGTTGAAGATGGTCATGCCTGCCGTGGGTTACGCGATGAGCGGAGATCCCACGTGGGCGTCCCGTGCCGATGGCAACCTCGACGGATTCGGCGAATGATCATTGCGGACACCGGTGCGATCCTGGCCACGATCGATTCGACCGCCGCCGAGCATCCCGCCTGCGTCTGGAATTCCGGCTGGTCAGGGGGTGGAGGCAGGGCCGCGTGGCCGTCCGGAGGGGGTGATGTGGGTCCGGTCCTTGACTGGGCAGAGTATCCTCGCCGGACGTGAGCACGCCCGAGATATCCGAGAGTGGACCACCCGTGGACGCAACGCCGTACGTCACGATCGTTCTGCCCTGTTACAACGAGCAGGACCATGTCATCGACGAGGTCGAGCGCATCTCCGAGGCCATGGACCGCAGCGGTTACACCTACGAGCTCGTGGCCGTCGACGACTGCTCCACCGACCAGACGCTGGCCAGGCTGCAGGAGGCCGCCCCGCGTTTCCCGCACATGCGGATCAGGGCCTTCCACCGCAACGGCGGGTCGGGCACGGTGCGCAGGATCGGCACGCAGGAGGCGCGCGGCGAGATCGTCGTGTGGACCGACGCGGACATGACGTATCCCAACGAGCGCATCCCCGAGCTCGTCGGGATCCTGGAGAAGGACCCCACGATCGACCAGGTCGTGGGCGCGCGGACCACCGAGGAGGGTTCGCACAAGGTCCTGCGGGTGCCGGCGAAGTGGTTCATCCGCAAGGTGGCCGAGCGGCTGGCGGGGCAGAAGATCCCCGACCTCAACAGCGGGCTGCGGGCGTTCCGCAAGTCGGTCGCCAGGCCGTATCTGCGGCTGCTGCCGCCCGGGTTCTCCTGCGTCACCACGATCACGCTGTCGTTCCTGTCGAACCAGCATGACGTCTACTACCTGCCGATCGAGTACAGCAAGCGGGCGGGCAAGTCGAAGTTCAGCTTCGTCTCCGACGCCTACCGCTACATCCTGCAGGTGCTGCGGATGGTCATGTACTTCAACCCGCTCAAGGTCCTCATGCCGCCGGCCATCTGGCTGGTCTGCATCGGCATGGCCAAGGGGGTCTACGACAACGTCAAGTCGCCCTTCTACCTGGCCAGTAACACTGTTGTGATCTTCATCTCCGGCCTGCTCATCGGGTCGCTGGCGCTGCTCGCCGACCTCATCGTGCGCTCCCGGAGCGAGTAGGCGATGCGGATCGCGATCGTCGGGCCGACCCACCCCTACAAGGGCGGCGGGGCCGCGCACACCACCGAGCTGGCCCACCGGCTGCGCGCCGCCGGGCACGACGTGGTGATCGAGTCGTGGAGGGCGCAGTACCCGTCCTTCCTCTACCCCGGTCAGCAGACCGTGGACACCCCCGACGGTGCCCCGTTCCCCGACGTCAACCGCGCCCTCGACTGGCGCCGCCCGGACGGCTGGGTCCGCCGCGGCCGGTGGCTCGCGGGTGTCGACCTGGTGATCCTCACGGTGCTCAGCCCGGTGCAGGTCCCGCCCTACCTGGGTATCCTCGCCGGCCTGCGCCGCCGGGCCCGGGTCGTCGCGCTCTGCCACAACGTGCTGCCCCACGAGCGCAAGCCCTACGACACCCCGCTGATGAAGGCGCTGCTGCGCCGGGTGGAGGGGGTGCTGGTCCACTCCGAGCCGCAGGCCGCGCTGGCCCGAGAGCTCGGGCCCGCCCCGGTGACGGTGGCCGAGATGGCGCCGCACCTCCCGGTCAGGTCCCAGGGGTGCGGCCAGGCCGACGGCGTGCGGGACCGGCTGCTGTTCTTCGGCCTGGTCCGGCCGTACAAGGGACTGGACCTGCTGATCCGCGCGCTGCCCGAGGGCGTCTCGCTCCGGGTCGCGGGGGAGTTCTGGGGCGGTCTGGAGGAGACCAGGGCGCTGATCGCCGAGCTGGGCCTGACCGAGCGGGTGGAGCTGCGGCCGGGCTACGTGGCCGACGACGACGTGCCGGGGCTGTTCGCCGACGTGGACGCGCTGGTCCTGCCGTACCGGAGCGGGACGGCCAGCCAGCAGGTGTGGTTAGGTCACGAGCACGGGGTGCCGGTGATCGCCACCCGGGTGGGGACACTCGGCGACCACGTCACCGACGGGGTGGACGGGCTGCTCGTCGAGCCCGGCTCGGTGGAGAGCCTCCGCGCCGCGCTGACCGCGTTCTACCGGCCGGGCGAGCCCGAGCGGCTCCGCGCCGGGGTCAAGGCCGTCGACCCCGATCCCTACTGGTCCACCTATATCCAGGCGCTGCTCGCGGGCTGAACCCCCGTCCTGGCCCGGGCCGCCTACGTCCGGGTGCCGGTCTCGGGCCGAGCTCCGTCCTGGCCGGTACGCTTGGGCGGCGTGCCAAGGGGAGTCCGGTGGCCTCCCGGGCGCGCCTTCGGCACGGCGGACCGAGAGGGACGGGCGGTCCGCGCAGCGAACGAGGAGTGGCAGGCGAGGCGATGGGCACGAAACGGGTGGCGCAGCTGGCGTACTCCGAGTTCCAGGCGGCGATGCTCGACGAGGAGAAGCGCCGCCGCAAGGCCGCGAAGATCGTGGCGGTGCTCGGTCACTTCCTCGGCCGTGACAAGGACGTCCTCGACGGCCTGACGGTCGCCGACATCGGCTGCTCGGCCGGGTTCATCGCCGACGAGCTCGCCGCCGCGGGCGCGAGACGGACCTTCGGCGTGGACATCGACGTGCCCGGCCTGCGCAAGGCGGCCGAGCGGTTCGGCGAGCGGGTCGAGTTCGTGTGCGCCGACGGCACCGCGCTGCCCTTCCCCGACGGCTCCATCGACGTGCTGGTCTTCAACCACATCTACGAGCACGTGGTGGACCCCGACGCGATCATGGCCGAGATGCGCCGGGTGCTCGCCGACGACGGCGTGCTCTACCTCGGGCTGGGCAACCGGCTCGGGGTGATGGAGCCGCACTACAAGCTGCCGTTCCTGTCCTACCTGCCACCCGCGCTGGCCGACCGCTACGTCCGGCTGTCCGGCCGTGCCGACAGCTACTACGAGCGTTACCGGACCCGGCGCGGCCTGCGGAGGATGGTGCGGGGCCTGCGCGTGTGGGACTACACCTTCCCGGTGCTCGCCACCCCGGCGGCGTTCGCCGGCTCCGAGCTGTTCCCCGGCGTGGCCGGTCGGGTGGCCGGGGGTGTGCTGGCCCGGCTGCCCCGCGCCGTCCTGCGGGGGCTGCTGCCGGTGGTGCCGACCTACCTGTGGGTGGCCACCAAGAGCACCCGCCACCCGGCCGGGGTCTCTCTGCCCCAGCCGCCCGAGCCGGTCAGCCCCCGGTGAGACGGCTGGTCCGCGTCGCCTTCCTGCTCGTGGCGCTGGGGTTCGGCACGTGGGTGGTGGTGGGCCAGTGGGAGGGGATCGTCGCCGGGTTCGCCCGGCTGTCGGTGCAGGCGCTGGTGCTGTCGCTGGTCGCCGTGGTCGCCGCGCTGTGCGGCGGGATGATGACGTGGCGGGCGCTGCTGGCCGATCTCGGCTCGCCGCTGCCGTTCCGCACGGCGGCGAAGGTCTTCTTCGTCGGCCAGCTCGGAAAGTACATTCCGGGCTCGCTGTGGCCGGTGCTCGCCCAGATGGAGATGGGCCGCGAGCTGGGTGTGCCCCGGTCGCGGAGCGCGGCGGCCTTCTTCCTGACGATGCCGGTGCAGCTCGGCAGCGGGCTGGTGATCTCGGGGGTGACGCTGCTGGCCGCCCTGCCGGGGTCGGTCGCGCCGTATGCCTGGGTGTTCCTGCTGCTCCCGGCGCTCGTGGTGGTGTTCGAGCCGAAGGTGATCAACGCGGTCCTCGGGTTCGGGCTGCGGAAGCTGAGGCGCGAGCCGCTGGAGCGTCCGCTCACCCGGAGGGGCATCCTCACCGCGATGGGCTGGGCGCTGCTCGGCTGGACCGCGTACGGCCTGAACCTGGCGGCGATCATCCATGAGTTCGGGCTTTCGGGCGTCTCGATGGTCCTTTTCTCCATCGGGGCCTTCGCCCTGTCCTGGTGCCTGGGGATCATGACGTTCGTGGTACCCGCCGGGGCCGGGGTCCGTGAGGCCGCCATGGTGGCCGTGCTGGTGCCGGTCCTGGACCGGGGATCGGCGATCGTCGTGGCGCTCTGCTCCAGGATCGTGATCATCCTTGGCGATCTCGTCTGCGCCGGTGCCGCGGGACTGTCCGCGCGACGCGCCGTCGCTGCCCGGCGTGACCCCGACCCGCGAAAAGCCGCGTGATTCGCCCCGCGTTTCCGGAGGCTCTGGCAATAGAGTGAACAGGAGAAAGGGACGATCGTCCCACGTGGATCCTGAGGGGAGCGATCCTTCTTGACGCCCCGAGTTCTCGTCGACGCGGCCGCGGTTCCGGCTGATCGCGGTGCGTTGATCAGGTATGTCGACGGACTGGTCGCCGCGCTGGACAGGGGCGGCGCCGACCTGGCGGTCGTCTGCCAGCGGGCCGATGCCCAGCGGTACGCCGCGCTGGCGCCCTCCGCCCGCATCCTGGCAGGGCCGCCCGGGATCACCAACCGGGCTGCCCGGCTCACCTGGGAGCAGACCGGGCTCCCGCTCCTCGCGCAGCAGGTCGGCGCAGAGGTGATCCACGCCCCCTACTACTCGATGCCGCTCCGCTCCGGCCTGCCGACCGTGGTGACCGTGCACGACGTCACCTGGTTCACCGAGACCTCGCAGCACAGCGCGGTGAAGGCCTCCTTCTTCCGCTCGGCGACCCGGACGGCCGTCCGGCGCGCGGCCAGGGTGATCGTGCCGTCCAAGGCGACCAGGGACGAGCTGATCCGGGTGCTCGCCGCCGATCCCACCCGCATCGACGTCGCCTATCACGGCGTGGATCCCGCGCTGTTCCACCTGCCGTCCGAGCGGGAGGTCAGGCACGCCGCCAGCAGGCTCGGCCTGCACGGCACCCCCTATGTCGCCTTCCTCGGCCCGCTGGAGCCGCGCAAGAACGTCCCCAATCTGATCCGGGGTTTCGTACGGGCCGTTCAGAACCTCCCCGATCCGCCCGCCCTGGTGCTGGCCGGGGGCCTCCGTGACGCCGACGTGGACGCAGCGGTCGGAGAGGTGCCCTCCACCGTGAAGGTGCTCCGTCCCGGCTACCTGTCATTCGCCGACCTGTCCGGATTCCTCGGCGGCGCGGTCGTGGCGGCCTTCCCCTCGCGCGGCGAGGGTTTCGGACTGCCGGTGCTGGAGGCCATGGCCTGCGGTGCGCCGGTGCTCACCACACACCGCACCTCGCTGCCCGAGGTGGGGGGTGACGCCGTCGCCTACACCGAGCCCGACGACGCCAGCATCGCCGACGCGTTGCGGGCGCTGCTGACGTCGCAGGAGCGCCGTGAGGCCCTGTCGGCGGCCGGGCTGGCCCGTTCCAGGGACTTCACCTGGGAGGCCTCGGCTGAGGCCCACCTGCTCTCTTATCAACGTGCTGTCGAATAGTGAGCTAATCTCGCGGGATGATGGAGACCTCTTTGCCGGAACTTGAGGCGATCCTTCTTGTCGGGGGACAGGGAACGCGCCTACGTCCGCTGACGCTCGGCACGCCCAAGCCACTGCTGCCCACAGCGGGGGTTCCCTTCCTTGCCCACCAGTTGGCACGGGCCCGCTCGTTCGGTGTCCGGCGCATCGTGTTCGCCACGTCCTACCGGGCGGAGATGTTCTCCGACGCGTTCGGTGACGGCTCGGCGTTCGGGCTCTCGCTCGAATACGTGACCGAGGAGACCCCGCTCGGCACCGGCGGTGCCATCCGCAACGCCGCCGAGGCGCTGACCAGCGGCCCCGACGCGCCGGTGCTGGTGCTCAACGGCGACATCCTGTCCGGCCACGACATCGGCGACCAGGTGGTCCGGCACGTCGACCGGGGGGCCGCCGTCACCCTGCACCTGACCGAGGTGGATGACCCCACGCGCTTCGGCTGCGTGCCGACCGACGACGAGGGGCGGGTCACCGCCTTCCTGGAGAAGACTCCGAACCCGGTCACCAACCGGATCAACGCCGGCTGCTACGTCTTCACCCGTTCGGTGATCGACCTGATCCCGGCCGGCGAGGTCGTCTCCGTCGAGCGCGAGACCTTCCCCGGTCTGATCGACTCCGGTGCCCTGGTACTCGGCTACGCCGACGCCTCCTACTGGCTCGACGTCGGCACGCCCGCGGCCTTCATCAAGGGCTCCCGCGACCTGGTCCTCGGCCGCCTGGCCTCGCCCGCTCTGCCCGGCCCCACCGGTGAGTTCCTCGCGCTGTCCGGCGCCAGGGTCTCGGCCGAGGCCAAGATCGACGGGGGTTCGGTGGTCGGCGCCCGTGCGGTCGTGGAGTCCGGCGCCCAGGTGTCCGGCAGTGTGCTCGGCGATGACTGCGTGATCCACTCGGGGGCGACCGTGATCGACTCGGTGATCGGCATCGGTGCCCGCGTCGCTTCCGGAGCGATCCTGCGCGACGCCGTCATCGGCGACGGCGCGATCGTGGGGCCCGGGAACGAGCTGGTGGCGGGCAGCCGCATCTGGCCCGGCGTGGTGCTCCCGGAGTGCTCCGTCCGCTTCTCCAGCGACATCTGACTCCCCTGCGGCCTGCACAGATGCGGTGAGAACGTGACCGTGGCGAAAGAGCGGCAGTGGCGTCCGGAGGGGCCGCTCGACCTTGAGCTGACCCTCGCCCCGCACCGGCGCGGGAGTGGAGACCCGACCTGGCGGAAGACGCCCGACGGGGCGATCTGGCGGACCTCGCGGACCCCGGACGGCGCCGGGACACTGAGGACGGTCGCCCTGCGCGGGCAGGTCGCCGGTACCGCCTGGGGGCCGGGGGCCGGCTGGCTGCTGGAGACGCTTCCCGCGATGCTCGGCGTCGACGATGACATCTCGGGGTTCGTCCCCGGGCACGATGTGCTCAGAGACGCGGCCAGGCGCTACGAGGGGCTCCGGGTCGGGCGGACCTTCCGGGTGCTGGAGGCGCTGGTGCCGGCCGTGCTGGAACAGAAGGTCGTGACCGGTGAGGCCTGGCGGGCGTGGCGGTGGCTGCTCGGCCGGTACGGCGAGCCCGCCCCGGGACCGGCACCCGAGGGCATGAGGGTCTTCCCCGAGCCCGAGGTGTGGCGGTCGATCCCGTCATGGGACTGGCACCGGGCGGGAACGGAGGCCGTACGGGCGCGGACGATCGCGAACGTCGCCTGGCACGCGGGGAAACTGGAGGCGGCCGGGGACAGCGCCGACGTGGATCGGCTGCTGCGGGCGCTGCCCGGGATCGGGGCGTGGACGTCCGCCGAGGTGCGCCAGCGGTCGCACGGCGACGCCGACGCGGTCTCGGTGGGCGACTATCACCTGCCCTCGCTGGTCGGCTGGTCGCTGACCGGTCAGAAGACCGACGACGTGGGGATGTTGCGGCTGCTCGCGCCCTATCGGGGACACCGGCACCGGGTCAGCAGACTGCTGGAGCTGGGCGGTAAGCGGCCGCCCGCTCGGGGGCCACGGATGCCGGCACGCGACTATCGCCGGTTCTGACCCGGCCGGGGCCGGCGAAGGGCTCGGCGAGGGGTTCGACGGGCCGCCAGTCGCGGCTGTCGCGCGTGTCGGCTCCGATCAGCGGGGCGAGGACGGCGAGCGCGGCGAGGGCGAGGAGAAACCAGATCATTTTCGGCTCCTGAGGTCCTGAGTGGGTCCGGGTGGGATGCCTCCAATGTATGCGTATGCACATATTTACGTCTACTGAGATTTTCTTGACGGTATTATTTAGGGAATCTGAAGAGTCTGTCCGTAGCCCGTACCCGCGTCCGGTTTCCTCGGTGCTGCGCCGTACTGTGCCGTCATGAGCGTGAACCCCACCGATACCGCGATGCGCCGGGCACTGGCCCGTGCCCGTGATGGAAAAGCTCTCGACGTGACCGAGGCCACCGTTCTGCTGCACGCCCGAGACGCCCACCTCGACGCCCTCCTCGACCACGCCGGACGGGTCAGGGACGCGGGTCTGGAGGCGGTCGGGCGACAGGGGGTCATCACCTACAGTCGCAAGGTCTTCATCCCGTTGACCCGGCTCTGTCGCGACCGATGTGGGTACTGCACGTTCGCCACCGCCCCGCACAAGCTGGAGAGCATGTACCTCGGCCCCGACGAGGTGCTCCAGATAGCCAGGCAGGGCGCGGCGATGGGATGCAAGGAGGCGCTGTTCACCCTGGGCGACCGGCCGGAGGACCGCTGGCCCCAGGCCCGCGAGTGGCTGCACGCGCACGGCTACGACGACACCCTGTCCTATGTCCGCGCGATGTCCATCCGGGTACTGGAGGAGACCGGGCTGCTGCCGCACCTGAACCCCGGAGTCATGACCTGGCAGGACCTGCAGCGGCTCAAGCCGGTCGCACCGTCGATGGGCATGATGCTGGAGACGACCTCGCGGCGGCTGTTCGAGGAGAAGGGGCAGCCGCACTACGGCTCGCCGGACAAGGACCCCGCGGTACGGCTACGCGTGCTGGAGGACGCGGGACGGACGAACGTGCCGTTCACCAGCGGCATCCTCATCGGCATCGGCGAGACGGCCGAGGAGCGGGCCGGATCGCTGTTCGCACTGCGCAGGGTGGCGCGCGAGTACGGCGGGCTCCAGGAGATCATCGTCCAGAACTTCCGCGCCAAGCCGGACACCGCCATGCGCGGCATGCCGGACGCCGACCTGCAGGAGCTGGCCGCCACGATCGCGGTGACCCGGCTGGTGCTGGGGCCCAGGATGAGGGTGCAGGCGCCACCCAACCTGGTCGACTCCGAGTACGAGCTGATGATCAGGGCGGGTATCGACGACTGGGGTGGGATCTCCCCGCTGACGCCCGACCACGTCAACCCCGAGCGCCCCTGGCCGCAGATCGACGACCTCGCCGCCCGCACGGCCGCCGCCGGGTTCGCCCTCAGGGAGCGGCTGACCATCTATCCCGAGTACGTGCTGGCCGGGGAGCCCTGGCTCGACCCCCGGCTCAACGCGCACGTGGCCGCCCTGGCGGACCCGGAGACCGGCCTCGCCCGCGAGGGCGCGCTCCCGGCAGGCCTGCCCTGGCAGGAGCCGGACGGTGGTTTCGTCTCCCTCGGCCGCACCGATCTGCACACCGCCGTCGACACCGAGGGCCGCACCGGTGACCGCCGCGACGACTTCGACCACGTCTACGGCGACTGGGATGCCCTCAGGGAGCGGCTCCCGGCCCCCGCCGTGCTTCTCGGGGAGGCGGGGGCGGCCCTGCGGCAGGCCGCGGACGATCCGGCGCGGCTGACCGACGCGCAGGCGCTCGCCCTCCTCGATGCCGCCGGTGACCCCGACGGTGCGGGGGCGGACGACGCGGCGCTGGAGGAGCTGTGCCGGATCGCCGACGACCTCCGCCGGGAGGTGTCCGGCGACGACGTGACCTACGTGGTGAACCGGAACATCAACTTCACCAACGTCTGCTACACCGGCTGCCGCTTCTGCGCCTTCGCGCAGCGCCGTACCGACGCCGACGCCTACACCCTCTCGCTGGAGCAGGTCGCCGACCGGGCCTGGGAGGGGTGGCAGGCGGGGGCGACCGAGGTGTGCATGCAGGGCGGTATCCATCCGGACCTGCCCGGCAGCGCCTACTTCGACATCGCCCGCGCGGTCAAAGCCCGGGTGCCGGAGATGCACGTCCACGCCTTCTCCCCGATGGAGGTCATCAACGGTGCCAGCCGTACGGATCTGTCCATCGAGGACTGGCTGATCGCGGCCAGGGAGGCGGGCGTCGACTCGCTGCCGGGGACCGCGGCCGAGATCCTCGACGACGACGTGCGCTGGGTGCTGACCAAGGGCAAACTGCCCACCGCCGAGTGGGTCGAGGTCGTCTCCACCGCCCACCGGGTCGGCATCCCGACGACCTCCACGATGATGTACGGCCATGTCGACAACCACGCCCACTGGGTGCGGCACATCCGGCTGATCCGCCGGATCCAGGAGGAGACCGGCGGGTTCTCCGAGTTCGTGCTGCTGCCGTTCGTCCATCACAGCGCGCCCATCTACCTGGCCGGGATCGCCAGGCCGGGGCCGACGGCGCGGGAGAACCGGGCCGTGCACGCGCTGGCCCGCATCCTCCTGCACGGCGCGATCGGCAACATCCAGTGCTCCTGGGTGAAGCTCCGGGACGACCTGTGCCGTCAGGTGCTCCAGGGCGGGGTCAACGACCTCGGCGGCACGCTGATGGAGGAGACGATCAGCCGGATGGCGGGGTCGGAGAACGGCTCCTTCAAGACGATCACCGACATCGCGGCCATGGTCGCCCCCACCGGCCGGCCGGTCCGGCAGCGGACCACCTCCTACGGCGTTCCGGACACCGGCCGGCTCGCCGCCGCGGCGGCCAGCGACGGCGTCTGCCAGAGCGTTCGGAGGCTCCTGCCACTCGAACAGGTGTGACGGGTTCCATCGACGGTTTCCCGTCCCTCCGGTGTCGCCTGCGCGATCCCGTCCCCCCGTGTTCCCGCCGCGTTCTGAACCTGTGGCCGCCTGGCGGGGCGGCGTCCATCCATTGGACGGTTCCAATCCGCGCGGCTTAAGGAAACAGTTCCTGGCATATCCGTAGTCATTCGCATACTCTTAGTGATGGAATCCTGCTTCCTTCCAGGTAGGAGTACGCGATGGATAGCTCGGCCGGTCGGATCCTGGCGCTCATCGTGATCGCGATGATCGTGTTCGCCATCTCGCGGCTCTGATGGCCGCTGACATACCCGCAGTAACGAGAATCCTGCTTCCCCCCGGGTAGGAGTGCAACGTTGGACAGCTCGAACGGCCGCGTCCTGATCTTCATCGTGATCGCGACGATCGTCTTCTCCGTCGGACGACGTTTCCAGCGGACGGTGGACACCTGGGCGGGCTGGGGCAAGGCGGTCCAGGCGGTGACCGAGGCGGCCGCGAAGGTTCCGGGCGCGAAGGCGGCGGCGTGGGGGGCGGTCCGGAAGATGATCGTGGTCGGCGGAGGGGCACTGATCCTGGTCGCGATAGTTGTGAACGCGCTCCGGTACGGATGAAGGTACGAAGCCGAGCTCCGCAGAGATGGGATCGGCTTACCTCACGAGGGTAAGCCGATCCCACCTTCACGATTTCTCCCGTGTGTCGTCCCCCGGACGGTCAGCGGACGACGATGAAGTCGGTGGCCTGTCTGGGGGCGCGGTCGCGGGGCGGGGCGGCGGGGTGGCCGATGGCGACGGCGCCCATCGGGTCCCAGCCCGGGGGCAGGTCGAGCACCTCGCGGACCACGTCGCGGCAGAACATCGTGGACGACACCCAGGCCGAGCCGAGTCCCTCCACCGCGAGCTGGACGAGGAAGTTCTGCACTCCGGCGCCGGTGGCGACCACGAACATCTCCCGCTCGGCGGCGTTGCGCCGGTCGTCGCGGTAGGTGTGTGAGCCGTCCATGATCAGGCAGGGCACCGCGAGGTACGGCGCGGCGCGCAGTACGTCGCCGCGCCGGACCCGCCGGGCGATCGACTCCTCGGAGAGGCCGTCGCCGCGCAGGTCGGCGATCCACGCCTCACGCATGGCGTCGAGCAGCTTCTCCCGGATCTCGGCCGACTCCAGCAGGACGAACCGCCACGGGGTCGTGTGGTGCGGGGCAGGCGCGGAGATCGCGGCGTCCACCGCCCGGCGGACCTTGGCCCCGTCCACCGGCTCGGCGGAGAACTCGCGGATGGTCCGGCGGGCGAAGACCACGTCGCGCGAGCCGTACCGGAACATGTCGTCCTCGGACTGGCGGACCAGTTCGCGGACGCCCGGGCCGTCCTCGTCAGTGGTGTATTCCGCTATGCCCCGGATCACCGCCACCGGGGTCTGTGCGACCTTGCCCTTGACCAGGTCACCGGCCGCGGCCAACTCGTCGGCGATGGCGGTCAGGGTGACCTCCAGCGCGTTGCCGTGGTCGTCGGACATGCCCCGGTAGTCGAGCGCGGGGGTCACTCCGGCCACACCGACGGCGAGATCGGTCTGGCCGTTGCGCCAGGCGCGGCCGAAGGTGTCGGAGATGATCACGCCGACCGACACGCCGAGCCGCTCCCGGACGCGCGTCCGGACGGCCACGGCGGAGGCGTCCGGATCGACGGGCAGCAGCACGACGGTGCCGGACTCGGTGTTGGAGGCGTCCACCCCGGCGGCGGCCATGACGAAACCGTGCGCGGTCTCCGCGATCACCGTCTCGCCCCGGCGGGCGACGACCCGCCTGGTCTCGGTGGCGACTGCCTCGTTACGGCTGACGCCCCGGCGGACCCGGCCCTCGGCCTTGCTGGCGATCTTGGAGGTGACCACCAGGATGTCGCCGTCGCGCAGGTCGGGCATGGCCGCGACGATCAGTTCACCGATGTCGTCGCCCTCCCGCACCTCGGGGATCCCCGGGATGGGGAAGAGCTCCAGCCTGACGTCGGGCTGGCTGTGCCGCCTGCGGCGGGTTCTGTTCATTGGACGTCCTCGCTCCGAGCTCCGGCGGACGCGGCCGGCTCCTCCCGGGAGGCCGACAGTTCCATGGCCAGGTCGAGGGCCGCCCGGGCGATGGCGGCGGCGGACTCGACGTCATGCATGATCAGGGGACGGGACTGGACGTGGACGCCGTCGAGGCTGACCCCGTCGTCCTCCTCGGCGACCAGCCAGCCGTCCACCAGCGGCGAGCCGTACAGTTCCAGGACGGCCTGGGCGGTGGTGTCCACGCCGATCGCGGTCAGGCAGGCGTCCGCCATGCCGCGGACCGGGGCGCCGCCGATGATGGGGGAGACGCCGACGACCGTCTTGGGGGTAAGGGCCTCGCGGATGCCCTTGATCTGCAGGATCGTGCCGATGCTGACCACCGGGTTGGACGGCGGCAGGATCACCACGTCGGCCTCGGCGATGGCCTCCAGCACGCCGGGGGCGGGGCGGGCCTGGTCCGCGCCGACCAGGATGATCTGCTCGGCGGGGACGGAGGCGCGCAGCCGTACCCACCACTCCTGGAAGTGGACGGCCCGGCGCCCCTGCTCGTCGGAGATGACCACGTGGGTCTCGGTCCGGTCGTCGCTCATCGGGATCAGCCGCACGCCCGGCTTCCAGCGCGCGCACAGCGCCTCGGTGACAGCCGACAGGGGGTATCCGGCGCGGAGCATCTGGGTGCGCACGATGTGGGTGGCGAAGTCGCGGTCACCCAGGCCGAACCACTGCGGTTCGACGCCGTAGGCGGCCAGCTCCTCCTTGACGACGTGGGTCTCCTTCTGGCGGCCCCAGCCCTGCTCCTCGTCGATGCCACCACCCAGGGTGTACATCACGGTGTCCAGATCGGGGCAGACCTGCAGGCCGTAGAGGGTGATGTCGTCACCGGTGTTGCCGATGACGGTGATCTCCGAGTCGGGGGACGAGGCGAGCAGGCCGCGTAGGAACCGGGCGCCGCCGATTCCACCGGCGAGGGAAACGATGCGCATGTCATCCAGTCTTCCACTGCCTCGGGCAGGTCGGCTCGAAGGGGCTTCCCCCAGGGTGAGGGCCACCTTGTCATGATCGTTACGAGGAGCGTCTTCGCTGGCAGGGCCGCTTGGATGGTCTGTAAATATACGACAATAAGGTGCAATGAAGCACATATGGGATTCGTGGGGTTCACTGGTCTACCGACACCGAAGTCAGCCATGTGCAAAACTGAGCCGGGTTTACCTAAAGACCCGATGGGGGTAGTTGTGATCAATGTTGAAGCCGGCCGGCTCCGAGAGCCGGCCGCGTGGCTCATGATCGCCATCGCGTCCACGAGCGTTCTCGTCGGCATCGAGCGGCTGCTCTTCGGAGCCTCGGGCGGAAAGTCGTCCTTCGGCCTCCGCGCGGCCGGATACGTGGACGACTTCACCTCACCGGTGATCGTGGCGCTGCTCGTCGGCGCCGTGCTGCTGGCCGGCAACCTCGGCCCGGTGGTCGAGCGGCTGAAGTTGATGGCCCGCATCGCCGTGGCCATGCTCGGGCTCGCCGCGCTGTTCGGCGTGGTCGGGCTGTTCGGCGGGCTGTTCAGCGGAGATGTGGACTTCGGACGGAAGGTCGAGTTCCTTCTCGTCGTCCTGCCCGGCCTCGCGCTGGTCGTGGTCGGGCTGCTTTACCTGCTGCCGAAGGCGGCCTCGGCCGCTCCCCAGGTGACCGGCTTCCGCGTCGAGGGTGGCTCCGGCTACTCCCAGGAGCCGTACGCCCAGGAACAGCACGTCTATCCGCAGGGTGGTCCTGCCCCGCAGGCCCCGCCCGCCACGCAGGTCTACCAGCCCCAGGAGCAGGCCCCGCAGGGCGGTCAGGGGTATCCGCAGGGCTACCAGGCGCAGGGTTTCGCGCCTCAGGAGCAGGCTCCGCAGCAGGGTCACCCCTCCCAGGAGCAGGCTCCGCAGCAGGGTTACCCGCCTGCGGGGCAGGCCCCGCAGGAACAGCACGTCTATCCGCAGGGTGGTCCTGCCCCGCAGGCCCAGCCCATGCCCGCGCCGCAGGGCTACCAGCCCCAGGAGCAGGCCCCGCAGGGCGGTCAGGGGTATCCGCAGGGCTACCAGGCGCAGGGTTTCGCGCCCCAGGAGCAGGCCCAGCCCGTGCCCGCGCCGCAGGGCTACCAGCCTCAGGAGCAGGCTCCGCAGCAGGGTTACCCGCCTCAGGGGGGGAACGCCTATCCGCAGGCCCAGCCCGCGCCCGCCCCGCAGCCTTCCTACGGCCAGCCGGCACTCCCGCCCGCCCGCAGTTCCGCCGCGGCCTCCGACGGGTACGGCCAGCAGAACGCGTCCGGCTACACCCCGCCGGTCGGCGACGGCTACTCCCAGGCCCCCTTCGCGCCGCCGGTGGAGAACCAGCCGCACGGGAACCAGGCCGTCTCCTACGCTCCGGCGCAGCCCGCCCCGCAGGCTCCGCCCGCTCCCGCCGTCCCGGCCGAGACCTACACGCCGAGCCCGTACGTCGCCGCCGACGTTCAGCCTCCGGCGCCGGCCACGCCGTACGAACCGCCGGTCTACGCCGCAGCCGCGGAGCAGCCGCAGCAGCAGGTTCCGGGCTACCCGCCGTCCGGCGCCGCGCAGCTTCCGGGCTACGCCCCGCAGCCCGAGCAGCAGCAGGCCTCCTTCTACCAGGCCGAGGCGCCCGCACCTTACGGGGCGGCGGACGGCCAGCAGCGCGTGTCCTTCGACGGCCAGGAGCAGTCGTCCTTCCCGCAGCCGCCGGAGAACTACGGTCAGCCGTTCGCCGGCTACTCCGGCACGGATTTCGCGCGGCCGACCGAGCCGAACCTGCACTACCCGGCGCCCGACCCGGCCGACGCCCGTTCACAGCAGATGGCCCAGGCCTACCAGCAGGCGGAGAGCTACCAGCAGCAGTCCCAGGGAGCCGATCCGCAGTTCCGGGTCCCCGAGTACGGTGCCGCACAGCCGGGAGGGACCTACGACGATCCGTTCGGCCACCCGCAGACGCCGGCCGCCGCGCAGCCGTACCAGCAACAGGGCGGTCACCAGTGGGAGTCGCCGGCCGAGTCGACGCTCCGGTTCGACCCGAACGCCTACCAGGGTGACTCGCCCGGCGGGAACTCCTGGGACTCGCACCCGACCATAGACCCCACCGCGATTTACCGGCCGGAACGCTCGGCTCAGGTCACGGGTGAGGAAACCTCCGATAGAGAAAGGGTGGGCCCCGGTCAGGAGCAGAACATGTCCTGGTACGGTTCCGACCGCCGAGAGCACTGAACGGCCAGGCGGTCGTCATGATCGCTTGGCTCGTTACCGTCGTGGCCGGCACACGACTCAGAACCGGGGAGAGCAGGTCTTTCCCCGGATACCGGCATGCCGCTTGACGCCACACCGGGCACGCGCGTGTAATTACACACGTGTTGTTACGCCTTCCTCTGGGTGGGTAAGAGGGAGGCGTTCATAGGGGGGCTCCATTTGCGGGCGGCAGGGAGGTGTGCAGTGGCCGACCTGGTCATCGCACAGGACAGCATTGCTGAAGAGCAGCTTGGCTGGCAGGAACGCGCCTTGTGTGCGCAGACCGACCCGGAGGCGTTCTTCCCGGAGAAGGGCGGATCCACACGGGAGGCCAAGAAGGTTTGCCGCTCCTGTGAGGTGCGTGCCGAGTGCCTTGAGTACGCGCTTGAGCATGACGAGCGGTTTGGCATCTGGGGTGGGCTTTCCGAGCGGGAACGTCGCCGGATCAAGCGTGAGGCAGTTTAAGAGGCAGTCCTTGACGCTTGCCGGGGACGCTTGACGATATTTCGACGGGTCACGTGGCCGCAGGTCACGTGACCCGTTTTTGATGCAGGTGGCCTGACCGTACATAGTGTGTCGTATCGTTATCGCGCCACCGCCCCCTCCTGAACCACGGGACGTATGTCCATCACCGACTCCCCCCGTCTCCACCACAGCGTCACCGCGATCGTCGTCTCCCACGACGGCGCCCGCTGGCTGGGGGAGACCCTCGACGCGCTGCTCGGGCAGACCCGGCCGGTGGACCGTGCCGTCGGGGTCGACAACGGCAGCAGGGACGGCAGTGCCGCCCTGCTGACCGGCGTTCTCGGCCCGAACGCCGTGCTCACCCTCCCGCGCTCGACGAGCTTCGGCCAGGCCGTCGCCGAGGTGCTCGGCCGGCTGGAGCCCGCCGATGGACAGGAATGGATCTGGCTGCTACACGACGACTGCGCGCCGGATGCCAACGCGCTGCGGAACCTGCTCCGGGCCGCCGACGCCGATCCCAAGGCCGGAGTGCTCGGCCCCAAGCTCCGGGACTGGCTGGATCGGCGGATCCTGCTGGAGATCGGCGTCACCGTCGACCGGACGGGCCGCCGGGACACCGGGCTGGAGCCCCGCGAGTTCGACCAGGGGCAGTACGACGGTGTCAGGGATGTGCTCTCGGTCTCCAGCGCGGGAATGCTGATCCGCCGGGACGTCTGGGACGAGGTGGGCGGGCTCGACCCCTTCCTGCCGCTGTTCCGCGACGACCTCGACCTGTGCTGGCGGGTCAGAGCCGCCGGGTACCGGGTGCAGAACGTCACCCAGGCGGTCGCCTGGCACGCCGAGGCAGCCACCCGCCGCCGGCGCCGTATCACCGTCAGCGGCGACCACCCCCGACGTCTGGACCGCCGCAACGCGATCTTCGTGGTCATGGCGAACCTGCCGTTCTGGCCACTGCTGTGGGCGCTGGTCCGCAACATCTTCGGCTCGGCCTTCCGCACGCTGCTGTTCCTGGTGGCCAAGCGGCCCGCCGACGCGCTGGACGAGATCGTCGCGCTCGGCTCGGTGCTCGGCCATCCATGGCGGATGATCAAGGCTCGCCGGGCCCGCGCCAAGGGCCGCAGACAGAACCACGCGGCGGTCAGACGGCTGCTCACCCCGCCGGGCGCGGGCTACCGGCGCCTCTCGGACCGGATCCAGAGCTACCTGGCGGGGACCGGCTTCGTGGAGTCGGCGGGACGGCACCACGCCGTGGCCTCCTCGCAGGAGGACGGTGAGGAACTGCTCACCGACGCCGGGGCGATGCAGCGGATCTTCAGCAATCCGGGCGTGCTGCTCTTCCTCGCGCTCACCGCGGTCACGCTGATCGCCGAGCGCGGCCTGATCGGCGGTGCCCGGCTGGGTGGCGGCGCGCTCGTCCCCGTGATCGGTGGATCCGCCGACCTGTGGGGCCTCTACCTGGAGGGATACCACCAGGCGGGCCTGGGAAGCGACGAGTGGGCGCCGCCGTACGTCGGGGTGCTGGCCGTGCTGTCCACGGTGCTGCTCGGCAAGACCTGGCTCGCGGTCTCGGTGCTGTTGCTGGGCTCCGTACCGTTGGCCGGGCTCTCCGCCTACGCGGCCACCCGGTCGATGATCCCGAGCCGGTGGACCCGTGTCTGGCTGGCCTCCTCCTACGCGCTTCTCCCGGTGGCCACCGGTGCGGTCGCCGCCGGGCGGCTGGGCACCGCCGTGGTCTCCGTGCTGCTGCCCGTCTACGCGGCGCTGGCCACCACCCTGCTCGCGGGCGAGGGTCGCCGGGCCCGCCGGGCCGCGTGGGGCCTGGGCCTCCTCCTCGCCGTCGGTACGGCTTTCGCCCCGCTGGTCTACCCCCTCACGCTGGTCCTCGGCGCGCTGGCCGCACTGGCCTTCCCCCGCAGGGGCGTCGCGCTCTCGGTGGTCATCGCGTTCGGCGTCCCGGTGGCGCTGCTGTTCCCCTGGCTGGCCCAGGTGCTCGGGAACCCGGGACGGCTCCTGCTGGAGGCCGGGCTGCACCAGCTCTCCCTGGTCGACGCCGTGCTGCCCGCGCAGTCACTGCTGATGCTCAGCCCCGGCGGCCCCGGTATGCCGCCGCTCTGGGTGACCGGCGGCCTCGTCTCCGCCTGCCTGGCCGCGCTGCTGATGCGCCGTAACCGGATGGTCATCGCGATCGGCTGGGGCGTCGCGCTCTTCGGCGTGCTGGTGGCGATCCTGGTCAGCCGGACCCCGGTCGTCTCCCTGAACGGAGACGCCGTGGCCCCGGCCTGGCCCGGCGTGCCGCTGGCCTTCGCCGCCACCGGCATGCTCGTGGTGGCCGCCCTCACGGCCGACCGGATCGTCGAGTTCCGGGCGGCGGGCGGGTTACGCAGGGTCACCGCGCTCGCCGTCGTGGTGGTCGCCTTCTCCACACCGCTGCTCGCGGCGGGCATGTGGGTCGCCAAGGGGGTGGGCGGCCCGATCAGTGGGAACGTGCCCGACGCGATGCCCGCCCTGGCCGCGGTCAACTCGGGCAACGGCGAGCGGACCCTGCTCCTGCGCACCAGGGAGAACGGCCTGACCTTCACCGTGCTGAGCGGCCGTACCCCGCTGATCGGTGAGTCCGACATCCCCATGCGGCAGGCGGCACGCGAGCGCGTCGGCGTCGCCGCCGCCGGGCTGGTCTCCGGCAGGGGCGCGGACGACGCCGGCGTGCTGGCCGCCCACGGTGTGCAGTTCGTCGTGGTGGCCCCGCCGGTCAGCCCGGAGATCAGCCAGGCGCTGGACTCCCAGCCCGCCCTGGCCAGGATGAGCCTGTCCCGGGAGCTCGGCGTGTGGCGGCTGACCCAGCCGGCCGTCATGCCGCCGGCTCCGGAGGGCGATCCCTGGCATGGCCGCTGGCTCTGGATCCAGGCCGCGATCCTGCTGGTCGTCTCGGCCCTGGCGGCACCCGGCTCGCGATCCGGCACCGCCGACGATCACGCTTCCCAGAATCCGCCCGAGTCCGCAAGAGAGCTGGCCTCCCGGTGAAATTCCTGATCGAGAACCGGTTCAGTCTGCTCGGCCTGGTCCTGGTGGCCCTGCTCGCCCTGTACGGCGTCGCCTCCGTGACCCAGCCAGAGTCCGTCGGCCAGGTCGAAGCCTTTCCCCAGAAGGTGCCCGTCTCCTCCGTGACGGCCGTCTGCCCCGATCCCGGCGAGACCACCGTCGGCGTCGTCACCCCGCCGGGCGCCCGGGGACAGGGCGCCACGATGATCGTCACCGGGGACACTGCCCTGGACCGGCTGGAAACCCCCGGCAACCTCTGGCACGAGAAGGTCCCCGCAGCGTCAGGGCCGCTGGTGGTCACGGCCACCGGGAGCATGGCCGCCGGCCTGGAGTCGGAGCAGACCCGGAGGGAGACCTCGGGCCGGCACCGGGGACTGGCGGGGGTGCGGTGCGTGGAGCCGGTGGCCAGCACCTGGCTGGTCGGACCCGGCCCGGCCGCGGCCGACGTCACGCTCCACCTCACCAACGCCGACCTCGCCCCGGCCCTCGCGGAGGTCATGGTCTACTCCGGCGAGGGCCCGGTGGTCGGTGACTCCGGTGGCGTGTTCACGCTCAAGCCGGGCGAGAGCCGTACGGTCAAAGTCAGGGACCTGGCATCTTCGCCGCTCGTCATGGCGCTCGAGGTGCGCACCAGCTCCGGCCGGGTCGCCGCCGCAGCTCGGGCGATCATGAACGGTGGCCGGGGCGTCGACTGGCTGCCGGTCTCCGCCGCGCCGGCCACCCGCGTCGTGGTTCCGGGCGTCCCCGGCGGCGGAGGCCGGCGGGAGCTGCTGGTCGCCGCCATCGGCGAGTCCGACACCCTGGTCGAGGTCAAGGCGCTCACCCCCGAGGGGACCTACGCGCTCAAGGACCGCGAGCTGGTCGAGGTGCCCGCGGGGTCCGTCGCCACCCTTGACCTGTCGACCGGCATCGGCGCCCAGCCCTCGGCACTCCTGCTCACCTCCGACACCCCGATCGTGGCCGGGCTGACCGTCACCGGGACCGGCGCGAAGGGCGACGTGGCCTTCACCGCCGGGGCGGCCCCGATCGACCTGGGCAGCGTGGTCGCCGACAACCGCACGGGTAAGCAGAAGAGCTCCCGGCTGCTGCTGACCGCACCGGACACGGCCGGGAAGGTGAGCGTGCAGGTGCTGCCGCGCAAGGGCGAGGCGCAGGAGCCCTTCGAGGTGACCATCGCCGCCTCGCGCACCAAGGAGGTCAGGCTGCCCAAGATGGACGGCGCCTTCGCGGTGGTCGTGCTGCCCCTGCCGGGTTCCGGTCCGGTGTACGGCGGGCGGGTGATGGACGAGCGCCTCAAGGACGGGTTGCTGCTGACCACCCAGCCGCTGGCGCCCGCGCGCCTGTGGGCGCTGGTACCGCCGATCACCGAGTCCGTGTCGGCCGTGCTGCCCTGACTCAGTCGCTGTCGTAGCCGGGGTCGACCGTCTCGGGTGACAGGCCGAGGAGCTCGGCGACCTGCTCCACCACGGCGTCGTGCACCATCGCGTCGAGCTGGTCGCGGTCGCGGGCCCGGGCCTCCAGGGGGCGCCGGTAGATGATCACGACGGCCGGGTGCTTCCCCACGGCGGGCTCGGCCCGGCCGAACGGGATCGGCTCGCCGGTGAGCAGTCCGGGACCGTCGCTCAGCTCGCTGAGCGGCGGCACCTCCTCGACCGCGAACTCCACCGCGGCCAGTTGCTTGCTCCAGCGGGGCTTGAGCCGGTCCACGGCGTCCAGGACGAAGTCGTCAAAACGCTCGCTGCGCGACTTGGCGATCGGCACGTGGGAGGGCGCCAGCGGGCCGCGCATGCCACGGCCGTGCCGGTCGCGTCTGCGGGGAGGGCGGGGTCCACCGGGTGCCGAGCTCACGGGCCAAGCTTAGACGTGCCCGGAGTAAGGCAGGGAAGAGGCCGTGAGACGAGGGGCAAGCCGTACAGGCGGGTGGAAGGTGGGACACGTGTCCGAATTGTGGCGACACGCTCGTTAAGAGCGCTCAGATAGTGGCGCCTCGGACGCTTACCGGATACGGTCCCACCGTGAGCCCCGTCCGCCGCTGTTCCCGCACCGCGTGCAGTCAGCCTGCCGTATTCACGCTCACGTACGTCTACGCCGATTCGACCGCCGTTCTCGGGCCCTTGGCGACGTACGCCGAGCCGCACTGTTATGACCTGTGTGCCGAGCATGCCGAGCGGTTGACCGCACCTCGAGGCTGGGAGGTCGTCCGCCTTCCCACCGACGGTGCGCCGCCGAGCACCGATGACCTGGAGGCTCTCGCCAACGCGGTCCGCGAGGCCGCCCGGCCCTCCCCGGCGGGCGGCACCGAGCCCGTCGGCCAGGGAGTCGAGGTCGGGCGCCGCGGCCACCTGCGGGTGCTCCGTTCCGCTCAGCCCCAGCGTGACCGCTGACCCGGCTAGGCTGGTCTCAGCAGACACGGCATAAAAGGGCGGAGCTGGAGTGGGTGACCTCGCCAAGATCTTCAAGGCGTACGACGTTCGGGGCGTCGTGCCGGACGAGTTCGACGAGGAGATCGCAGAGGCGGTCGGTGCGGCCTTCGCGGAGGTGACCGGCGCCGAGACCGTCGTGGTCGCCCATGACATGCGTGCCTCCTCCGGGCCGCTGGCCGCGGCCTTCGCCCGCGGGGTGACCTCGCGCGGAGCCGACGTCGTCCACGCCGGGCTGGGCTCCACAGACCTTCTCTACTACGCGAGCGGCAGTCTCGCGCTGCCCGGCGTGATGTTCACCGCCAGCCACAACCCCGCCCAGTACAACGGCATGAAGATGTGCCGGGCCGGCGCCGTGCCGATCGGCGGTGACAGCGGCCTGGCCGAGATCCGTGACCGGGCGGCCGAGCTCCTGAAGTCCGGGGTCGGCGGTGACGGCGGCGGGACCGTCTCCGAGCGGGACCTGCTGCAGGGCTATGCCGACCACCTGCGCACGCTGGTCGACCTGTCCGGCATCCGGCCGTTGAAGGTCGTGGTGGACGCGGGCAACGGCATGGGCGGTCACACCGTCCCGGTGGTGTTCGCGGGGCTCCCGCTGGAGACGACCGAACTCTACTTCGAGCTTGACGGCGGCTTCCCCAACCACGAGGCCAACCCGATCGAGCCGGAGAACCTGCGCGACCTGCAGAAAGCCGTTCTCGACGTCGGCGCCGACATCGGCCTGGCCTTCGACGGCGACGCCGACCGCTGCTGGGTCGTCGATGAGCGCGGCGAGTCGGTCTCCCCCTCCTCGATCACCGCGCTGGTCGCGGGGCGCGAGCTGGCCAAGCACCCCGGCGCCACGATCATCCACAATCTGATCACCTCGCGGAGCGTCCCGGAGATCGTCGCCGAGCACGGTGGCGAGCCGGTCCGCACCCGGGTGGGCCACTCGTTCATCAAGGCCGAGATGGCCAGGACCGGCGCGGTCTTCGGCGGCGAGCACTCGGCTCACTACTACTTCAGGGATTTCTGGTCCGCCGACTCCGGCATGCTGGCCGCGCTCCATGTGCTGGCCGCGCTGGGCGGGCAGGACCGGCCGCTGTCGGACATCCTCGCGGACCACGCCCGTTACGCGGCCTCCGGGGAGATCAACAGCACGGTCGCCGACCAGGCGGCCGCCATGGCGCGGGTGCGCGAGACGTTCGCCGGCCGCGACGACGTCACCTTCGACGGGCTGGACGGCATGACCGTGTCCGGCCCCGGATGGTGGTTCAATCTTCGTCCGTCCAACACCGAGCCGCTGCTCAGGCTGAACGCCGAGGCGGCCGACGAGATTCAGATGGCAGCGATCAGGGACGAAGTGCTTGCTGTCGTGAGGAGCTGACCGAGTGAAGATCGACGACTGGCTGCTGGAGATCCTGGCCTGTCCCAACTGCAAGTCCCCCCTGCGCGCCGATCCCGAGGTGGACGAGCTGCGCTGCACCTCCGCCTCCTGCGGCCTGGTGTATCCGGTCCGGGACGACATCCCGGTACTGCTGGTTGACGAGGCGCGGAAGCCGTGAACTGGGAGCCCGATCGGCTCGACGATCAGAGGCGGCTGACCGACGGCGACCCGTCGGGCATGCTGCGTGTGGTGGCCGCCTCCGCGGCGCAGGTCCGCACCTCTCACCGCGTCACCCGTGAGACGGACCTGTCCGCGCTGGTCGACGGTGGCCGCCCCCGGGCCCTTGTGGTCGTGGGCATGGGCGGTTCGGGCATCGCCGGTGACATCCTCAACGCGGTGTGCGGCCACGGCACTCCGCTGCCGGTCGTGACCGTACGGTCCTACCGACTGCCCGGCTGGGTCGGCGCGACCGACGTGGTCGTCGCGGTGTCGTGCTCGGGCCGGACCGAGGAGACGCTCGCGGTGGCGATGGAGGCCGTCCGCCGGGGGTGCCGTCTGGCCGCCGTGGGCGCGCCCGGCTCGCCGCTGGAGGCGATCGCCAGGCAGGCGGCCGCGCCGTTCGTGCCCGTCACCGGGGAAGGGCCGCCGCGCACCGCCGTCTGGGCACTGTCGATCCCGCTGGTCGTCATCGCCGCCGAGCTCGGCCTGGTCCAGCTGGACGACGAGGTGCTGGAGAACGTGGCCAAGCGCCTGGAGGAGATCGCCCACCGGTGCCGCCCGGCGAGCGAGTCGTTCATCAACCCGGGTAAGTCGCTGGCCATGGAGATGGCCGAGACCGTGCCGATGATCTGGGGATCCTCGCCGCTGGCCGCGGTCGCCGCCTACCGGTGGGCCTGCCAGCTCAACGAGAACGGCAAATACCCGGCCGTCTGGGGTGAGATCCCCGAGGTCAACCACAACCAGGTGATGGCGCTGGAGGGCCCGCTGGCCACGCGCGACATCTTCGCCGACGAGAGCGGGCGGTCCCTGCGGCTGTTCCTGCTGAGCGACGTGGAGGAACATCCGCAGGTGACGCGGCGGCGCGAGGTGTCGGCACGGCTGGCGGAGGACAGGGGCGTGCCGGTCAGCCAGATCGCCGCCGAGGGGCCGCACCCGCTGGAGCGGCTCGCGACACTGATCGGACTGGGCGACTACGCGAGCACGTACCTCGCTCTGGGATACGGGATCGACCCGACCCCCGTGTCGGCGATCACAGAACTGAAGACGAGAATCTCCTCATAGGATCTCGTCTCGTCCTTTCGGATAAATGAGCGGAGGCTGCCGTGAGCGCGGGCGGCGGTACCAAGGCGATCATCGCGGCGTTGTCGGCCAACCTCGCGATCGCGGTGGCCAAGTTCATAGCCTTCCTGATCACGACGTCCTCGTCGATGCTCGCCGAGTCGATCCACTCCCTCGCCGACTCGGGCAACCAGGTGCTGTTGCTGGTCGGCGGGAAACGGGCGGCGCGGAAGCGGACCCCCGAGCATCCGTTCGGTTACGGCCGGGAGCGCTACTTCTACGCCTTCGTCGTGGCGGTGGTGCTGTTCACGATCGGTGCGCTGTTCTCCCTCTACGAGGGCTGGCACAAGATCAGTGATCCGCATCCGGTGGAGACGCCCCTGGTGGCCTTCGGCGTGCTGATCTTCGCGATCATCGCCGAGGGGTTCTCCTTCCGGACCGCGATCAAGGAGTCCAGGGCGGCCCGTGGCAACCAGTCCTGGGTGCAGTTCATCCGCCGGTCCAAGTCGCCGGAGCTGCCGGTCATCGTGCTGGAGGACCTGGGCGCCCTGGTCGGCCTGGTCCTCGCGCTGGCCGGTGTGACGATGGCCGTGGTCACCGGCGACGGTGTCTGGGACGGCGTCGGCACGATGGCGATCGGCGCCCTGCTCGCCGTCATCGCGGTCATCCTCGCCGTCGAGACCAAGTCACTGCTGATCGGCGAGGGCGCGGGTCCGGAGGTCGAAAAGCAGATCTGCGCCGCCCTGGAGAGCACACCCGAGGTCACCCGGGTCATCCATATGCGCACGCTCCACCTGGGGCCGGAGGAGATCCTGGTCGCCGCGAAGATCGCGGTGGACCACGACGACACGGCCGCGGAGGTGGCCCGCGGGATCGACGAGGCCGAGCAGCGCATCCGCGCCGCCGTCCCGGCGGCCCGCGTCATCTACCTTGAACCCGACATCGACAGATCCAAGATCAATCGCTCCGTCTGACTGTCATCGGGCGGCGGGACGGCTCAGGCGCGTGGGACGACGAGGCCCGACTCGTAGGCGTGGACGACGGCCTGGGTGCGGTCGCGCATGCCGACCAGGCCGTGGCCGTTGGAGGTGTCCCCGGACGGGCCGGGGCCGTCGTCGACGATGCGCAGCACCAGCAGGTCCGGGCGGTAGGTGAGCTCGATCGAGACGCGGGCGCCCGGCGCGTGGATGCGGGCGTTGGTCAGCGCCTCCTGGACGATCCGGTAGGCCGAGACGTCCACGGCCTGCGGCACTGGCACCGCCTCGCCGACCACGTCCAGGTCGGTCACGCCCTCGTGCCGCTCGACCAACTCGGGGAGCCGCGCCAGCCCCGGTTGCGGCGCGGTCTCCGGGGCGGTGGTGACATCGGCGCGGAGCACACCGAGCAGGTGGCGCATCTCGGTGAGCGTGGTGCGCGCGCCAGCTGCGATCTCGGCGAACTCCTGCTTGGTCCGGTCGTCGAGCCCGTCGAGCGTGTAGGGCGCCGTCTCGGCCTGAACGGCGATCTTCGACACGGAGTGGGCCACGATGTCGTGCATCTCGCGGGCGATCCTGGCCCGCTCGGCCATGGCGGCCTGCTCCCTGAGTGTTCCCAAGCCGTCCGCGCGCATCTCCTCGATCTCCGCATGGCTCAGGTGCAGGTTGGCGAGGAGGGTCAGGACGCAGACCAGGGCCGTCCCCAGGAGGACGAAGGGGTTCACGATGCCGACGCCGGTGAACCAGCCGGCCACCAGGAGCAGGATGACGGCCGATCCGCCTGCGGCCCACGCCGCGCCGCGGTTCAACTGCCTGACAATCGTGTAGAAGGACAGCAGGCCGGACGCGGCTAACACGACACCAGGCGTGATCCCGTCGGCGAGCAGGCCGGCGGCACCGACCAGTGTGAGCACGATCACGGACTTCGGGGCGATCCGGCGAGCCATGTGAGGCACCGTCGCCAGGATGCCCATGACGACCTCGATTGCTGAGCTCCCCTCGAAGAGGAGCTCGATGAACAGGGCGAGACAGAGAACACCACCCGCCACTATGTCCAGAAGCAGGAACGAGGTGGGAACGGGGGGTTTCAGATCCTGTATGAAGGATTCCTCGATGAAGGGTTCCTTGAGAGACAGCGGGGTGGTCGGGTCCATGCGGTGAATTGTCGTGATCCGTGGGTCCGGTGTCGTCACTCCTGGGAGCGATCTCACGGGCGGCTCCGCGGGTCGTCTTGGACGCCCCGCGGGGCGCCCCCCTGGAGCAGGCGCAGTGCCTTCTCCTTCTCGAAGTCCAGGGCGCGGCGCGGGGCCTGGAGGCGGCCGATCCGCAGCCCGAGATCCCGTACGGCCTGCGCGACGGTGGGCTCGCTCATCACCCGCAGCGCGAAGGCCAGCTCGGCGGGGGAGATGTCGAACCGCTTCTCCAGCTCGACGCCCTGGGCCACGGCCGACAGCTCCTCGGGGCCGAAACGCCGGTGCGACCCCTGCTCCCGGACCGGCGGGAGCAGGCCGAGCGCCTCGCGATAACGGAGCATGCGAGGCGATATGCCCAGCCGCCTGGCGGCCTCGGTGATCCGCATTCTCCAGCCTCCCCGCAGTTTCTTACATTTTTATGTCAGATTAGCTGCTCCGGAGATGCGCGGAGCCGTATCGCCGCCTAAGCTCACACCGTCGACTTTTCCGGTGGAGCGACGGACCGGGCCCGACGGTGAAGCCGGACCGCGAGGCCAGCGAGGGCATGAGTCGAGCGCGATCATCAATCAGAGGGGTAACACATGGACTTCAAGGTCGCCGACCTTTCCCTTGCGGCCTTCGGGCGCAAGGAGATCCAGCTCGCCGAGCACGAGATGCCGGGCCTGATGGCCATCCGCAAGGAGTATGCCGAGGCCCAGCCTCTGGCCGGTGCGAAGATCATGGGCTCGCTGCACATGACCATCCAGACCGCCGTGCTCATCGAGACGCTGGTCGCGCTCGGTGCCGAGGTCCGCTGGGTGAGCTGCAACATCTTCTCCACCCAGGACCACGCGGCCGCGGCCGTCGTCGTCGGTCCGGACGGCACCGCCGAGGCCCCCCAGGGTGTCCCGGTCTTCGCCTGGAAGGGCGAGACCCTGGAGGAGTACTGGTGGTGCACCGAGCAGGCGCTGGTGTGGCCCGGCGGCGACGGCCCCAACATGATCCTCGACGACGGCGGCGACGCCACCCTGCTCGTCCACAAGGGCGCCGAGTACGAGAAGGCGGGCGCCGTTCCCAGCGCCGGCGAGGACGACGCGGAGGAGTGGAAGATCATCCTTGATCTGCTCCGCCGTACGGTCACCCCCGAGAAGAAGTGGACCGAGATCGCCTCGCGCATCAAGGGCGTCACCGAGGAGACCACCACCGGTGTCCACCGCCTCTACGAGATGTTCAAGGCCGGCTCGCTGCTCTTCCCGGCGATCAACGTCAACGACTCGGTGACCAAGTCGAAGTTCGACAACAAGTACGGCTGCCGCCACTCGGTCATCGACGGCCTCAACCGCGCCACGGACGTGCTGATCGGCGGCAAGGTCGCGGTCGTCGCCGGTTACGGTGACGTCGGCAAGGGCTGTGCCGACGCGCTGCGGGGTCAGGGCGCCCGCGTCATCGTCACCGAGATCGACCCGATCTGCGCGCTCCAGGCCGCCATGGACGGCTTCCAGGTCACCACGCTGGACGAGGTCGTCGGCATCACCGACATCTTCGTCACCACGACCGGCAACTTCAACATCATCACCGCCGACCACATGGCGAAGATGAAGCACAACGCCATCGTGTCCAACATCGGTCACTTCGACAACGAGATCGACATGGCCGGCCTGGCGAAGATCCCGGGCATCGTCAAGACCGAGATCAAGCCGCAGGTCCACACCTGGACCTTCCCCGACGGCCACCAGATCCTGGTGCTCGCCGAGGGCCGCCTGATGAACCTGGGCTGCGCCACCGGTCACCCCTCGTTCGTCATGTCCAACTCCTTCACCAACCAGGTGATCGCCCAGATCGAGCTGTTCACCAAGACCGAGCAGTACCCGATCGGCGTCTACGTGCTGCCCAAGCACCTGGACGAGAAGGTCGCCCGTCTCCACCTCGACGCCCTCGGCGTGAAGCTCACCGCGCTCACCAAGGCTCAGGCGGAGTACATCGGCGTGAACATCGAAGGCCCCTACAAGGCGGACCACTACCGCTACTGACCGACCGTTCCACCGGGCCCCCGCAGGTCTGCGGGGGCCCTTCGGGCAATCTGGGGAGAGACGTGGACAGCGCACTGGTGGCCGCGGGTGAGCGGCGGATCGGGTGGGCGGCGCGGTCGATGCCGGTGCTCACCGCACTCGGGGAGCGGTTCGCGGCCGAGCGGCCGTTCGACGGGCTGCGGATCGCCGCGTGCCTGCACGTGACCGCCGAGACAGCGGTGCTGATGGGCGCGCTGAGGGCGGGCGGGGCGGAGATCACGCTGGCCGCGTCGAACCCGCTGTCCACGCAGGACGACGTCGCCGCCGCGCTGGGCGACTACGGCATCGGTGTGCACGCGCGGGCCGGGGTGGACAGGGAGACCTACTACCGGCACATCCACCGGGCGCTCGACATCTCCCCGGACATCGTCCTCGACGACGGCTGCGACCTGGTCAACATCCTGCACACCGAGCGGACCGAGCTGCTGGAGACGGTCTCCGGCGGGTGCGAGGAGACCACGACCGGCATCATCCGGCTCCGGCAGATGGCGGCCGAGCAGGCGTTGCGGTTCCCGGTCGTGGCAGTCAACGACACCCGGACCAAGCGGATGTTCGACAACCGGTACGGCACCGGCCAGTCCACCCTCGACGGCATCATGCGCGCCACCAACACCCTGCTGGCAGGCAAGATCGTGGTGGTCGCCGGGTTCGGCTACTGCGGCCGGGGCGTCGCCGAGCGGGCCAGGGGCCTGGGCGCCCGGGTGGTGGTCACCGAGATCGACCCGGTCAAGGCCCTGGACGCCACGCTGCAGGGATACGACGTGCAGACGATGGTCGGCGCCGCCCGGATCGGAGACGTGTTCGTCACGGTCACCGGCAACCGCGACGTGATCAGGGGCGAGCACCTGGCGGTGATGAAGGACGGCGCCATCCTGGCCAACGCCGGCCACTTCGACGTCGAGATCGACGTCCGGGCCCTGGACGAGCTGGCGCAGGCGGTGCATCCCGGCGTCCGCCCCAACACCGACGAGTACGTCCTCGCCGACGGCCGCAGGCTCCTGCTGATCGCCGAGGGTCGCCTGGTGAACCTGACGGCCGCGGAAGGGCACCCGGCCGCCGTCATGGACATGTCCTTCTCCGCGCAGGCGCTCGCGGTCGCATGGCTGGCCCGTGAGCGGGCGGGGCTGGCGCCCGGCGTCTACGACGTGCCGCAGGAGGTCGACGTGGAGGTGGCCCGGCTCAAGCTGGCCGCCGCCGGGATCGAGGTGGACGCCCTCACCCCCGAGCAGGAGAGGTATCTCCACTCCTGGCGGCTCGGCTCGTAGTCCTTCCGCGGGCCCGGCTCACAGCTCCGCCAGCATCTCCTGCATCCTGCGGATCTCGGCGCTCTGGGTGGCGGTGACGTCGTTGGCCAGCTCCTCGACCTTGATGTGCGAGCCGCCGATCAGGACCTCTTCGGACATGGTCAGCGCGCCCTGGTGGTGGGCGCTCATCAGGGTGAGGAAGAGCTGGTCGAACTCCTTGCCGGAGGCGGCCCTGAGGGCCTCCATCTGCGCGGGGGTGGCCATGCCCGGCATGCCCGCGTGGTCGGCGTGGTGGCCCGGCGCCTTCTGGCCCTGCTGCTGCAGCCAGGTCGTCATGTACTGGATCTCCGGCCCCTGGGCGTCCTTGATGCGCGAGGCCAGGCTCTTGAGCGTGTCGGAGCCGGCCCGTGTCGGAGCCAGGACCGCCATGTCGATCGCCTGCCGGTGATGGGAGATCATGTCTCGCATGTACTTCACGTCCACCGCGTTGGCGGTGGGCGCGGGCACGGCCGTCGCGGCCTCGCTCGGGCTGATCGTCCTGGCGGGCTCGCCCGGCCTGCCGGGTGCCAGGATCGGCGCCGTCGACTGCGCGAGGGGCTGTGCTGGGGCGGTGCTGCACGCGCTGAGAGACAGGGCGGCG
The DNA here is from genome assembly GCF_044741965.1 of Streptosporangium sp. NPDC087985. Taxonomy (NCBI): domain Bacteria; kingdom Bacillati; phylum Actinomycetota; class Actinomycetes; order Streptosporangiales; family Streptosporangiaceae; genus Streptosporangium; species Streptosporangium sp. NPDC087985. The sequence goes on from NZ_JBIUTQ010000013.1 coordinate 62,931, forward strand.
ACCACAACGACGAGCGCGACGCGCACCCGACCTCCTCGAACTTCCTGAAGCTGCTTTGACCGAAAACCTTAGACTTTCCCGGGCATTGGGGTAAAGACGACAAATCGGAAAAACTTGCTGACACTGTGAAGGCTTGCCTGACTGGCCGGTCAGGATGAACGATTCAGTCATTTATGCGACCTTTATGGCGCATATGGCAAGGAGGTTCATAAGTGATCACCCCCCGTAGGAAGGGCCTGACCGGCCGGATCCTCATGGTGGCGGGAGTCGTGGCGGCGATGTCGCTGTCCATGGCGCCCGCTCAGGCCGACGGCATCCCCGCCCCCGGCGAGATCGTCATGAGCTCGAACATGACGCACGTGACGAACGTCCCGAAGCCGGCCGGGCTGACGGACATCAATAGCGACATGGCCTTCCAGGGCGACTACGCCTACGTCGGCAACTACAGCGGCTTCTCCATCTACGACATCAAGAACCCGAAGAAGACCTCGCTCGTGAGCTCGGTGGTCTGCCCGGGCGGTCAGATGGACATGGCCGTCTACGGCAACCTGCTCTTCGGCGCGGTCGACTCCTCCCGTAACGACGACTCCTGCAACAGCAAGGCGCAGAGCGCGTCGATCAAGAGCTCGTGGGAGGGCATCCGGATCTTCGACATCAGCGACAAGAAGAGCCCCAAGTACATCAAGTCGGTCGAGACCGACTGTGGCTCGCACACCCTGACTCTCGTCCCCGGCAAGGGCGAGGACAAGGGGAACATGTACGTCTACGTCTCCTCCTACAGCCCCTCGGCGAGCTTCCCCGACTGCCAGCCGCCGCACGACAAGATCTCGATCGTCAAGGTGCCGCTGGGCAACCCGACCGAGGCCGCCGTCGTCAACACCCCGGTCCTCTTCCCTGACGGGGGCCACCCGGGCAACAGCCTGCCCTACCCCTACCGCCAGTCCGCGACGACCGGCTGCCACGACATCACCGCCTACCCGGAGAGGGACATCGCGGCCGGCGCCTGCATGGGCAACGGCATCCTGATGGACATCTCCGACCCGGTGAACCCGAAGGTCACCGCGACGGCCCGTGACGACGCCAACTTCGCGTTCTGGCACTCGGCGACGTTCAACAACGACGGCACCAAGGTCATCTTCACCGACGAGCTCGGTGGCGGCAGCGCGGCCACCTGCAACGAGGCGATCGGCCCGAACCGCGGCGCCAACGCCTACTTCGACATCGTGAACGGCCAGCTCGAGTTCAGGAGCTACTTCAAGATCCCGCGCCACCAGGCCGACACCGAGAACTGCGTCGCGCACAACGGCTCGCTGATCCCGGTCAAGGGCAAGGACATCATGGTCCAGGCCTGGTACCAGGGTGGCATCTCGGTCGTGGACTTCACTGACTCCAGCAACCCGCACGAGATCGCCTTCTTCGAGCGCGGTCCCGACAACACCGCCCCCGCCCTGAGCGGTGGCTTCTGGTCCTCCTACTACTACAACGGCTACATCTACGGTAGCGACTTCAACCTGGGCCTCGACGTCGTGGAGATCAACGACCCGCGCACCAACCAGGGCAAGAGCTTCAAGTTCGACATCATGAACGCGCAGACACAGGGCGCGTACGGTCACGGCAGCAACTACGGTCAGTAGTCATCGCCTGAGAAGGGCGGCGGGGATTCCCATCCCCGCCGCCCTTTCTCACGCCTGTACGGATTTCACGCCCGTACGGAGCGGGCACCCCGGCTCAGGCGGGCGGGACGAAGCCGCCGGCGGTGGGGCCGGGAGCCGTGCCGGGAGGCGGCGGTACGGGTGGCGCGGCCAGGGGGCCCGGCGCCGGTCGGCCCTGCGGTTGGTAGGGCGCCGGCTGGACGGGCCGCTGCCGGGCACCGGCCTGGTCTGCGAGCCGTACGTGATCACGGCGGCGGCGCTCGGCCAGGACGGCGGTCAGGTAGGCGAACGGCGGCACCCCCGGCGGCGGGGGCGGGGAGACGAAGACCGCCATCTCGGTGGCGATGCGCACGCCCATCTCGTGCCGGACGGCCGGGGCCAGGTCGTGCCAGCGCGTGAGGTACTGCCTCGCGGTGGCGGCGATGTTCTCGGGCAGCCGGGACAGCTCCAGTGTCGCCGCCCACGCGGCGAGCGGCGCGGGCATCTCCAGCGGCGGGCCGTACTGTCTCGGGCCGCGCTCGGAGATCACGATGGTGCCCGCGAAGATGTCGCCGAGCCGCTTGCCCCTCTCCGAGATCAGCGAGCTGATCAGGGCGGGCGCGCCGCTGAGCAGCCAGAACTCCAGCACTCCGGCCAGCCCGCGGAACAGGGCCTGCCGGAACCGTTCCGGGCCGCCGTCGTCGCTGACCACCCGGAGCCCGAGGGCCAGCTTGCCCAGGCTGCGTCCGCGCGAGAGCGTCTCGAAGATCACCGGGTAGCCGACGAGCACGAGCACGGTGAGCACGATGTAGATCATCGTCAACAGCGCCTGGTCGGCGTCGAAGGCCAGGCCGCCGACCAGGAGGGACACGCCTGTCAGCGTCACGATCTGGACCACCACGTCGATGAGCAGCGCCGCGGCCCTGCTCGGAAGCTGGGCGACCCGGACTTCGACGACAACGGCCTCGCCGGTTACGACATCGGACACACCCAGCACCCTACCCGTGACGGGCCGGGACAGGCCGGGCCTCTCCTGTCCGGACGCCTGAGCGGCCGACGACGCACGCCGCAGGTCGCCTGATACCTGACTTGCATCCAGATAAACGACTGAATACCCTCCGTGTAATCGATTACATGGAGGGTCGATGGCGCGTATCAAAGACGTGGCCGCACATGCGGGCGTCTCCGTCGCCACGGTCTCCCGGGTCCTGAATGACAGCCCCTCGGTGACGGAGGAGACCCGGACCCGCGTCTACGGCGCGATGAGAGAGCTCCACTACGTTCCCAACGCGGTGGCACGCTCGCTGCGTACCGAGGCGACCAGGACCCTCGGGCTGATCATCGGCGACATCGTCAACCCGTTCTTCGCGGAACTCGCCGGAGCGGTTGAGGCCGCGGCGCGCGCGGCCGGTTACACGGTGATCATCGGCAACGCCGACGAGCGGGCCGAGGAACAGGACCACTACGTGCGCACCCTCCTGGAGCGGCGGGTGGACGGCCTGCTGATCTGTCCCACCGCCGAGGTCACGCCGCTGGTCGAGGAGATCGCACGCTCCGGGGAGCCACTGGTCTTCCTGGACCGCACCCTCCCCGGGGTGCACGTGCCGTCGGTCCGAGTCGACGGCACCGACGCCATCAGGGCACTGGTCGCCCATCTGCGGGAACTCGGGCACCGGCGGATCGCCTTCATTTCGGGGCCGTCCAGGCTGTCCACGGGCAGGGAGCGGACCGAGGCGTTCCTCGCGGCGATGGCCGGGCACGGCCTGGAGATCCGGCCGGAGTACATCGAGGCCGGCGACTTCCGGTCGGGCAGCGGTCGCGCGCTCACCGCCAGGTTCCTCGACCTGCCGGAGCCGCCAGAAGTGATCTTCGTGGGCGACAACCTGATGACTCTCGGCGCGCTGGACGAGATACGGGCCCGCGGCCTGCGCGTCCCTGACGATGTGGCTCTGGCGTCCTTCGACGACGTGGCGTGGTTTCCGCACGTCAGCCCTCCGGTGACCGCGATCAGCCAGCCCGCCGCCGAGCTCGGCAGACGGGGGGTGGGAGTCATTCTCGACCGCCTCGCGGGGCGGCCCGCCGAGTCGGTGATCATCCCCGCACTGCTGGTGGTCCGCCGATCATGCGGGGAAGAGGGGAGGGGCCGTGCGGCACCGGGCCGCGTTCCCTCCCCAGTGCCAGTGCCAGTGTCAGTGCCAGAGCCGGAGCCCGAGGTCTCCACGTTGGAAGGATTCAGATGACCGCATACGGCGACGGCGTCACGCCCGTCCCCTCCGAGGAAGGCCGCCGGGACGACACGGCGCAGCCGTACGAGCTGATCGTCGTAGGGTCGGTGAACGCCGACCTGGTGGTCCGCGTCGACCGGCGCCCCCTGCCCGGTGAGACGGTGATCGGTTCGGACCTGGCCACCTATCCCGGTGGAAAGGGCGCCAACCAGGCCGTCGCGGCGGCCCGGCTCGGCGCTCGCGTGGCCCTGCTCGGCAGGATCGGCTCCGACGGCAACGGCGAGTTCCTGCGTAAGGCACTGGACGGCGACGGGGTGGACCTGAGCCATCTCACCGAGACCCCGGGGTCCACCGGCATCGCCCTGATCACCGTGGGGTCGGACGGGAACAACAGCATCATCGTGTCGCCGGGGGTCAACGCACGGCTGAGCGAGAACGACATCGCCGCCGCCGCGGGCCTGCTGGCTTCGGCGCGAGTCGTCTCCCTGCAGCTGGAGAGCCCTCTCGCCACGGTTGTGGCCGCCGCCCGGACGGCGGCCCGGGTGGTCTTCAACCTGTCGCCCCCCGCGGTGGTCCCCGACGACCTGCTCGCGGTCTGCGACCCGCTCGTCGTCAACGAACACGAGGCCGCTCTCCTGCTCGGTGCGCCCGGCGTCCCCGACCGGCAGGCGAAGGCCCTGCTCGCCCTCGGTCCCCGCTCGGTGGTCCTCACACTGGGAGCCGACGGCGCGGTCGTCGCCGAGCCGGGCGGGGTCACCGCGGTGCCGAGTCCTCAGGTGGAGGCCGTCGACACCACCGGCGCCGGTGACGCGTTCACCGGAGCGCTGGCCTGGCGTCTGGCCAGGGGTGACGACCTGGTCACCGCCACCGCCTTCGCGGTCCGGGTGGGTGCCGCCTCCGTGCGCGAGCCCGGCGCGCAGAGTTCTTACCCGTATCCGGAGGATCTGGAGGGACTCTGAGCCGCACGGGAGTGCTCAACGCCGCACTGTCAGGTGCGGCCGACTCCTGATCCCTGACGGGACCGCCTGATCATTCCGGCGGAACGGGAGATGTGGATACGCTTCCCGCGTGGACATCGACGCCTTCGTCAGCGCGCACCGGCCGGTCTGGGACCGCCTGGAGGACCTCATCCGGCGCCGGAGATCGCTGGACGGCGCCGAGATCGACGAGCTCGTGGACCTCTACCAGCGGGTCGCCACCCATCTGTCCATCGTGCGGTCCGGGGCGGCCGATCCGATCCTGGTGGGCCGCCTGTCGGCACTGGTCGCCCGGGCCCGGTCGGCGGTGACCGGCGCGCACGCTCCCGCCTGGCGGGAGGCCGTCCGGTTCTTCACGGTCTCCTTCCCGGTGGTCGCCTACCGTGCCCGCTGGTGGTGGCTCGGTACGACCGCGGCATTTGTCCTGGTCTCCGTGGTCGTCGCCGTCTGGGTGGCGCGTGATCCCGCGGTCCAGGCCGCGATCGCCACGCCCGCGGAGATCACCCGGCTCGTCGACCACGACTTCGCCGACTACTACTCCGCGCATCCCGCCGCCTCGTTCGCCGGGCAGGTCTGGGTCAACAACGCCTGGGTCTCGATACAGGTCATCATGATGGCCCTCCTGCTCGGCCTGCCGATCCCCTACATCCTGTGGCAGAACGCGGCCAACGTGGCGTTCTCCGCGGGGCTGATGGCTTCGCGTGGCAAGCTGGACATCTTCTTCGGCCTGATCACCCCGCACGGCCTGCTGGAGCTGACCGCGGTGTTCCTCGCCGCGGCCGTGGGCATGCGCCTCGGCTGGACGGTCATCGCCCCCGGTCCCCGGAGACGTGGCGAGGTCCTCGCCGAGCAGGGCAGGGCCGTCATGAGCGTGGCCATCGGACTGGTCGTCGTGCTGTTGGTCTCCGGGCTGATTGAGGGGCTGGTCACCCCCTCGGGCCTGCCCACCTGGGCGCGCATCGGCATCGGAGTGATCGCCGAGGGAGCCTTCCTCGCCTACGTGATCTTCTTCGGCCGCCGCGCCCTGGCCGCCCGGGAGACCGGTGACCTGGAGCGGGCACCCGATCTTGCGCCGAGTGCCGGGTAGGGACGGGCGGCGACCGGTGCCGGGCGGATGCCGAGGGGTCGGTCAGAGGCGGCCCGCGGCCTTCAGCGCCAGGTAGGCGTCGGCCAGGGCGGGGGCGATCTGCTCCGGGGCCGCGTCCACCACCTCCACGCCCTGGTGGCGCAGCCGGGCGGTGATCCTGCGCCGGTCGGCGTTCAGGTGCTCCGCCGCCGCCGCGTTGTAGACCAGCTCGGGGGTGCCGCGCCCGGCCGCCATCGCGGCCACCTGCGGATCGGATACGGCGGCGAGAAGCACCAGGTGCCGTGCGGAGAGCCGGGGGAGCATCGGCAGTAGCCCCTCCTCCAGCGACGCCGAGTTCAGGTCGGTGAGCACGACGACCAGGCAGCGCCGCTTGGCCCGTGCCAGGACGGCCGCGACCATGCCGGCCGAGTCGGCCTCGACGAGCTCGGCCTCCAGCGGAGCCATGGTGTTGACCAGCGACGACAGCATTTCGGTACGGCCGGCACCGGACACCCAGGCACGCACCGCACGGTCGTAGGCCAGGAAGTCCACCCGGTCACCGGCACGGGTGGCCAGCGCGGCCAGCAGCAGCGCCGCGTCCATCGACCAGTCCAGCCGGGGCCAGCCCGGCACGACCGCCGCCCCGCCGTACGGGCCTCCGGTCCCGGGCATCTCACCGGCCAGCGGGATGGGGGCCGTCCCCACCCGGCCGGCCGAGGTGCGCCCGGTGTCCAGGACGATCAGGACCCTCCGGTCGCGTTCGGGACGCCAGGTGCGGACCACGACGTCGTTGCGGCGGGCGGTGGCCCGCCAGTCGATCGAACGGACGTCGTCGCCCACCACGTACTCGCGGAGCGAGTCGAACTCGGTGCCCTGCCCCCTGACCATCGACGGATGCCGGCCTTCCAGCTCCCTGAGCCGGGACAGCTTGGCGGGCAGATGCCTGCGGCTGAGGAACGGCGGCAGCACCCGCACCGACCACGGCACCCGGTGGGAGCCCTGGCGAGCCGCGATGCCCAGCGGGCCCAGCGTGCGCACCGTGACCGTGACCGCCTCGCGGTCACCCCGGCGGGTGGGGGTGAGCGTCGTGACGAGGCGGCGGCGCTCGCCGGGGGGCACGTCCAGCGGCAGGTGCCGCGGGGTGGCCCCGGCCGAGGGGGGCCAGGCGTCCCGGAGCAGGCCCCGGGCCCGGCGGGATCCGGGGTTCTCCACGATCAGCTCGACCGTGGCGGACTCGCCGAGCCGTACCAGCCGGTCGCCCGAGCGGGTGAACCGCAGCGGCCGCACGCCCGCGGCCAGCAGCAGGTCCACCGCGACCAGCGCCAGGAGCAGCAGTGCCACCCCGGCCACGGCCGGTCCCGGCCGGGGCGCGAACAGCACGACCAGCGTGCCGAGCAGGGCCAGCAGGGCGGCCCGTCCTGTCAGTGCCATCGTCTCAGCGGGGGACGGGGACGGAGGCGAGGATGGCGTCGATCAGGCCGTCGGGGGTCGCGCCCTCCAGCTCGGCCTCGGGACGGAGCTGGATCCGGTGCCGCATCGCCGGCCTGGCCAGCGCCTTGACGTCGTCCGGGGTCACGTAGGAGCGGCCGGACAGCCAGGCCCACGCCCGTGCGCCGGCCAGCAGCGCGGTGGCGCCACGCGGTGAGACGCCGAGCTGGAGCGACGGCGACTGGCGGGTGGCCCTGGCGATGTCCACGATGTAGCCGAGCACCTCGGGGCCGGCGTGCACCCGGCTGACGGCCGAGCGCCCGGCGTCCAGGTCGGCGATGGTGGCCACGGCCTTGATCTGCGACAGGTCGCGCGGGTCGAAGCCCCGCGCGTGCCGTTCCAGCACCGCGATCTCCTGGTCGCGGGGCGGCAGCGGCACGGTCAGCTTGAGCAGGAACCGGTCGAGCTGCGCCTCGGGGAGCTGGTAGGTGCCCTCGTACTCGACCGGGTTCTGGGTCGCGGCCACGATGAACGGCTCGGGCAGCTCGTGTGGCCTGCCGTCCACGCTGACCTGCCGCTCCTCCATCGCCTCCAGCAACGCGGCCTGCGTCTTGGGGGGCGTCCGGTTGATCTCGTCGGCGAGCAGCAGGTTGGTGAAGACCGGGCCCTGGCGGAACTCGAACTCCGATGTCTTCGCGTCGTAGATCAGGGAACCGGTGACGTCGCCCGGCATCAGGTCGGGGGTGAACTGCACCCGCTTGAAGTCCAGCGAGAGCGCCGCAGCCAAGGTTCTGACCAGCAGTGTCTTGGCGACGCCCGGCACGCCTTCGAGCAGCACGTGCCCCCGGCAGAGCAGCGCGATCACCAGCCCGGTGACCACGGCGTCCTGGCCGACGACGGCCTTGGCGACCTCGGCGCGCAGGTTCCCCAGCGCCTCCCTGGCGGTGTCCGCATCGGGGGCAGTCCCGGCGGCGAGGGGTGTCTCCGCCCAGTCGCCGCTGTCCGGTGGCATGGTCACGAGGACTCCTCCGCCGGCTCCGGGAGCACGGTGCCGCCGTTCCCGGCGGCCCGCTCGCTACGCTCGCTCATCACTCTCTGACCTGCCTCTCCAACATGTCCAGATATGTGGCCAGGGCTACCAGCCCTGCCTCGTCAGCCGGCGGCGGGCCGTACAGGGCGGCGGCCACGTGGAAGGCCGCCTGTCCGGTCCGTCCGGCGATCGCGTCGACCTTCGCTTCCGGACCGGCCGCCGAGGGTAGCCCGAGCCGGGGGGTGACCCGGTCGGTGAAACCCGCGCGCAGGGCGGCGGCGGCCCGGTCGCGGGCATGCCTGGCCCGGTAGAGCCTGGCCCGGCCCTCCACGGTCTCGGCGGCCCTGACCACGACGGGCAGCCGCTCCGCCACCACCGGGCCGAGCCGGCGGCCCTGCCAGAGTGCCAGCAGGAAGACCACGACGGCCAGCTGTACCACGGCCCACCTGACGCCGCCGGGAATCAGCTCGGAGAAGCTCTGCTCCCCCGGGACCGGGCCCTCGGTGGTCTCGGGGGCCGTCAGCCAGATCAGCGAGGGCTTGGCCCCGGCCAGGTTCATCGCCAGCGCGGCGTTGCCGTCCTCGGCCAGCCGCAGGTTGGTCATGAACCGGCCGTCGCCCACGACCGTGATCGTCCTGTCCCCGTCCGGGTAGCGGACCAGGGTGGGCGCGCCACCGGCGGGGTAGCAGCCGGTCGCTCCCGGAGGGGCGGTGAAGACGGCGCCGCCCATGTAGGCGCTGCCCGCCCCGGCCGCCGCTCGCAGCGCGCACCGGGGCTCGCGGGACCGTGTCCGGACCGTCTCGGCGGAGCTCACGCCCGGCGCGAGCAGTTCCTGGTACCGCTGCGCGCCGACCACGAGCCGGTCGGCGGAGAGCGCGCCGAGCCGCCGGGCCTCCGCCTCGGTGAGGAAGGAGGTGTCGCTGAGCAGCAGGGTGCTTTCCCCGGAGTCGGCGGCCTCCGCCTCGGCGACCGAGGTGACCCGCCTGACTTCCACGTCGTGGGCCCGCAGCAGCTGGGTCAGGCCCTTGCCACCGGACAGCGAGGTGTCGGCGGGGTCGAGCGGGCGGCTCTCGCCGGAGCCGCCGCCGAGCAGCACGCCGACGACGGCGCTGACGACCACGATGAGCGCGACGAGGAGGATGCCCCGGCCGCCGCGCCACAGGCTCGCGGCGGTGGGCGAGGTGGACGCCGAGCCCTTCTCCGGGGCGGTGGCGAGGTTCATGAGGAGGCCGCCTCCGTCGCGGTGCCGAGCGCCGGCCGGGCCGTGCGCAGCCGTCCGTCGAGGTCACGCAGCACTCCGTAGGCCTCGGCGGTGCCCGGCACCTCACCGTAGGTCACGTCGTCGAACACCCGCGCCGCGGCGGTCAGCTCGGCGGCGAACTCGGGCAGTGCGCGCCCGGCCTCGGCGGCGAGTTCGTCTGCGGTACGGCCGGGCATGGAGTCGACGATGGCGCGGTCCTCCAGATCTCGCGCGACGGCCCTGAGCCGCTCGCGTACGGCCTCGGCCCACCGGCCCTCTCCGGCCAGCCGTTCGGCGGCCTCGCGATGCTCGGCGGCGGTGCGGCGACGGTCTCCGAAGATCCCTTCCCGGTGCGCCGTGCCGTTCCTGGAGACCCTGCGCGCGATCATGACCACCGCGACGACGGCGGCGGCGACGATCACGGCCAGGACGGCCCACGCGGTCACGCTCCCGACGATGCCAATGCTCTGCTGGTCCAGCAGGTCGCCGAGGAACTGGTCCACGGCCCGGATGGCACGGTCGATGAGGGATTCCTTGGCGTATTCGGATCTGAGGAGTTCCTGGGCCGCCTCGCGCCGGGCTCGCCCGCGGTCGATGTCGATCGGGGATGCCAGGAGTGCCGGGTAGGTCAGGAGTGGGACCACGGGGCTCCCTGAGCGGCCTGGTCGTGCCGGGGTGGCCCGCCGGGCGTGATGGACGGGTCCCACAGGTCGTCGGCCGACGCGTGCACCCAGCCCTGCCGCTGCTGCTCGATCGCCGCGGTCTGCAGCACCAGGTCGAACGCCTCGGCGCGCATCCGCCGGTCGGCGTAGAGCAGGCCGTGGACCCCGGCCTGGAACGGATAGGTGATCATCGCGCCGACGGTGCCACCGACGGCGATCAGGAGCGCTGTGGCGATCTGCGAACCGGTGGAGCCTCTGCCGAAGAGGCCGACGAAGGTTCCCGCGAGGGTGAAGGGGACGGAGATCACCGCGCTGATCACGCCCGCGATGAGCTGGGTCAGCAGCAGGATGCCGAGCGTCCGCCAGAAGCCGCCGCTCACCAGGGTCCAGGACCTGCGCAGAGAGGCGAGGACACCGCGCCGTTCCAGCACCGCCACGGACGCCGCGAGCGCCAGGCGGGTGGTGATGAAGAGCGTGTAGGCGAGGAAACCCAGTGCCGCCACCACGCCCAGCAGGAAAAACGGCCCGGAGTCGGCGCCCGCCGACATCAGGGCCCAGAGGAGCGCGACGATCAGCGCCAGCGGCAGCAGCAGGATCAGCATGCTGACGATCACCAGCCCGAACAGGGTGGGCACCCGGCCCCGGGTCAGCCGCCAGGCCTCGCCCACCGTCGTCCTGCCGCCGAAGACCGCTCTGCCCAGGATCCGGGTCAGCACACCGGTGAGAAGGGTGACCGCGACGAACTGCACCGCGATGGAGATCAGCGATCCGGCGTACTGGCTGAGGAAACCCACGTCCGGGGAGTTCCCCAGGGTATCGGGGTGTGCCAGTGCGGTGCCCAACCTGCCGAGCAGGACCGCCTGGCCGACTGCCACCGGGATCGCCCCGACCGCGGCGACGATCGTCGACAGGCCCAGGACGGCCTTGGGGTTGGAGCGGATCAGCTTGATCGCGCCGTCGAGGATGTCGCCGAGGCCGAGCGGGCGTAGCGGGATGATCCCCGGCCGCAGTGCGGGAGGCGGCATGCGGTAGCCGTACGGCTGCTGGCCGTACTGGCCGGGCTGGTACGGGGGAGCCTGCCCGCCGTAGGGCTGCTGCGGAGGCGGTGGTGGTGGTGCCCCGGGAGCGGAGCCGGGCGCGGTCCACGGCGATCCCGGGACGTTGCCGTAGGGCGGAGGTTGGTTGGACGCCCAGCCGGGTGGCGTGTCGGGAGTGGAGCCGTGGCCGTCTGACATATCCCAATCCTGACATGTGGACACACCGATTGTGGTGATGGGGCGATCACGTCGAGGTTTCACCCCGCAAGGGATCGCCGGAGATGCCGGAGGGATGGCCGAGACACCGTTGTTTACTCCAGACTGGGGATGTGGCCACCTCCGCTTGGCGTTCGCAGTCGTCAGGGCCGGGGGCCGGCCATGCCGGGGGACTGCTGTGCGCTTTACGTTGCGTGTGCCTAAAATTCGGTATTTGGACGGTTGGTCGTCGACCGGTGTCGTCCAGTAGCCGGACAAGGGTAATCTTCGACCACCGTGCCGTTTATCCCAAAGACTCCCAAACTGCGTAAAACGAATGAGGGGCCATGAAAGGACGCGTGCTGGTCGTCGACGACGACGCCGCTCTCGCCGAGATGCTCGGCATCGTGCTGCGCGGGGAGGGTTTCGAACCTTCCTTCGTCTCCGACGGGGACAAGGCACTCGACGCGTTCCGCGACACCCGGCCCGATCTGGTCCTGCTCGACCTGATGCTGCCCGGTGCCGACGGCATCGACGTTTGCCGCCGTATCCGTGCCGAGTCGGGGGTGCCGATCGTCATGTTGACGGCCAAGAGCGACACCATCGACGTCGTCCTCGGCCTGGAGTCCGGAGCCGACGACTACATCGTCAAGCCGTTCAAGCCCAAGGAACTGGTGGCGCGGGTGCGGGCGCGGCTGCGCCGCACCGACGAGCCGACACCGGAGATCCTGCAGATCGGCGACATCACCATCGACGTCGCCGGGCACTCGGTCAAGCGTGACGAGGAGACCATCAATCTCACTCCGCTGGAGTTCGACCTGCTGGTCGCGCTGGCCCGCAAGCCACGTCAGGTCTTCACCCGCGAGGTCCTGCTGGAGCAGGTCTGGGGATACCGGCACGCGGCCGACACCCGCCTGGTCAACGTGCACGTCCAGCGGCTCCGCGCCAAGATCGAAAAGGACCCCGAGCACCCCGAGATCGTGGTGACGGTCCGCGGGGTCGGCTACAAGGCCGGCCCGGCTTAGCCTGCGCGGATCCCTCGGGACCGGGACATGTCTTCTCCGCGGAAGAAGCGCCGCCGGACCCCGCGCCAGGTGGCGCGGGGTATCCGCCGGTGGGCCCGCCGCGCCGCGGGAGGTGTGCGCCGGGTCTGGCGGCGCTCCCTGCAGCTCCGCGTGGTCACCAGCACGATGGTCATCTCCATCGCGGTGGTCGCCGTACTCGGCCTCTTCCTCATGCAGCAGATCATCTCGACCACGCTGGAGGCCCGGGAACGCGCGGCGAAGAGCGAGGCTCAGGCCGACAGGAACGCGGTGCTCGGTTACCTGAACCAGCCGCCCGGCGACGTCTCCAAGCCGTCCGTCTACTCGGGCGACGGGCTCCAGCGGGGCGGGGACAGCCCGCTCAGCCAGGCGATCTACGCCCTCGCCGGACGCGCCGGCTCCGCTCCCCGCTACTCGGTGCTCGCCCGCAACGACAACCAGCCGGGGGAGTTCTACGGCACCACGAACATCGATCCGAGGAGCATTCCGCCCGGGCTGCGCGAAGAGGTGTTCAAAAAGGAGGCCGGCGAGGACAGCACCCACTACGGGGACCTGTACTACGAGGGCAGGCGTGAGCCGGTGCGGGGCATGGTCATCGGCACCCGCCTCGACACCTCCGGGACCATACTGGACAGCGGATACGAGATCTATCACCTGATCCCGCTGGACAAGGAGGAGGAGACCCTCAACTCGGTCCTGCGGATGCTCGTCGTCGTCGGGGTCGCCCTGGTGCTGCTGCTGGCGGCCATCGCCTCGCTGGTCACCCGCCAGGTGGTCACGCCGGTACGGCTGACGCGGCAGGCCGCCGAGCGGCTGGCCGCCGGCCGCCTGGACGAGCGGTTGAAGGTCCGGGGCGAGGACGACCTGGCCCGCCTGGCCGCCTCTTTCAACGAGATGGCCGCCAATCTGACGTTGAAGATCCACCAGCTGGAGGAGCTCTCCCACGTTCAGCGGCAGTTCGTCTCCGACGTCTCGCACGAGCTGCGCACCCCGCTGACCACCGTCCGGATGGCCGCCGACCTCCTCTACGACGCCCGCGAGGACTTCGACCCGATGGCCGCCCGCTCGGCCGAGCTGATGCAGAACCAGCTCAACAGGTTCGAGTCGATGCTCGCCGACCTGCTGGAGATCAGCCGTTACGACGCGGGCGCGGCCGAGCTGGACGTCGACCCGGTGGACGTCAGGGACGTGGTGCTGCGCGCGGTCGCCGACTCCGAGGCGCTGGCCGAACGTCACTCCACCCGGTTCGACCTGCGCCTGCCGAGCGAGCCCTGCATGGCCGAGATGGACAGCCGCCGGGTCGAGCGCATCCTGCGCAACCTGCTGTTCAACGCGATCGAGCACGGAGAGGGCCGGGACATCGTCGTCTCGGTCGGCGCGGACCGGGACGCGGTGGCGGTGGCCGTACGGGATCACGGGGTGGGGCTCAAACCGGGCGAGGAGAACATGGTCTTCGACCGGTTCTGGCGTGCCGACCCGTCGCGGGCCCGGACCATCGGCGGCACCGGCCTGGGCCTGGCGATCTCCCGCGAGGACGCGATGCTGCACGGAGGCTGGCTCCAGGCGTGGGGGGCGCCGGGAGAGGGGTCGCAGTTCCGGCTCTCCCTGCCGCGGGTGGCCGGGGCGCCACTGCGCGGTTCGCCGCTGTCGCTGGTCCCGCCGGAGGTGGAGATGCGGCGGACGTGGCGGGGGCACATGACCCCGGTGCTGTCGCCGGCGATCGCCGACGGGGGGAACGATGCGGTCTAAGACAGGAAGGCGGGTGGGCGCGGTCGGCCTGGCCGCTCTGCTGACCTGGGGTGGGGCGGCGTGCTCCGTCATCCCCACCGGGGGCAAGGCGATCGCGGTGGACAACGAGCGCAAGGGCAATCCGCTGGGTGACCCGTACGCACGGGTGATCGCCATGCCGCCGAGGGCGGACTGGTCGGCCGAGGAGGTCGTCACCGGGTTCAGGGCCGCGATGGCGAGCGTCGACGACCTCCGGCGTGAGGTCGCGCGCAAGTACCTCACCGACGACTTCGCCCAGAAGTGGAACCCGCGGAGCGGGGTGACGGTCTACAAGCAGGAGGAATACGTACCCGCGGACGAGGGGGAGGAGAAGACCCGGGTCACGCTCAAGGGCACCGTGACGGCGATGATCGACCAGGACGGCCGTTACTGGCCGAAGAACACCACCCTGAACGAGCCCTTCACCCTCGTGAAGGGAGCGGACGGGTGGCGGATCAGCTCGGCCCCCGACGGGCTGATGCTGTCGGAGGCCGACGTCGACCGCGCCTACCTCAAGGTGGATCTCTACTTCCTGGACTCGGCGTGGAAGGGCCTGGTGGTCGAGCAGGTCCGGGTGCCGATCGACCCCTCCTCGAACTTCGCCAAGACGACGGTCGAGCGGCTGCTCAAGGGGCCGACCAGCCTGCTCAGGAAGGCGGTGAACTCCGCCTTCCGGCCGGGCACCGAGCTCATCGACGTCACCACCGAGAACAACCGTGTCGTCGTCGACCTGACCAAGCCGGTCGACTCCGACCGGATCGCCCCGATGTCGGCGCAGCTCGCCGCGACACTCTCCAACCTCACCAACGGTGGCTGGGGCTTCGAGGTCAAGGTGAAGGGCGAGCCGTACTACTCCGACACCCCGATGCAGATCGACGCCCAGGAGCAGTCGGACTTCGACCCCTGGATGACTCCCAGCGAGGTCCATCCCTACTACCTGGCCGGCGGCGCGCTGTGGCTGCTGGGCAAGGAGAACGTCGGCCATCGGGTGCAGGGCAGTGCGGGCGAGATGGACGGCACGCGCACCCGGCCGGCGATCAGCTACCAGGGACAGGTGGCCGCCCTGTCGAAGGACGGAAAGAAGATCTCGGTCGCACCGCTCACCGCGGACGGCGAGTGGCAGGACTGGGTCATCGGCGACTCCCTCACCCCGCCCTCATGGGACCGCTACGACACGCTGTGGACGGTCAACCGGCTCGACGACCACACCTCGCAGGTGCTCCGGATCGAGCGTGACCGTAAGCCGTACCCGGTCGCGGCGCCCGGCCTGGACACGGCCTACGTCAAGGCGCTCAAGGTCGCGCGGGACGGGGTGCACGTCGCGGTGGTGGTAAAGGACGACCTGGAGGAACAGGTCAAGATCGGCACGATCGTCGGCTGGGAGGGCGACACCAGGATCACCGATCTGCAGTCCGTGGTGTCCGGTGACAGCGGCCAGACGATCAAGGACATCGCGTGGAAGGACGGCAAGTCCCTCTACGTGCTCACCGGCAAGTCCGAGCTCCTGGAGGCCTCGGTCACCGACGAGCCCAAGTCGCTGGCCTCCAACTCCCGGATCGAGACCATCACCGCCCTGGACGGCTCCCTGCTGGCCGGGGCGAAGGACGACAACGGCAACCGTCAGGTCCTTTCCTGGAACCGCAACTCCGCCAAGTGGGAACCCCTGGTCAAGGACGAGAGCGGATCCACGACCTTCACCGAGAAGGACGGGCCCTCCTCCCCGGTCTACCCCCTGGGATAAGCCGTCTGTCGGTGGCGTCTGGCACCGTGGGCCCGTGCCGACAGCCCTGCTCGACCTGATCCTGCCGCCCCGCTGCGCCGGATGCGACGCGCCCGGCGCCCTCGTCTGTCCTCGCTGTACGGCGGAGCTGCACGGGGAGCCGGCGTGCCGGATGCCCACCCCGTCCCCGCCCGGTCTGCCCGAATGCTGGTCGGCGACCGGTTACGCGGGGGCCGCACGGCGGACGATCATCGCCTACAAGGAGCGCGGCCGCACCGCCCTGGCCCGTCCCCTCGCCGGAGCTCTGGCTCTGACGGCCGCCGCCGCGGCCGGTGGCCGCCCGGTCACCCTCGTCCCGGTGCCGAGCGCCCGCTCGGCCGTCCGGCGGCGCGGACACGACCCGGTGACCCGGCTGACGGAGCTGGCAGCCGGCTGCCTCCGCGCGGCCGGGTGGCCGGCGACCGTGGCGAGGGTTCTTGCCCAGCGCCGCGGGGTCGCCGACCAGGCGGGCCTGAATTCGCTCCAGCGGGCCGCGAACCTGGCCCTGGCATTCGAGGTTGCGGCCGGCCGCAAAGGCCCCGCGGTGAGCTCTTGGGGCGGCGCGGGACCGGTTGTGCTGGTGGACGACATCATCACCACCGGCTCGACACTCGCCGAGGCGGCCAGAGCGCTGCGTGAGGCCGGGGTGACGGTTCCGCTCGCCGTCACGCTCGCCGCGACACGCCGGAAGGGGGAAAGTTCCTCCCCGTGACGGAAGGTGCGGGGCGGGTGGGCGACCGGTCTCACCGCGGGGCCATACCTCCCTGTCCCGGCCGCGGGATCGCTGCTGCTCAGCGCGTGTGGAAAACATCTGCGCGGAGCCGGATCGTACGGCCGGACAGGCCTTTTCCGCGTCCGGGGACCGGCGGGTGATCACGCAAAGTGATCCGTCGGCCGGTGTCCAGGCTGACATTCGGCCAGGATGCGGATAGCGTCTGACCCATGGCACCCGCTCGGGTCCGTGGTTGCGCCGGACCGACTCCCGTAAGAGAGCCGGCCCGGTTAGCCGATGCCAGCCGCAGGCCAAACGGTCCACGTAAGACGACTTCTCGTCGGTCGATCACGGTGCGGCTTAGAGGTAAGTCCTGCCTTCCCGGGGAGCCAGATGTTCCTCGCCCGAAGAGAAGGGCATGTAGTGGCAAAGAGCTGCGAAACCCTCAGCAGGCGGATGTGGGGACGAAGACCAGGTCGGCCGAGCGGGTGCCGCAGCACTACCGTCGCCGAGGTTCGAAGGGGGTCCATGCATGGACATCATCGTCAAGGGTCGGCACACCGGAGTGAGTGACCGATTCCGCGACCATGTGAATGCCAAGCTGGCCAGAATCGAGCGTTTGGACCAGAAGCTCATCAGCGTCGACGTGGAGGTGACCAAGGAGAGTAATCCGCGAATCACCGGGCAGCGCGAACGGGTCGAGCTCACCATCCACTCGCGGGGTCCCGCCATCCGGGCCGAGGCCACGGCCGACGACCGCTTCGCCGCCCTCGACATCGCCCTCGGAAAACTTGAGGGAAGGCTCCGGCGCCTCGCTGACCGGCGCAAAGTCCACCACGGCAACCACTGCCCCCCGTCGGTCGCCGAGCTGACCGCCGCCGCCACCGCCCTCGCCGAGTCCCTGGAGGCCGCGTCCGCCCAGCCGCTCGAGGGTCTCAGGACCGAGCCGGGCTCCCAGGAGGACCTCTCCGAGGACAGGACCATCGTCCCGATCCAGATGGACGGCGACGGGCCGCTGGTGGTCCGGGAGAAGGCGCACAAGGCCGACCCGATGACCATCGACCAGGCCCTCCTGGAGATGGAGCTGGTCGGGCACGACTTCTACCTGTTCCGCGACAAGGAGAGCGGCCAGCCGAGCGTCGTCTACCTGAGGCAGGGCTACAACTACGGCGTGCTCCGGCTCGTCGAACCCTGATCGACGCGTTTGAAGATCCTCTCCGACCAACCCGAGGACCTGTCAACCCGTGTAATCATTGCGGTCCAACGGCGCTGGCCCCCCGAGGAGGAGGCGTGACGGAACCCGACGAGGCGACCCGCCCTGCCAGGAGCGGTGAGCCGATCCGCGTGCTGATCGTTGACGATCACGCGCTGATCCGGCGCAGCCTGGAAATGGCCCTGGCCGCGGAGACGGACATCGAGGTGGTCGGCGAGGCGAGCGACGGCCAGGAGGCGGTCGAGCTCGCCGACCGCCTCACCCCCGATGTCATGCTCATGGACGTCCGGATGCCCCGGAGGAGCGGCATCGAGGCCACTCGTGAGATCAAGGCCTCGGTGCCGAGCACGCGGATCATCATGCTGACGGTGAGCGACGAGGAGGAGGACCTCTTCGAGGCGATCAAGGCCGGTGCCACCGGTTACCTGCTGAAGAACGTCCAGCTCGACGAGGTCCCCGAGGCCGTGCGCGGTGTTCACGAGGGGCAGTCGCTGATCAACCCGGCGATGGCGGCCAAGCTCATCAGCGAGTTCGCGAACATGAGCCGGAAAGAGGCCGAGCGGCCTCCCCAGCTCCCCGTCCCCCGTCTGACCGACCGGGAGATGGAGGTGCTCCGCCTGGTCGCCAGAGGGATGAACAACCGCGAGATCGCCAAGCAGCTGTTCATCTCGGAGAACACCGTGAAGAACCACGTCCGCAACATCCTGGACAAGCTGCAGCTTCACTCCCGGATGGAGGCGGTGGTCTACGCGGTCCGCGAGCGGATGCTCGAGATCACCTGACGCGCCGGGTGCGGTGGACCGGTCAGGGACACCGCACCCGCGAGTCGGGGATCAACGGACCAGGGCGTCCCGGAGGGGTGCCGACAGGTATGGGTCCACGCGGTCGACGCGGACGTCGTCGCAGCCCACCCAGCCCGCGGCCTCCCACAGGGCGTCGGCCAGCGACTCGGCCCCCCTGCGCCGGTTGACGCCGGGTTCGAGGCTGACCTGGCGGCCGACCAGGGTGGAGCCCTCACGCGCCGGGTCGATCCGGCCTATCAGCCGGCCTCCGGCGAGGACGGGCATCGTGAAGTAGCCGTGGACGCGCTTCTCCCTGGGGACGTAGGCCTCAAGGCGGTGGTTGAAGCCGAACACGCGGGCGGTCCGGGCACGGTCCCAGACGAGGGAGTCGAACGGGGAGAGCGGGGTCGTGCGGTGGCGGCCTCTGGGTTCGGTCTCCAGGGCGACGGGGTCGGCCCAGGCGTTCGCGGCCGGGGCCGCCCGGGAGCTCACCGCGCAGTCGGCCCGGGCGTCCGCCGTACGGCCCGTCCGGACGCCCGCCGTACGGCTGGCGCGGGCGCTCGCAGGCCGGTCGGGCCAGCCGGAGACGTGGACCGGGGTGAGACCGGTGCCGCCGTCGAGCAGGGCCGCGTCCAGGAGGGCGGCCGCGGGCGCCTTGAGGCGGAGGAAGTCGACCAGGTCGGCGCGTGTCGCGACGCCGAGAGCGCGGCCGGCGATCCCGGCGAGGCGGATGACGCACTCGGCGTCGGAGAGGTCTTCGGCCAGAAGACGCGCAGGGACCGCGCGTTCGGCCAGGTCGTAGACGCGGCGCCAGCCGACGCGGCGGGTGCAGACGACCTCGCCGGTGTCCAGCAGCCACTCGATGGCGATCTTCGAGTCGGACCAGTCCCACCAGGGGCCGCCCTTCTTGGCGCCCCCGATGTCGGCGGTGGTGACGGGGCCGCCCTCGCGGACCTGTTCCAGCACCTTGTCCACGCTGTCGGGAACCTCGTGCCAGCGGTACTTCCTGGCGCGGAAGGATCTGCGCCGGAACGCGTACAGGGGCCAGTCGTCGATCGGCAGGACGCACGCGGCGTGGCACCAGTATTCGAAGGCGCGGGCCGGGTCGTCCCAGTAGGCGCGCTCGACCTCCTGCCTGCCGACGGCGCCGAGACGGGCGTAGGCGACGAGCTCGTGGGAGCGGGCCAGGACGGAGATCGTGTCGAGCTGGACGGCGCCCAGGCGGCGTAGGGTCGCGGGGGCGCCCCCGCGACGGGCGTCGGCGCCCAGGAAGCCCTGGGCGCGGAGGATGATCCGGCGTGCCTCGTCGGCGGAGAGCGTGACCGTCATGATCGGCCCGCGGGGGAACCGGGGAGGGAGCCGGGCGGGTGGCGGAACGTCAGCATGACGCAGAGGGTAGCGTGCCACACCGACAAAATAGCTATACTGGTGTTGGCTGGGGCGGGTCCCGTGAAACGGCCGGTCAGGACGGTGCGCTGTCCGCGCGGGTCGCCCGAGATGTGTCGTCCGCCGTCGTGCCGTCTCCCCCGGGGGGCGCGACGCGCCGTATGCTCAGCCTCTTCGCGATACGCGTTTGTAAACTGACATACCCTTTAGGGTGGTCACTACTCCCTATAAAAGGGACGTGAGGAACTCCGCGGGCGCCCAGTGCGTCTTTCAGGGTGGCTGTGCCTGGTGGCGGAACCGCCTACGATGGCAGCGGAGAACCGTGTCTCGTCCTCATCCGGGCCGGTCCGGCCACGGAAGACCTGCGAGGAGCTTTACCTAAAGTGCCAGCCTTTCTCGATAAGATTCTTCGCGCAGGCGAAGGCAAGCTTCTGCGTAAGCTCAAGCGCATTGCCGACCAGGTCAACTCCGTTGAGGACGACTTCAAGAGCCTGACCGACGCCGAGCTCCGCGCGCTGACCGCCGACTACAAGCAGCGTCACGCCGACGGCGAGTCGCTCGACGACCTGCTCCCCGAAGCCTTCGCCACCGTCCGTGAGGCCTCCCGCCGCGTGCTGGGCAAGCGCCTCTTCGACGTGCAGATCATGGGCGGGGCCAACCTGCACATGGGCAACATCTCCGAGATGCGCACCGGTGAGGGCAAGACCCTCACCTGCGCGCTCCCCGCCTACCTCAACGCCATCTCCGGCAAGGGCGTCCACGTCATCACGACAAACGACTACCTGGCCAAGCGCGACTCCGAGGAGACGGGCCGTATCCACCGCTTCCTCGGCCTCGAGGTCGGTGTGATCCTGGCGAACATGCCGCCCGAGGACCGCCGCAAGCAGTACAACGCGGACATCACCTACGGCACGAACAACGAGTTCGGCTTCGACTACCTGCGTGACAACATGGCCTGGTCGCTGGAGGAGTGCGTCCAGCGCGGCCACAACTTCGGCCTCGTCGACGAGGTCGACTCGATCCTCATCGACGAGGCCCGGACGCCGCTGATCATCTCCGGCCCCGGGGAGCAGTCCGGCAAGTGGTACGCCGAGTTCGCCAAGATCGTTCCCCGGCTCCGCAGGGGCACCGAGGGCAAGGACGGCGAAGAGAACACCGGCGACTACGCCGTCGACGAGAAGAAGCGCACCGTCGGCATCTTCGAGTCCGGAGTGGAGAAGGTCGAGGACTGGCTCGGCATCGACAACCTCTACAAGCCGGAGCACACCCACCTGGTCGGCTTCCTCAACAACGCGTTGAAGGCCAAGGAGCTCTACAAGAAGGACAAGGACTACATCGTCGTCGACGGTGAGGTCCTGATCGTCGACGAGTTCACCGGTCGAGTCCTGCACGGCCGCCGTTACAACGAGGGCATGCACCAGGCCATCGAGGCGAAGGAGAGCGTGAAGATCAAGGACGAGAACCAGACTCTCGCCACGATCACGCTGCAGAACTACTTCCGCCTCTACCAGACGCTCTCCGGCATGACCGGCACCGCGGTCACCGAGGCCAACGAGTTCCACCAGACCTACAAGCTCGGCGTCGTCCCGATCCCGACGAACCGGCCGATGATCCGCAAGGACCAGGCCGACGTGGTCTACAAGACCGAGGACGCCAAGTTCCTGGCCTGCGTCGAGGACATCAAGGAGCGCTACGACAGGGGCCAGCCGGTCCTGGTCGGCACCACGAGCGTGGCCAAGTCCGAGCGCCTGGCCAAGGAGCTCAAGCGCAAGGGCATCAAGCACGAGGTCCTCAACGCCAAGAACCACGCGCGTGAGGCGGCGATCATCGCCGAGGCGGGCCGCAAGCACGCCGTCACCGTCGCCACCAACATGGCCGGTCGAGGCACCGACATCATGCTCGGCGGCAACCCCGACTTCCGCGCCGACGTGGAGCTGCGCAACCGCGGCCTGGACCCGGTCGAGACCCCCGACGAGTACGACAAGGCGTGGGGCGAGGCGCTGGAGAAGGCCAGGGAGGCCGTGAAGGCCGAGCACGACGAGGTCACCGAACTCGGCGGCCTCTACGTCCTGGGCACCGAGCGGCACGAGTCGCGACGCATCGACAACCAGCTCCGCGGCCGTTCCGGCCGTCAGGGCGACCCGGGCGAGTCGCGCTTCTACCTCTCGCTTGAGGACGACCTCATGCGCCTGTTCAACTCGGCCAGGGTCGAGATGATCATGACGCGGCTGAACATCCCGGACGACGTCCCGATCGAGTCGGGCATCGTCTCCAAGGCCATCGCCTCCGCCCAGCACCAGGTCGAGCAGCAGAACTTCGAGATCCGCAAGAACGTTCTGAAGTACGACGAGGTCATGAACCGGCAGCGCAAGGTGATCTACGCCGAGCGCCGCCGGGTGTTGGAGGGCGCCGACCTGCACGAGCAGATCCGCGGCTTCATCAACGACGTCGTCGACGAGTACATCGCCGGCGCCACCGCCGAGGGCTTCTCCGAGGAGTGGGACCTCGACAAGCTGTGGAAGGCGCTAGGCCAGCTCTACCCGCTCACCCTCACCATCGACGGTGTCATCGAGGAGGCCGGCGGGCGTGAGGAGCTCACCGCCGAGTTCCTCAACGAGAAGGTCAAGGCCGACGCGATGGCCGCCTACGACCGTCGCGAGGAGGATCTCGGCGCCGAGACCATGCGGGAGCTGGAGCGCAGGGTCATCCTGTCGGTCCTCGACCGCAAGTGGCGCGAGCACCTCTACGAGATGGACTACCTCCAGGAGGGCATCGGCCTGCGCGCCATGGCGCAGCGTGACCCTCTGATCGAATACCAGCGCGAGGGCTTCGACATGTTCTCCCAGATGCTTGAGGGCATCAAGGAGGAGTCGGTCGGTTTCCTGTTCAACCTCGAGGTCGAGGTGCAGACCAGCCCGATCGTCGAGGAGCACGACCACGACCACGACCACGCCCACGAGGACGAGGCGATCACGGAGACCCGCTCCATCATCGCCCGCGGCCTGCGTGGCCCGCAGCGCCCCTCGGAGCTGCAGTACACCGCGCCCGGCGAGAGTGGCGAGGTCGAGCACACCCGCATCAGCACCAAGGCGGAGCGCGACGCCTACGGCAACGTCGAGCGCAACGCCCCGTGCCCCTGCGGCTCGGGGAAGAAGTACAAGCGCTGCCACGGCGACCCCAAGAACGTCGAGGTCTGACCACTGCCCGAAGGGCCCGCACACTGTGCGGGCCCTTCGGCTTTCACGCGGTACGGCATGCGGTCAGGGAGTCGTCTCGAAGTCGGTGCACAGCCACTGCACGCCCATGCGCTCCAGCCGTAGCGCCAGCACGCGCGGCCGGTCGCCACAGTGCACCAGGACGCACATCTCCACGACCCCGTCCTTCGGCTGGGACACATGCGGTATGCCGACCAGCGGTGGCCGCGCACAGTTGATGATCTTTCCGCTCCTGGCCAGCTCGGCGTGGGTGCGGTCGGTCAGCAGCGAGGAGACACTCGACGGTGACCGCCTGCCGGACAGGATCTCGGCGACGGCCTGGCTGAGGGCCCGCAGCCGTCGCCCGTCGGGGATCGCGCCCGGCGGCCCCCAGATCAGCGGTTTCCGGGCCGGAGGACCGGCCGGCTCGGGCTCACAGGCGAGGGCGAGCGTCCCCTGGACGTAGGGCGGGGCGGCGGGGAGGTCCCCGGCGGGGCGTTCGTCGTCGTAGGGCGGTTCGGCGGAGGGCGACGGCGCGATCCGGGGGAGGGGGACCGGCCGTGGGGTACGGGACATGGCAACTCCGATTTTCGTTGGCTGGACTGACGCATCTAGGAGTTTCCGGTCCTCTGTCCAGATACATCGGTCACCAACTTCCTCGCGATTCCCGGCGATTCGCCCGGCTAGGCGGAGAAGATCACCCCAAGCTGGATCGGTTCCCGTCCGTAGGAGAACGGGTTCCGGAATGAGCGGTGATCCGCGGCGGGCGGCCGAAACACCGCTCAGGGGGACGAGGGGCTGCCACCTGGCCGAGAAAGACGCGGATGTGCCGAGGGGCCGTCCGGGCCGGGCGTCACCCGTTCCCGGACGGCCTTATCAGGCCGGCTCAGCCCGGCTCAGCCCGGCTCAGGCCGGATCGGAGGCCGGCGGGGCGGGGGTGGCCGCGGGGGACGCGGTGGCGGCCTCGGCGGAGTCGACGTCGGGTTCGGGCTCCCTGCCCGGGGTCATGATGTTCAGTTTCCTGATCAGGAAACTGAACAAGAAGTAGTAGATCACGGCGGAGATCAGGCCCATCACGATGAGGATCGCGATGCCCTGGGCGTTGGGGGCGGTGCCGTACAGGACGAGGTCGATCAGCCCGGAGGAGAAGCTGAAGGCGAGTTTGGCGCCGACTGCCGAGGCGATGGCCAGGGAGATGCCGGTCAGCACGATGTGCACCGCGAACAGCACGGGGGCCACGAAGATGAAGGCGAACTCGATCGGCTCGGTGATGCCGGTGAGGAAGGCGGTGAGCGCGGCGGAGATCATGATCGAGCCGACCGCCGTCCGGCGGTGTGCCGGGGCCGCCCGCCAGATGGCGATCGCGGCGGCCGGCAGGCCGAACATGAGGATCGGGTAGAAGCCGGCCTCGAAGCCGCCGTAGCCCACGGCGCCGTTGTTGAAGCAGATCAGGTCGCCGGCGAGCTGCTTGCCGTTGACCACGCAGTCCGGTACCTGCGTCCAGACCACGTTGTTGACGATGTGGTGCAGGCCCAGCGGGAGCAGCGCGCGGTTGACCATGCCGTAGATCCCGGCGCCGACCGTGCTGTTCTCGGCGAGCCAGGTGCCGAAGGCGCGGACCCAGGTGCCGAGGAGGGGCCAGATGAAGCCGAAGACCACGCCGAGGACGAGTCCCGCGAAGGCGGTGAGAATGGGCACGAGCCGGCGGCCGCTGAAGAAGGCCAGCCAGGTCGGCAGCTTGGTGCGGTAGTAGCGCTGCCACAGCAGCGCGGAGACGATGCCCATCACGATGCCGCCGAGCACCCGGGTCGGGTTCTGGGCACCGAGGTTGAGCACCACCTGCGGGACGCCCGGGTTGGCCGGGTCGAACAGCTGGTTGGAGATCGACGCCTTCAGCTTGTCGTCGAACAGATTGAAGAACATGGTCATGCTGACGGCGTGGAAGACCAGGTAGCCGACGAGCCCGGCCAGCGCGGTGGAGCCGTCGGCCTTGCGGGCGAACCCGATGGCGACGCCGATCGCGAACAGGATGGGCAGGTTGTCGAAGAGGGTGCCACCCGCGGTGGCGAGGATATGGGCGATGTCGTCGAGCAGGGGGTTGTCGGTCCGGCCCACGAGGTCGTCCTGCCCGAGCCGGAGCAGGAGTCCCGCGGCGGGGAGGACCGCGATCGGCAACATGAGGGAGCGGCCCAGACGCTGGAGCACGCTCATGACGGCGGATCCGGACGTGGACGGGGCCGGAAGGCCGGCGTCCGCGGCGGTGGTACTCATCGGACTTTCCTCCAGGGGATGGGGGGTGGGGAGGAGGTCAGGAGGTCAGGAGCGGCGCGCCGGTATCTCCAGGACCGTGCGGAGCTGGTAGCGGTCGGCGCGGTAGGTGGAGACCCCGAGTTCGGCGCAGACGTCTCCGGCGAAGGAGCGTCGCTGGAGCAGGAGAACGGCTCCGCCCCGGGGCAGTTTCAGCAGGTCGGCGTCTCCGGGATCGGCGACGCCGCCGTCGATGGTGAGCTCGCCCGCGTCAAGCACCAGGCCGTAGCGGGTTTCGAGCAGTGCGTAGAGGGAACGGCCGGTCAGGTCGTGGGTGTGGAGGTCGGGGGCGAGGGAGACGGGGATGTGGGCCCGCTCGATGCACATGGGTTCGTCGGCGGCGGTGCGCAGCCGTTCGATGAAGTGGACCTCGTCTCCGGGGCCGATGCCGAGTTCTCTGGCGAGGTGCGCGCTGGCCCTGACGACCCGGCGGTCCAGGTCACGGGAGCCGGGTTCCATGCCCCGGGCGCGCATCTCGTCGCTGAAGGAGGTCAGCCGGAGGGCCATCTCGATCTTCGGGCGGGCCACGAAGGTGCCCTTGCCCGCCACACGCTGCAGCCTGCCCTCGGAGACCAGATGGTCGACGGCCTGCCGCACCGTCATGCGGGACAGCCCGAAGCGCTGGCAGAGCTCGCGCTCGGACGGGATCGCCATGCCGATCGCCAGTTCGTTGCTCTCGATGAGATCGAGCAGGATCTCCCGGAGCTGGAAGTACTTCGGTACCGGACTGTCCGGATTGATCTGAGCCATGGGATCCTCCCCTCGATCTGGGGCATATCTATGAGTTATGGTTCGTACTGGTCTAGTCCGGACTAGACCACAGGCCGGAAAAGAGTGTCAACGTACGGACCGGCGACGGATCGATAACGGCCCGATCTCGCCGGACCGAACCGAGGGGTGAGCGCTGGATGACGACCAAGATGCGCAGCGAGATCGCTGAGCAGCCCGCTGCGTTGCGGGCCACCCTGGACGCCCTCCTCCCCAGGGTCAAGGAGGTGGAGCGGCTGGCGGGGCAGACACGTCAGCTGCTGTTCATCGCCCGTGGCACCTCTGACAACGCCGCGGTCTACGGCCGCTACCTGGCCGAAACGCACACGGGCCGGCTGTCCACGCTCGCCGCGCCCTCGATCGCCACCACCTACAGGCGCAGGCTGGACCTCGACGGCGTCCTGGCCGTCGCGATCTCCCAGTCCGGCCGGACCGAGGAGATCGTCGAGACCCTCACCTGGGCCAGGGACTGCGGCGCCAGGACCGTCGCCGTCACCAACGGTGGCGAGCAGAGCCCTCTCGCCCAGGTCGCCGACCTCGCTCTGTGCACGCTCGCGGGTGAGGAGAAGGCCGTCCCGGCCACCAAGACCTACACCACCCAGCTCGCCGCGCTGGCCGTGCTCGCTCTCGGCCTGGGCGCCGACGTCGACCCCGCCGACCTGCGGCGGGTGCCCGACGCGGTGGAGAAGCTGATCGAGGAGCCGGGCGCGGTGGAGGAGATCGTCGAGGGCCTGGCCGACAAGCCGGGCGTCGTGGTCTCCGGCCGCGGCCTGGCCTTCTCCACCGCGCTCGAACTGGCGCTCAAGCTCAAGGAGGCGTGCTACCTGCACGCCATGGGTCTGTCCTACGCCGACCTGCTGCACGGCCCGATCGCCGTGGTCGACAAGGACACCCCGGCCATCCTCGTCGCGGCCGGTGAAGGGCCGACCCTGGCCGGGACCGTGGCGCTCGCCGAGCGGGTCACCGCCGCCGGCGCCTCGGCCTTCACGGTCGGTGGCGGCACCGCGCTCTCCTCGGTCTCCACCGCCGCGCTGAACGGTCCCGACCTTCCCGAATGGGTCTCCCCGCTCGGCCTCATCGTCCCCGGCCAGCTGCTGACCGAGGCTCTCGCGCGCAGGCTGGGAATCGACCCGGACTCACCCCGGGGTCTCAACAAGGTGACCCAGACCGACTGATCGCGCGGTGTCGTCTAGCCTGTTCGCAGAACGATCACAACTGGAGGGTGACATGGCGGCCAATGCCGACGCGATAATCGCGGGACTCGGTGGTGCGGACAACATCATCGAGATCGAACCCTGCATCACCCGGCTCCGCACCGAGGTACGTGACGCCTCCAGAGTCGATCAGGTGGCTCTCAAGGCGGCAGGGGCACACGGCGTCATGGCCGCGGGCAACATCGTCCAGGTGGTCGTCGGCCCGGAGGCGGACACCATCGCCAGCGACATCGAGGACATCATCGGCTGAGAGGGCCGGGCCGTCCCCGCCCTCGTGGCGGGACCATCCGAAGGGGCGTGATGACCACAGTTCTGGCGCCGGTCACGGGGATAGCCGTGGGCCTGGGGGCCGTGCCCGATCCGGTGTTCGCGGAGGGCATGGTCGGGCCCGGAGCGGCGATCGAACCGGACAGGGCGCCCGGTGAGGCGGTCTCGCCCATCGCGGGGAAGATCGTAAAGCTGCACCCGCACGCGTTCGTGGTCGTCGGTGACGACGGCCGGGGGATCCTGGTCCATCTGGGCATCGACACCGTACAGCTCAAGGGCGCGGGCTTCGAACTGCTGGTGGCCGAGGGGGACCGGGTGAGCGCGGGGCAGCCCGTGGTGGCCTGGAATCCCCTGGAGATCGAGGCCGGCGGGCGTTCCTCCGTCTGTCCGGTCGTGGCGCTGGACGCGGCCGAGGGCTCCGTCACCGCGCTCGCCGCCGGCAGGGTCCGTGCGGGAGGTGAGCTCTTCCTGTGGGCATAGCGACACCTGTGGGCATGGCAACGGGGGCCGGACGGCCTCCGTTGACCGATCAATGAGCCGGGCGGTCCAGACCGCCCGGCCTACTTTTTCAGGAGGATCACGTGGCCGAGCGTCAAGTCACCGTCAAGGCCGAGGTAGGTCTGCACGCCCGTCCCGCGGCGACGTTCGTGCAGACCGCGGCGGCGGCATCCCTGGACGTCACCATCGCCAAGGGGGCCGGTCAGCCGGTGAACGCCAAGAGCATCCTCGCCGTCCTGGCGCTCGACGTCAGACAGGGCGACACAGTGGTGATCAAGGCTGACGGCGACGGCGCCGACGAGATCCTGGACCGGCTCGCCGTCATCGCATCGGCACCGTGACCGCGCTCACAGGGGTGGGCGTGAGCCCGGGCGTCGGCTCCGGGCCCGCTTACGTTCTTACCCGTGACATCCCGGTGCCCTCGCCCGGTGCCCGGCACGGCGGGGATGCCGAGGCCGAGCGGGCGGAGGCCACGCGGGCGCTGGAGAGGGTTGCCGCCGACCTGGAGGAACGGGGTGTCCGGGCGGGCGGCGAGGCCCGGGAGATCCTGAACGCCCAGGCGATGATGGCGCGCGACCCGGGCCTCGCCGCCGGGGTGGCCGGTCTGATCGACGCGGGCGGGAGCGCGGCCCGCGCGGTCTACGAGGAGTTCGGCCGGTACCGCGAGATGCTCGCCGGGGCGGGGGGATACCTGGGCGAGCGCGCCGCCGACCTGGACGACGTCAGGGACCGGGCCATCGCGGTGCTCGAAGGTCTGCCGATGCCCGGCCTGCCGTCCCGCGCGGAGCAGCCGTACGTCCTCATCGCCCGCGACCTGGCACCCGCCGACACGGCGTTGCTCTCCAAGGACGCGGTGGCGGCCTTCGTCACCGAGCAGGGCGGCCCGACCAGCCACACCGCGATCCTCGCCCGTGCGATGGGGGTGCCGGCGGTCGTGGCCTGTCCCGGGGTGACCTCGATCCCTCCCGGCGTGCCGGTGCTGGTGGACGGGGCCTCCGGTCTCGTACGGCCCGCACCTTCGGAGGAGGAGGTGTCCACGGCGCGGAACGCCGCCTCCGCCAGGGCCGCCGTGTTCGCGGCCGCCACCGGACCGGGGATGACCTCTGACGGGTATGCCGTGCCGCTGCTGGCCAACATCGGCGGCCCACGCGACGTGGAAGGCGCGCTGGAGTACGGTGCGGAGGGCATCGGGCTCTACCGGACCGAGTTCCTCTTCCTCGACCGGACGACGGCGCCGTCCGACGAGGAGCAGGAGGCCGCGTACCTGGAGGTGCTGAACGCCTTCCCGGGCCGCCGGGTGGTCGTGCGGATGCTCGACGCGGGGGCGGACAAGCCGCTCGCCTTCCTGCCGCCGCAGGAGGAGGAGCCCAATCCGGCGCTGGGGCAACGCGGGCTGCGGCTTCTCCGGGCGTATCCGCAGATCCTGAACGCGCAGCTCGGTGCCCTGGCCCGGGCAGCCTCCCGCTCCTCGGCCAAGCTTCAGGTGATGGCTCCGATGGTGGCCACCGCCGAGGAGGCCGCCTGGTTTGTAGCGGTCTGCACGGAAGCGGGGCTGCCGTCCGCGGGCGTGATGATCGAGATCCCCTCGGCCGCCCTGCGCGCCTCCGACCTGGCGGGCGAGGCCGATTTCTTCTCCCTGGGCACCAATGACCTGGCCCAGTACACCTTCGCCGCCGACCGTCAGGTGGGCGCGCTGACCGCGCTGCAGGACGCGTGGCAGCCGGCGCTGCTCGACCTGATCGCCCTGGCCGTGACCGGGGCCGTCGAGCGTGGCAAGTCGTGCGGGGTGTGCGGGGAGGCGGCGGGCGATCCGGTCCTCGCCTGCGTGCTGGTCGGGCTGGGCGTTACCTCACTGTCGATGGGCGCTCCCGCGCTGCCCGCCGTACGGGCCGCGCTGTCGCGCCACACCCGGGAGCAGTGCATCCTGGCAGCTCAGGCCGGACTGGCTGCCGTCACCGCGGGGGAGGCGCGCACCGCGGCCCGCTCCCACCTGCCCGGGCTGGCCGGGCTGGCACTGTGATCTGAGCGCACGGCCCGCGTACGCAAATGATCAGGACCGGTGCCTCCGGTCGTCAAGCGCGGATAGCGTGTGTCCCATGTTTCGGTTCATACGCACGACGGGATTGGCGGCGCTCGCGACTGTGGTGGCAGGGTGCGCCGGCGCGGGGGCGGGGACGGCCCCGCCGGCGAAACCCGCCGTAGGGCAGGCCGGCGGCACGGCCGCGGGCGCCACCCCTTCGGTGTCCGCGACGCCCAGGCCCTCCGGGGTGGAGGCCGTGCTCGCGCGGATGAGCGTGGAGGACAAGGTCGGGCAGCTCTTCATGCCTGTGCTGTACGGTCCGGCGGCGGACACGGTGTCGGGGGAGAACCAGGCGCGGTTCGGCGTCGGCACCCCGGCCAAGGTGGTGGCCAAATACCGGCCGGGCGGGGTGATCCTGTTCCCCTGGGCGGGCAACGTCAAGGATGTCCGGCAGCTCGTGGCGCTGACCAACGGGCTGCAGGAGGCGTCGCCGGAGATTCCGCTGCTGCTCGGCGCCGACCAGGAGAACGGCGTGGTCTCCCGGCTCGCCCCACTGGTCACCGACATCCCCGGGGCCTCGGTCATCGGCTCGACCGGCGACCCCTCGCTGGCGCGTAAGGCGGCCAAGGTCACCGGCACCGAGCTGCGCGCCCTCGGCATCAACCTCGACTTCGCCCCGGTCGCCGACGTGAACATCAACCCGCGCAACCCGGTGATCGGCCCCCGGGCCTACGGCTCGGACCCGAAGAAGACCGCGCTGATGGTCGCCGCCGCGGTCCAGGGCTTCCACGACGCGGGGATCGCCAGTACGGCCAAGCACTTCCCCGGCCACGGTGACACCAATGTGGACAGCCACTCCGGACTGCCAGTGATCCAGCACTCCCTGTCCCAGTGGAGCAGGCTGGACGCGCCCCCGTTCGCCGCGGCCATCGGCAGGAACATCGACGCGATCATGAGCGCTCACGTGGTCATGCCCAAGCTCGACCCGTCCGGAGACCCGGCCACGCTGTCCAAGCCGATCCTGACCGGGCTGCTCCGGGAGAAGCTCGGTTTCGACGGCGTCGTCTCGACCGACGCGCTGGACATGGCGGGAGTGCGTAAGAAGTACGGGGACGGGCAGGTGGCCGTGCGGGCCATCCTGGCGGGAGTGGACCTGCTGTTGATGCCGCCGGACTACCCCAAGGCATACCAGGCGGTGCTGGCCGCGGTGAAGTCCGGGAAGATCTCCGCCGAACGGCTCGACCAGTCCGTCCGGCGATTGCTGAAGCTGAAGGCCGCGCGGGGCCTGCTGGACAGGGCGCCGGTCGCCGACCCGGACAGGGCCGAGCGGGTGCTGCGCTCCGCGGAGCACCGTAAGGTCGCCCAGTTCATCACCGGCCGGGCCCGCTGACCGGGAGCCGGTCCGGTGTAACCGACCGAGAGCCGGTCCGGCGTAGCCGCTCGCGAGCCGGCTAGGCGGCCTGGAGGCTGCCGCTCCGGAGCATCGCAAGGGTGAGGGACTGGACGATGCGCATGACGAGTGCTTCAAGTAGGAGGAAAACAGCCTTGGCGAGAACCGCGGACAGGAATCCGGACATAACAACCTCACGTGCAGTAATAAGCTCTTGATGGGATATTCCACCAGAAACTTATACGAAGTAGCACGATAAGGTTACTGTTCAGTGAACGGTTGGTGACATCACGCGGGTTGACGCCTGGACCGCCATGCCAAGGACGGTGGTGGTGGCGGCACTCCCGAGGGCGATGGTCCACCCCACGGGCCCCAGAGGGCGGCAGCCGAAGAACCGGCACAGGCCCGGGATCGAGACGGTCATAGCCAGCACGGCGATGGACGCGAGCGAGGCCAGCGCGACCACGCGATCCCGGCCGCCCAGGGCCAGGGTCTGGAACAGCTGTGCCGACACCAGCGCGACCAGCCCGATGGTATTCGCCCGTATCCGTGTGCCGGTCACCCGCCCGACCGACCACGCGACGCCGGCCGCGGACGCCGTGATGACGGCACGCAGGTAGATGTCGCGGGTCAGAGAGCCCGCCAGGGAGGCCTCCGGGCCCTCGGCGAGCAGCTTCTCGGGACTGCTCGCCGCCGGGGGCCGGACGGCCACCGCCATCGCCGGCAGCATGTCGGTGAGCAGGTTGACCAGCAGAAGCTGGCGGGCGTTCAGCACGTTCTGGCCGGTGATCAGGCTGGACGCGACCGTGAAGACGATCTCCCCGACGTTGCCGCCGAGCAGGATGCTCAGGGCGTCGCGGACCGAACTCCACATGGCCCTGCCCTCGATGATCGCATCGACGATCGTCTCGATGCGGTCGTCGGTCACCACGACGTCGGCGGCAGCCCGAGCCGCCTGAGTGGCACGGGACCCAAGGGCGATTCCCACATCCGCGGCACGGATCGCGGGGGCGTCGTTGGCGCCGTCGCCGGTGACCGCCACGACCATGCCGGAGCGGCGCAGGCAGTCGACGATCCGGACCTTGTGCGCCGGAGTGGTCCGGGCGAAAACCGTCACGTCCGGCAGTGTCTTTATCAGGACGTCGTCGTCGAGGTCGTCCAGCTCCGGACCGGTCATGATCCGGCCCCCGTTCAGCACGCCCAGCTCGGCGGCGATCGCCTCGGCGGTGCTCGGGTGGTCGCCTGTGATCATGGCGATCCGGACGCCCGCCCGCGTCAGACGCCTAACGCTCTCGGCCGCTGTGGACCGGACGGGATCGGCCAGGCAGAGAAAGCCCATGAAGGTCAGTCCCTCGATGCGGGACTCGTCGAGGTCGCGGCGGTCGGAGGCGGGACGCTCGGCCACCGCGAGCACCCGGTAGCCCTGGCGGGCGAGCCTGTCGATCTCGTCCTCGAGCCGTATCCTGGCGGACTCGTCCATGGGGCTGAGCCCGTGGTCACGGAGCAGGTTCGCGCACTGGGTGAGCACGACCTCCGGGGCGCCCTTGACGCTCAGCAGCGGCCCCGAGTCGCTCATACCGAGAACAGCGTGGTATCCGCGTCCCGGCTCGAAGGGAAGCTCGTCGATCCGCTGCCAGGTTCCCGTCCCCTCGTCGGGGGTCACGTGCAGCCGGCGGGCTCCGTCCAGCACGGCCCGGTCGGTGGGATGGGCGAGGGGCCGCCCCTCTTCGTGCCGCGGGCTCGCGCGCAGTCCCGCGGCCACGATCCGCTTCAGCTCGGGCGTCAACGCCTCGACGGAACAGTCGGCGTGCCCGTCCGAAACGGACCGCAGGCCGATGTGCCCTTCGGTCAACGTCCCCGTCTTGTCGAAGCAGAGCACGTTCACCCGGCCGAGGGCCTCGATCGTGGAGGGGGTCGGCACCAGGGTGTTACGGGTCGACAGCCGCTGGGCGGCGGCGAGCTGCGCGACCGAGGCGATGAAGGGAAGTCCTTCGGGCACGGCGGCGACGGCGAGGCTCACCGCGGGCGCGAGCGCCTCCGACAGCGGCCTGCCGCGCATCAGGTCGGCGGTCAGCAGGACGAGGCCGGAACCGAGCGCGGCCGGAAGAACCCGGCGGCTCAACGACCGCAGCCGGAGCTGCACGCCGGTGGCCGGAGGCCGCTCCACGGCGAGTCTGGCGGTCTGCGAGGCCTCGGTCGCCTCGCCCGCCGCGACGACCACGGCGATTCCGTGGCCGGCCGCCACCGTCGTGCCCTGGTAGACCATCGAGCTCCGGTCAGCGATGGCGGGCGCGTTGACGGACGCCGGTGACTTGGTGACGAGCTGGGACTCCCCGGTCAGGCTGGCCTCGTCGACCTCAAGGCCCACGGCCTTGAGCACGCGGCAGTCGGCCGGTACGGCGTCGCCCGCGCGCAACTCGATGACATCGCCCGCCACGAGGTTCTCGATGGTCGTGCTCACGTTCTCGTTGGGGCGGTGGAGCCGTACCCGGACCGCGACCGCTTCGGTCAGCCGGTGCAGGGCCCGGTCGGCGGTGAATCGCTGACTCCCTCCGATGAGCGTGTTGATGACCATTACTCCGCCTATCAGCACCGAGTCGGAGACCGAGCCGACCATGGCCGACAGAGCCGCCGCCGCCGTCAGGACCGGGGTCAGCGGGTTGGCCAGCTCCTCGATGGACGTACGGAGCAGCGAATCGGGTCCCTTGGGTTTCTCCGCTCCCGACAGGGCCCTGCGCCGCAGGGCTTCGGCCTCGGTGATGCCGCTGGGCGACGAACCGAGCCGGGCGAGAACGTCCTTGGCCGACATGGCGTGCCAGGGGGTACGGTCGGCGCGGACCGGCACCATCTCGCGTCCGACGTTCCGGCCTGCCCACTCACCCGTGACGATGGAGGCCAGCGCCGTGCAGTCGCCCACAGTCTGCGCCCTTCTCACCGACCCCGCCTGTGATACGAAGGTCGTCAGCCCCGCCCCGAGCGCCGCTCCCGCGACGCTGATCCATACACACTGCTCGCTCGTCCTTCTCGCCGGGCCCAGGCAGCTCAGGAGCAGGTGGACCTCGTCGAGCTCGCTGAGCACGTCCGCGTCCCAGGGCACCGGGCCCGACCGCCTCAGCACGCCGATGCCCAGATCGGCCTGGGTCAGCGCGGCCGTGGGACGCCCCGACACCAGGGCGACCCCGTGACCGTCGGCTTGGAGCGCGCGGACCGACCGGGCCAGCCGGGAACCGCCCGGCACGGTCTCGTCGATCTCGAGCCGCCGGCCGAGCCCCGGATGGTCTCCGGCCAGCATCACGGTGCACGCGTTCTTGGCCGCGGCGACGACGGCCTCCGCCAGGGGGTCGACCTCCAGTGCCATACCGACCAGGGCGATCAGAACGCCCTGTCTCGTCACGCCGACGGGCCGGAGCCCCCGGGCTTCCCACTCCTCGGCGTCCTCCGGGGTGAGCGCGGCCAGGTCCGCCACCGGCTCGGCCACCCACGTGTCGTGTTCCCGCCGTACGGTGGGGTCGGTGAAGTCGATCAGGGTGTAGAGCCGCGCGTGCAACTCGCCGCTGTTCATGTCGTCCACCAGGGGGACGACGCGGTCGATCGTCCAGGAGCCCGTGCCGAGAAAACCCGCGTCGAGGATGACCGTGTCGATGCCGTCCATGCGGCGCAGGGCGTTGCCGTTGAGCACGATCGCGCCGCGCTTCGCCATGGCACGTCCGACCGCGCCGGAGAATGAATCGCGGCCCAGTTTCGCGGCCTTGGGCGTCGCCGTGATCAGCATCGCGAGTCCCTGCTCGCGGTTGTTGCTGAGGAGACCCGTCAGGCCGGAGGCGCCCAGCGCCAGCGGGCCCCCGATGCGCTCGAACCGTTCCACGGGACTGTGGGCCAGGGGTGCCGGGCGCGACCTCTTCGCCGTCCGGATATGGCGGTAGGCCCCTTTCCTGGAGCACAGCTCATGCTCGTGCATCTGCCAGGCCCGCTGCGCGCCGCGCGTCTCCACGTAACGGCCGGCCGCGGTGACCGACTGGATGAGCAGTGCGAACGGACGCAGCGCGAACGTGTGAGTGACGATGTTCGCCGTGGTGAACAGGACATCGGTGGTAGGGCGGCCGATACGGCGCTCCAGCTCGACCCGGACTCTCGGGGTGGAGTCGACCAGGTGGAACAGGGCGGGGACGACGGGGGAGAGCGGTGGCGCGTGCACCACGCGCCCGGCGAACGCCAGACCGGCCCCGATCAGGCTCGCACCAAGCCGGATGCCGGCACGCGTGTGATGCTCCGTCAGCCGGGATGCCGCCACCCCCTGCCCCTGACCCGCCTCGATGTCCTCCTCGCCGCCGTCGTCCTGCTCGCCTTCGCCGCCCTGCTCGCCGCCGTCGTCCTGCTCCTCGTCGAGTTCCTCGACGATCGACAGCAGTTTCTCCAGGTCGATCGAGTCGGTGTCGCCTCCGACGAAGACAGAGCCGAGGACACCGTTGACCTCCGCCCGATTGACCCCCTCCGATGCCAGCAACAGGTATTCGAGCCGGCGCGCCAGCCGTTGGGTGTCGGGGCCGCCGATCACGCGCAGGTCGATATGGAACCCGCCGGGACAGGTCCGCGTCCCGCGACGGCGCGGCAGGACGTTCCGGATCGCGTCGGGCACGACGCCCCACAGTGCCTCGGTGGAATGGGTGAGCACACGCGCCAGCAACATTCGGCTCTCCAGCAGAAAAAAACACTCAGACAGTCAGGCCGTGGCGGTACACGGCCCGACCGGCCGTATCACCGAGCGACCGCGGTTACGTGGACGTGCTCCGGTGGCTCGAGGTGGTCGTCGCCCGGGAAGTGGGGCTGGCCGGCCAGCGCTGCCCGCGGGCGCGTTGGGCGATCATCGTTCCGACCCCGATGGCAGCCGCCACCGGCCATTCGATCAGCCCCGCCACCGCCAGCGCGCCGAGCCCCCCGTAGTAGACCATGCGGTCGGCCGGAGGGAGGAACGACTTGGCGGCGTCGACGGCCTGGCCGGCCTCCTGCAGGCTGATGTGCGGCAGGTGGAGATGTGGTGGATGGAACCGCACGGACATCATCGGCAGGTCCAGCGTGAACGCAAGCCCCTCGTGCTTGTGCTCCACCTGCGCGACGGCTTTCCCCCCCGCGGTCTTGCGCTGGGTGGATGCTCGCGTGGTGGTTTTCTTCTCCGTGGTCTTGCGCTGCGCGGGTACCCGTGCGGCGGCTTTCTCCTCCACGGTCTTGCGCTGGGTGGATGCTCGCGTGGTGGTTTTCTTCTCCGCGGTCTTGCGCTGCGCGGGTTTGCGCCCGGCGGCCGTGGCGGATCCGGACGGCGTACGGGTACGCGATCCGCGAACTGTCTGGCCTACGGTCATGGCCCCCCCTCAGAAGGAGTCGAGCGATCGGTTCAAGTGGCGCCCGCGGAAGGCTGATGACACCTTTCACGTGCGATTATCTGGCTTTAGGGCCACCTTCTTAAGCCTTCCTCGAACCGCAATCCTGAAACATGATCCAGCCCTTTGAACCAGACATGGGGGCGGAAACCACCGGTCACGTGCCGGACGCGGGATCTATGGGGACCGGTCGGCCACCCCCGCTCTCCGTCTCGCTCGCCGGTTGCGTCTACCCTGGAGCCGGTTTCCGGACAGGGAGGCGGAATGTTCAAGGGCGTGCTGATCGACTGGGGCGGCGTACTCACCACGGGTCTGTCCGAGGCGATCGCCGAGTGGATCGTCGTCGACCGGATCGACGCCACCCACTACCGCGACGTGATGCGCGAGCTGATCCTGCACGCCTACGAGGGCTCTGAGACCGGTGAGAACGCGATCCACGCGCTGGAGCGGGGCGAGATCTCCGGGCTGGAGT
The DNA here is from genome assembly GCF_044741965.1 of Streptosporangium sp. NPDC087985. Lineage (NCBI taxonomy): Bacteria > Bacillati > Actinomycetota > Actinomycetes > Streptosporangiales > Streptosporangiaceae > Streptosporangium > Streptosporangium sp. NPDC087985. Next base: position 100,589 of record NZ_JBIUTQ010000013.1, read on the forward strand.
TCGAGCGGGACCTGGCTGCCAGGCTGGTCACGACGGACGGCGTGTCACCGGTCGCCGAAGGACTCCTGTCCAGGATGTTCGCCGGTTTCCAGCGGGTCGAGCCGATGTACGACATGCTCCGCCAGGCACGGGCCGCCGGGCTGCGGACCTGCCTGCTCTCCAACTCGTGGGCCAACGAGTATCCCCGTGAGGGCTGGGACGAGTTCTTCGACGAGGTCGTCATCTCGGGGGAGATCGGCATGCGCAAGCCGGAGGTGAGGATCTTCGAGCACGCGCTCGGCAGGGTCGGCCTGACCGGGCAGGAGTGCGTGTTCGTCGACGACATCGAGGCCAACATCACGGCTGCCCGCGCGCTCGGCATCGTGGGGGTGCACCACCGGGACCCCGAGCTGACCATCGCCGAGCTGGAGAGTCTCCTCAGCGTGCCGCTCCGTTGACGGTCACGCCGCGGCCCGGAGACCCGTGCTCGGCGGGCCGCCTCCGCGGCACCCAGGACCGGCTCGCCGCTCCGCCCGGCGCACCGTACCTCGCGACCAGGTCGCCGGGGCTGGCACACTCGATGGGTGATCGGCGTCGAACGGGGTGCCGACGCCGGAGAGACAGATCGAGGCATGGATGCGCGTCTACCTGCCGTGCACGCTCCCCACGCTGACCCGTGTGGTCGCCCTGGGGGAGCTTGGCCCGGCCCCGCTGACCGGTTACGCGGTGACCCCCGCGTTGATCGAGTGGTACGTCTCGGGTGACACCGAGGAACTGGAGTACGTCGCCCTGACCGAGGCTGCCAGGGCGTCCCTGCGGATGCTGGCCGCCGACCGCGCCGATGGGACGGAGGCGGCCGCCTGCCGGGTGGTGATCGCCGCCGAGGTGCCGGACGACAGCGTGAGCGCGGGTGCCGAGCCGGAGGAGCGCGCCCGGGTGCGGCTCGCGGGGGCGGTTCCGCTGGCGAAGATCGCCGCGGTCCATGTGGACGACGTGTCCGCGACGGCGGACGTCGAGGCCGCGATCGCCGCGCTGCCGGCGGCCGACCGCGGTGACGACGACGCCCAGTTCGTCGTGGACGGCGCCGAGGCCAACGAACTCCTGTGGTATGCCACCCAGGAGATTCCCGACCTGCTCAACTGACCTCTCGCGCGGCGGCCCAGGGGCTGACGTGCGGATTACGAGCTGACCGAAAAGTTGGTTATTTCCATAATTTTTCCGATTAATTGTGGTTATGATCTTCGCTGACTCGTATCGGTGGGTTCGTATGACGAGAAGGAGCTGGTGCTAGTGAAGATTCGGGTAACCGCGACCGCGGTGGCCGCAGTCGGCTTGGCCCTGTTCGCGGCGTCGCCGGTGAACGCGCACACCTACGACCACAAGGACCCCTACAGCACGGGCTGTGGCAACACGGCCAGCGCGGTGAGGACGGCCTCGATCAACAGCCCGCTCGACGGGAAGGTCGGGACGGTCAAGCTCATGTGGTCGAGCGCCTGCCAGACCAACTGGACCGAGATCTCGACCGCCACCAGCGCGCGGGGGACGATCAACCTCTACACCGACCGTGGGTCGGACTCGTTCACCTTCAAGGAGGGCAACGGCGGCCGTCACTGGGGCAACATGATGTACGCCCCTGGTGTCTGCGCGTGGGGTTCGGTCAGCGTCCAGTGGGGTTCCGGTGGTGGTGGGCAGAACGGGAGCGGTACCACCACCAAGGCCTGCGGCTGATCGTCTCTGAAGCATGGTGAGTGCGAGCCCGCGGTCGATCGCCCTGATCGGCCGCGGGTTCCGCGTTCGGCACCCGCGGCCGCCGTACACGGCGGAGAAGTGTCACGCCGGGTGGCTACTCTTGGGTTGATATGAAAAAGCATATTATTTGGGACTGGAACGGCACGCTCTTCCACGACATCGACGCCGTGGTCGAGGCGACGAACGTTGTGTTCGAGCCCTACGGGCTTGGCTCCTACGATGTCGACGGATTCCGGGCGGTGTACACGCGCCCGATCTGGGCGGCCTATGAGCGCATGCTCGGCCGTGCGCTCCACGACGGCGAGTGGGAGAGGCTGGACCTCGGCTTCCACGAGCACTACCACCGGCTGATGCTGGAGTGCGGGCTCGCGGCGGACGCGGCCTCCACCCTTGCGAGCTGGGAGCGGGAGGGCGGCAAGCAGTCGCTGCTGTCGATGTGGGCGCACGAGCGGCTGGGGCCCAAGGTCGCCGAGTTCGGCATCGACCGGCACTTCACCCGGATCGACGGGCTGCGCAGTGCGCCCGGCGGGCACAAGGCCGACTCGATGGTGGCCCATCTCGCCGCGCTGGGCGTGGATCCCGCCGACGTGCTGGTGATCGGTGACAGTGTGGACGACGCGCACGCCGCCCAGCACGTCGGGGCGCGGGCCGTGCTCTACACCGGCGGCATGACCAGCCGGGCGGACCTGCAGGCGTTCGGCGTCCCGGTCGTGGACACCCTCGCCGACGCCATCGACTACGCCTGAATCATTCGGCCTGGATCGATTGCCCCGAAACGGATGGTTTCGGTATTGGTAGCAGCCAGGGTGCGGCAATGGCCGTACTCTGGGCATCCGCACCCATTCCGGGAGGCCCACGATTAGCCGCCTCGTTCTCTGGAACGTCGATCTCACCCTGGTCGACGTCTCCATCGTCGCCCGCGACGCGTATGCGGAGGCCTTCCAGCAGGTCACCGGCCGGCCCCTGGTCAAGCTGACCCAGCACAACGGCCGCCCGGATTCGGAGATCGTCTTCGAGATGCTCGCCCTCAACGGGATCGTCGCCGAGGACGCCCACCTCCCGAAGTTCCTGGACGCGCTGGCCGCGGCCTTCGGCGCCCGGCGTAAGCGCCTGGCCAAGGACGGCCGGATGATGCCCGGGGCGGCGGACGCGCTGAAGGCCGTGGCGAAACTCGACGGTGTGGTCCAGTCGGTGCTCACCGGCACGATCAAGAGCAACGCCGTGCACAAGCTGGCCGCCTTCGGCCTGGACAGGCACGTGGACTTCGAGGTCGGCGGTTACGGCGAGGAGGTCTACCCCAAGGCCACCCTGCTCCAGGTCGCGCAGGGCAGGGCCAGGAAGAAGTACGGCGGGACCTTCGACGGCGGCAACACCGTGATGATCGGCGACTCGGCCAGGGACGTCCAGGCCGCCAGGATCGCCGGGGCCGCGATGATCGCGGTCGCCACCGGCCGCTCCCTCCCCGCCGAACTCCACGAGGCGGGAGCGGACGTGGTCCTGCCCGACCTGTCCAACCCGTCGGAGGTCGTCGCCGCCGTGGCCGGGCTCACCTCGCCCGCCCGCAGAGCCCGCTAGACCTCCCCGGGACGCCGTACGGTCACCCCGTACGGCGGGCGGCGATCTCCTGGACGACCGAGACCAGGAGATCGATGTCGGCCTCGGTCGTGCGCCAGTTGACGATGGCCGGTCGCAGGGCGGTCATGCCCCGGTAGGTGGTGGTCCCGGCGTAGACCCGGCCGTCGGCGAGCAGTTCCTCGCCGATCCACGCGTTCAGCGCGTTCAGCTCCTCCTCCGGAACGCCCGGAGGCCGGTAGCGGAAGCAGACCACACAGAGCCGTACCGGAGCGAGCAGCTCCAGGTCGGGAGCTTCCTCGACGATCCCGCCCAGCCGCAGGGCCAGGTCGTGGTGGCGCTCGACCATCTCCCGGTGGCCCTGCCTGCCGTACGCCCGCAGGGTCGCCCAGATGGGCAGCGCCCGCGCCCGCCGGGAGGACTCCGGGCCCAGGCAGTTGTAGTTGACGTGCGGGTCGTTTTCGGCGGGAAGGTACGCCGCGCCCCATGGGCCGAAGGTCCGGCCCATGAGCTCCGGGTCGCGGACGAACGCGAATCCGCTCTCATAGGGGACGTTGAGCCACTTGTGCCCGTCCGCGGTCACCGAGTGCGCCCGCTCCACCCCCTCGACCAGGTGTGACAGCCGGGGTGAGACCGCCGCGAACAGCCCGAAGGCTCCGTCCACGTGCAGCCAGGCGCCGTGCCGTCCGGCCAGGTCGGCCAGGTCGCCGATGGGGTCGAAGTCCCCGGTGTTCACCTCGCCCGCGTTCCCGACGATCACCGCGGGGCCGTCGATCCGTCCGAGCTCCCGGTCCATGGCCTCCAGGTCGACCCGCCCGGCCCTGTCCCGGGCGAAGACCTGGACGCTGTCCCGGCCACAGCCGAGCATCAGCAGCGCCTTGCGGCTGCTCGGGTGGATGTAGCCTCCGGCCAGCACGGGCATCCGCGGCAGCCCGGCGAGCCCGTCGGCCGTCACGTCGGCGCCGTGACGCTCGCCCCACCACTGCCGCGCACACGCCAGTCCGGTGAGGTTGGCGAAGGTCGCGCTCGGGGTCAGCACGCCGCCGTAGGACTGCGGCAGCCCGAACAGGTCCTTCAGCCACCGCAGCACGACGGTCTCCGCCCGGGTGGCGAGCGGCGAGGTCAGCCAGAGGCCCGCGGCCTGGTCCAGCAGTGAGGTCACCCAGTCGCCCGCCTGGGCCGCCGGGGTCGATCCGCCGACGATGAAGTGGAAGAAACGCGGTCCCGAGGAGTGCGTCGCCGCCTCGGTGCCGACGTGCAGCAGCCGTTCGACGCTGTCGAGGGTGCCCTCGCCGTGCTCGGAGAGCGTGCCGTCGAGCAGGTCGAGCATCTCGTCGGCCGCGTGGTCGTGAACAGGACGGTCGTCAAGCGAGTCGAGGTACGGCCCGGCGGCCTTGGCCACCATGTCCAGCGCGGCAGTGGCCTCGTCGCGTTCGTTCAAAGGATCACTCATCCTTCAGCAGACCACATCGGACCGCTGATCCACCAGTACCTTTCGACGGTGCCGGGGCCGGAGTCGCCACGGCGCCGACGCGACGGTGTGCCCGCGGTGAGGGTCGCCGTGGAGTGGATACGTGGCCGATCCACACCATCCGGCCGGAGGATATGGATATCCGGGGGATGACATTCCGGTCAGCCACCGAGAGGATGGGGCCATGGTTGAGGAAGGTGCGCTGCTCTGGGAACCCACCCCGGAGGTCGTGAAGAACGCCAAGGTGTCCCGCTACATGGAGTGGCTCGGCCGCTCCGGTGACTACGGGTCCCTGTGGCAGTGGTCGGTGGACGCCCCGGCCGAGTTCTGGACGTCCTTGTGGGACTACTTCGGTGTCGTGGGAGAGCGTGGTGACGGGCCCGTCATCTCAGGAACGATGCCCGGCGCCGAATGGTTCACCGGATCGACACTGAACTACGCGGCCAACGCGCTGCGCCGGGCCGCCTCCGACCCCGACCGGCCCGCGGTGGTCTTCCGCGACGAGACGGGCGGGCGGCGGACGCTCACCCTGGGCGAGCTGGCCGAGGAGGTCGCGCGGGTCCGCACGGGCCTGGCCGGGCTGGGCGTCGGCAGGGGGGACCGGGTCGCGGCGTACGCGCCGAACGTGCCCGAAACGCTGGTCGCCTTCCTCGCCACCGCCTCCCTGGGCGCCATCTGGTCCTCCTGCTCCCCGGACTTCGGCGCACCCAGCGTGATCGACCGCTTCACCCAGATCGAGCCGAAGGTGCTCATCGCGGTGGACGGCTACGACTACAACGGCAAGCGGTTCGACCGTACCGAGGTCGTCCGGGACATCGCCGCGAAGCTGCCGACCCTCGTCGCGCAGGTGTGGATGGCCACCTCCCGGGGCACCGGTGGCGCACCCGCCGCTTCCGGCGTACCGGACGCGGGGCAGACCCCGTCCGAGAGCGGCGGCCGTACCCTGAGCTGGGCGGAGCTGCGGGACGAGACCGGGCCGCTGGCCTTCGAGCCGGTGCCCTTCGGCCACCCGCTCTGGATCGTCTACTCCTCCGGCACCACCGGGCTGCCCAAGCCGATCGTGCACGGCCACGGCGGCATAGTGCTGGAGCACCTCAAGGCGCTCTCCTTCCACCAGGACCTGGGCGAGGAGGATGTGTTCTTCTGGTACACCACGACCGGCTGGATGATGTGGAACTACCTCATCGGCGGCCTGCTGGTCGGCGCGACGGTGATCCTCTACGACGGGTCGGCCACCCATCCGGGGACCGACGTGCTGTGGCGGCTGGCGGCCGAGGAGAAGGTCACCTACTTCGGCACCGGTGCGCCGTACCTCATCGCCTCCATGAAGGCGGGCCTGCGGCCCTCCGGGCTCACGGCGCTGCGCGGCCTCGGCTCCACCGGCTCGCCGCTGCCCCCCGAGGGGTTCACCTGGGTGCACGACGCGCTGCCGGAGGTTCAGCTCGGCTCGTTCTCCGGTGGTACCGACGTCTGCACCGGCTTCGTCGGCGCGGTCCCGCTGCTCCCGGTCCGCGCGGGCGTCATCCCGTGCCGCTGCCTGGGGGCCAGGGTCGAGTCCTTCGACCCGTCGGGCACGCCGGTGGTCGGCGAGGTCGGCGAGCTGGTGCTCACCGCGCCGATGCCGTCGATGCCGGTCATGTTCTGGAACGACCCCGACGGGGCGAGATACCGGGAGAGCTACTTCGCCGACTACCCCGGCGTCTGGCGGCACGGCGACTGGATCAAGATCCTCCCTGACGGCGGCTCCGTCATCTATGGCCGCTCCGACTCCACCCTCAACCGGGGCGGAGTGCGGATGGGCACCAGCGAGTTCTACCGCGTGGTGGAGCGCTTCGACGAGATCGCCGACAGTCTGGTCATCGACACCGGCCAGCTCGGCCAGGACGGGCGCCTGCTGCTCTACGTCACCATGGCCGAGGGCGCCGTCCTGTCCGATGAGCTGATCACAGACCTGCGGCGCGCCCTCAGGGAGGGGCTGTCCCCCCGGCATGTGCCGAACGAGATCATCGAGGTCCCCGGGATCCCGCGCACCCTCAGCGGCAAGAAGCTGGAGGTCCCGATCCGTAAGATCCTCCTCGGCGTCCCCCCGGAGAAGGCCGCCAACCTCGATTCCATGGCCAACCCCGAGGTGCTGTCCCACTTCGCTCCGCTGACGGAGTGAGGTGGGGGCCCGTGTTCAGATCCCCTGGGGGAGGCGGAAGAGGCGGCCGGGGTCGTGGGCGGCCTTGACACGGGCGAGCCGGTCGGCGTTCGCGCCGTAGTAGGCCGCGCGCCAGCCGCCGAGCTCCGCGTCGATGTAGTTCACGTAGGCGTGGTCGCCGAAGTGGGGGCGCATCCGGGCGTGCGCGGCCCTGGCCCAGGCCGCCGCTCCGGCGCGGTGGGCGTAGTACTGCACGCTGTAGAGGGCGGCCCGGTGCGGGAAGGCGGTGGCGTCCGGGCTGATCCGGCCGACGGCACCGCCGAGGGCGTCCAGCAGCACGGTGTGGCTGCCCGGCCGGCTGACCTCGGCGACCAGCGCCGTGGCGCCGGCCTCCGACAGCGGCCGGTAGGCCATGTGCGACTTGGCCGTGAAGACGTCGCGCGGCAGCCTGCCGTCGCGGGTCTGGCCGGGCAGGGAACCGCCCCGGTGGCACTGGGAGACCGACAGCGTGGAGCAGCCCGCCATGATCATCATGGCCTGGCGGTAGGAGGTCTGCCGGATGGAACTGGAGGAGAGCGGGCCGATCCGGTCGGGCAGCCGGTCCAGTAACCGCTCGCAGTCCGCACTGCCCCCCAGGTAGAGGCCGACGATCTGGACGTCCATCCCGCCGTCGCGGCTCAGGTGCATCGTGGACCAGAGCTCGTCGGGGGCGGAGGGCGCCCACGCCTGCCACGCCCGGACCGCCTTGGCGGCCTTCGCCCACGGCCAGCGCAGGAAGAACACCGTGACCTCGCGGATGGGGTGGGTCCGGAAGCCGAAGGAGACCGCCACGCCGAGGTTGCCGCCGCCCCCGCCGCGCGAGGCCCAGTAGAGGTCGGAGTTGTGGTCGGCGTCGCAGGTCAGCAGCCGGCCGTCGGCCGTGACGAGCTGGACGGACTCCATCACGTCGCAGGTCAGGCCGTACTTCCTGGACACCACGCCGATCCCGCCGCCCAGCGCCAGCCCGCTCACCCCCACCGTGGGACAGCTCCCCGCAGGGATGCTGACCCCGCTCGCGCCCAGCCGGTCGTAGACGTCGACGAGCTTGGCGCCGGCCCCGACGGTCGCCCGGCCGGACGCGTGGCTGACCTTGTTCATCCGGGAGACGTCGACGACCAGGCCGGTCCCGGTGGACCATCCGGCGTAGGAGTGGCCACCCGACCGTACGGCCAGCGGCACGTTCATCCGGCGGGCGAAGCCGACGCACTCGGCCACGTCGGAGGGGTTGGCGCAGTAGGCCACGCCCGCGGGCCGTACCGTGTCGAAGGCGGGATGGAACAGGCGGCGGGCGGCGTCGTAGGTGGCGTCGCCGGGGCGGACGAGCCCGCCGTCCAGCCCTGCCGCCAGGGCGTTCCAGTCCGACCGGGAGGGGACGGCGACAGCGGGCGGTCGGGCTCCCAGGGTCAGGGCGGCCATGCCGCCGATCCGAAGGAATGTCCGCCTGTCCGGAGCGGGCCGCATGATCGTCTCCCCGAGATTTCCGTCTTCCTGCCCGTTGAGACGGCCGCGCGGCCCGTCTGGTTGGTCACATTCGCATTACTTCGCAGGGGGAGCGTGGGTGTGACGGCCCTGGTCCCACGCGGTCCGCGCCGTGGCCGGAGGGGGCGGACGTCTGCACGCCGCCGGCCGCCGGGAACGGCCCGGACGGGCCTTACCGGGTGGTGATGGAGCCGCGCAGGACACGTAAGTCTCCGGACACACCCGCCGTGGCCCCCTACGATTGGGAAGGAGGAGGGAATCCCTGTTCCCGGAGCCGGATGAGGCGTCCTGCCCCTCAGGCGTCGCCGATCGGGACCGTTCCGACGGCTCCGACGGCGAGAGAGCTGCCACGTTGACGTTTTACGTATTTTCGGGTGATATCAAGGACGGCGGCACGTTTCGGTCAACGGGGATCGATGCAGGTAGCCGCTGGAGGTGTCGTGCCACGGGCCATGCCCGGCGAGCGGAGTGACGTGAGCTGTGCGGACCGCCCGAGGGGCGCCGGTGAGACCGGAACCGTACGGCGGCGTCATCGCTCTTCCGAGCCCACCACGTGCGATGCTGATCCCACCGCCCTCTCCCGGCGAGGGTCCGCCGTCTCCGACCAGGAGACCTCCGGCTCTCCGCTGACAGGGGCCGGGCACCGCGGGTCCCACGACGATCCGTGGCGACCGGCCGGGAACCGGCTCACCCATGACGAGACAGCCGCCCCGTGGCGGACACGTCATGCGCCCGAGCCGTGGATCGGAACGGAGCCGGGTGCGTGTGGCTCGACGGGGATGCCGCGTCTCCCAGGGCGCGCGCGTCCGCATCATCCCCCCCTTCTATGGGAACTACGGACTGGGTCCTAGGTCCTTACCAACATGCAAAATCCCCTCACAAAGGAGTGAGAGCGACATGCCGCTCGACGAGGCGAAGGACGAGCTGCTCAGGAGTGCCGCCGAGATGTGCGCGCACACACCGGGCGGCGAACACCTGGGTGTTGAGGAGGCGCTCGCCTATCTCCGGCTCTACTACCGGCATGTCGCGCCAGAGGACCTGCTGCACCGCAACCCGGTCGACGTGTACGGCCCGGCCATGGCTCAGCGGCAGCTCGCGGAGAACCGTCCCCAGGGCCGCGCCCTGCTGCGGGCGTACACGCCGACTCTGGAGGAGCACGGCTGGGACCCCGGGTGCTCGGTCATCGAGGTGGTCACCGACGACATGTCCTTCCTGGTCGACTCGGTGACGATGGAGCTCGACAGGCACCAGATCGGCATCCAGCTCGTTGTCCACCCCCAGATGCGGGTGCGCAGGGACATGACCGGCAGGCTGCTCCACGGGGACCGGGATGACGTCACCGGGCAGATGCTCGAGGAGTCCTGGATGCACTTCGAGATCGACCGGCAGACCGACTCCGCCACGCTCAGGGAGCTCGAAGCCGATCTCCAACGGGTCCTGGGGGACGTGCGCTACGCCGTCGAGGACTCCGTCAAGATGCGGGCTCTCGCCCTGCGGACCGCGGAGGACGTGTCGGTCAACCCGCCGCCGCTGGACCTGGCGGGCGTCGAGGACAGCCTGGAGCTGATGCGCTGGCTGGCCGACGGGCACTTCACCTTCCTCGGCTACCGTGAGTACCGCCTGGAGGAGGGCGAGGAGGGCGCCGCGCTGCGCCCGGTGCCCGGGACCGGTCTGGGAATCCTCCGCCACGACAAGGCGGGTTCCGAGAGCTTCGCCGCGCTCTCTCCCGAGCTGCGTGCCAAGGCCCGTGAGAAGCAGCAGATGCTGATCGTCACCAAGGCCAACACCCGCGCCACCGTGTACCGCCCGACCTACCTGGACTACGTGGGCGTCAAGCTCTTCGACGCCGAGGGCGAGGTCGTCGGTGAGCGGCGTTTCCTCGGACTGTTCACCCACGTCGCCTACAGCGAGTCGATCTCCCGCATCCCGGTGCTCCGGCGCAAGCTTGACGAGGTCCTCGATCTGGCCGGGCTGCCCGCCGACAGCCATGACGGCAAGGACCTCATTGAGATACTGGAGACCTTCCCCAGGGACGAGCTCTTCCAGACCTCGGTGGAGCAGCTCCTGCCGATCGCGCTCGGCGTGCTCAGGCTCCGCGAGCGCAAGCAGGTCAAGGTCTTCCTGCGCCCGGATGATTACGGCCGCTACGTCTCGTACCTGGTCTACCTGCCGCGTGACCGTTACACCACCAAGATCCGCGTCAAGATGCAGGAGATCCTGCTCAAGGCGGTCGGCGGCACCTCCCTGGACTACAGCGCGATGATCGGAGAGTCGGTTCTCGCCCGGCTGCACGTGGTCGTGCGCGGCGAGCGGGGCAGGCCGCTGAACCCCGCCGCGGTCGACATGGAGGAGCTGGAGGGCAAGCTGGCCGACGCCACCCGGTCCTGGGACGACGACCTGGCCGCCGCCATCACCGAGCTGAGCTCCGAGGAGGAGACGCCCAGGCTCCTCCGCCGGTACGCCTCGGCGTTCCCCGAGGGCTACAAGGCCGACTTCCCGGCCCGGATGGCGGTCGCCGACCTGCGCCGCCTGGAGCTGATCGACGGCTCGCCCGACGAGATCGGGATGAACCTCTACGAGCCGTACGAGGCCGTGGAGGGCGAGCGCCGGTTCAAGCTCTACCGGATCGGTGCGCCCATCTCGCTGTCGCACGTACTGCCGCTGCTCCAGCGGATGGGTGTCGAGGTGGTCGACGAGCGGCCGTACGAGATCAACCGCGACCACGACCCGGAGATCCAGGAAGCCTGGATCTACGACTTCGGCCTGCGTTACACCCCCTCGGCGGAGGTGGACAGGGACGAGTTCAAGCGGCTGTTCCAGGACGCGTTCGGCGCGCTCTGGAGCGGCCGGGTGGAGAGCGACGGGTTCAACGGGCTCGTCCTGGCCGCCGGACTGACCTGGGAGGAGGCCGAGATCCTGCGGGCCTACGCCAAGTATCTGCGTCAGGCCGGCACCACGTTCAGCCAGGACTACATCGAGCGGGTGCTGCTCGGCAACGTACGGCTCGCGCGGCTGCTGGTGCGGCTGTTCGAGGCCAGGTTCGACCCCCGGCGCTCGGAGGAGATCCGCTCGGAGCTGCAGGAGGCGATGCGGGAGGAGATTCTCGGCGCCCTGGACGACGTGGCCTCTCTGGACGAGGACCGGATCCTGCGGGCCTACCTGGAGATGATCAACGCGACGCTGCGGACGAACTACTTCCAGACGGTGGACGGCGAGCGCAAGCCGTACATCAGCCTGAAGTTCGACTCGCCGTCGATCAGCGTGCTGCCGCTGCCCCGCCCGATGTTCGAGGTCTTCGTCTACTCGCCCCGGGCCGAGGGTGTGCACCTGCGGTACGGCAAGGTCGCGCGAGGCGGCCTGCGCTGGTCGGACCGGATGGAGGACTTCCGTACGGAGGTGCTCGGGCTGGTGAAGGCGCAGATGGTGAAGAACACCGTCATCGTCCCCACCGGTTCCAAGGGTGGCTTCGTCGTGAAAAATCCGCCGAAGTCGGGCGTGCGGGAGGACGTGCTCGCCGAGGGCGTCGCCTGCTACCGGATCTTCATCTCCGGCCTGCTGGACATCACCGACAACCTCGTCGACGGTCAGGTGGTCCCGCCCGCCGACGTGGTCAGGCATGACGAGGACGACACCTACCTGGTGGTCGCCGCCGACAAGGGCACCGCGACGTTCTCCGACATCGCCAACGACGTGGCCAGGCAGTACGGCTTCTGGCTGGGCGACGCCTTCGCCTCCGGCGGCTCGGTCGGCTACGACCACAAGGGCATGGGCATCACTGCCCGCGGCGCCTGGGAGTCGGTCAAGTACCACTTCCGCACGGTCGGCGTGGACATCCAGACCACCGACTTCACCGTGGCCGGTATCGGCGACATGTCCGGTGACGTGTTCGGCAACGGCATGCTGCTCTCCCAGCACATCCGGCTGGTCGCCGCCTTCGACCACCGGCACATCTTCATCGACCCGAACCCGGACGCCGCGCGCAGCCACACCGAGCGCGCCCGGCTGTTCGCGCTGCCCCGCAGCTCCTGGGCCGACTACGACGCCTCGCTCATCGCCCAGGGCGGCGGCGTCTGGCCGCGGACGGCCAAGTCGATCCCGGTGTCCCCACAGATGCGCACCGTGCTCGGCCTCACCGACGGGGTGACCTCGATGGCCCCCAACGACCTGATCAGCGCCATCCTGCGGGCCCCGGTCGACCTGCTGTGGAACGGCGGCATCGGCACCTACGTCAAGGCGTCGAGCGAGTCGAACGCCGACGTCGGCGACAAGGCCAACGACGGCCTGCGCGTCAACGCCGCAGATCTGCGCTGCAAGGTGATCGGCGAGGGCGGCAACCTGGGCTTCACCCAGCTCGCCCGGATCGAGTTCGCACTCAACGGCGGCCTCGTCAACACCGACTTCATCGACAACTCCGCGGGTGTGGACACCTCCGACCACGAGGTGAACATCAAGGTCCTGCTGGACCGGGCGGTCCGCGACGGCGAGCTCACCGAGAAGCAGCGTAACCAGCTCTTCCTCAACATGACCGACGAGGTCGCACAGCTCGTCCTGCGGGACAACTACGACCAGAACGTGGTGCTGACCGCCGCCCGCGCGCAGGCCCCCGAGATGCTGCACGTCCACGCGCGCCAGCTCCGCAGGCTGGAGCGGGCCGGGCTGGTCAACCGGGAGCTGGAGTTCCTGCCGTCGGACAAGGCGCTCGCCGAGCGGCGCCAGGCCGGGCTCGGGCTGACCGCGCCGGAGTTCTCGGTGCTGCTGGCCTACACCAAGCTGGTGGCGGACTCGGAGATCCTCAGCTCCGACCTGCCCGACGACCCCTACCTGGCGTCCTGGATGGTGTCCTACTTCCCGACGGCGCTGCGCGAGCGCTTCCGCGACTACATGGACGTCCACCCGCTCCGCCGGGAGATCATCACCACCGGTGTGGTGAACGACCTGGTCAACTCCAGCGGGACCACCTTCCTGTTCCGGCTCGGTGAGGAGAGCGGCGCGTCCGCCCCGGACATCGCCCGCGCCTACCTCGTCACCCGAGAGGTCTTCGACCTGCCCAGCTTCTGGCGGCAGGTCGAGGAACTGGACAACAAGGTGGACACCTCAACCCAGATCGCAATGGAGCTGGAGGCCCGCAAGCTGGCCGAGCGCGGTACCCGCTGGCTGCTCGGTAACCGCCGCGCGCCGCTGGACCTGGCCTCCACGGTGAGCCTCTTCACCAAGGGCATGAACGGGCTGCTGGTGGACATGCCCAATCTGCTGACCGGCTCCGACCTGGTGGCGTTCGAGGAACGGCGGGACGGTTTCATCGCCCGGGGCGTGCCCACCGACCTGGCCGAGCGGGTCGCCGGGATGGTCCCGGCCTACTCCACGTTCGACCTGGTGGAGGTGGCCTCCTACACCGGCAGGCCGGTGAGCGAGGTGGCCGAGGTCTACTTCGATCTGGCCGACCGGCTCCAGCTCTCCGGGCTCCGCGAGCGCGTCATCGCGCTGCCCAGGGACAACCGGTGGAACTCCATGGCCCGGGCCGCGCTCCGTGACGACCTCTACGCCGCGCACGCCACGCTCACCCGTGACGTCATGATGCACAGCACGCCGGGACTGTCGCCCGAGGAGCGCCTGGCACGCTGGGCGGAGGCCAACTCGGCGGCCAGGGCACGGGCCCGGCTGACCCTGTCGGAGATCTGGGAGAGCGACAATTTCGACCTCGCCACGCTGTCGGTGGCGTTGCGCGCGATCCGTACGCTGGTGGCCGCCACCAACCTGCCGCCCAGCGAGGCCTGACCGGCCGCCGTTGACCTGGGCCTCCGGGCCCAGGTCAACGGCGGGCATTCACGTCGTGGACCGCCTGGACCGCTGTCCGGGCCGGCTCGCCGGTATTCCCGTCCATCCGGGCCTGGTGTCCGTGCTCCTTTTCCGAGCCGCTCTCAGGAGACGGACACCCTGGTCGTGCCGCCCAGGTAGCCGATGATTCTGGCCGGCTGGTGGCTGTTCCCGGGTGGGACGGTGCTCACGTACTGCTGCATCTCGACGGTGCGCAGTTCCTTCTGGGCGTAGCTCGCCCCGGCCAGTCTCCGGATCTCCGGCGGCACCACGATCACCGTCGCGCAGGGCTGGATCTTGGTGGTCAGCGTGGTGGTCCTGATCAGCGAGTAAATGACCATCGCCCCGCCGTCGGTGGTGCGCAGCGCGTGCACCGGCTCGCTGCTCGCAGCGAAGATCGAGTCATAGTCCAGGCATTCCTTCGCCCGGTAGTCCATCCGATTAGCCGCGATCTCGTCGGCGTAGCCGGTGGTGCGCGAGCCCTTTGCGATGAGCCCTGCGGTGAACCCCCCGGTGCCCTCCTCCGCGGAGGTCGCGTGGAGCGGCGCCATGAGCCGCGGGCTGATCGCGATGGTCGTGTCCTCGGAGCCCAGCGCGGTGGCGTAGCCCTGCGGGTCCTTGGCGATCTCCGGGGCCTGTGCCCCCGCCTCCAGCAGCGAGGCGGAGCTGAGGTACCACCTCTCCTCGCCATATTTGATCAAAGTCAGTACGGCGGTGCGCGTGTCACCCTTCCCGTTCCGGCGGTTCACGATCGCGCCGAACCAGAAAGGACTGCTCTGCGTCCGGGGGACCAGCAGCTGCGGCCTGCCCCAGGTGTAGTGGGGGAGCGCGTCCGCCGGGCCGTTCAGGGCGGCCAGCGCGAGGGCCTGCTGCCCGTCGCGGGTCTGCTCCAGGATGTTCCTGACGTCGGCGTCCTGGTGAGGTGCGGCGCGGCTCAGCACCTCCTCCGCGCCCAGGATGCCCGCCAGTGCCTTCCGCGCCTCCGCGAGTGTGACCGGGGGCTCCGACAGGGCGACGGGGGCCGGGGAGGAACCGGTGACCGGAGCGGCCTGTCTCGTCGCGCCGCCGCCGGAGCCCGAGCACGCCGAGGTCATGGTCACCAGAGACAGGACGAGCACGAGCAGACTCCGCCGACCACGTCCCCGCACGCCCGCCTCCTGATGCACTCCCCCCGCGCCCATGCTAGCCATGGGGCGGGTCCGTACCGTACCCAACGGGGTTCGGCGGTCGCGTACCCTTTACAGACGTGGCACTCATCGACCCGGCAGAAGAGATCACCGAGCTTACCGGCACGCTGAACAGTATTCAGGACGTGCTCGACGTCGACGCGATACGCAAGCAGCTCGAAGAGCTCGGTGAGCAGGCCGCCGCGCCTGACCTGTGGAACGACCAGGAGCGGGCCCAGAAGGTCACCAGCAAGCTCTCCTCCCTGCAGGGCGAGATCAACAGGATCGAGTCCCTGGGGCAGCGCCTCGCGGACCTGTCCGTCCTGTACGAGCTCGCCGCCGCCGAGGACGACGAGGACACCCGTGAGGAGGCGGACCGCGAGCTGGAGTCCCTGAAGAGCGACATCGGCGCCCTTGAGGTCCGCACCCTGCTCTCGGGTGAGTACGACGGCCGCGAGGCGGTCGTCACGATCCAGTCCCAGGCCGGTGGCGTGGACGCCGCCGACTGGGCGCAGATGCTCCAGCGGATGTACCTGCGGTGGGCCGAGCGCAAGGGCTATCCGACGGAGGTCTACGAGACCTCCTACGCGGAGGAGGCCGGGATCAAGTCGACGACCTTCACCGTGAAGGCGCCCTACGCCTACGGCACGCTCCGCGGCGAGCACGGCACGCACCGGCTGGTCCGCATCAGCCCGTTCGACAACCAGGGGCGCCGCCAGACATCCTTCGCCGGTGTCGACGTCGTGCCGGTCGTCGAGACGACCGACCACATCGACATCAACGAGGACGATCTGCGGGTCGACGTCTACCGGTCCTCCGGTCCCGGCGGCCAGGGTGTCAACACCACCGACTCCGCGGTCCGCCTGACCCACCTGCCCACCGGCATCGTGGTCTCCTGCCAGAACGAGCGTTCGCAGCTGCAGAACAGGGCGACCGCGATGGCGGTCCTGCAGTCCAAGCTGCTGGAGCGCAAGCGGCAGGAGGAGGCTGCGGCGCTGAACGAGATCCGTGGTGAGGCCACCACCTCATGGGGCACCCAGATCCGCAACTACGTGCTGCACCCCTACCAGATCGTCAAGGATCTGCGGACCGGGACCGAGGCGGGTAACCCGAGTGCGGTGCTCGACGGTGATCTCGACGAGTTCATCGAGTCGGAGATCCGGTGGACCCGCCGTCAGGAGTCGGGCGTCGAGTAGTGACGCGTGGCACCCCGGGGTACGTGAGAGGTGCGTGAGCGTGCCTCGGACGCCCTGGGGCGCTCTCTGAAGAACTTTCAGACGTGGGGCCGTTTCGGGCCGCCGGTGAGGTGCCGCCGGGCGTTTTTCAGACGCCCGTGAGGTGCCATCGGATGGTTTTCAGGCGCCCGCGAGGTGCCTCAGTGCGAGGGTCAGGAAGAAAAGTGCGATCAGCGCCAGAGCGATGAGCGCGGGCGTTATCCCGCCCAGTCCGTGATGGTGCATCCGCTCGCGGTTGGCACGGCACAGAGGGCAGCGGCCCTCTGCGACAGGGTGGGCGCACCCCGCGCAGACGAGGTCTTCACAGCTCATGATGTCCTCCCTCTCCGAGGTCAGAACTACTTTATGCGGTCATTACCAGGCGCCGAATCGTTTTGTTTCCGTTATGGACTTTCCATGCCAGTCTTCCCCCTAGACTGGGCTCCGGCCAACCGGAACGTCGATCGTAAGTAAAGACCGGCGCCCCCCGGCCGGCGAGAGGCGGAAGTGGACCTCTGCCCCTCCCGCGACCGTCCTACCCCCTAGACTGGCATGCCGTGATGCGCCCGTGATCCATTTTGATAATGTCACCAAGGTCTACGCGAACCAGAACCGGCCCGCGTTGGACCACGTCAGCGTCGATGTCGACAAGGGCGAGTTCGTGTTCCTCGTCGGCCCTTCAGGCTCGGGAAAGTCGACCTTTCTCCGTCTGGTCCTGAAGGAGGAGCGCCCCAACTCGGGAGCGATCCACGTGGCCGGCAAGGATCTCGCCCGACTGTCCAATTTCAAGATCCCGCACCTGCGCCGCCGGATCGGCTGCGTCTTCCAGGACTTCCGGCTCCTGCCGAACAAGAACGTGTACGAGAACGTCGCGTTCGCCCTGGAGGTCATCGGCAAGCCCCGCCGGTTCATCCGCAAGGTCGTGCCCGAGGTCGTCGAGCTCGTCGGCCTGGAGGGCAAGGCCCACCGGATGCCCGACGAGCTGTCCGGTGGTGAGCAGCAGCGGGTCGCGATGGCCCGCGCCTTCGTCAACCGGCCTATGATCCTGCTTGCCGACGAGCCGACCGGCAACATCGACCCGGCGACGAGCATCGGCATCATGAAGGTGCTCGACCGGATCAACCGGACCGGCACCACCGTCGTCATGGCCACGCACGACGCGGCCATCGTCGACTCCATGCGCAAGCGCGTAGTGGAACTGGAGGACGGAAAGATCGTCCGAGACCAGTCGCGTGGCGTGTACGGCCAGGCGTACTGAGCCCAGGACCAGAGACAGCGACAGGAAGAGCATGCGGGCAAACTTCATCTTCTCCGAGGTCTGGATTGGCCTCCGCCGTAACCTCACGATGACCGTCGCGGTCATCGTGACCGTGGCCATCGGCATGGCGCTGCTGGGAGTGGGTCTGATGATCAACTCTCAGATCTCCACCATGAAGGACTTCTGGTCGGACAAGGTCGAGGTCTCGGTCTTCCTGTGCAAGAAGAACGACGCCTTCCCGCAGTGCAAGGGCAGCAGCGCCCTCAACGCCGAGAAGCAGGCCGCGCTCAGGGCACAGATCGAGGGCATGCCGCAGGTCCAGGCCGTGGAGTTCGAGAACGCGGCCGAGGCCTACAAGAACTTCCGCGCGCAGAACGCCAGTAACACCGTGATGCTCTCCGCCATCCAGGTGGAGGACATGCCGGAGTCGTTCCGGGTCAAGCTCAAGGAACCCGACACCTACGAGTCGGTGATCCAGGCGCTCAAGGGTGCCCCCGGGGTCTCCAACGTGGTGAACCAGAAGGCGATCCTGGAGAAGTTCTTCGGGCTGCTGGAGAGTCTCCGCTGGGCCGCCCTGGTGGTCGCGATCATCCTGGTCTTCGCCGCCGCACTGCTGATCGGCAACACGGTCCGGCTGTCGGCCTACAACCGCAGGCGTGAGACCGGCATCATGCGGCTGGTCGGGGCCTCCAACCTCTACATCCAGCTCCCGTTCGTGATGGAGGGGGTCATCGCCGGCCTCCTCGGTGGTGTGGTGGCGGCGGTGCTGCTGATCATCAGCAAGGTGTTCCTCTTCGACAAGGTGCAGGCCTACCTGGCCAACAGCCAGCTCACCTGGGAGACCGTGGCCACGGTGATCACCTTCACGATGATCATTGGTGTGGTCATCTGTGTCTTCACCTCGTTCGTCACGCTCCGCCGCTACCTGCGGGTGTGACGCGGCCGTGCTCATGGCTCGCGCGTCCGGGCGCTCTCCGCGCTCGGGCGCGATCCGCCGCTCCGGACCCCGGTAGGCTCAAGGGCATGCCACGTGAGACCGGGCGGAAGGTCATCGCCCAGAACAAGCGTGCCTGGCACGACTACCACATCGAGGACACCTACGAAGCTGGTCTCGTGCTGCAGGGCACCGAGGTCAAGTCGCTGCGTCTTGGCCGCGCCTCCCTCGTCGACGGCTACGCGGTGATCAAGGACGGCGAGGCCTGGCTGATCAACGTCCACATCCCCGAATACACCATGGGGACCTGGACGAACCACGCGGCGCGGCGCACCCGCAAGCTGCTGCTGCACCGTAAGGAGATCGACAAGCTGGTCTCCAAGACCAAGGAGGGCGGCCTCACCCTGGTGCCGCTCGCGATCTACTTCAAGGACGGCAAGGCCAAGATCGAGATTGGCCTCGCGAAGGGCAAGAAGGACTGGGACAAGCGGCAGACGCTGGCCGAGAATCAGGCCAAGCGTGAGATGGCCCGCTCGCTGAGGTACAGGAACAGGTAATTGTGACGGGGAAGGCTCGGCGGACCGTTGCCGCGGTGCTCACGCTGGCGGTGACGGCCCCCATGCTGTCCGCGTGTTTCGAGGAGCCATCGGCCCACGAGGCGGTGCGTGACTTCCTGGTCGGCTGGCAGACGGGCGACTACACCATGGCCGCCCGGCGCACCGACGGGGATCAGAAGGTGGTCCGTCAGGCCCTGGAAGACGCCAAGATCCACCTTGACGCGGCCTCGTTCCGCTTCAGGCTCAAGGGGATCCGGGGCGAGGGGGAACAGACCGAGGCCGATTTCGAGGCCGAGGTCGACCTCGGGGAGAACAACCCCCTCTGGACCTACGCCGGCAAGCTCCCGCTCCGCCTGGTGGGCGGTCAGTGGAAGGTGCACTGGTCGCCCAGTGTGATCCACCCCCAGCTGCACGAGGGTGAGCGGTTCGCCGTGGACGTCAAGCCCTACGGGCGCAGGCCGATTCTCGACCGCACCGGTGACCCGCTCCAGCAGCCGGCCACGCTGTACGTGGCGAACGTCATCCCGTCCATGCTGAAGGACGATGTCGCGGTCTGCCGGCAGCTCTCCAAGATCACCGGATTCCCGCAGGACCGTCTGCTCAGCAAGATCCGCTCGGCGATCCCCAACGCCCAGGTGCCGCTGGTCACCTTCGGCCGCGCCAAGTACGCCCAGCTCCGCGCGCAGCTTGAGGCCATCCCTGGCATCAACGTCTCCCCCGAGCCGCTGCTGATCGATCCCGAGTCGCCCGCCCAGATCGTGGGCTCCGTCACCGCCGTCACCCCGGAGAGCGAGCAGCAGCTCGGCGGCCCGCAGCGGGCCGGAGACACGGTCGGCCGTAGCGGTCTGCAGAAGGCCTACCAGGAATACCTCACGGGCTCGACCGAGACTCGCGTGATCACCCTGGATGTCAAGTCGTCGAAAAAGGTCGCCGAGCTGCGCAGATGGTCCCCCAGCCGCTCCAACTCCGAGGTGCGCACCACCCTCGACCGCGCCATCCAGCAGGCCGCCGACACCGCGTTGCTCGGCGACGGCGTGCCCGCCATGCTGGTGGCGGTCCAGGCCTCGACCGGTGAGGTGCGGGCCATCAGTACCACGAAGGAGTACAACCAGGAGAGGCAGGCGCTCGCCGGGAAGTTCCACGCGGGGAGCATCTTTTCGATCATGTCCGTCGAGGCCCTGCTCAAGGCCAAGGTGAGTTTCAAGCAGAAGCTCGCCTGCCCGGCCGACCGGACCGTCGGCGGTGCCCAGTTCCATCAGACCGTAGTCCCCGCAGGGGGCGCGCTGAGCCTCCAGGGCACCTTCGCGACCGGATGCGTGACCGCGCTGGCCTCGCTGGCCCGCAGGATCGACGGTGCGGAGCTGATGGCCAGCGCCGCCAAGTTCGGCATCGGCGCACCGTGGACCCTGCCGTTGAAGGCATTCAGCGGCAGGGTGAGCCCGCTGAAAAACGACGCCGCCAAGGCCAAGGCCATCGCCGGGCAGAACGTCCTGGTCAGCCCGCTCTCCATGGCTCTGGTCGCCGGGGCGGTCGCCTCGGGGACCTGGCGCCCGCCCGTCCTGGTCACCGAACCGAAGACGTTGGACCCCACGGCCGAGGCCCCGCCGCCGAAGATGCCGGACCCGATCGAGATCGACGAGAAGACGGTCAGCACCCTCAAGAGGCTCATGCGCGCCGGCGTGACCTCGGGCTCGGCACGTTCGGCCGCGGCGGCGGGCGACCCGGTCTACGGCATCACCGCCTCGGCTACACAGGGGCGCAAGTCGATGGCCTGGTTCGTCGGCTGGCAGGAGGACGTGGCGGTGGCGGTGCTGGCGCAGAGTTCCGACTCCACCGCGGGGGCGGCCATCGCCGGACGCTTCTTCAAGGGGTTGCACGCCGGACTGTAGCTCAGTGGAATGTTCTCCTCACTCCGAGCAACCATTGTCTGTCTCGTCTGCGTCTTTCCAGATGACTGAGTTCCGCTCGGGGGTTGCGGGCTCAGTCGCCGCGATGAGATCAGGGCTCTGTCTCGGGGGAGGCCTTGGCCGTCCGGACCGGCTCGACCCTGCCGGTCGGCCCCGGGGGCGTGTGCGACGACGCCGCGCTCCCGGGGCTTCGGCGGCGCCCGCTCCACAGGACCTCCCGCGACCTCCGGAGGCTCGCCGGAGCGGAATTCAGTTGGCGTTACCGGTGTTGTAACAGGTATCTTCGGATAGCTCGGTCCCACGGGACCGGGTTGACAACTCAACAGGGGGGTGACTGGTTTCGACTTTGGCTTTGCAAGTCAGGGGAAGCGGGTCGAGGACTGCGGACATAACCTCGTTAACACTGTGACCGCGACCAACAAGTGCCAATAAGACGCACTCCGAAGTCAGCCAGGGCAACCTGGCACTCGCCGCCTAAGCAGCGAGTGACTTCTGCCGGCCCGGGAGCGCCTCCGGCCCGGATCCGGCATCGCTAGGAGGCTCAACCGATCGACCCGGCCACGGGGAAGATCGGGAAATCAGACAGTGGCTGAGCCCGTCGGCGTCTTGCCTGCGTGATCGCCGGGGCTGAGAAAAGCAGAGCAGGCTGTGCCCGGAGAAGCCCTGTCTTGGAGTCGAAGGACGCGGGTTCGATTCCCGCCACCTCCACCCCCGTTCCGCATCCGAACGTGCGGAACAGATCGTCGAAGGGCGGTCGGTCGGCGAAGTCGCCGATCCGGCCGCCCTTGATCTCTGTCTGGGCGAAAATCCCCTTACCGGGCGGAGCATCGGAAAGTGGACGGAACGCCGAAAAGCTAGGCTAATCCCGATGAATCCTTCGGAACGGGCCGCACCAGGCGATTCGCAGGTGATCGGCGGCTACGCGCTCCGGCGCGTGCTCGGGCGCGGCGGCATGGGCACCGTACATCTCGCCACCACCCCGACCGGCGGCCTGGCCGCGGTGAAGGTGATCAATCCGGAGCTGGCGCGCGATCCGGCCTTCCGGCGGCGTTTCGAGCGTGAGGTCGCCGCCGCCCGGCTGGTGGCCCGGTTCTGTACGGCTCCCGTGCTGGACGCCGGGCTCGACGGAGAGGTGGCCTACCTCGTCACCGAATACGTCAAGGGGCCCGATCTGGCGGGTGCCGTACGGGACCAGGGGCCGATGGCCGGCTCCGACCTGGAGGCACTGGCGGTCGGCATCGCGGTGGCGCTGAACGCGATCCATGGGGCCGGGGTGATCCACCGGGATCTCAAGCCGTCGAACGTGCTGCTCTCCCCGCTGGGCCCGCGCGTGATCGACTTCGGGATCGCGAAGCTGGTCGACGGGGACAGCCTGGCGAGCCAGGCGATTCTGGGAACGCCCGCGTTCATGGCCCCCGAGCAGGTACGTGGAGAGGAACTCACCCCGGCGGCCGACATCTACGCCTGGGGCGGTGTGATCGTGTTCGCGGGGACCGGGCGGTTGCCGTTCGGCGGCGGGGCGCCCGCGGAGGTCCTCTACCGGATCGTCAACGAGGGGCCGCACCTCGACGGGCTGGACGAGCGGATGCGTGGCTTCGTCGAGCGGGCCATGGCCAAGGATCCCGCGGCGCGGCCGAGCGCCCGGGAACTGCTCGGCGAGCTGGTCGGCGGCCGGGACCTGACACCGGCGACGGCCACCCAGGTGGTCGAGCGGACCTGGACCGGCCAGCCTCCGGCCGCCGTCGGACAGACCCGGCCGGCGGTCTCCCCGCCGGTCTCCCCGCTGGTCCGGCGGGTGCCGCTGTTCGCCGGGCTGGCCGCTCTGACGGTGGTGGCCGGGGTGGCGGTGTGGTGGGGGATGGCGAGGCCCGGCGGGGAATGGCCGTTCCACGCCGACTTCGGCGCCGCGGATCACTCCTGGTCGGTGGGGTCCACCGATGCCGGACGTGCGGAGGTCGCCGGCGAGGCCTATCTCCTGACGGTGAGACCGGGCTGGCGGCTGTGGAAGTCGGCTCCCGGGCCGGCCGAGCCCGACGCGGGGGTGGTCATCAGCAGCTCGGCGCGCCTGACCGGGGGCTCGGGAGAGTTCGGCGTCTGGTGCCGGGGTGATTCCGGCAGTGGTGACCGCTACGAGTTCGCGGTCAACGGCTCCGGGACGGTCTCGATCACCAAGCGGCAGGCCGGCCAGAAGGGCACCGTCCTGTACGGACCCACTAAAAACGCAACTATCAAGAAGTCGGCGGACAATCGCGTCGTCGCCGAATGCCGTCCCGACGGGGAGAAACTCGCTCTGCGCATGTGGGTCAACGAGGCCTTCGCCGGTGAGGCCGTCGACGACGGCCCCCATGCTCCCGGACGGACCGGCCTGTACGCGGCACCGGACGGCGACGCCGGGATCCAGGTGAGGTTCGGCTCGTTCGACCTGCGCCCGGCGGGCGGGTAGCCCGTGCGGTTCGGTCTGCTCGGCCCCCTCCAGATCCTTGACGGTGACCGGATCCTGGCACCGCCCGGTCCGGCCAAGCACCGCGCGCTCCTGGCCGCCCTGCTGCTGCGCGCGGGGCACGTCGTGACGCTCGACCGGCTGGTCACCGCGGTGTGGGGCGAGAACCCACCGGCCTCCGCCGAGCAGGTGCTGCGGGTCTATGTGAGCGCACTGCGCCGTCTGGTCGGGGCCGAGACCATCCGCACGGCCCCCGGTGGCTACCTGATCGCCGTCACCCCCGACCAGGTGGATGCGTACCGGTTCGACCGCATGGTGGAGCGGGCACGCCGGGGCCGCGAGGCAGGGAGGGCGGCCGAGGCCGCCGACGAGCTACGTGCCGCCCTGGGACTGTGGCGCGGACCGGCGCTGGCCGACGTCGACTCCGGTGAGCTGAGGCGGACGCATGCCGTACGCCTCGAAGAGCTGCGCCTCGGCGCGACCGAGGAACGTATCGATCTCGACCTCGCACTCGGACGTCACGGCGAGGTCGTCGGCGAGCTCCGTGCCCTCGTGGCCGCCTACCCGCTCAGGGAACGCGCCTGGGGGCAGCTGATCCTCGCGTTGCACCGGGGCGGGAGGCGTTCCGAGGCGCTCACGGCCTACCAGGACGCCCGACGTTTACTGGTGGAGGAGCTGGGGCTGGAGCCGGGTCCCGAGCTGCGGGCGGCCCACGACAGCGTGCTGGCGGGAGAGAGCTGGGGGCCCGGTGCCCGCACACAGGAGGCGCCGCACGAGACGCCGCCTGACATCGCCGACTTCACCGGCCGCACGCAGGTCCTGAGCTGGATCGCCGGCGAGGTGCCCGCCGCCGGTGGTGCGCCGGTGCATCTGGTGCTGCACGGCCCCGCTGGTTCGGGCAAGAGCGCGGTGGCCGTCCACGCGGCCACGCTGCTGGGCGCGGAGTTCCCTGGCGGCCGCCTGTACGCCGCGCTGCGTACGGGTGACCGGCGGGTCGGCGCGGGCGCCGTACTGGAGGACCTGCTGCGCTCGCTTGGCTGTCCCGAAGGTGCCGTTCCCGCCGGTATCGAGGACAGGGTGCGGCTCTACCGCAGCATGGTGGCCACCCGGCGGCTGCTGGTGGTGTTGGACGACGCCGCGGACGAGGCCCAGGTCAGGCCGCTGCTGCCGACGGGGCCGGGGTGCCTGACGCTGGTGACCAGCAGATCCCCGCTGTACGGGCTGGAGGCCTCCCGCGCCTTCGAGCTCGGCGTGCTCGACCCCGCCGAGTCGGTGGAGATGCTGGCCAGGGTGGCGGGGGAACCGCGCGTGCGGGCTGAGCCGCGGGCCGCCCGGCGGATCGCCGAGCTGTGCGGCGGGCTTCCGCTGGCGCTGCGGATCGCGGGGTCCCGGCTGGCCAGGCGGCCGGGCTGGACGCTGGAACACCTGGCCGGGCGGCTGGGTGACGAGCGCGTGCGCCTGGATGAGCTGGCTGCGGGAGACCTGGCGGTGCGGAGCAGTCTCGGTCTCGGCTACCGGGGCCTGGCGGCGGAGGAACAGCGGCTGCTGCGGCGACTGGGGGCACTGTCGGCGCCGGACGTGGCGCCGTGGGCCGCCGCCGCGATGTCCGGCGGCCCGCGGGTGGACCGGATCCTGGAGGAACTGGCAGGGGCCGGCCTGCTCCAGGCGCGAGGGCTGGACGACGCGGGCCAGGAGCGGTACGGCCGGCATGATCTGACCCGGCTCTACGCCGCCGAACGCCTCGCCGAGGAGGAGGGTGCGGCGGCAGGGGTGCTCGCCGTGCTCGCACGTGAGGTCCTGGAGCGGGTCCGGCGGGCCCGTGCCCTGCTGCTGCCCGCCGAGCCGGGCACCGGCCGGACCCTCGCCCGTACGGCGGAGCAGAGCGCGGCCATGGAGATGACGCACCTGCGTGAGTCGGCCCGGTGGCTCGCGGCCGAACGGGGGTTCCTGGTCGCCGCCGTCGCGGACTTCCACCGCGCGGGTCTGGCCGAGGCCGCCTGGCGGCTGGCGTTCTACCTGACGCCGTTCTTCGAACTGCGCGCGCACCACGAGGACTGGCACGCGACGAGCCGGGTCGGGCTGGAGGCGGCGCGGCTGGCGGGTCACCGTCATGGCGAGGCGCTGCTGCTGAGGGCACTGGGAGACCTGTACCGGATCGAGGGACGCCTGGACGACGCCGCGCGGGCGCTCCAGACGGCGCTGTCCCATTTCCGGGATCTCGCAGACAGGGCCGAGGAGGCCCGGGCACGCTACCGGCTCGGTCTGGTCCTCCTCGCCCAGGACCGTCCGGCCGAAGCGGAGCGGTCCCTGGCGGAGTGTCTGGCCGCGTTCGAGTCGGCCGGTGACGTCCGTGGCCGGGCGGACGCGCTGCGCTCACTGGGCTCGGTACGGCGGGCCGAGGATCTGCTGACGGCCGGCCTCGATGCCTACCGGGAGCTGGGCGATCCCCGAGGCCAGGCGGCGGCCCTGCGTGAACTGGCCCTTCTCCACCTGGACCGGCGGCGCCTGCCGGCCGCCCGCGACTGCGCCGAACGCGCCCTCCGCGTCGACCGGCGGCTGGGGGACCGGCTGCCCGAGGCATCGGACCTCGTGCTGCTGGCCCGGGTGGCGCGCGCCGAGGGACTGCCGGTGGCGGCGCGGGCGGGGGCGGCGGAGGCTCTGGCGATCTTCAAGGAGTACGGCGACCGCAGGGGGGCCGCCCACACGCTGCTGGTCATGGCCGGTGCGGATCTCGACATCGATGAGGTCGACGGGGCGTCTGCTGTGATTTCCAGGGCCGCGGAGGCGTTCGATACCCTCGGCGACCGGCACGGTTCGGCCGAGGCGGCGGAACTCGCGCGGGAGGCACGCCGGCGCCGCGGTCTGTGGTCATAGCGGACTATACGGATTCTGAAGGTCGACTCCCTACATTCATGTCCAACCCCCGACAAGCAGAGGTGACAGAGGATGCGAAGGAAGATCGCGCTGGCCGTGGCCGCCCCCGGACTGGTGGTGGCCCTGACGGCGTGCGGCGTGCTCGACGGACGGCAGCTGGGCGACGGCGGTCAGGAACGCCAGTCCCAGCAGGCTTCCGGGACGGGCGCCACCGGCGCGTCGTCGTCCGAGAGCCAGGCCCCGCCCGGGGCGTCCGAGAGCCAGGCCCCGCCCGGGGCGTCGGAGGACCAGACTCCGCCCGGGGCGTCGGCGAGCGCGCCGTCCCAGCAGGGGGAAGTGATCGCCACCCGCGACGTCAAGGCCGGGGGAGCCGAGCTGACCGTGGACATCACGGGTCTCCGGCGGCAGGGGCGGCTGGTCACGCTGAGCTGGACCATCACCAACACCGGTGACACCGACTGGGAGATGAGCAACGACCTGGGGGACACACCCGCCTATCTCGGACTGACGGTGGCCGGGGTGAGTCTCGTCGACCCCGTCAACGCCAAGCGTTACCGGGTTGCCCGTACCGGTGACCGGGCCACGGCCAAGTGCGTGTGCTCGGACTACGACCCCAGGACCAAGCCCGGCGAGGTCCTCCCGCTGTACGCGACGTACGCCGCGCCGCCGCCGGACGTGCGGAAGATCAACGTGGAGTTCCCGGTCCTTGGGATGTTCGCCGATGTTCCGATCTCCTGAGCCCCTATGGCGTTCCCTGGGCGCCGCGGCGCTGGCCATGGGGCTCGTCGCCGGGGCTGCGGCGACGGCGTGGGCGGAGCCGGACCCGCCGGCCGACGTCACCGCGCCGGTACAGGACCTCATCCTGCCGGTCGACGACATCCTGGCCGAGATCGAGTCGCTGGACGGCAGTGAGAGCGAGTCCAAGCAGGGGGAGACGGTCACCCTGGCACTCACCAGCGACGTGCTCTTCGCCCTCGACAGGGCCGCGCTGACGGGCAAGGCGGCGGTACGGCTGGGGGAGGTCGCCGACAAGATCAAGAAAGAGTCGGCCGGAGGCCTGATCAAGATCATGGGGCACACCGACGACCAGGGGGCCGACGCCTACAACGACCGGCTGTCCCTGCGGCGGGCGCAGGCCGTACAGGAAGGGCTGCGGAGGCTGCTGGCCGGGCAGGGCGTGACCTTCCAGGCCACCGGTTTCGGTAAACGGCGGCCGAAGGTGCCCAACATCGTCGACGGTAAGCCGGTCGAGGAGAACCGGGCCAGGAACCGCCGCGTCGAGATCGTCTTCACCGCCAGATGAGCTCGGGCCGGGGATCCACCATGCTCCGGTCAGCCGCCGGGGAGTTCACTCAGGCGCACGGTGACCGTGGAGGTGGAGCCGTTGGGGTGCTGGATCTCGACCTTGGCCTCCGCGCCGGGACTGAGGGGAGCGAGGACCTCCGACAGGGCTTGCGTCATCGGGGTGGGCGTGCCGTTGATCGAAATGATCACGTCGCCCGGCTTGATCCCGGCCTGAGCGGCACCGCTGCCCGGGGACACGCGTGCGACGCCGACGCCCACCGGCTGGCCGTCGCTGTCGACCACCGTCTGCACGGTGACGCCGAGAGCGGCCCGGTGGGTGTTGGTGACCCTGCCGCTCTTGATGATCTGCTGGGCGATGCTGGTGACGATGTTGGACGGGATCGCGAAACCGATGCCCGGGGCCTGCCCCCCGCCGAGTTCGGGGTTGATGGCGGTCAGGGTCGGGATACCGATGACCTCGCCGGAGAGATTGACCAGGGCGCCGCCGCTGTTGCCCGGGTTGATCGCGGCCGAGGTCTGGATGGCGCCGGTGATCGTGGCGCCGGGGGATTCACTGTCGGTGGGCTCGCTGATCGTACGGCCCAGCGCGGAGACGATGCCGTTGGTGACGCTGCCGGACAGTCCCAGCGGGTTGCCCATGGCCAGCACGATCTGACCGACCCGTAGCCGGGTGGAGTTGCCGAACACCGCCGGCTTGAGGTCGGTGGGATCGTCGACCTTGATCACAGCCAGGTCGCCGAGGTTGAAGGACTTCACGAGCCTCGCCGTGCGAGGGGCGCCGCCGCTGGCGAGCGTCACCTGGAAACGCTTGGCCCGGCCGACCACGTGGGCGTTGGTGATGATGTGCCCGGCGCCGTCGTAGATGACGCCCGAACCGAGGCCGTTGCCCGTGGTGATCTGCACGATGGAGGGCAGCACCCTCGCGATGACCTGCTCGTACCGCCCCTCCAGGGCCGCCACGTCGTCCGGGGCCTGCAGTGGGGCCCGAGACGGGGCCCGGGATGGGTGCGACGGAGCCGGCGATGGGGGCTGCGACGGAGCCGGGGCCGAGGCCGGGGGGGAAGCCGAGGCCGGGGCCGAGGCGCTGGGCGCGTCGGTGAAGGCGCCGGACAGCTGTGATCGCGGGGTCTGGCCACAGCCGGCGAGCGCTATGGCAGCGGCGGCGAACAGTGCGATACGTGAAGTTGATCCCCCCATGCAGGGATATCTTCCCAGCTCACAGCGGAAGATACGTCTGCCGGAGACTGCTCCGTCTGAGCTTCCCGGGGGGATGTGCGGCAACCGATCTCGTGGAGGGCCCTCATGGGCGCGGTCGTGCAGAGCGATGTTCTATTTATTGGAGAGGAACGTCGCTACCAGGGAAAATGGCCACCTCATGGCTCAAGTGAAATTGTGACACGGTATATCGATTAGGGCAGGTGACGTAATGTGACGGCTATGGCGGACGTTGGTGGAAACTCCTCCGGGCGTTCTCAGGAGGGATATGTTCCCTCTTACGAGGCGCTCACAGCACCCCTGCCCGCTATCCGCGACGGAGACGGCGCGATGATCGGCACCCGGGTGCCGCGGCGCTTCCCCATCGGGGACGGTGAGGAGACCGTGCTCGTCCCTCGGATCGATCCCGATGGATCGTTCCCTCAGCCGAGCCCGGCTTTCTCACAGGGAGATGCGACCGGTGGCGCAGGCCCGGCCGGTGCGGCCGAGCGGTCCGGCTCGCCCGCGCACCGGGGGAATACCGGGCACCGGGGGAACGCCGCGCACCGGGGGAACACCGGGCTCCGGGCGGCCTACAGCGTCGCAGCCGCCGTCGTCATCGCCGCCGCGGCCGTCCTGACCTTCGTGCTGTTCTCCGGAGACGAGCCCGGTGACTCCGTACGGCTCCCGCAGGCCGACGCGGCCACCGAGTCGATGCCCCCTCGGGCCGTGCCCACGATCACGCTGCCCGGTCTGCCCAGGGTGAGGGCACTGGAGGCGCTGCCCGGCACGCCGAGCCCGGTGCTGGGCGCGGTGACCGATGTCAGGGCCGCGATCACCTACGCCAGGCTGGGCAAGCCGTGGACGTTCGCGGCCATCCCGTCTTTCACCGTCGGCCAGCAGGTGGGAACGGTCCGGCTGCCGCCCACGATGGCCGTCTCCGGTCCGCTGCCCGGGGCGGCGCCCGCCACCGCGCTGGAGACCGGCGCCGACTTCCGCAAGGCGGCGCTGAGCGCGGTCAGGTGGACGGTCCGCAACCACTATCCGGCGGGCAGCAAGGTCGCCTGGACCGCCTCACAGGAGCCGGCCGAGGGCAAGGGCTGGACGTTCGGCTACCAGGTGACCTATCAGGTGAAGGGGGAGCGGCGTACCTCGCAGGCGGCGCTCGCGTTGCTGGACGTGGGCCGTAGCAGGCCCGCCATGCTCTTCGTGACCGTGCCGGACACGCATAAGCAGCTCTGGGCCGATATCGCACCCTTGGTGGCAAGCGTCCGCGCATTGTGATGGAAGTACATTCCAGAATATGGTTCTGTCACTGAACCTTTTCTGGAGGCTTTCATGGCGATCGGGTTGAGCGAGGAACACGAGGCGCTCCGCGAGTCGGTGACCGGCTGGGCGGAGCGGAACATCCCGTCCGAGGTCGTGCGCGTGGCCATCGCGGCCGAGAACGAGGAGCGCCCCGCCTTCTGGTCCGGTCTGGCCGACCAGGGACTCCTCAGCCTTCACCTGCCGGAGGAGCACGGCGGCAGCGGGTACGGCCTGCTGGAGGCCGCCGTCGCCATCGAGGTCCTTGGCGAGCGGGTCGCCCCCGGCCCCTACGTCCCGACCGTGTTCGCCAGTGCGGCGATCATGGCCTCCGACGGCAAGGCACCCGCCGAGCTTCTCCCCGGCCTCGCCGACGGCACGCTGACCGGTGCGGTCGCCCTGACCGGTTCGATCACCGGAAGCCGGGGGGAGGACGGCACGCTGACCATCGGCGGCGTCACCGAGCCGGTCCTGGGCGGTGCGCTCGCCGATGTCCTGGTCCTCCCGGTCCACACCGACAGGGGAGAGGAATGGGTCGCGCTGGACGCCTCGCAGGTCACCGTCACCCCGGTCGGCTCGCTTGACCTCACCCGCGGTGTGGCCAGGGTGGAGCTGGACGCGGTGACCGTACCGGCGGGGCGGGTGCTGGACGGGCTGGAGCGCCCCGGCGTCCTCAACCTCGCCGCGGTCCTGTTCGGTGCCGAGGCCTCGGGCGTCGCGTCGTGGTGCGTGAACGCCGCGGCGGAGTACGCCAAGGTACGCGTGCAGTTCGGCCGCCCGATCGGTCAGTTCCAGGGCGTCAAGCACAAGGCCGCCCGGATGCTCGTCGCGCTGGAGCAGGCCCGCGCCACCGTGTGGGACGCCACCCGTGCCGCGGCCGAGAACGCGGCCGGAGGGGAGGCCGCCTACACCGCCGCGATCGCCGGCGTGGTCGCCCCCGACGCCGCGGTGCAGTGCGCCAAGGACGCCATCCAGATCTTCGGCGGTATCGGCTACACCTACGAGCACGACGCCCACCTCTACTACCGCCGCGCGCTGACCCTGCGCGCGCTGCTCGGCTCCTCCGCCGACTGGGCCGAGTCCGTC
Organism: Streptosporangium sp. NPDC087985; assembly: GCF_044741965.1. NCBI lineage: Bacteria > Bacillati > Actinomycetota > Actinomycetes > Streptosporangiales > Streptosporangiaceae > Streptosporangium > Streptosporangium sp. NPDC087985. The sequence continues at coordinate 132,072 of NZ_JBIUTQ010000013.1, forward strand.
GCCTTGCTGGCGCTGGCGGGCGTCAGCAGGGAGATGGAGATCGACCTGCCGGACGACGCCGCCGCGCTGCGTGAGGAGATCCGGGCGGAGATCGCCGAGATCGCCAAGCTGGAGGGCAGGGAGCAGAGACAGGCGCTGGCCAAGGCCGGCTATGTCATGCCGCACCTGCCCAGGCCGTGGGGCCGCGACGCCAGGCCGCTGGAGCAGGTGCTCATCTTCCAGGAGCTCAGAGCCGCCCGGGTCAGGCTGCCCCAGATGATCATCGGTGCCTGGGTGGTCCCGTCGATCGCCGCGTACGGCACACCCGAACAGCAGCAGCGCTTCCTGCCCGTCACGCTGAGCGGCGAGCTGATCTGGTGCCAGCTCTTCTCCGAGCCCGGCGCCGGCTCCGACCTCGCCTCGCTGCAGATGAAGGCCGAGAAGGTCGAGGGCGGCTGGAGGCTCAACGGCCAGAAGATCTGGACCTCGGTGGCCCACGTCGCCGAGTGGGGCATCTGCATCGCCCGCAACTCCTCCGAGGGTTCCAAGCACGACGGCATCACCTACTTCCTGGTCGACATGAAGGTGCCGGGCGTCATGGTCCGGCCGCTGACCGAGATGACCGGCGAGAACCTGTTCAACGAGGTCTTCTTCGACGATGTGTTCGTCCCGGACGAGCAGGTCGTCGGTGAGGTCGGCCAGGGCTGGAAGGTCGCCCGCAACACCCTGTCCAACGAGCGGGTCTCGCTCTCCGCGAGCTCCGGGGGCACCGGCTCGTCGGTCCCCGACCTGGTCGGGCTGGCCGGGCGGCTCGGCCGCGAGCTCACCCCCCTCGAGCGTCAGGGACTGGCCCGCGTGGTCTGCGAGGGCCACTCGATCAACGCCCTCGGCCTGCGGGTGACGCTGAAGCAGCTCACCGGCGCCGAGCCGGGCGCCGACGCCTCGGTCCGCAAGCTGCTGTCCACCTCGCACGCCCAGCACGTCTCGGAGTGCGCGGTGGGGTTGATGGGGGCATCCGCCGTGGTCGCCGCCGACATGAAGCTCGGCGACGCGGGTTACTGGAACCGCGCCGTGCTGGCCACCCGCGCGATGACGATCTACGGCGGCACCACCGAGGTGCAGCTCAACATCATCGGTGAGCGCATGCTCGGGCTGCCCCGCGACCCGGAACCGGGCAGGTAGCCAGCTGAAACGGGGTGACTCCAGATGTATCCGTTTATTTCTGGATTCACCCCTGTGATGCTCTCCATGGATCGGGCGCCCGGGTGATGGTGGTGCGGCCCGGCTTCGTGGTCGGCAGGATGACCGAGGGCATGTCTCCCACCCCTGGCCAGGTCGCCGACGCGGTGATCGCCGGGCTGCGCTCGGACGCCGAGACCGTGTGGGTCCCCGGCAGGCTGCGGGTGTTCTTCGCGGCGACGCGCGTGCTGCCCGCGCGATCTGGCGGCGGATGCCTCGCTGAAACAGGTTCTTGTTGGCGATGTCCACCGAACAAAGGTTCTCTACTAGAACGCGTTTCAGTCAGCCGAGGGCGATCGTACCGTGGGCGCATGCGGACACGCATCTTGTTCCGGGCGCTGGTTCCGCTGGCACGCCCCGGCGGCGGTGTGGCCGTGGTGACCAACGGAACGCCGTTGTGGTTGCAGGACACAGCGTGGTCGCAGGCGCTGCGCGGCTGCCTGGAGCAATGGTTTGGCCAGAAGCCCACCCGCACCTGCGGTACCGATGACCCGAGCCGGCGGCGCTACCGCGACAGTCTGGCCGCCGCGGGGTTCGAGGTGAGCGAAACCAGCGTCGACTACACCGACGAGCTGGACCTCGACCAGATCGTCGGCGGCGTCTATTCGGCACTTCCCGTCGACAAGCTGCCCGCGCCGGATCGACGGCCACTCTTCGCCGAGCAGATCCGTCGCACGTTGGAGCAGCACCAGCCGTTCACCGAACACGTCCGCGTGGCAGTGCTGATCGGCCGGATCGGAGACGGAGCCGGCCGGTCCACGTCTGCCGGACAGCGTAAGCGGTGATCAGCCGCTGCCGTAGGGGCGGGTGAGGATCTCCAGGTTGTGCCTGTCCGGATCCTCGAAGTACAGGCCGCGTCCGCCGTCGCGGTGGTTGATCTGCCCGACCTCCTGGTGGAAGGGGTCGGCGTAGTAGGTGATCCCGGACTGCTGGATCCGGCCGAAGATGGCGTCGAACTCCTCCTCGGAGACCAGGAAGGCGTAGTGCTGCGAGGCGATCCGCTCCTCGTGGCTCTCGGCGAAATCCAGGGTGACGCCGTTGCTGGTCTTGACGGGGATGAAATGCCCAAAAGGCGCCTCAACCTCAAGGCCCAGGATGGTGGCCAGGAATTCGGCGGACGCTCTCTTGTCGCGGGCCGCCACGATGGTGTGGTTCAGCTCAATTGGCATGGTGGGATTCTTTCCCACGGCCTCGGGAAAAGACAGCATCGGCGGCTTCCGCCCGGTGCGTGGCGCTCCTGTCGCCGTTTCCCTCGTCCGAGGAGAGGGGTACTGAGACCTCGTCCTGCCCCCCGACCCGGCCGCCGCGCCGATCGTCTTGCTCAACCCCGTCGTCACCGCCGCCTCCGAACAGGTCGATGAGCAGTACGAAGGCTGCCTGTCCTTCTTCGACGTGCGCGGCATGGTCCCGCGCCCCCTGTGGATCGAGGTGAGCACCACCGATCTCGACGGCGCTTCGGTGACCACCACGTTCGAGCGCGGGCTCGCCCGGCTCGTCGCGCACGAGATCGATCACCTCGACGGGCTGCTCTACCTCGACCGTATGCGCCCAGGCGTTCACCCGATCCCCGTCGAGGAGTACCGTGGCACCGGCTCCACCTGGAGTTACTGATGGCCAGACAGGCCAAACGAGCAACCCCGCGCCTTCTGGGCTTACCAGTGCTGGACCCCGAGAGTGGCCTCTGTACTGGAAAGCGCTTACCGTAGGAAGGTGGCCTCCGCGTCCCCAGCGGGGCCGCCCTCAGGTGACGAAAGGCTTTCCGTTGATCCACTCATATGACCCCCGGACCGGTGAATCCTTCGGCGATCCCCTCGCGCCCACCTCGGACGGGGAGGTCGACGCCGTCGTCCTGGCGGCTCACGCGGCGGGACCGGCCTGGCGCGCCGCCGACAGGGCGCCCGTCCTCGACGCGGTCGCCGCCGCCCTGGAGGCGAACGTCGAGGAGCTCTGGCGCGCCGCCGACGCCGAGACCGCGCTGGGCGAGGTACGGCTGCGCGGCGAGGTCGCGCGGGCCGCCGGGCAGTTCCGGCTCTTCGCCCAGGTGCTGCGGGACGGCGGGCACGTCGAGGCGGTGATCGACCACGCGACGGCCGAGCCGCCGGTCCCCGACCTGCGACGGATGAACCACCCGCTGCCCGGCGTCGTGGGCGTCTTCGCGGCGAGCAACTTCCCGTTCGCCTTCTCGGTCGCGGGCGGCGACACCGCCTCCGCCCTGGCCGCCGGATGCCCGGTGGTGGTCAAGGCCCATGACGGTCATCCGCGCACGTCGGAGCTGTCACAGAAGATCATCCAGGGTGCTCTGCCCGACCCCGCGCTCCTCGGGCTGGTCCGCGGGCTCGACGCGGGCCGCCGGCTGGCCCGGCACCCTGCCGTGGCCGCGGTTGGGTTCACCGGCTCTGTCCCCGGCGGGAAGGCCGTCCAGGCGCTGATCGACGAGCGTCCCGACCCCATCCCGTTCTACGGCGAGCTGGGCAGCGTCAACCCCGTGGTCGTGCTGCCCTCGGCCCGCCGCGACGGCCTCGCCCAGGGGTTCGCCGCCTCGCTGACCCTCGGCGTCGGCCAGTTCTGCACCAACCCCGGGCTGCTGTTCGTGCCCGACGACGTCGAGCTGCTGACCTCCATCGCCGAGGCGGTCGCCACGACCACGGGCGGCTCGATGCTGACCGAGCGGATCCGGGACGGGTTCCTGAACGGGATCACCCGGCTCGGCAAGCTCACCCCGCTGGCCGAGGGGCAGGCAGGGGAGGGCGCGTTCGCGGTGACGCCCCAGGTGTTCACCACCGACCTCGCCACGTTCGCCGCCGGCCTTCCCGGCATCGCGGAGGAGTGCTTCGGCCCGGCCGCGGTGGTGGTGACCTACGGCGACCCGGCGGAGCTGCCCGCCGTACTGGACCGGCTGGAGGGCTCACTCACCGCCACGATCCACGCGACGGACCCCGAGGAGGCGCGGGAGATCGCCGATTCGCTGCTCAGGAAGGCGGGACGGCTGATCTGGAACGGCTGGCCCACCGGGGTCGCCGTCCGCTGGGCGATGCACCACGGAGGCCCCTGGCCCGCCAGTACGGCCGCCGCCCACACCTCGGTCGGCGCCGCCGCGATCTGCCGCTGGCTGGGTCCCACCGCCTACCAGGACTGGCCGGCCGAGCTGCTCCCGCCGGAGCTGCGTGACGACAACCCGCTGGGCATCCCGCGCCGGGTGGACGGCGTCCTGATGTGAGGCGGACCGGTATCGGGGTGGGAGTCCCGGCCTGAGCTGCGACGATGCCGGGGCTGCGGTGGCCGGTGACCGCTTGGGGAGGCGGTCACCGGTCACCGATCACCGGGGCGAGGCCAGGAGGCGCAGGCCGGCGACGGCGAGGCCGACCGCCTGCAGGACCGCACCTGTGACCTCGAACCACTCGCTGCCGGCAATGAGCCCGGTCACATGCAGCACAGGCCACGCGATGACCATGGCGCCGGCCCAGAGCGGGATCGCGTGGCTACGCAGGAGGGCCAGCCCGAGCAGCAGCGTGCCGACCAGGTTGCCGAGCACGAAGAGGAGAAACACCCACAGCACCGACGGGTCGCTCTGGCTGCTGTCGAGGACGGCCGCGTAATCCGCGGTGGGGCCCGCGTGCTCCGCCATGGCGACGGTGATGAATCCGCTGCAGTTGATCCCGAAGTAGCAGATGTATCCAGCGCCGGTGAGCGCCGCGCCGATGGCACCGAGTCTCGGGCTCCGGCCTGCCAGGAGTCGCGTGACGCCGAGGACCGCCGGGACCATGAGCAGGCTCGCCAGCATCGCGGCGACGGTAGCGAAGCGATCCAGGCCGGGGTGGGCCGCCGCCAGGGCGAGCGCCCCCGCACCGGTGCTGTCGTCTCCCCCAGCGCGGGTGGCCCACGCGTAGGCGCCGTTGGCGGCGACGAACCCCCATGGTGCGGTGAACAGCGCCAGGGCGAGTGGGACGCTGCGCCGCACCGGCGGGTCCGCCGGTGCCGGTGAGCCGGTGGACGGCGCGGAAGGGGGAAGTGACGTTTCCATGGTTCTCCTTGGGGTGAGTCCAGCGTTCGGTGGATCTGTGGTGGGTTCAGGTGCCTGCCCAGGCGAAAGCGGTCCGGGCTTGGACGGCCTCGGCGTCGCCACAGCGTGGAGTCGCTGATGCGACCTGGGCGGCCTCGTCGTCCACAAGGCACGCGGTGAGCGGCGCCGGCGAGAACAAGAGGTTCAGTCGTGGGACCGCAGCGCGGGCGTGACCAGTGCGATGCAGCCGAGGGTGAGCACGATGCCGACCGCGGCCGCGCCCATCGCCTCGCCGGGGACCCCGTCGGCGAAGAACGCGGGCACGGCGCTGAGCCCCGACAGCAGCCTGGTGACGATCACAGTCACCGCGCCGGCGCGGCTGCCACGCCAGGCGAGCACGACGCCGCCCAGGGTCATCAGCCCGAGTACGGCGCCCGCGACGGCGACCACGAACGGGGGGTGCTCGCCGTCGCCGAAGGGCAGCGTGACGACGTCGATGAGGCCGAGCAGGCCGGCGAGGATCAGTCCGATGACGAGAACGCGGGAGCGCTCCATGTGGTTCTCCTGTGAGATCGGATGGGGAAAGTGCCGATGTCCGCAGTCTCGGCGTGCGGTCCGCTCCGCGGATCGGGGCTGCCTCGGATCCGTTCTCCGTACTGGCACGTATTCATCTCCGGCCGCCCGGGGCCTACCGTGAAGGCGTGGCAACTCCCCGTCTGCTCGCGTCCGCCGCCGCGGTCCTGGCGTGCCTGCTGGCGGGTGCCGGAGCGTTGCTGGCCGTGCTCGCCGACGACGGGGGCGCCATGATGCTCTTCGCGTCCGGAGCGGCGTTCGGGCTTCCCTCCGTCGGGCTCGGCATGGTGGTCGCCGCCCGGCGGCCGGGCAGTGTGGTCGGCCTGCTGCTCGTGCTGGTCGGTATGACGGCGGTGTGGCTCGCGGTCAGCGATCTGTACCCGCCGGCCTTCACACGGCGGCCCGACCTACCGTTCTCCGAGCTGTACGTCCTGCTGTCGCGGGGCGGCTGGATGTTCCTGTACGTACCGGCCGCGCTGCTCATGATCGTCTTTCCCGACGGGCGACTGCCGGGCCGGCGCTGGCGCTGGGTGACCGCCGGGTTGTTCATCGTTCCGGCGGTGTTCATGCTGATCGCGGAGTTCGACCCCAGCCGCTACGCGCCGCCGTTCGAGGACATGCCGCACCTTCTGCGGCTCCCCGAGCCCTATGTGTCGGTGCTGCAGGTGGGCGGACTCTCCCTGTTGCCGGTCTTCCTCGGACTGCTGATCGCGTCCGCGGCGGCGGTGGTGGTCCGCTATCGCCGGGCGACCGACGAGGTCAGGCGGGCGCAGCTCAAGTGGTTCGCGCTCGGTGCCGCCTTCCTGCCGCTGACGCTGCTGCTGTGCTGGGCCAGCTACCTGTTCCTCGACGGGCCGGACCTGGTGGTCGTCGGTCTGGCGGGGATGGCCCTGGCGATTCCGGTGGCGACCGCGATCGCCGTGCTGCGGCACGACCTCTACGACATCGACCGGGCGATCAGCACCGCTGTCACGTACGGCCTGGTGACCACGGTCCTGCTGGCCTTCTACACGGTCGCCTCGTTCCTGGTCGGCCTCGGCGCGGGCCGGACCTCACCGGCCGCGGCCGCCGCGGCCACCGCGGTCTGCGCCGCCGCGCTGTCCCCGCTCCGTACCCGGCTTCAGCGATGGGTTGACCGGCGGTTCTACCCCGCACGACAGGCCGTGCTGATCGCGGTCGAGGAACTGCGTAGCCGTACGCACACCGGTCAGGCTCGGCCGGAGCAGTTGGAGGCGACGCTGCGCGCCGCGCTGCGCGACCCGATGCTCCGCGTCGGCTATCGGCTACCCGGCACATCCGCGCTGGTCGACGCGGTAGGCGATCCGATCGACCCGGGCGAGGCGCACGTGGCGCCGGTACGGCTCGGAGGTCACGACATCGGCGCGATCGTGCGCGGCACCAGCGGCAGCAGGGAGTTGCTGCGCGAGCTGGCCTCGGTCAGCGCGCTGCTCGTCGAGGTGGTCCGGCTGCGGATCGAGGTCAATCGGGCGCTCGACGAGGCCGAGGCCAGCCGCGCCCGGCTCCTGCACGCCGGATACGAGGAGCGGCGCCGCCTCGAACGCGACCTGCACGACGGAGCACAGCAGCGTCTGGTCTCCCTGGGCATGGCGATCCGGCTGGCGCAACGCCATCTCGCCGACGGCACTGTCGACGTCGACGACCTGCTGGACCAGTCGGTGGCCGAGCTGGCCGCGGCCGTCATCGAGCTGCGGCAGATCGCGCACGGCCTGCGGCCGAGCAGCCTCGACGACGGGCTCGGCAACGCGCTGGCCATGCTGGCCGGCAAGGTGCCGGTGCCGGTGACGCTGGACGTGGCCGCCGACGACCTGCCCGACGACGTGGCGATGACCGCCTACTACGTGGCGAGCGAGGCGATGACCAACGCGGTCAAGCACGCGGGCCTGGCCGCGATCGGCGTCCGCGTCAGCCGGATTCACGATCGGGTCACCGTACAGATCAGCGATGACGGGCCGGGCGGGGCCACGATCCGCCCTGGCAACGGGCTGGCCGGACTGGCCGATCGGGTCAATGCGGCCGGAGGTGCGCTGCGGCTGTCCAGCCCGGCGGGAGGCGGCACTCTGGTGGAGGCGGTACTGCCATGCGCGTCGTGATCGGCGAGGACTCTGCTCTGTTCCGGGAGGGGCTGGCCCGTCTGCTCGCCGACGCGGGACACGACGTGGTGGCCAAGGCACCGGACGCCCCGGGCCTGATCGCCGCCGTCTCGGCCGCTGACCCCGATCTGGCGATCATCGATATCCGGATGCCACCTGATCTCACCGACGACGGCGCCCGGGCGGCCCGCAAGATCCGCGACACCCACCCGCGACTCGGGATCGTCCTGCTCTCCCAGCACGTCGAGACCCGGCACTCCGTCGATCTCGTGTCCCAGGGGAGGTTCGGTTACCTGCTCAAGGACCGGGTCTTCGACGTGGACGACTTCCTCGACGCGCTGTGCCGGGTGGCGGCCGGCGGTTCCGCCCTCGATCCCGAGGTCGTCTCCCGACTGATCGGCGGACACCGGGCAGCCGATCCCCTGGCGGCGTTGACCGTAAGGGAGCGTGAAGTGCTGGCGCTGATGGCGGAGGGCCGCACCAACGTCGGCATCGCCCGGCGGCTGTGGCTCACCGACCGCACGGTGGAGACGCACGTCAGCTCCATCCTGGCCAAACTCGACCTGGCCAACTCCACGGAAGACCACCGCCGGGTGCTGGCCGTCCTCCTCTACCTCAACCGATCCTGAGCCGGTCACGGCCGGGTGACCGAGCATCAGGACGAGGTCATCGGCGGCGCGGTACGCGGCGTGTTCCGTAGAGGACGGCGCCGGCCGCCAGAACCGCGCTGCCGGAGAGCACCGAGACCGGCGGGAGGCTGAAGGCGAGGGCGACGCAGCCGGCCAGTCCGAGGACGGGGACGGCCAGGGGCGGGCGGCCCTCGCCGGGAGACAGGGTCCATGCGGAGGCGTTGGCGATGGCGTAGTAGACCAGCACGCCGAAGGAGGAGAATCCGATCGCGCCGCGCAGGTCGGTGGTCAGCACGAGCGCGGAGACGACGACGCCGACGGCGACCTCGGCCCGGTGCGGCACCGTGAAGCGCGGGTGTACGGCGGCCAGGGCGGGTGGCAGGTATCGGTCTCTGGCCATGGCGAGTGTGGTGCGGGAGACGCCGAGGATCAGCGCGAGCAGTGATCCGAGGGCGGCGATCGCGGCACCGGCGCGGACCACGGGGGCCAGGGCCGGCATGCCTGCGGCACCGACCGCCTCGGCCAGCGGGGCGGCCGAGGCGGCCAGTCGCTGGGGGCCGAGAACGGCCAGGGCGGTGGCGGCCACAGCCGCGTAGACGACCAGGGTGACGCCGAGGGCGATGGGGATCGCGCGGGGGATGGTCCGGGCAGGGTCCCGTACCTCCTCGCCCAGGGTGGCGATGCGGGCATAGCCGGCGAAGGCGAAGAACAGCAGGCCCGCTGCCTGCAGCACGCCGGACACGCCCGCATCGGGGGTGATGGCGAGCCGGGCCGCCTGCGCCTGCCCGCTCGTCAGGCCGGCCATCACCACGGCGATCAGTACGAGGAGCACCACCGCGACGATCGCGCGGGTCAGCCATGCGGCCTTCCGCACCCCGGTGTAGTTCAACGCGGTCAGAGCCACCACGGCGGCCACGGCCACCTCCCGCTGGTGCCCGGGCCACACGTAGGTGCCCACGGTCAGGGCCATCGCCGCGCAGGAGGCGGTCTTGCCGACCACGAAGCTCCAGCCGGCCAGGTAACCCCAGAAGGGACCCAGGCGTTCGCGGCCGTAGACGTAGGTGCCGCCGGAGGCGGGATAGCGCGCAGCCAGCCGGGCCGAGGAGGTGGCGTTGCAGTAGGCCACCACCGCCGCAAGCCCCAGGCCCAGGAGCAGGCCGGAGCCGGCTGCCACCGCGGCCGGGGTCAGCGCGGAGAAGACCCCGGCTCCGATCATCGAGCCCAGGCCGATCACCACCGCGTCCGTCAGGCCCAGGCGGCGCTCCAGCCGCGGCTGCCCGGCTCCGGCCGGTGTTTCGGCCATGGCCTTCCTTCCAGGCGGAACGGGACTCGATATCGGGTCACGATACCGGGGCGTGGTGTGCGGGGGTCACCCCAGACCCCGCACGGGCCGACGGAGCCGTGGTCGCGATGTGCGCGCAGCTTGCGGGAGCATTACCCGGGCGGTCGCGTGAGATCGTGACGCGAGGGAATGACCCCGGCTGTGTGCGCCCCGCGAGGGGGCGGGGCCGTCCAGGCGGAGATGGGGCTCCACCGCCTGACCGTGCGCCGCCGAGGATGGTGTACAGCCAGACGGGGGATGTCATGGGGGGTCGGGAAGCGACGGCGATGCGCCGGCGCGAGATGCTTGGGCTGTCCGGTGCTGCCCTGGCGGGGAGTTTGACCCTCACCGCATGCGGTGGTTCGGCGGACGGGGCCAGGGCCGGGGCGTTCTCGCCCGCGGAGTCGTCACCCGCGGAGTCGTCACCCGCGCAGGCGGAGGTGCCGGTCACACCGCCGGAGGACCTCATGCGCGAGCACGGAGTTCTCAAGCGCGTCCTGCTGATCTACCGGGAGGGGATCCGGCGGATCGGCAACGGCGAGCAGGTCCCGGCCCAGGCGCTGAACGCCGGGGCACGCATCATCCGCAGCTTCATTGAGGACTACCACGAGCATCTGGAGGAGAAGTACGTGTTCCCTCCGCTGAAAAAGGCCGGCAAGCTCACCGACACCGTCCCCGTCCTGGAGCTTCAGCACCAGCGAGGACGCGTGCTGACCGGCCGCATCCTGGATATGACCGGCGCGTCCAAGACTCCCGGCACGGGGGACCGCCGCGATGTGGTCGCCGCCATGGCCGCGTTCATCAGGATGTACGAGCCACACGAGGCGCGAGAGGACACCGTCGTCTTCCCCGCCTTCCGGGACGTCGTCCCGCCCAGGAGGTTCCTCGAACTGGGCGAGATCTTCGAGGACGAAGAGCACCGCCGCTTCGGCTCAAGCGGCTTCACCGGCGTCGTCGGCCAGGTCGCCGACATCGAGAAGACCCTCGGGATCTACGACCTGGCCCGGTTCACCCCGAAGGTGTGAGGCTCCACCCCTCCGGGAGGCTCCGTACGGCCCTCGAGAGCCTTCCGGGTGTGAGGGACGGGCGCTCTCGTGGTCAGGGAACGGGAGCGCCCGCGTCAGGGGGTGCGGCTCAGCCGTTGCGCTCCTTGTAGGAGGCCTGGGCGGCGGTCAGCTTGGCCGCGAACGTGTCCAGGAAGTCCTTGGCGGGCAGCGTGCCCTGCAGGACCTTCTGGAACTCCGGCTCCATGTCGGTCTTGGTGATCGCGTTGAACTCCGGCAGGTAGTACGGCATCTGCACGACCTTGGCCTCTGGGTCGTTGAGCACCTTGACCGCCTCGGCGATGTGCTGCAGCTCCTGGATCCAGGGCTCCCCGTTGACGTCGGTGTTGGCCGGGAGCACGCCGGTCTGCTCCGCCCAGTAGCTGTTCATCGCCTTGGAGGCGGCGAACTCGGCGAACTTGTAGGCGGCGTCCTTCTTCTCGCCGGTCGCGAACAGACCGATCCCGGCGATCGGGTTGGACAGGACCGTCTGCACGCCCGTGTCGGACTTCGGCACGGCCATGGCCGCGACGTTGTCCTTGCCGAGCGTCTTGACGTGGTCGTTGAACGACCCCAGGTTGTGCTGCATGATCGCGACGGTGCCGCCGTCGAACTGGGCGACCATCTTCACGTAGTCGTTGCTGATGTCCGCCTCGGGGGTGACCTTCTTGTACAGCCCGGCCAGTCTCGTAAGTGCCGCCACGTTCTTCGGGTCGTTGACCGTCGCCTTGCCCGAGGCGTCGAAGATCTCGGTGATGCCGGACTGGCCGTACATCACCTCCATCATCTGCGCGATCGAGCCCGCACCGCCGCGGATGGTGAAGCCGTAACGGTTCTTGGCGGTGTTGGTCAGCTTCTCGGTCGCGGCGAAGAAATCGTCCCAGCTCTTGGGGGCTTCGAGCCCGGCCTCCTTGAACCAGTCCGTCCGGTACCAGAACACGCCCATGTTGGTGGAGAGCGGCACCATGTAGGTCTTGCCGTCGGGCACGGTCGCCTTGACGGTCATGGCGACCTGTTCGTTCAGCTTGCCGTTCAGCGCGCCACCGGAGATCCGGTCGTCCACCGGATCCAGCGCCTTCTGGGCCACCAGGCTGGACAGCATCGCGGTGGTGACGCCGCCCACGTCGGGCAGGCCGCCGCCGGCGATGGCCGTGTCGTACTTCTGCTGCACCTGGGCAATCGGGATACCGACGTAATTAACGGTGATCGTCGGATTCTCCTTCTGGAACTCGGCGATGATGTGCTGCCACACCGGGGTGCGGGCGGGACCGCCGTTGTCGTCCCAGAAAGTGATCGCGGTCTTGCCATCGGCGGAATCCGACCCGCACGCGGCCAGTCCGGTGCCGAGCATGAGCGCCGTGGCCAGGATCGCCAGGCGCCTAGAGCGTGCTGCCATTACTACTCCTACCTCTCTCTGTCATGTCCCCCGACATCGCTGTAACCGTGAAACCTTCGAATCCCGGATGGCCCGACCCGTCGTCGGACCGGCCGGCGTCCGACACCCCGTCGCGGTAGGGACCGTCTCCGCCGCCGTCGGTCCGCCCGCCGCGCGTCACTGCGAGGCCTCCGCGCTTCACCGCGAGACCTCCGTGGCGAGCGCCGCGGCGGCGCCGCGGCTCAGCGGGCCGTCCGCGACGACGGTGATGATCCTCCGGGCGAGAGTATGATCGATGATCAGTGGTGTCTCCCAGGCGAGTGCCGGGCCCACACCGGGGTAGTCCACGACCCGGACGAACCAGGGGTCCGCCCGCTGGACGAAGACCAGGGTCCAGTCGGCCGAAGACATGGCGAGCCAGGGAGCCGTGGAGCCGTGGACGGCGTCCTCGCCCTCGGCGTCCTGGGTGAAGACCCGCCGCTCCCGGGCCGTCCCCGGTGCCCGCCAGAAGAACCCGCCGTATCCGGCCCCGGCGCGTCCCTTGGTGGCCGAACTCCGTACCGGCAGCGGAGCACCGGTGAGGTTCGTCAGCGAGAAGGAGAAGTCGAGCGCCCAGCACCCGTCGAGCTCCACCGCCCGGACGCTCCGTGCCTCGCGGGCGATCTCGGTCCCGTCCGGCCCCGCCCAGGTCAGTGACTCGCCGAAACCGGAGGAGTCCCGCCAGGAGAAACCGAGGTGCCGCTGCGTCCCGTGGTCTCCCAGCCAGGCCGGTCCACGGTCCCGGACGTAGGTGCGTCCACCCCAGAAGTTGGCTCCCCCCACGTCGGAGACCGCCACGCTCACCCCCAGATGGTGCACGTGGTCCGCGGGGGCGACCTCGGTCACGACCGTCCCGCCCAGCGTCCGCACCGGATGCAGGTACGGCCGGGGCGACGACGTCGGCGGCACCTGCGCCCGCACGACGTACTCGGCCACCCGCACCCCTGACACGTCGAGCCCCACCGGCCCGGCCGCGGAGGTGCCGGGAGCCCACGGCAGTCCCAGCTCCGAGTAGAGCGCCAGGCGCTCCGCGCTCGCCGCCGTGGTCTGGGCGATCCCGGGCAGGACCCGTCGCTCCTCGCCGACCTCCTGGAACTCCTCGGCGATCGGCAGCGGGTCGGGCGCCAGCCGTACGGCCTCCAGGACCCGCATGAACCCGGCGGTCCGCTCCAGCGGGACCAGCAGCTCGGCCCCGCCCCGGATGTGCGCGACCAGGTTCTCCAGCAGGTCGGTCCGGGGATACGTCACGGAGCTCCCGCCGATCTCGACCCGGTCCTCGGTGTAGGTCAGCCGGATCTGCCCGGTCTCGCCGTGGACGATCAGGTACGGCTCGTGCCGCCGGTCCGCGCACAGGGAGACCGCCACCGTCACCGTGGTCCCGTCGTCCATGCGCAGCCGCACGCACGAGGTGTCGTCCGCCTCGATCGCGTTGGCGCGGTAGAGCTCGACCTCCGCCGTGTCGATCCCGGCACCGGAGAGGGCGAGCGCGGTCGCCGTCGCGTGCGCCAGCGGGTTGGTGAGCGCGCCGTCCACCACGTCCACGCCGTCCAGCCGGCGTCTGCCGGCCCACGGCACCCGCGAGAAGTAGGAGTAGGGGCGCTCCCAGGCGCCCGCCGCGCCGATCCCGACGATCCGTCCGATCACCCCGTCGGCCATCATCTTCCGGACCGCGGGGACCGCCTCCGAGCCGAGGCTCTGGAACCCCACCTGGCAGGCCAGCCCGGTCTCCGCGACGGCTGCGGCGATCCGCTCGTACTCCGCGAACGTGGCGGCGGGCGGTTTCTCCAGCAGCAGGTGCGACCCGGCGCGCAGCGCCTTGACCGCCAGGTCGGCGTGGGTCTGGATCGGCGTGCAGAGGATCGTCACCTCGGCGCCGGTCCGCCCGATCAGCTCCACCAGGTCGGCGGAGAACTCCACTCCGTCCGGGAGCCCTTCCGCCGGCCGCACGTCGCACACTCCGACGAGCTCGACCATCCCGGCCGAGTGGAGCCGCCGCAGGTTCTCCAGGTGCCACCAGCCGTGCCCGTGCGCCCCGCCCAGCACCACCCGGACCGGCGCCGCGCGGTCCTCGTCCCCGGGCCGTGCGGAGGCCGGTTCCGTCTCGCCGTCCTCGCTCACGACACCGGGCCGCGTCGAGGCGTTCCTCTCCGCCGAAACCGGTCCCATCACGTCGCCTTCCAGCGCAGTCCCAGGCCGCGGTGGTCTCCGACCCGCAGCTCGCCCTTGCCGATCGAGACAGGGTACGGCTCCGCGAGCAGGCCCAGGGCGGCGAAGGAGGCGTCCTCGACCTCCTCGGCCATGCACGGCAGGGGCAGCGACAGTGCGAGCTGGCCGGAGATCTCCGGGAGGAGATGCGGGTAGACCGGCACGTCGAACGTCCTGGCCAGCTCGGCGATCCTGAGCAGCGGGGTGATCCCGCCGACCCGCACCACGTTCGGCTGAAGGATGTCGCAGGCCCCGGCGGTCAGCAGGTCCCGGAACTCGTAGATCGAATAGGCGCTCTCTCCGACGGCGATCGGAACGTTCACCGCGGAGCGCAGCCGGGCATACCCGGTCACGTCGTCGGCGGGCAGCGGCTCCTCCACCCAGTGCAGGCCGTACCTCGCCAGGGCGGAGATCGCCCGCCGCGCCCTGGGCAGGTCCCAGCGCTGGTTGGCGTCGACCATGAGCAACGTGTGCGGCCCGATCACCTCGCGGACCGCGGCGACCCGGGCCTCGTCCTCCCGCAGCGAGTCGCGGCCCACCTTGACCTTCACCGCCGGATAACCCGCGCTGCGCCACCGTCCGGCCTGCGCGACCAGCTCCTCTGCCGAGTAGTGCAGGTTCACGCCGCTGCCGTACACCGGCACGCTGTCGCGTCGCCGCCCGAGCGTCTCGACCAGACCGGCCTCGCCGCAGCGCAGGTCCCACAGTGCCAGGTCCACCCCGGCCAGTGCGATCGTGGTCAGTCCGCCGCCGCCCGCCTCCCTGAGGTGCCGCCAGAGCCGGTCCCAGACCACCTCCGGGTGCGGTTCGAGGCCGATGACGGCCTCGCGGATGTCGTTGTCCAGCAGCGCCCGCACGGCGTGGGCGCCGATCTGCGGGGTCCACGAGAACCCGGTCCCGACGCGTCCGTCCGACAGCGTCAGCTCGACGGTGATCACGTGGTTGGCGGGCACGTCCGCTCCCCACGGGCGGGGCAGCGCCACGGTCCGCAGTGTCGTCGACAGCGCGGTGATCGTCGCTCGTTCACCGCCCCGGGGGCGCTCCGTGGTCATTGGCCGTTCACCAGGGCGAGGCCCGACTTGATCAGCTGGACGAACTCGTCGAGATGCTCGGCGGAGGGCTCGACCAGCGGCGGACGGACCCCGCCCACGTCCAGCCCGCGATGCCGGACTCCGGCCTTGACCAGGGACACCGCGTAGCCGGGCACCTTGTTGCGCAGCCGTACCAGCGGGGCGTAGAACTCCTTGATCAGCCGCTCGTCGCCGTTCAGGTAGGCGGTGGCGATCTCCGGGGCGAAGCAGAACGCCGCGCTGGAGTACAGATCAACACCGATGCCGCGGTAGGCGGGCATGGTCAGCTCGGCCGTCGGCAGGCCGTTGAAGAACAGGAAATCCGGACGCTCCTCCCGTACGGCCAGCACGATCCGCTGCATCCGGTCGATGTCGCCGACGCCGTCCTTGATCCCCACCACGCCGGGGATGCGGGCCAGCTCGACGGCCTGCTCGGGCTCCAGCACGACCGAGCCGCGCTGGTAGATGATCGTCGGCAGCACCTCGGCGACCGCCGCGACGTAGGCCGCGAAGCCCTCGCGCGGGCCGTTCACCAGGTAGGGCGGCATGAGCAGCAGGCCGTCGGCCCCGGCGTCCCTGGCCGCGCGGGCCTGGGCGAGCGCGGCGCCGATCGGGCCGCCGGCCCCCGCCAGCACCGGCACCTGGCCGTTCACGGTCTCGACCGCGATCCGCACCGCCTCGGCGTGCTCGGCCTCCGACAGCGCGGAGAACTCGCCGGTCCCGCAGGCCACGAAGACACCGCCCGGCCGGTACTCAAGGCTGCGTCGCAGGTGCTCCGCCAGCACGTCCCCGGCCAGTGCGCCGTCCGCGTCGAAGGGGGTGACCGGGAAGAACAGCACTCCGCTGAGGTTCATTTACAGTGCTCCAATCTCTGTGCGCCAGCTCCGCCTGGCCTGCCAGCCGAGCAGCCGCCCGGCCTTGGCGGAGGAGAAGGCGGGGGCCGAGCCGGTCAGGCCGGCGGCGAGTCCTGCGGTGACGGGGTTGATCCGGGGGAGGAGCTCGGCCAGGGGCTCACGGGCCAGCGCGTCGGCCGCGCTCGCGAAGAACACCTCGCCGTTGGGCAGCTCGGGCAGCCTGTCCAGCAGGGTCAGCACCAGCTCGGAGGCGTCCCGGGCGTCGACATAGTTGAACAGCGACACCCCGGCGATCTCCGGCCGGTCCAGCCGCTCGGCGATCGTGTGCCCGGACTGGGTGGGCGCGCCCGCCCACTCCTCGGGGGCGACGACGAAGCACGGCCGCACCGCCGCGAGCATCGCCTTCGAGCTGCGCGCGAACGTGGCCATCACCTGCTCGGCGACCAGCTTCGACAGGCTGTAGGCGTTCCACGGGGCGACCGGGTGGTCCTCGTCGATCGGCAGGTAGGAGGGGGTCCAGCCCGCGGTGCCGTACCCGATGACCGTGGGGCTGCTGGCGATCACGATCCGTTCGACGCCGACTCCGACGGCCGCCTCGCACACGTTGAACGCGAGCTGGGTGTTGACCTTGAAGGTGAAGGAGTCGGTCCGGCTGAACGGGGTGGCGATCGCGGCCAGGTGCACCACCGCATCGGGGCGGAAGCGCGACATCACGCCGAAGGCCTCGCCCAGGTCGGTCAGGTCGGCGGGAAGCACGGCGGCGGCCTCGGCGGGGGTGCCCGGCGCGGTGTCCACGCCGATCACCTCGTGCCCGGCCGCGGCCAGCGCGGTGACCACGCTGCGGCCGAACCGTCCCGCGCTACCGGTGACGAGAGTCCGTGTCATCTGTTGCCGTCCTTCATCGGTCGCTCACCGCTCCCCGTCCGTTCCGCGGCCGGGCCCGTTCCTCGTCCTGCCACTCCGCTCACCGCTCCTCGTCCGCCGCTCATCCCTTCACCGCTCCGGCCGACATGCCCTGCACCAGGTAGCGCTGGATGACGGCGAAGACCAGCACGACCGGCACGGCGGCGACGACGCCGCCCGCGGCCAGCGCGCCGAAGTCCACGCTGAACTCGCCCAGGGTGTAGGCGAGGCCGACGGGCACCGTGAACTTCTCCTGCTCGTTGACGAACATCAGCGCGAACAGGAAGTTGTTCCAGCTGTGGATGAAGGCGAACGATCCGACCGCGACCAGCGCCGGGCGCAGCAGCGGCAGCACCACGGCGAAGAAGGCGCGCATCCGGCCGCAGCCGTCCACCCAGGCGGCCTGCTCCAGCTCCACCGGGACGTTCCTGATGAAGCCGCTGATCAGGATGAGGGAGAGCGGAAGCTGGAAGACCGTCTCGGCGATCACCAGGCTCCACAGCGAGTTGACCAGGCCGAGGGTCCGGAAGATCTCGAACAGCGGGATCAGCATCATCGCGCCGGGGATGAACTGCGTGCAGAGCATCCCGAGCATGAACAGCTTCCTGCCGCGGAACTCGTAGCGGGCCAGGGCGTAGCCGCCGGCCAGTGCGATCACGGTGGTCATGACCAGCGAGGCGACGCCGACCATCAGGCTGTTCCGGAAGAACACCGCGAAGCCGAGCTCGTCCCAGACGGTCGTGAAGTTGTCGAACGTGATCGGCCAGGGCAGCAGCGAGGTCGAGCCCCTCGGCCGGAACGCGAACACCAGCATCCAGTAGAAGGGGACCAGCGTGAACAGCAGGTAGAGGCCGAGCGGAACCCAGATCTGCCAGCGGCTGACCCTGTCCCTCTCCCGACGCTGCGGCCCCGGCGCGGGTGAGGACGCGGCCAGGCGCGGCCGTCGGACCGTCTGGACTGTCATGACTTCGCTCCGAACTTGCTCAGCCGCAGGTAGGCGATCGAGAAGAAGGTCAGGATCAGGAAGGCGGCGGTCGTCAGCGCCGAGCCGTACCCGAAGTCGTGGGACTGTACGGCCTTGCCCGCCACGTACAGCGGCAGCGTGGTCGTCGCGTGCGCCGGACCTCCGCCGGTCAGCGTGTAGAGCAGGTCGACGTTGTTGAACTCCCACACGCAGCGCAGCAGCGTGGACAGGACGATCGCGTCCTTGAGATGGGGGAGCGTGATGTGGAAGAACCGCCGCCGGCGCGAGGCGCCGTCCACCGAGGCCGCCTCGTACAGATCCCCGGGGATGCTCTGCAGGTCGGCCAGGAGCAGGATGGCGAAGAACGGCACCCCGCGCCAGAGCTCGGCGAGCACGGCGGCCCAGAAGACGGTGCCGGAGTTGGCCAGCGGGGCGGCGCCGTACTGCATGATCCCCAGGTCGGCGAGGTAGCGCGAGACGCCGGTCGTCGGGTTGTAGAGCAGCACCCAGATGCCGGTGGTCAGCACCCCGGACACCGCCCAGGGGGAGAACACCAGCGCCCGCGACAGCCCCCGGCCGATGAAGCTCTCGTTCACGATCAGAGCCAGGGCCAGGCCGAACAGCAGCTGCAGGGACACCTCGACACCGACCCATTTGACGCTGAAGCCGAGGCTCTGCCAGAACAGCGGGTCCTCGAACAGCAGTCTGCGGAAGTTGTCGAGCCCGGCGAAGCCGTTGTCCCAGGGCTTGGTGACGTTGTAGTGCTGCAGGCTGTAGTAGACGACGCTGGCCATCGGGTAGACGAGGAAGCCGAGCATCGCGACCACCGCAGGGGCGATCAGCAGGTACGGCGTCCGGGCCGCGCGGCCCGGACGGCGGCGTATCCGGGGATTCGCCGTGGTGATTGTCATGGCCGGCAACTCCTTCCGAGTGAGCGTGGTGACTTTCGGCGTCAGGGCCTGCAACCGGTTGCATGAAACAATGGGGACAACTCCCCGAAACGTCAAGGGTTCAATTTGGTAAACCCTCGTCTATCGGCGGATACATCGGTATCTACAGTCATCAGGGCTCCGCAACCGGTCCTATGGCGGTCCGGTGGCTGGATCGGGGGGCGTTGACAGGTGTGC
This sequence comes from Streptosporangium sp. NPDC087985, assembly GCF_044741965.1. Taxonomy (NCBI): domain Bacteria; kingdom Bacillati; phylum Actinomycetota; class Actinomycetes; order Streptosporangiales; family Streptosporangiaceae; genus Streptosporangium; species Streptosporangium sp. NPDC087985. The sequence goes on from NZ_JBIUTQ010000013.1 coordinate 151,504, forward strand.
AACCGTTTGCATTAATCTGCAGCAGAGCGCGACGGAGGAGCAGAGTGGCAGCGACGATCAGAGACGTGGCGCGGGCATCGGGGGTCCACGTCTCCACCGTGTCCCGCACCTTCTCGGCACCCCACCTGGTGAACGCCGAAACACGCACCCGGGTCCTCGCCGTGGCCGAGGACCTCGGTTACCGGCCCAACCGCGCCGCCCGCGCGCTCACCACCGGCCGGACCCACAACCTCGGCCTGATCGTGGCCGACATCTCCAACCCGTTCTTCCCACCGCTGATCAAGGCGGCCCAGGCACACGCCAGGACGCGTGACTACCACGTGTTCGTGGCCGACACCGACGAGGATCCGCAGGTGGAGGAGGAGCTGATCCAGACCCTCACCAAGCAGGTCGACGGCGTGCTGCTCTGTAGCCCGCGCCTGTCCAACCGGGCCATCGAGCGGCTCCACGCCGACGTGCCGTTCGTCGTGGTGAACCGGCGGGTGAAGGGCATGCCGACCATACTGATGGACGTCGGCCAGGGCGCCCGCCTCGCGATCGAGCACCTGGCCCTGCTGGGTCACCGCAGGATCGCCCTGGTCTCCGGGCCGACCGGTTCGTGGACCAGCGGGGAGATGCGGGAGGCCGCCACCGCGATGGGCGACATCGACCTGGTGATCCTCGGTCCCAACGCGCCCACCGAGCAGGGCGGCCTCGCCGTCGCCGCCGACGTGGTCGCCTCCGGGGCGACCGGCGTGCTCGCCTACAACGACCTGGTCGCGATCGGGCTCATCGAGGGGCTCTACGAGCACGGCGTGCGGGTCCCCGCCGACATCAGCGTGGTCGGCGTCGACGACATCGTGTCCGGACGGCTGAACCGGCCGAAGCTGACCACCATCGCCATGCCCACGGCCGCCGCCGGCCGGATGGCCGTCGACCTGCTGCTGCAGTCCGTCAACGACGGCACCACCCCCACCCTGACCACCCTGGAGACCAGCCTGGTCGTCAGAGAATCCACCGCAGAGGTACGGGCATGAACTTCGGGACCACCCCGTCGGGGGAGAAGGTCGAGCGGCACGTGCTGGCCGCCGGGCGGATGCGCGCCTCGGTGCTCGGCTACGGAGCGGTCCTGCAGTCCCTGGAGGTCTCCGGGGTCAACGTGGTGCTCGGCTGCGACACCCTGGAGAACTACCTGACGCGCAGCCGCTACTTCGGCGCGGTCGTCGGGCGGTACGGCAACCGCATCGCGGGCGGGCGGTTCACCCTCGACGGTGTCACCTACCGGTTGCCGGTGAACAACGGGCCCAACAGCCTGCACGGGGGGCCGGGCGGGTTCGCCGGCCGGGTGTGGCAGGTGACCGAGGTCTCCGATTCAGCGGTGACGCTGGAGTACGTCAGCGCCGACGGGGAGCAGGGCTATCCCGGCACGCTGACCGTCTCGCTCACCTACACGCTGAGCGAGGACGCGCTCCGGCTGGACTACCGGGCGAGCACCGACGCGCCGACCGTGCTCAACCTGACGAACCACTCCTACTTCAACCTCGCCGGGGGCGGCGACGTCCTCGGGCATGTGGTCCGCATCGACGCCGACCACTACCTGCCGGTGGACTCCTCGCAGATCCCGACCGGGGAACTCGCCCCGGTCGCCGGCACCCCGTTCGACTTCACCACCCCGCACGAGATCGGCGCCCGCATCGCCGACCCCCGGCTGGGCGGCGGCTACGACCACTGCTACGTGCTGCGCGGCGACGCCGAGCGCGGTCCCCACAGTGCCGAGCGCGGTCCGTTTCCGCGCGGCGCCGAGCACGGTCCGCGCGGCGGCATCGAGGTCGTCGAACCGGTCAGCGGCCGCGTCATGCGGGTCACCACCACCGAGCCGGGCGTGCAGTTCTACACGGGCAACCTCCTGGACGGCGTCGCCACCGCCTACGGCAGGCACGCCGGCCTCTGCCTGGAGACCCAGCACTTCCCCGACTCACCCAACCGGGAGCATTTCCCGTCCACGGTCCTGCGCCCCGGCGAGGAGTTCACCTCCACCACCGTCTACCGCTTCCCAGACACGGCGGCGACCACGGCCGGTTTCCCGCCTCAGGCGTCCTGACCTTCGCGCCGCAGGGCGGAACCCAGCCGGTTGCCGTGCGCCGCGAGCAACGACCGCGCGTCGTCCGCGCCGAGACCCCGTTCGATCATCACGACGGCGGTCTTCACGTCGTTCCCCGCCTCCCGCAGGACCCCGCCGGCGACGAGGGCATCGGAGCCCGTGATCTCGGCGACCATGCGGGCCGCCCGGTCGACGAGCTTCGAGTTGCTCGTCGACACCTCGATCATGCGGTTCCCGTACGTCCGCCCGCACCTGATCATCGTGATCGTGGAGATCATGTTGAGTACCAGTTTCTGGGCCGTGCCGGCCTTGAGACGCGTCGATCCGGTGACCACCTCGGGCCCGACGACGACCTCGATCGCGTGCTCGGCCTCGGCCGCGAGGGGCGTGCCGGTGTTGCACGCCAGCCCCACGGTCAGCGCCCCGCGGCGGCGGGCCTCCGCCACCGCGGCGACGACGTACGGCGCCTGCCCGCTCGCGGAGATCCCCACCACGGAGTCCAGGGGGCCGACGTCCCTGCCGCGGATCTCGGCGGCACCCGCCTCCGCGTCGTCCTCCGCCCCCTCGACCGACCTGACGAGCGCGGTCTCGCCGCCCGCGATGATGCCCTGCACCAGCTCGGGGGCGGTGCCGAAGGTCGGCGGGCACTCCGAGGCGTCGAGTACCGCGAGCCGTCCCGAGGTGCCGGCACCCACGTAGAGCAGCCGGCCACCGGCGGCCACCCGCCCGGCGATGCCGTCGATCGCGGTGGAGATCGCCGGGCCGGCCGTGGCCACCGCCGCCGGCACGGCGGTGTCGGCCGTGTTCATCAGCCGCACGATCTCCTCCGTCGGGAGCGTGTCGATCTCGCTGTAGCGGGGATCGCTCTTCTCCGTGGCCAGGGCGGCAAGTGACTGCGTCATGTTTCCTCGGTTCCGTGTGGTGGAGGGGCGTCCGGTCACGCGCTCACCCCAGGGGGATCACGCTGCGTCGCCGGGGGTGGAAGCACGCGTGACGCTGCACGGTGTCTCCGTCGTCGCTCAGGACGGGAGTCTCGCTCTCGCAGCGCGCGGTGCTGAACGGGCATCTCCGCGTGAACAGGCAGCCCGCGTCGGGCTGTCCCGCGTCGGGGGCCTCGAGAGGTACGACACGCTCGGCTCCCGGCTGTTCCAGCCCGTGCAGGACGGGGATCGCCGACAGCAGCGACTGGGTGTACGGATGCACCGGGTCAGCGATGATCGTCTCTGTCGGCCCCCGCTCGACGACCTGGCCCCGGTAGAGCACGTAGACCTCGCCCCCGTCCCCGATGTACCGGGCGGTGGCGATGTCGTGGGTGATGAATAGCACGCTCACGCCCAGCCGCTCGCGCAGGTCCTTGAGCAGGGCGAGGATGCCGAGGCGCATCGACACGTCGATCATCGAGACGGCCTCGTCGGCGACGAGCATCTCGGGGTCCACCGTGAGCGCGCGGGCGATCACCACGCGCTGGCGCATGCCCCCGGAGAGCTGGTGAGGGTAGCGAGGCAGCACGTACCCCGGGTCGAGGCCCACCAGGGCGAGGAGTTCCTCCGCCCGCCCGTCGACCCACGACCCCGGGCGGCCGGTCTGCCTGGCCCGCAGGGTCAGGGGCGCCATCAGCGTCTGGTGGATCGTGCGGGTGGGGTTGAGCGCCGAGTACGGGTCCTGATGGATGAGCTGGATCGCCCGGAAGTGCGGCTGCCGCCGCCGGTGGCTCAGCCTGGACATCGACGTGCCGTTGATGACGAGTTCGCCGGAGTCGTAGGTCTCCAGCCCGGCGAGGATCCGGCCGAGCGTGCTCTTGCCGCAGCCGGACTCGCCGATGAACGACACGGCGCCGCCCTTGTCGATGGCGAAGTCCACGCCCCGGAGGGCCGGCACGTCACGCCCGCCGAGGACGCTCCCGCGCTGTTTGAACGTCCTGGTGATTCCGGTTCCCGTGATCACGCGTACTCCTTCCGTTTCACCGGCGCGGGTGAGTGCTCCAGCGCGTGGCAGGCGACGGTCCTTCCACCGTGGACGACCGAGGCGGGCTCGGCCGTCTCGCAGATCTCCGTGCGCAGGTCGCAGCGCTCGCGGAACACGCACCCGGCGAGCGGGAGGGTTCCGAGTGTGGGGGGTCGTCCCGGCAGCGCCCGGGCCAGCGAGATGTCCCCCGACAGGCGGGGGATCGCCCGGATGAGGCCCCGGGTGTAGGGATGGGAGGGCGCGCCGATCACCTCGTTGATCGGGCCGTGCTCGACCACCCGCCCGCCGTACATCACGGCGAGGTCGTCGGCGACCTCGGCGACCGCGCCGACGTCGTGGGTGATGACGAGGGTGGTGAGCGCCCGCTCCTCGTGGATCTCCCGGATGATCCGCAGGATCGTCGCCTGCGTGATCATGTCGAGGGCCGTGGTCGGCTCGTCGAGAACGACCACCTTGGCGTTGAGGACCAGCGCGAGCATGATGCCGACCCGCTGGCGCATGCCCCCCGACAGCTCGTGCTGGTGGGAGTCGAGCACGCGGGCGCCGTCCATGCCCATCCGGGCCAGCAGGTCCTTCGCGTCGCGGACGAGTTCCCGCAGGTCGGTCACGTCGTGCGAGCGGCCGAGGTCGAGGAGCTGCTTGCCGATGGTCTTGAGCGGGTTGAGCGAGTTCTGCGCGGCCTGGAAGACGTATCCGACCTGGCGTCCGCGGGCCTGCCGGAGATCCTCGCCCCCGAGCGTCAGGACGTCCCCCAGGCCGTCGATCTCGACGCTGCCCCTGGCGATCCTGCCCGGCGGCTGGACGGCGTTGAGCAGGGAGAGCGCCAGCGTGGACTTGCCGGAGCCGGACTCGCCGACGATGCCGGTGATCGTCCCGGGCGTGAGGGTCAGGTCGACGCCGGAGACGGCGGGCAGCTCACCCATCGGGGTCTTGTAGACGACGGTGAGGTCGCGGATGCGCACGCCGGGCGCCGTGGAGTTGGCGGTCATCTGGTTATTCCTCCCGGAGCCGGGGATTGAAGATCTCATCCATCGCGTCGATGAGGAGCACGATGCCCAGCGTCAGCAGCAGGATCGCGAGCAGCGGGGCCAGCAGGTACGGCAGCGCGGCCGGGGTCGTGAGCGCCCCGCCGTTGAAGACCGCGAAGTTCAGCATCACGCCCCAGTTGTTGGCCTCGAACGGCAGGACGCCCAGGAAGAACAGGCCCACCTGCGCGTAGACGGCTCCGGTCACCGCGATGAGCATGTTCATCGCGATGTAGGGCGCCATACCGGGCAGCAGCTCACGCCCGATGATGTGGGTCGTCGGCAGGCCCAGCCCCTTGGCGGCCTCGATGAATCCCCGCTCGCGCAGGGAGAGCGTCTGGGACCGTACGGCGCGGGCCACGCCGCCCCAGCCGAGGAGTCCGAGCACGAGGCCCATCTCCAGGGGGCTGGTGAACTTCCACACGGTGGACAGCACGAGCAGCAGCGGCAGGCCCGGGATGGCCAGGTTCATGTCGGTGATCCGCATGAGCAGCGTGTCCCACCGGCCGCGCCGGAACCCGGCGAACAGCCCGATGGCGGTGCCCAGGGCCACCGTGATGACCGCGGTGGCGAGGCCGGTGAGCAGCACGTACCGCGCGCCGGTGATGACGAGCGCGAGCACGTCGGTGCCCTCGAAATCCGTGCCGAAGGGGTGCGCCCAGCTCGGTGGCGCGTAGAGCAGGTTGCTGTCCCGGGGCAGGTGCTCGGGGTAGAGAAGCGGCCCGACGGCTCCCATGAGGGCGAACACGGCGATGATGACGACGCCGGCCATCCGGCTCGGCTTGCGGCGCATCACCCGCCACACGCCGCGCCAGAAGTTGCGCCGCAGCGTCGCGCGCGTGGTTCCGGCGGCGGTCGGAGGGAGAGCGGCCTCCCCGGGGTTGGTGATCACGGTCATGCCGAGCCTCCACTTCTGACCCGCGGGTCGATCGCCGTGTAGAGCAGGTCGGCGGCGATGTTGGCCACGACGATGCCCACTGTGATCACCAGGAACGTGCCGCCCATCAGCGAGTAGTCGCGGGTGCTGATGCTGTTGACGAGCAGCAGCCCGAGCCCCGGGTAGTTGAAGATCTGCTCGATGAAGATCGACCCGCCGAAGAGCATGCCGATCGACAGGGCGAGGACCGTGAACAGCGGGAGGATCGCGTTGCGGGCCAGGTAGCGGAAGATGATGCCGCGCCTGAGCCCGCGGAGCTCGGCCGCGAGGATGAAGTCGTCACCGAGTACGGCGACCACGTTCGACTTCATCGCCAGGATCCACCCGCCGTAGCTCGCCAGCGTGTACGTCATGACCGGCAGCACGGCGTGGTGCAGCAGCGAGCCGAGGTATCCCGGGTTGAGGCCGGGGATGGCCTCGATCTCCACCGGACCGCCGGACGGCATGACCGGCCACAGTGTCGCGAAGATCGCCGTGAGCAGGAGCCCGATGACGTAGACCGGGACGCCGTGGAGCAGCGAACCGGACAGGGCGAGCGCGTCGCCCAGCTTCCCCGACCGCTTGATCGCCGCGTAGACGCCCATGATGACGCCGAGCAGGAAGCTCAGCAGGGTGCCCGCCAGGACGGGGAGCACGGTCCACCGGGCCGCCGCGCCGATCAGCGCCGTCACCGGGACACCCGGCGTGCTGAGCGACTGCCCGAGGTCGAGGTGGAGCAGCGAGCCCATGTATCCGACGTACTGCTCCCACAGGCTGCCGGTCGGGAGGAAGCCGTACAGCACGGCCGCGGCCCGCTCGGCCTGCTCGGGCGACATGCCCTTCTGGATCAGGCTCTCGTACTGGCCGGCGACGGGGTCGCCGGGGATCTCCCGGATGATGATGAAGCTGATCGTGGCGACGACCCAGATCATGGCCAGGCCGCGGGCCAGGTGGCCCGCCACCCGCCGGACGATCGCGCCTCCCCGGGGACGGCCCCGGACTGCTTGAGTCATGGCTGCCTCTTCTTGATCATTCCGAGCTGCATCCACACACCTGACGACAGCCGCAGCGCCTCACTGTCGTCGGGGGGGAAGGCCGTGTACCGGGAGGTGTTCACGAACTGGGCGTTGACGTAGTCCCAGAGCTGGATGACCGGGAGCTGCTCGTTCGCCACCCTGGCGAGGGTGTCGACGATCCGTTTCTGCTCGTCCGGGGAGGCGAAGTTGAGCTTGGCGGTCAGCTCGCCGGGGTTGACCGCGCCCACACCGGGGACCTCGACGGTCTCGGGGCCGCCCATCCAGTTGCCCTCGGTGCCCGGCGCCACGTGCTTCAGCCGGCCGCCGAACATCTGCCAGCCGTTCGCCTGCCCGAACAGGCGCTGGTAGATGTTGTACGGTGCCGGCCCGAGGCCCATCAGCCAGAACCCGATGCCGTACTTGCCGGCCGCCAGGTCACTCAGGTAGAGGGTGTAGTCGGCCGCGGTGATCACCTTCGCGTCGATCCCGTGGTCTCTGAGCTGGCTGCTGATCGACTGGGCCGCCGAGACCCAGTCGGAGAACGACGCGGGCACGTGGATCTCGACCTTCCACGGCGTCCCGTCCGGCATGGCCCACATGCCGCCCCGCCGCGTCATGCCCGCGGCTTTCAGCTCCGCCGCGGCCTTCGCCGGGTCGAATCCGTAGGTGGTGAGGCTGTCGAATCCCTTGCCCAGCCAGGTCTTGGCCGCCTTGGCGTGAATGCCCGACGTGGTCGCCGCCGGGGTGCCGCCCTCCGGCGAAGCGATCTTCGTGACCTGGTTCCGGTCGATCAGGTAGGCCAGCGCCCGCCGCACGTGCACGTTGTCGTACGGCTTGACCGACTGGTTGAACGCCAGCGACGTGACCACGGGTGAGTAGCCCTTGACGATCTCGCTGCCACCGGCCTGCCGGATCCGGTCCATGACGGCGGTGGGCACCGAGGTAAACGGCGCGTTGTCGAGCTTGCCGGCGATCAGGTAGTTCCAGATCTGCTCGTTGCTGGTGTAGTTGAGGATCTTGACCTTGTCCGGGGTGATGGCGGCGTTGTCGTAGAAGTAGGGGTTCCTCTTCAGGAGCGCCGCGCCCGGGTTCACCCGCTCCAGCACGAACGGTCCCGCGGAGACGTCGTTCGGCGGCCGGAAGGCGATGACCTTGTCGGCCATCCCGGTGATCACGGCCTTCGCGCGCTCCGAGGCGGGACTCTCCGGCCCTTGGGCGATCTTGAGTGTCTTCCAGAAGCCGGTGGGCAGCAGTGAGCCGAAGACGTGGGCGGGCACGATCACGGTGGACAGCAGGTTGCTGAGGAACATCTGGCTCCGGTTCGCACCCTGCGTGATTCTGATGGTCTTGGCGTCGATCACCTGGATCTTGGCCGCCGCGCCCGCTGCCTTCGGGTCGAGCGCGTACGCCGTACCTCCCTGGCTGTAGGCGAGACCGATCGACACCCGGACGTCCTCGCTGGTCACCGGCTTGCCGTCCGACCACCTGGCGTTTGGCTGCAGGTGGATGACGACCGCCGACCCGTCAGGGGCGACCGTCCAGGTCTTGGCGATCGCCGGATAGAACTGGTTGGGGTCGGTTGGATCGTTCTTTGGCCAGGCCAGTGTCATCCCGTTGTAGCCGTTGAAAACCGTTCCCACAGGGTTGAACGGGTTGGTCGGCGCGCTGGCGTTGATCTGCTTGCTGCCGTCGATCGTGGTGTAGACGCCGCCCGACTGGGCGGTCTCCGTCTTACCGGTGGTGCCGCACGATGTGGCGGCCACGATTGACGCCATAGCCACGATCGCCGTGAGCCGCTTCATAAGCTTCTCCTGGTTCCCGATTGCCTGGACGATACGTGCGACTTCGTGGCGTAGTCAATTTTTTTCACGTAAAGAGTCAATTGTGGAGTTATTTTTTACCTAGGCCGCCTACCTGCGGAAACGTAAAAACGGGCGCCCATGGGGGCGCCCGTTCAGGTGAGTGAGAAGCGGTTATGCCTTGGCTGCGGCGCTCTCGCCGGTGAACGCGGCGACGGCGCCCAGGCCGAGGTAGACCATGCCGCTGGTGACGTCGAGGCGGCGGCGGGCGCGGGCCGAGCGGCGCAGGCGGCCCGCCATGGCCGAGGAGAGCAGGGCGAAGGCGCCGTCACTGGTCATGCCGAGAACGGTCCAGATCAGGCCGAGGAGCACGATCTGCGGGGCGATCGGGCCGGCGGCCGGGTCGACGAACTGGGGGAGAAAGGCAAGGAAGAAGATCGCGGTCTTCGGGTTGAGCACGTTGACGACGAAGCCCTCCCAGAAGATCCTGGTCCCCGTCGCGGTCAGCGGCTCGGCGGCCTCGTCTCCGTCCGGGCGGGCCATCAGCTTGCGGATGCCCAGCCAGACCAGGTAGGCCGCGCCCAGATACCTGACCATCGCGAAGGCGGTCGCCGAGGCGGCCAGCAGGGCGCTGACACCCAGGGCGGCGGCGGCCACATGGACCAGGGAGCCGAGATGGATGCCCAGCACCGACACCAGCCCGGCGCTCCGGCCTTGGGCGACGCTGCGGGTCACGATGTAGAGCACCGCGGGCCCCGGCACGAGCAGCAGGGCGAGAGTCGCCGCCGCAAAGAGGGCAAGTGTTGTCAGATCCGGCATGTCGGGATCGTAGGCTCATCCGGTCTCTGCCCGCTCTGGGTTTTCCGCGGCGGGCATCTTGCTGAGCGTTTCGAAATGAGGGCGGTGTGACAGCCACCTGGCCCAGGTGAACCTCGCGGCGCAGGCTGACGACCATCGAGAGATCTTCTCGGCACCGGATGGCGGTGCATCCGTATGGCAGTGTTCTGGCCATGTTGATCGTGATGAGCGGCCTGCCTGGCGCGGGTAAGAGTTCCGTGGCCCGGGAACTTGGCCGTCTGCTTCCGGCGCCGGTGCTGTCGGTCGACCCGGTGGAGGCCGCAATGTGGAGAGCAGGGGTCGATCGCCGCCAACCGACCGGACTGGCGGCCTATGTCGTGGTGGAGGCGCTCGCCTCCGACGTTCTCGCATCAGGACAGACGGTCATCGTCGATGCGGTGAACGACGCGAGGGCGGCACGAGAGCAGTGGCGCGGCCTTGCCCTCCGCCGGAACGTGGTGCTGCACTACATCGAAGTGACCTGTTCCGATCGGACCTTGCACCGGCGACGGCTTGAAGGCCGGCAGCGCGACATCGACGGTTTCGTCGAACCGACTTGGGCGTCGGTGGAGGCGCGCCGCACGAACTTCGATGCCTGGGATGAGGACCGGCTCGTGCTCGACTCTGCCGCTCCACTGACCGGCAACATACGGATCGCTCTGGCCCACCTCCGCGATGCTCGCTGAGATCCTCTACTGAACACGTCGGAATGACGGACTCCAACTCTGGCCCGGGTCCGTAGCCGACGCACAGCAGGTCACCTCCGGGTCGCGCGCCGCCGGGGCCGTGGCGGTCGTTGTGGCGGGTCATGCCTGCGGATGTGGTGCGGCACGGGTGCTGTCGCGTCAGCGGTCGGCGGGCAGGATGCGAAATGCGGTGAGTCCGTGCGTCAGAGGTTCGATGGCCCGGAAGTCGCGCTGGTCAAGAGTGAAGATGCGGTCGGTCTTGTACCGGTCTGCAAGAACTACGCCCACCGCGTCCGCCAGGTCCAGTCGCAGCCCTTCGTACTTCGTGCGGACCGCGTGGGCCGCGACGAGGTCGGAGGGCTTCAATTCGGCCAGCCGGTATTGGCCATCTCCCATGCGGGCGTTCAACGCCTCCATGACCTGCATCGCGGCCGGGAATCCGAGATCTCGATGGATGAGGTGATCCAACTCCGTGATCACCAGGGGGGAGATGGCAAGGACCTCGTGCTCGACGATCTCGGCGGCTTTACGGTGCTCGGGCTGTGCTCTGTCGAACGCGGCATATAGGGCGGAGGTGTCGGCGACGATGATCAACGGCGCGCTGCCCGTTCTTTGATGTGCTCGTAGAGGCTGTCGTCCATGGCCTCGGCGGTCAGAGGACGCCCACTGTCGAAGACGGGCAGTGCTCGGGCCTTCTTGGGGCGGGCTGAAGCGTCGAGCAGCATCGCGATGCCCTGCCGGATGAGCTCAGCCTTGCTGATGCCTGTGGCTGCGGCCTCAGCATCCAACCGCACCTCAAGCTCCTCGGGGAGATAGACGGTTGTCTTCAACATGTCTCATATGGTACCACCTGCCATATAGGGCATGCTGGTGATTGGTGTAGCCACCAGCTTTGGTCCGCTCTGCTCGGCACCCAATCGAGGCCCCCCCCTGTTCCGGCGTGGACCTCGACTGCCGGGGGCCGGGATGCCGTCCGCCGCCGGACTCGCCGGAAGGGCCGCGGGCCTGAACAGCCGTACGGCCCGCGCCCCACGCGGCAGGAGCGGGGGCACGGGCCGTACGAGATCAGGCGCCGATGGCCGGGGAGGCTACGGCGGGCTCAGAGCTTGGTCCACGCCTCCGTCAGCACGGAGCGGAGGATCGACTCGATCTCGTCGAACTCCTTGGGACCGCAGATGAGCGGCGGGGCGAGCTGGATCACGGGGTCGCCGCGGTCGTCGGCACGGCAGTACAGGCCCGCGTCGTAGAGGGCCTTGGACAGGAAGCCGCGGAGCAGACGCTCGGACTCGTCCGCATTGAAGGTCTCCTTGGTCTCCTTGTCCTTGACGAGCTCGATGCCCCAGAAGAAACCGGAGCCGCGCACGTCGCCGACGATCGGCAGGTCACGGAGACGCTCAAGGGTGGAGCGGAAGACCGGCTCGTTACGGGTCACGTGCCCGAGCAGGTCCTCGCGCTCGAACAGGTCGAGGTTGGCCAGGGCGACCGCGGCGGAGACGGGGTGGCCGCCGAAGGTGTAGCCGTGGGCGAACATCTCGGTGCCGTTGCTGAACGGCTCGAACAGGCGGTCCGAGGCGATCATGGCGCCGATCGGCGAGTAACCGCTGGTCAGGCCCTTGGCGCAGGTGATGATGTCGGGGACGTAGTCGAACTTCTGCCCGCCGAACATGGTGCCGAGGCGGCCGAAGGCGCAGATGACCTCGTCGGAGACGAGCAGGACGTCGTACTCGTCGCAGATCTCACGCAGACGCTGGAAGTATCCGGGCGGCGGCGGGAAGCAGCCACCGGCGTTCTGTACCGGCTCGACGAAGACGGCGGCCACGGTGTCCGGGCCCTCCATCTCGATGGCGCGGGCGACGCGCTCGGCGGCCCAGTAGCCGTACTGCTCCGGGGTCATGCCGGGGACGCCGGTGATCTCGTCGGCACGGTAGTGGTTGGTGTTCGGCACGCGGACCGAACCGGGGACCAGCGGCTCGAACATCTGCTTGAACGCCGGGATGCCGGTGATCGACAGGGCGCCCTGAGGGGTGCCGTGGTAGGCGATCTGGCGGCTGATGACCTTGTGCTTGAGCGGCTTGCCGGTCAGCTTGAAGTACTGCTTGGCGAGCTTCCAGGCGCTCTCGACGGCCTCGCCTCCACCGGTGGTGAAGAAGACGCGGTTGAGGTCCCCGGGGGTCTCGGCGGCCAGCCGCTGAGCCAGCTCGATGGCCTTGGGGTGCGCGTAGGACCAGAGCGGGAAGAACGCCAGCTCCTGGGCCTGCTTGGCGGCGGCCTCGGCCAGCTCGCTGCGGCCGTGGCCCGCCTGCACCACGAAGAGGCCGGCGAGACCGTCAAGGTAGCGCTTACCGTGCATGTCATAGATGTACGCGCCCTCGCCCCGCACGATCGTCGGGACCTCGGCGCCCCTGTCAGAGCTGTGCCGGCTGAAATGCATCCACAGGTGGTCCTGCGCGGCCTGCATGAGCGAGGCCACGCCGGTGTTTTCAGGGTAGGTCATTGCTATCGTCCCTTGCTGGTCTGAGCTCTTCACAGTGTGCACGTCAGGAGAACGTCTTGCCAAGTGAAAACGTGGCAATAGAGTTCAGTGACCCCGGAATCCGCAAAACCATAGTGCAGAAACAACGAAATCCGCGCGCAGGGGTCGGGAGCGTCCGGACTCCGTCCCGTCTCGACTCCGTCCGGCGGAACCGCGATGTGCTGCAATCAAGGAGAAACACGGCCGCCAGCCGGCTGTGATCGAATAGAACGACCTGAAATTGAGATGCGAGGAAACGTCGTGACTCCTGACGAGATCGAGGGTGCCGTCACCGCGGGCCTGCCCCAGGCGGTCGAAGACCTCAAGCGGCTCGTCGCCATCCCCTCCGTGGCCTTCCCCGGCCACCCCGAGGAGCCGGTGCGCGCGGCAGCCGCGGCGACCGAGGAACTGCTGCGCAGCGCAGGGCTGCCGCATGTCCGGCAGATCCCGGTGGAGGGAAGCTTCCCCGCCGTCTACGCCGAGGCCCCGGCCCCGCCCGGCGCGCCGACCGTGCTGCTCTACGCGCACTATGACGTGCAGCCCGCGGGTGACCCCGCCCTGTGGCGCACCCCGGCGTTCGAGCCGACGGAGATCGACGGCGCCATCTACGGCCGTGGCGCGGCCGACGACAAGTCCGGCGTCATCTCCCACGTCGCCGCGCTCCGCGCCTTCGGCGGAGACTTCCCCGTAGGCATCAAGGTGATCATCGAAGGTCAGGAGGAGTACGCCGGGGAGCGTCTCGAGGCCTTCGTCGAGCAGAACCCCGAACTGCTCCGCGCTGACGCGATCATCGTCGCCGACTCCGGCAACCCCAGCGTGGGCGATCCGGCGGTGACCACCTCGCTGCGCGGCATGGGCGCCTTCACCGTCGAGGTGCGCACCCTGAAGGAGTCGCTGCACAGCGGCTCGTTCGGCGGCGCCGCCCCAGACGCCCTCGCGGCGCTGATCCGCATGCTGGCCGCCCTGCACGACGACCACGGCGACATCCGCGTGCCCGGCCTGCCGCGCGGCGCCTTCCTCGGCTCCGGCCCCTCCGAGGAGGAGTTCCGGGCGACCGCGGGCGTGCTCGACGGCGTCTCGCTGGTCGGCTCCGGCACGCTGGCCGACCGGCTGTGGGCCTCCTACTCCATCACGGTCACCGGCCTGGACGTGCCGACCGTCTCCGGCGCCATCAACGCGGTCCAGCCGGTCGCGCGCGCCCGGGTGACCGTGCGCGTGCCTCCGGCGGGCGACCCGAAGACGACCGTGGACGCCGTGGTCGACTTCCTGCGGCAGGTCGCCCCCTGGGGTGTCGAGGTGGACGTCACCGACACCGTGCTCGGCTCCGGCTACCTGGCCGACTCCGGCGGCGCCGCCCGTACCGCCCTGAACCGGGCGATGGAGCGCGCCTTCGGCCGCCCGCCGCGCGACGTCGGCGCCGGCGGTTCGATCCCGCTGGTCTCCACGCTCGTCAGGCAGTTCCCCGCCGCGTCGATCCTGCTCTTCGGCGCCGAGGACGACGGTGCCTCGATTCACGCCCCCAACGAGCGGGTCAACATCGAGGAACTCCGCCGCACGGTCCTCGCGGAGGCGCTCTTCCTGCAGGAGTACGGCTCCGCGACGGTGTAGGCCGGAAGTGCGGCCCCGCCTCTCCGGACGGTCAGGCGGGGCCGCGACGGCCTGATGTCCGTGCAGGAGTCGCTCGCGCTCTGACTACGGTTGTTCCCATGGCGGAACAGCGGACCGGGTCCGTGGACACGGAGCGAGACCGGCGGGGGTCCGGGACGGGCGTGACGACGACGAAGAGGGAAGGGCGCCGCGCCGAGACGAGACTCAGGCTCTTCGCGGCGGCGGTGGAGGTGATCGCGGAGCAGGGATACACCGCCGCCACGGTGGACGCGATCGCCGAGCGGGCCGGGGTGGCCAAAGGCACCGTGTTCTACAACTTCGGCAGCAAGGAAGCGCTCTTCACCGCACTGCTCGAACACGGGATACAGCGGCTGACCGGCGCGCTGCGCGAGGCGGACACCGGGCAGGCCGCGCTGGACGCCCTCGACTCGGTGGTCCTGGCGCAGCTCCGGTTCTTCGAGACGCACGACGCGTTCGCCCGGGTGCTGCTCGCCGAGATGTGGCGTACGGCCTGGCAGGACGCGGTGGCCAGGCTGCGCGAGCAGGCGCTGGGCGTCTACGCCGACGTGCTGCGGCGGGCTGTGACCGAGGGCGCGATCCAGGATGATCTGGACGTGGAGACGGCGGCGACCGCCGTGTTCGGCATGGTGCTGACCGTCTCGATCGAACGCCGGGCGCTGCGTCCGGACCGCCCGATCGAGCAGCTCCACGCCACCCTCGTCGACCTTCTCCACCGACGAGTGTCGGCCTGACTACGGCGACCAGTCCGCGCGCAGGGCGCGGGCGATGGCCAGGACGTGCTCGACCTCGGCGGAGGTCGGCCATGGTGCGCCGCAGGGCCGTAACAGGGCGGCCCGGACCGAGGCCAGCTGCTCGACCGTGTCAGGGCGCAGGCCACTCTGCCCGGCCAGCCAGGCTGTGACCTCGGTGTGGTCACGCAGCGGCCGGGTGACCAGATCCCAGGTCGCGAGAATCTCGGTCAGGTCACCGACCTTCAGGGGGATGCCGCCCCGGCGGGACGCGGCGGCGACGGTCAGCTCCGCACGGGCGACCAGCTCGGGTTCGGCGGTCCGGTCCCAGACCGGAGCCGGCGGGTCCGCCGGCCTCCGTCCGGCCTCCCGGGGGAGACCGGCCGGGGACGACAGCGAGGCCAGCTCGGCCGCCGCCCGGCGGTGCCCGGCCCGCGCCGCCCGGCGGAACCAGTGCCGGCCACCCCGCAGATCGTCATGCTCGGCGATGAGCAACAGCCCGTAGTTGAAGGCGGCCTCCGGATCGCCCGCAGCCGCGGCCCTGCCGAACCAGTGGCCGGCCGCCCGGGGATCGCCCAGCTCCACGCAGACGAACCCGGCCGTCCGCTGATCGTCGACGTTCCCGAGGTGGGCGGCCCGCTCGAACCAGGCACGGGCGGTGCGCAGATCCCCCCGGGACAGCGCGATCCCGCCGAGCCGGGACGCGGCCCCGGGATGCTCGTTCGCGGCGGCCAGCCGGTAGAACGCCTCGGCGCCCTCGGGATCCTGGTTGGCCCGCAGGAACAGGCCCAGATGGTAGCCCGCGTCGGCGTGGCCGCCCCGGGCGGCACGTTCCCACCAGCGCAGCGTCTCGTCGTCCTGCCCGGAGGCGTAGGCCAGGAACCCCAGGTCGTGGGCAGAGGCCAGGTCGCCGTCCAGCGCCGCTCGCCGGTACCACTCCCCGGCTGTCTCCGTCTCGCCGCCGCCCTCGCAGATCAGCGCGAGCCGCCGGGCGGCGAGTCGCGAACCGGCCCGGGCCGCCGTCTCGAACCAGCGCCGGGCGGTGGCCACGTCCCCGCGCTGCTCCAGCAGGAGCGTCGCCATGTTCACCGCGGCCTCGACGTCCCCGGTGCCCGCGGCCAGGTCGTACCAGAGCAGCGACTCCTCCAGGCTGCCGTGCTTCTCATGCCAGACACCGAGGTTGTAGGCGCTGTCCATGTTGCCCCCGGCCGCCGCCCGCTCCCACCAGTGCCGGGCCGCCGAACGGTCACCCCGCTGCGCGAAATGACGGCCGAGCAGGTGCGCGGCCTGCACGTCGCCGCCGTGCGCGGCCAGCAGCAGATCGGTCTCCCCGTCCGCGCCGGTCTCGTGCTCCGTGCTCCGGGAGGCGCGAGCCGGGAAGCCCGTCGTCTCCAGGTCATCCGGCCACCACCCCATGTCACCCTCCTCACCGACAACGCACAGGGTGACATGTAATCATGCGGATGCGGAGAGTAGTCTTGGACTTGCATTTCCGGACGGGGGTCAGGCCCAGCCGGGGCGGACGAGGCCGGACTCGTAGGCGATGACGACGAGCTGGGCGCGGTCGCGGGCGTGCAGTTTCATCATGGCGCGGCTGACGTGGGTCTTGGCGGTGGCCGGGCTCATGAAGAGTGTCCGGGCGATCTCGTCGTTGGTCATGCCGGTGCCGACCAGTGACAGGACCTCGCGCTCGCGGTCGGTGAGCAGGCCGAGGTCCCAGGAGGACCGGGGCGGCTTGGCACGGCTGGCGTACTCGGCGATCAGGCGGCGCGTCACCCCCGGGGAGAGCAGGGCGTCGCCGTCGGCGACGACGCGGACGGCCTGGATCAGTTCGGCCGGTTCGGTGTCCTTGACCAGGAAGCCGCTGGCGCCGTTGCGGAGGGCCTCGAAGACGTACTCGTCGAGTTCGAAGGTCGTCAGGATGATGATCTTCGGTCCCGGGGGCATCTCCCGGGTAGCGGTCAGGCCGTCCATGCCCGGCATCCGGATGTCCATCAGGACCACGTCGGGCTCGTGCTCGGTGGCCAGCCGTACGGCCTGGGCCCCGTCGGCGGCCTCGGCCACCACGCTCATCCCCGGCTGGGCGTCGAGCAGGGCCCGGAATCCCGCCCTGACCAGAGCCTGGTCGTCGGCGAGGACAATCTTGATCATTCGGTCTCCTCCGGGATCGGCAGCCGCGCCTGAACGCGGAACCCCTGTCCATGATGCTCGGCGGTCAGTGAGCCGCCGAGCGCGGTCGCCCGCTCCCGCATGCCGGGGACGCCGTTCCCGCTGCCCAGGCTCTCTCCGGGGGTTCCGCCGCCGGAGTCGGTGACCTGGATGAGTAGCTCGTGGGTCCCGTACTCCAGCAGGAGCGCGACGGTCGCGCCCGGCGCGTGCCGGGTGACGTTGGTCAGCGCCTCCTGGACGATGCGGTAACCGGCCCGGTCCACTCCCGGCGGCAGCGCCCTGACCTCGCCGCCGATCTGGCTGGTGACCGGCAGCCCGCTGCGCTCGATGAGCTCCTCCAGGCGTCCGAGCCCGGCGGTGGGGGAGCGGGGCGCGCCGTCGCGGAGCACGTTGAGCACCGAGCGCATCTCGGTCAGCACGTCCTTGGAGGCCTGTTTGATCGTGGTGAGCGCGGTGCGGGCCTGCTCGGGGTGGTCGTCGATCAGGTGCAGCGCGGTGGAGGCCTGGACGTGGATGAGGGAGATGTTGTGCGCGAGCACGTCGTGCAGCTCCTGGGCCATGGTCAGCCGCTCCTCGCTGGCCTGCCGCCGGGCCTCCTCCCGCTCCACCCGCCCGTGCTCGGCCAGGCGCTCTCTCCTGGCCCGGACGAACTCGCCCAGCGCCAGGATGACCCCCATGACCGCGGCTATCGCGACCGTGTGCCACAGGCCGGGGCTGGGGACCGGGGCCAGCCAGGTCGTGTAGACGACGAAGAACACGTAGGCCACAGCCGAGGCCGTCCACGCCGCGCGCCGGTGGCCGAGGACGACGGAGCTGTAGAGCGCGATGACCGGGCTGAAGAAGATCGGGCCGTAGGCGTGGCCCCGGACGATGAAGGCGAAGGTCACGGCCAGGGTGACGGTCAGCGTGAGCACCGGGTGGCGGCGCCGTACGGCCAGGGTGAGCGGCCCGGCCACCAGCAGCGCGTTGCCGAGCAGGTCCACCGGGACACGGTCGGCCTGGTTCCACTGCGCCCACTGGGTCATCATGACCTGGAGGATCGCCACGGACAGCGGGAGCAGCGGGTCGATCCAGCGGGGTTTGGCGCGCACGTCAGCACCCTATGTCCACCCCGCTGACCTGCGCGTCCTCCCGACGGAGCAGCGACTCCTACGCCACCAGGGGTATCAGGGGCTGACAAGGCAGACGAGCTACGACAAGCTGGGACAAGTTGCCTGTGGGAGGATCTCGTGATCACTCGTCGCTTAGCCGTAACCGTCGCCGGCATCCTGGCCGGCAGTTCTGTGCTTTTCGTGCAACCCGCGGTGGCGTCACCGCCGGTGGAGAAGAAGCCGGCGGAGAAGAAGCCGGTGGAGAAGAGACCCGTCGCCGAGGGGTACGGCGGGGCGGTCGCAACGGTCGACCTGGACGCGAGCGAGGCCGCGCTGGGGATCCTGCGCAAGGGCGGCAACGCGATGGACGCGGCGGTCGCGGCGGCGGCCACGCTGGGCGTGACCGAGCCCTACTCGGCCGGGTTGGCCGGGGGCGGGTTCATCGTCTACTACGACGCCCGGCAGAAGAAGGTCCACACGATCGACGGCCGGGAGACGGCGCCGCGGGCGATGACCGCGACCTCCCTGGAGGGCATCCCGTTCGACGACGCGGTCACCAGCGGGCTGTCGGCCGGTGTGCCGGGCAGTGTGGCGCAGTGGGAACTGGCCCTGCGCCGGTTCGGCACGATCTCGCTCAAAGAGGCGCTCAAGCCCGCGATCAAGATCGCCTCCAAGGGATTCACCGTCGACCAGACCTTCTACGACCAGACCGCCGCCAACGCCGACCGGTTCAAGGACTTCACCTCCACCGCCAAGCTCTACCTCCCGGGCGGCGCCCCGCCGCCGGTCGGCTCCACCTTCCGCAACCCCGAGCTTGCCGAGACCTACCGCACGCTCGGCAAGGAGGGCGGCGGCTGGCTGTACGGCGGACGGCTCGGCTCGGAGGTCGTCGCCACGGTGAAGAAGCCGCCGGTCACGCCCGGCTCCACCCGTAACGTGCGGCCCGGCCTGATGGAACTGTCCGACCTGAAGGCCTACCGGGCGATCGAGCGGCCGCCCACGAAGATCACCTACAAGGGCATGGACGTGTACGGCATGGCCCCGCCGTCCTCGGGCGGCTCGACGGTCGGTGAGGCGCTCAAAATCCTGGAGGTCCTTCCCAAGGTCGGCATGCACGAGTACCTGGAGGCGTCCCGGCTCTCGTTCGCCGACCGGGGCAAGTACGTCGGCGACATCCCGGGCGTGCCGCTGCAGGAGCTGCTGTCCGACGGGTTCGCCAAGGAGCGGGCCTGTCTGATCGGCGAGCGGGCGATGCCCCACCCGGCTCCGGCCGGAGACCCCGACGGCGCCTATGGCCCGTGCCCGGCAGCGTCCCCGGTGCAGGAGACGCAGGCACCCGTCCCCGCCGAGGGGCCGGAGACCACCCACATGGTCGTGACGGACAGCTGGGGCAACGTGGTCGCCTACAACATCACCATCGAGTCCACCGGTGGCAACGGCATCGTCGTCCCTGGCCGGGGCTTCCTGCTCAACAACGAGCTGACCGACTTCACCTTCGGCCCCGCCCCCGGTGACCCCAACCTGCCCGCGCCCGGCAAGCGTCCCCGCTCCTCGATGGCCCCGACGATCGTCCTGGACGGTGGCAGGCCGCTGCTCGCCCTGGGCTCGCCGGGCGGCTCCACGATCATCACCACCGTGCTGCAGATCCTGGTCAACCGCTGGGACCTCGGCATGTCGCTGCCCGACGCGCTGGCCGCTCCCCGGGCCACCCAGCGGAACACCGCCCAGACCCAGGCCGAGCAGGGCTTCATCGACCGCTACGGCCCCGAGCTCACGTCCAGGGGGCACAGCCTGGTGCTGAACCCCGAGATCGGCGCGGCCACCGCCGTCGAGTTCCTCCCCCAAGGGAGGCTCCAGGCCGTCGCCGAGCCCACCAGGAGGGGCGGCGGGAGCGCCCTGGTGATGAGCGAGCGCCGGTAGAGCCGGCTGCGGCGGGCGTCACCCGCCGCAGCCGGATCCCTCACTATGCCTGTTTCTCGTCCAGCTCGGGTGCCGTGAGGTGGCGCGGGAGCGGTGCCCCGCGGTCCGCCCACCTCAGGTTGACGTTGGAGGCGTTGACCGGCCGGCGATCCGCGGCCACGTAGAGCCCCAGGGCGAAGGCCAGCGACACCAGGAACATCACGGCGACGCCTGGGAACCCCCCGATGGCCTGGGTGGCTTTCCAGGTGGCCGCCCCCACCACGGCGGACATCGGCATGGTGACCACCCACACCGCCAGGATCCGGGCCGCCACCCCCCACCGGACCCCCATGAGCTGCCTGCTCATCCCCGCGCCCAGGATCGAGCCACAGCACACCTGGGTGGTCGACAGCGGGAATCCGAGGTTCGACGCGGTGAGGATCACCGCGGCCGAGGAGGTCTCGGCGGCGAACCCCTGTGGGCTCCGGATGTCGGTCAGCCCCTTACCCACGGTCCGGATGATCCGCCACCCGCCGGCATACGTTCCCAGGGCCAGCGCGACCGCGCTGCTCACGATCACCCATGTCGGCACCGAGTCCTTGTCTCCGATCGTGCCGTGGACGATGAGCGCGAGCGTGATGACGCCCATGGTCTTCTGGGCGTTGTTGCTGCCGTGTGCCAGTGACACCAGTGACGCCGAACCGATCTGCCCTATCCGGATCCCCCGGCTTCGGATACGGGCGGGTACGTTCCCGATGATCCGGTAGAGGAGCCAGGTGCCGATGGCCGCCACGAACATGGCCAGCAGCGGCGAGAGGGCCGCAGGGACGAGGACGCCCGTCATGGCCGTGGTGCCATGGAGCGCGGACGCGCCCGCCGAGACGAGGGTCGCTCCCACCACCCCGCCGATGAGCGCGTAGGACGAACTCGACGGGAGGCCGAGATACCAGGTGACCAGGTTCCACGTCATGCCGCCCACCAGGCCGGCGAAGACGACGGTCAGTGTGATCGCCTCGCCGATCACGATGCCCTCGGCGATCGTGGCGGCCACCTTCAGTGACAGGAAGGCCCCCAGGAAGTTCAGGACGGCCGCCAGGGCTACGGCCAGCCTCGGCCGTAGCGCTCTGGTCACGATGGACGTCGCCATCGCGTTGGCGGTGTCGTGGAACCCGTTGGTGAAGGCGAAGGCCAGCGCCGTCGCGACGACGACGGAGAGCAACAGCGGGCCTACGTCCATAAAGTGCACATGATCGCCTTCGGCGATGGATAATCTGTTCTTTTCGTAAATTCGCCGTGGCCGCGTTGCCGCCGGGGCACACGCTCATGGGGTGTCCCCGCACTCGCCCGTGAGGAACGCGGAAAGCGCCGAAGGCGACGCCGTCGGCGCTGTCGGTCCCCCCACCTCCGGGGGATGTCCCTGTCTAGAGGATCAGGTAAGCGGCTAGGGCGATGACGACCACGACAGCGACCGCCACCGCGATCGGCACGGTCAGCGACCGCTTCTGGGGGGCGGCCTCCGGCTCATTCCGCTGCGCGAACGCGCGGAACTGCTGGGTGCTGCCGGACGGGTCAACCTGAGGATCAGACATGGGGTCGACTTTAGCGATATTGAATGCTCCTCAACACCAATTTGTGCCACTTTTACGGAGAGCCCGTGACCCGTGGGACTGACGGCGCGGGTGAGGCGCGGTACTGGGGACAGGACCGCCGGCCGGGGCGGATAGCGTGGTGTCATGCTCCGGATCCTGTTCTCTCCTCGCGTGCTGGTGCTCCACCTGCTCGCGATCGGAGCGCTTGTCGTCTGCGGACTGCTCGGCCGCTGGCAGCTCGGTGTCTTCGAGGACTCCGGTAAACCCCACATGACGCAAGACCCCGCCCCGGTGGCGGTCGGCACCCTCACTCAGCCGGGCAGGCACCTGACGAGTGACGCGGTCAGCCGTCAGGTGACGGCGCAGGGGACCTTCGACCGGTCCAGGCAGCTCCTGGTGGCCGAACGGGACGGGGGGCTGTGGCTGCTCACCTCGCTCGATCTCGGCGACGGCACCTCGATCCCCGTCGTGCGCGGCTGGGTGCCCAGGGCCGACGACCCGGCCGCCGCCGTACCGGAGGGCGAGGTCACCGTCACCGGGCGGCTGCAGCCCTCGGAGGCCACCGACAGCGTGCAGCGCCGCACCCGGCAACTGCCGCAGGGGCAGGTGCGGACCGTGTCGTCGGCGGAGTTGATCAACCTGTGGCAGGGCGCGAAGCTGCGTGACGGGTTCGTGGTGGCCACCGCGCAGTCCCCGGCACCGGCCGTCGCGGCCAGGTCCGTGAACGTGCCTCCTCCGACCGAGGCCGGTGGCCTCACCTGGCGCAACCTCGCCTACGCCGCCCAGTGGTGGATCTTCGGGCTGTTCTCGGTCTTCATGTGGTGGCACTTCGTGCGTGACATCCTGCGCAGCCGTGCGGCCGCGCGGGACCAGGAGCGCGAGAAGGAGTCCGGCCCCGAACCGGCCGCCGCCTGAGCTCTCATATCGTTTCCGTGCCCGAACTCCCAGACCGAGGTAGATGACCGTGGAATCCGCCCTCAGACCCTTCCGCATCCTGGCGTACATCGTCGGCGTGATGCTGCTCGTCCTGGTCACGTGCATCGTGCTCAGGTACGGGTTCGGCATCGAGGGCCCGTCGAAGGTCGTCTCTCCGATCCATGGCTTCCTCTACATGCTCTACCTGGTGGCCACGATGAACCTCGGCATGAAGGCCCGCTGGTCGTGGCCGTACGTCGTGGGAGTCATGCTGGCGGGCACCGTGCCGCTGCTGTCATTCGTGTTCGAGCGCAAGGTCACCCGGCGCGTGGAGGCCGTGCTCGCCTGACCGTTCGGCGGACGGCCCGCTCCTCGGTGAGGAACGGGCCTCCCGCGTCCTGTCAGCGGCCGAGGCCGCGCCTGCGGGCGCGCTTGAGCCGCTCCCGCTGGGACGGGTCGAGCATCAGGTATCCGACGACCGGGGCGGCGACGAGGCCCAGGAGGACCAGCAGGGTCAGCCAGCCGGGCAGGATCCACCATGCAAGGATCACCGCTATCCCGGCACCGATCGCGTATTTCTGGACGGGCGACATCCTCAACATCCTCCGAACGCGGAGCCGGTGCCCCGCCTGTCTTCATTCTGCGTCGTCCGTCCAACGCGTGGACCCGCCGCCGTGGTTCCATCCGAGATATATCGTGATTATCCGGCGAGGGTTCCGAGCGCGGCGACGCCGCAGGGGAGGAAGATCCCGGTGAGCGGCCGGCCCGGCGCCCAGGTCATCCCTTTTCCGGTTCAGCCCGTGCCACGGAGGGTTTCGAGGATCCACCGGCTGGCCTGGAGCGCGCCCTTGCGGGTCTCGCCGTGGGGGTCGCTCTCGCCGCCGCGCTGATACTGGACGGAGAGCACGAGGTTACCCGCGCGCGCGACGACCTCCGTGTAGTAGGTGAGCTTGTTCGTGGCCTCCGCGATGTAGGCCTCCGTGGCGACTCCGGGGAGGGGCTTCGGGGGCTGGACCAGGGTCAGCGGCAGGCCCACCGAGGTCGTGGTCCGCTCGTTCTCCTGCCTGAGGAAACGCGTGTAGTCGGCGTGTGCCCCCTCCTCGGAGGAGTACCGCGGGGCCTGAATCCAGAGCTGGTACCGCATGCTCAGCGGCTGGCCCGTGTCCTGACTCCGCCAGGCGCAACGGTCGGCCCGCTCCTTCGACGGGTTGGGATCCAGTCCCAGCTTGGCCGCCTGCTCCTTCGAGATCAGGGTGCAGGGGTTGGGAGCCTTGGCGAAGAAGCGGGGGAGCGTGACCGGCGCGGCGGTCGGAACCGGGTCTGAGGGGCGGGGCCAGAACCAGAACGCGGCGGACACGGCGACGGCGACGGCGGTCACGGCCGCCGTCGCCACGATGAGGGACCTGCGCGGGAAGCCGGCCGGCCGGTGGGCGACCCTCTCCAGGGACAGGCGGACCGAGGCGGCGTCGGGGCGGTGGGCGGCATCGACCGCCAGCAGGCCTTCCAGGAGCGGGGCCAGCGGGCCCTTCACGAGCGAGGCCGGTGGGCCGGAGCCGGGGGTGAGGGTGGCCATGGGCGTTCCGTCCCCCAGACGGGGGACGGTCTGGACGGTGCCCGGCGCCCGACCCTCGACGGCGGTGAACAGGGTGGTGCCCAGGTCCCGCAGATCGCTTGCGGGGACGGGGTCCGTGATGCCGGTCAGCACGACCCGGCCGTCGGAGGCGAGCAGCACGGTCTCGGGGGTGACGGCGAAATGGAGGCCCCGCCCGTGGGCGGCGGCCAGCGCGTCCAGCACCCGTAGGCCCACCTCGGCTGCCCGCTCGGCGGAGAGCGGTCCCTCGGCGCGGACGGTCTTGATCAGCGAACGGCCCTCGACCGACTCCAGGACCAGCCAGATCCGGTCGGGAGCGGAGATCACGTCGTGCAGTGTGGCGATTCCGGGGTGCCGGAGGCCGGACGCGGCGCGGACCTGGTCGAGGAACCGGTCACGTCGCGGGCCCGGGGGCGGAAGCCGTACCTCGGCGATCGTGACGTCCCGATGCAGCAGCTCGTCGCGCGAGCGCCAGCTCGTCCCCGTGTGGTCGCGGCGCTCCAGCAGGCGGTACCGCCCGGCGAGCAGGCTGGGATCGGTCATCCCCGCCGCTCCGCGGCCCCGGATCTCTCAGTCACGGCTGTTCAGCTCCTCGGCGATCAGACGGGCGGCGCGGAGAGCGTGGCGGCGCAGCTCCGAGTCGGCACGCCTGCCCTTCTCCGAGACGTTGACCTCGATCAGCAGATTGCTGACCCGGAAACGGATCAGGGTCTGGACCCGGTCCAGGACGCGCAGGTCGTAGGCGAAGGCCTCCTTGCCGACCCGGTCGACGTTCCTGAGCGGACCTGTCGTTCCGACGATGCCGGTCCCCTCGTCGGCGCCGATCCTGGTGCGCTCGGCGGCGAAGAACTCGTGGGCCACCTCGGGGCCGGTCTTTCCCTGAACGGGCGCGTGATGGGCGACGGAGACGTGGAGCCGGCGGACGTCGGCCGGCCCCTCCCAGACGCAGTACGCTTCCCTGTCCTGTTTAGCCGGCATGACCATCGGGGTCGCGGCCGGCACCACCGTCCGGCTCTGGGCCTCGGCCAGCAGGGTGCAGGGGTCGGGTGCCGCGGCGAACCGCCCGGCAGCGGAGTCGGAGGCGACGGGAGAGGCCGTGACGGCCACGGGCTCGCCCAAGGCCGTCACGAGCACCCCGGTGGCCACGACAGCCATCACGACCACCGCTGCCGCGCCGATGAGCCACCCGGTACGGCGGGGCCGGGGCACCGCCTCGGGCTGCGGGGCCTGCGGGGAGAGCGGACCGGCGGGCAGTCCCTGGGCGACCCGCTGCAACGCCTTACGGAGAACGGCCTCTCCAGGGCGGTCCTTGGGGTCCTTGGCCAGCACGGCGAGCAGGACAGGGGCCAGTCCGGCCGCCCGCGCGGGCAGCGGGGCCTGCTCGGTGAGCACCGCGCCGAAGGTGGCGATCGGCACGCCGCGCTGGAACGGACTCTGCCCCTCGACGGCGGCGTAGAGGGTCGCGCCCAGGGACCACAGGTCGGCGGCCGGACCGTCGCCGGTGCCGCGCAGCCGCTCCGGGGCCATGTAACCGGGAGAGCCGACCAGCGCGTCCGGGGAGGTGAGCTGGACGTCGCCCTCCAGCGTGGCGATGCCGAAGTCGGTCAGCAACACCCCGCCGTTGTGGGCGAGCATGATGTTGGCCGGCTTCACATCGCGGTGCACGATGCCCCGGCTGTGCGCCAGGGCCAGCGCGTCGAGCATCGCCAGGCCGATCGCGGCAACCCGCTGCGGCGGGAGCGGCCCGTCCTCGCGGATCACCTGGCTCAGGGAGCGGCCTCGGACCAGGTCCATCACGATCCACGGGCGACCGTCCTGGGCGATGACGTCGTGCACCGCCACGATGGAGGGGTGGCTCAGCCGGGCGGCTGCCCGGGCCTCGCGGAGGGTGCGCTCCCGCATCTCGGTCCGGTGCGCCTCGGGGAGGGTCGGGTCGAGCTTGACCTCCTTGATCGCTACCTCGCGGTGGAGCAGCTCGTCCTCGGCACGCCAGACCACGCCCATCCCGCCCGCGCCGAGCTGCTCGATCGCCCGATAGCGGCCCGCGAGCACGGGGAGCGGCAGTTCAGCCATCGGTCTTCAGCGACTGGGTGAGCCAGCGGGCGACCTTCTGGGCGCCTTCCGCGATCCTGCCGTCGCGGTCGTCCTTGACGCCGCCCCGCTCGTAGTCGACCTGGGCGATCAGGTTGCCGACCCGGAAGATCACCGTCGCCTTGTAGGAGCCGCCGTAGAGGTTGATCGAGTTGTAGCCGCCGGTGGTGAAGGCCTCCTCGCCGATCCCCTTCAGGTTCTGCGGCGCGACGGGCTTCGGGGTCGCGTATTTGCCGTTGTTGATGGCATCGGTCCTCTTACCGGCCAGATACTCCTTCGCCCGCTCGACCCCGGAGGCGTCCGGCTTCTGGGCGACCACCCGTACGCGCAGGTCGAACTTCTCCGTACTGGGCTTGCGCCAGTCATGCTGGTTGAGCCAGTTGCACTCGCCGGTTTCGACCTCCGAGCTCTTGAACCCCGGCACGACCTCGTTCGCCTGCTTCTCGTCGAGCAGGCTGCAGGCCCGGGGTTCGGCGGCGAACAGTCCCTTGGCGCCGGCGGCCGGTTCGGCGGTGGAGTCGCTCTCACCGGACGCCGAGGTGAGCAGGACACCGATGGTGACGGCCATGCCGACGAGCAGGGTGCCGGTCAGCGCGACGATCGGGCGGGGCACGAGCACCCCGGTCCTGGCCCCGGAGCGTCGGGTCGGACCGGTCGGCCCGCCCGGCGAGGAGCCGGGGTGCCCGCCGGGCGCCGGGCGGGAGACATGGACGAGTTCCTGCGAGGTGGGGACGTCGTCAGCAGACGGGAACTGAGGGCCGTGAAGGTCCGGGGAAGGCCGTGGGGGGGCCGACAGATCGAAGGGGGGCTGGGGCGGCATGGTCGCCGCGGGATCGAAGGGAGGCTCGGCCGGGACTGAAGCCGGGACTGAAGCCGGGGTTGAGGGCGGGACTGAGGCCGGGGTTGAGGGCGGGGTTGAGGGCGGCACCGCCAAGGTCGGCACCTCGGCGGTGACGTCCGGGGCCGAGGGGGGAGTGGGGGCCGCGTCGCCGTTCCGGGAGATGTCGAGCAGGGTGTTGCGCAGGGTGCCGGGATCGGGCCGCTGCGCCGGGTCGCCGGAGAGCAGGCGGAACAGGATCGGGGCGATCGGGCCCGCGTTGTCGAGGGATCCGCCGGGTGACGGGGGGCGACCCTCGACGGCGGTGTAGAGGGTGGCGCCGAGCGACCACAGGTCGGCCGCCGGTCCCGTCACGCCCTCGGGGGCGGTGAAGGTCGGGGACCGGAAGGTCGGTGTGCTGAGAATGATCTGGTCGTGCGGGCCGATCAGCACGGAGCCGGGCCGCACGTCGCCGTGGAGCATCCCCTGGTTGTGCACGGTCACGAGCTGGTCCAGCACGGCAAGGCCGACAGTGGCGGCCTGCTGCGGCGCCATCGGCCCGAGCCGTCCGATCATCTGCTCCAGAGAGGCCTGTTCCAGCACCGCCGGGCTCGGTGCGCCGTCGGGGGCCGCGCCGGCGTCGGCGTGCCGGCCGGCACGCCTGCCCTGTGATCGGGGGACGCCTGGGTGGTTCATCGGGGGGTCGCTTTCTGCTTGTTCAGCGCGTTCGCGATCCAGGTGGCGGCGGTATGGGTGCCGGCCTGGATCGTGGGGCCGTCCTTGCTACCGTCCACCACGGTGTAGCTCACGTTGACGACGAGGTTGTCGACGCGGAGTACCACGTGGCTCTGTTCGAGCCTGCCGGTCCTGCGGTTCTCGTAGAGGTCGTAGCCGAATGCCTCGTCCCCGACCGACCGGACCTCCAGCGGGCCGGTGGCGCGGGCGGACCGGACCCCGGCGTCGATGTCCGACCAGCTCCAGGCGGTCTCCCCGCTGGGCAGGGTGCCGTGGCGCTGGTTCACGAAGAGCTCATGGGCCTGGCGCGGACTCTTGCCCCACTGCTTTGCCGTACCCGAGGGTGCCACCTCAAGGCCGAGGCCGGAGGTCGTCCACTGGCAGCCCCCTCCGTTGGTCGCCTGTCCCTCGGTTCTCAGCGCGGGCAGGAGCTCCTTGACGGTGGCCGCGGGGACCAGCTTGCACAGGTTCACCGGAGTGGCGAAGGCGCCAGGCTTCTCGCTGAGTTTCACCGGCGCCTCCGGATCCGTACGGCCCGCCGCCAGGTGGGTCACGCCCATGGTGGCCCCGATGACCACCGCGACCACCGCCACTTCGGCGACCGCCCACAGGACCGTGCGCCCCCTGCGCGAGGCAAGAGCAGAGGAGGGAGCAAGGACCGGGGAGGGGACAGGGACAGGGGGGAGGGAGGCGGGTGCCGGGGAGAGGGGGACCGGCTCGGGACGGGACGGGGCGGGGAGCGCGGCGGCCGGGCGGCCGAGGGCGATTTCCTGCAGGGCCTGGGCGACGGCGTCGAAGGACGGCCGGGCCCCGGGCGTGGGGGCGAGCATGAGCATCAGCAGCGGGCCCAGCGCGCCCGCCCGCTCCGGCGGTCTGGCCGGTTCGGTGAGCACCCGGCTGATCGCCGAGATCGGCGTCTCGGCCGGGTGCGGCGGCATGCCCTCGACGGCGAAGTAGAGCGTGGCGCCCAGGGACCACAGGTCGGAGGCGGGGCCGCCGCGCTCGCCGCGCAGGCGTTCCGGGGCGATGTAGTTGGGCGAGCCGACCAGGTGGCTGGTGTCCCCTGCCGTCGCCTCGCCCTCGACCACGGCGATGCCGAAGTCGGTGAGGACGGCCCGGCCGGTCCTGGTGAGGAAGACGTTGCCCGGTTTGACGTCCCGGTGCACCACCCCGGCGGCGTGCGCGGCGGCGAGCGCGCTGAGAATGCCCACGCCGACCCTGGCCACCTGGCGTACCGGCAGTGGCTGCCGCTCGCGGACGGTCTGCTCCAGGGACGCGCCCGACAGCAGCTCCATGATGAGCCAGGGCCGCTCCTGTTCGACGACCACGTCGTGGACGGTCACGATCGACGGATGTTTGAGCCGGGCGGCCAGATTGGCTTCCTGGAGCGCCGCCGCGCAGATCTCCTCCCGCCGGGCCGGATCGAGGTCCGGCGGGAGCCGTACCTCCTTGACCGCCACGTCGCGGCCGAGCGTCTCGTCGGCGGCGAGCCAGACGGTGCCCATCCCACCCTCGGAGAGGGGGTTGAGCAGCCTGTAGCGGCCCGCTAGCACTCGACTGTCGATCCTGTTCACCCCGTTCGATGTCCCATCGCGGACAGAAACATAGCCACTTAGCGCCTTATGGACCAATGAATGAGCCTTGCTGTCCGTTCATTTGGCGGGCCCGGAGGTCTCCGCGGTTCCGTTTACATCCCTTATGAGTGGTATTCCGGGATGTGGAGGGTCGATCCGGTGCGGTGTAGGGGTTTCGCTGTGCGCGCTACGGGGTTTTCCGGAACGGCTCATGGCAGGTCGGTGAGCACCTTGGCGCGTTCGGGGCCGGGGTGATGTCGATCATGGTGTCATCATGACGCCGATTTATCCGGTTGAGATCGGGGCAGACGCATCGATATGGTGGCCGTCCCTTCGAGAAAGAGGAGGTGAGGAGCAGATGTTCGCCAACCTGGTCACGCGCTCCCGCCTCGGGCGACAGGCCGCCTGAGACCCGGGGAGCGCACGCTCTTTCGGAGTTTCACTTGTCTGATCTGCTGTTCCGTCCGCTCGGAGCGGACGAGTTCCACCTGTTCCACCGCTACGGCCCGCTGCCCGCCTCCGGTGTCGGCGCCCGTCTTCTCCCGTTCGAGGAGCTCGGCTATCGGCCCGACTGGGTCTGGGTCGCGCTGCGCGGCGAAGAGGTGCTCGCCCGCGCCGCGTTCTGGAGCCCGCCCGGCTCCGAGCATCCCTTCCACCTCGACTGGTTCGACCCAGGGACCGGCTCCGACCGGATCGAGGTGGGCGCCGCGCTGCTGCGGGCCGCCTACGCCGCGATCGTCACGCCCGACTACTCCTCACCCGTGGGCCCCCGCCCCGACTTCCACCTGTTCCTGCCGGCCGACTGGCACGACCGGCCGGACGCCGTGGCCGACGTCGCGGACCGGGTCGAGGCCGCCGAGCGGGCCGGGCTGCGCCCCTCCGCGGAGCGGCTCAATCTGCGCTGGATCCCCGAGTACGGCCTGCCGCCCCGCTCCACCCGGCTCACCTTCACCCCGGCGGACGACGACGAGGCCGTCATCGAGGTGCTGACCGGGATCGTCGAGGGCAGCCTGGATGCCTGGGACCGGCGCCACCTCGCCGAGATCGGGCCGAGGAAGACCGCGGAGGCGACCCTGGAAGAAGTGGCGAGCTTCCCCGGGGGGCGGCACCGCTGGCGGCTGGCCCACGACGCCGCGGGCGACGTGGTCGGCATCGTGATGCCCACCCGCAACGCGAGCTGCGCCACGATCGGCTACGTCGGGGTGGTCCCCGGCCACCGGGGCCACGGCTACGCCGACGACCTGGCCGTCGAGGCGTTGCACATCTTCACGGCCGAGGGCGAGCCCGAGGTGAAGGACAACACCGACG
Organism: Streptosporangium sp. NPDC087985; assembly: GCF_044741965.1. Taxonomy (NCBI): domain Bacteria; kingdom Bacillati; phylum Actinomycetota; class Actinomycetes; order Streptosporangiales; family Streptosporangiaceae; genus Streptosporangium; species Streptosporangium sp. NPDC087985. Next base: position 182,476 of record NZ_JBIUTQ010000013.1, read on the forward strand.
TGGGCAACACGCCCATGGCGGCCTCGTTCGCCCGAATCGGCTACCGGGTCACCGGCCGCCGGCTGATCCTCGTCTGACGCCGGCTGAGCCAGGTGAGGCCTCGGCCCGTGCGGGGCCTCACTCCCGGGCATGCGCGTCCGGAAGGTGCGCAGAACCTTCACAATTCACCACAGGTCGTCTGCACAGACCCGGTCTACTGCGGGCCATGACAACCCCCGGGAGTTCTCCCGGCTGGACATCCCGTCAGCTTCTCAGCCCTGAAGGACTGAGCTTGCAGCTCCTCACCGTCGGTGGCTTCGACGGTTTGGTCCGCGTCAGGCAGCGTGACTCACTGCCCAGCTTGTGACACCGCGTGCGGCGATGTTACGAGCTGCGTTGA
>NZ_JBIUTQ010000014.1:0-177389 GCF_044741965.1 Streptosporangium sp. NPDC087985
CAGTACGGCTCGCGTGATGGTGGGCGTCCGCCGTTCAACCGTGACGACCGTGGTGGGCGTCCGCCGTTCAACCGGGATGACCGTCCCGGTGGTGGTTACCGGGACAGCCGTGGTGGGGAGCGCCGGTCCTACGGCGACCGTGACGGCGGTGGGCGTCCGCCGTTCAACCGTGACGACCGTGGTGGGCGTCCGCCGTTCAACCGTGACGACCGTGGCGAACGGCCTTTTGGCAGCCGTGACGGTGGGTTCCGCGGTGAAGGGGAGGGTTCCCGTACCCGTTACAGCCGGGACGACCGGTTTACCGGCCGCGAAGAAGCCCCCAGCCGGGAACGTGAGGAGCTTCCCCCCCTCGCTCCAGACATCACCGCGGAGGAACTCGACAAGGAGGTTAGGGAAGAGCTGCGTTCTCTTCCGCTCGACCTCGCTGATCTGATCTCTCGCCACCTCGTCGCGGCCGAGCGTGCTCTGGGCGAGGGCGAAGCCGAGCAGGCCTATGAACACACCAAGGTCGCTCGCCGCTTCGCAGCCCGGATCGGTGTCATCCGCGAGGCCGTGGGCATCGCCGCCTACCACGCCGGGCACTTTGCCGAAGCACTGAGCGACCTGCGAGCGGCGCGTCGCATGACGGGTTCTGACGCGTTCCTGCCGATCATGGCGGACTGTGAGCGCGGCCTTGGTCGTCCTGAGCGCGCCCTCGACCTCGTCCGTTCCAAGGAGGCCGAGCGTCTCGATCGGATTGGCAAGATCGAGCTTGCCATCGTGGAGTCCGGCGCCCGCCGGGATCTCGGTCAGAAGGATGCCGCGGTCATCACTCTGCAGCGTCTACCGGAACTGCGCGACACCCGTCCGCAGCCCTGGTCGGCACGTCTGGCCTTCGCCTACGCCGACGCCTTGGCCGATGCCGGCCATGAGGAGCCTGCCACCGAATGGTTCGGCCGTGCCATGGCGTTCGACGAGGACGGAGAGACCGACGCGGCCGAGCGTTACGCGGAGCTGACCGGCGCTGTCATCGAAGACCTGGAGGAGGACGACGAGGACGCCGACGATCAGCTGGACATCGAGGACGCCGGCGACCTCCTGGACGTTGACCTCGACCTTCAGGACGAGGACATCGACGAAGAGGCGGACATCAAGATTGACGATGTCGCCACTCTCGACGCTGAGATCGAGGCAGAGGACGATCTCATCGATGGGCTCATCATCGACGAGCCCATCGTTGACGATGCTTACCAAGACGAGGCTCCGGCCGTCGAGGAAAAGGTCCACGACAAGCCCGAGGAGAAGGTCGAGACCGGTGTCGGCCCAGCCTTCATCGAGCCTGACTTCGGTGACATCCTCGACGATTCCGCTGATGGCGATGTTGACGCCGAGGAAGACAAGTCCGAGAAGAAGTAACCCTTCCCGTCTCGGGTGAACGGACCCGTTCACCCGAGACGGGAGTTTCCTACGGCTGGACCCGATCCAGCCAGTGCAGGATCCCTGCCACGTTGGATGGCGCGCCGCTGAGGAGTTCGAACTGCTCCGCGGTTGCGTCGTCGGCACTCAGCGCCGCGTAGCGTTCCCGTGTGCGCTCCTTGACCATGGCCACCGCGTGGTCCAGGTCCATGCCCTCTGAGCGTGCCTGGCGGGTCAGGTCGACCCAGATGCGCAACTCCTCCGCCGAGCGCCCCAGAGTCTCCTCGACGTCCGTCACCGGCCCGTAATGGCTGAAGAGTAGCCGCTGCGGACCAAGTGCTTCGAACAGGCCGATCGAGCCCAGTGCGGTCTGCAGGTCGAAGTCCGGTGGCGGTGTGGCGGGCCTTAGGTCGCCCGTCTGGGGGAGATACACTCCGGCGGCATCGCCAACGTAGAGATCGCCGGTGCCCGAGTCGATCAGCCCCACATGGTGCTTGGCGTGGCCGGGAGAGTAATGGCTGTCCAGCGTGCGCCCGTTACCGAGATCGACAACCCCTGTGTCGCCGAGGGCACGGATCCGTGAGGACTCCGTAGGCGACAGTTCACCGAACAAGGTATCCAGTTTGTCACCCCAGACCATCCGCGCGCTGGCCATCAGCCGGGATGGATCGGCGAGATGTCGTGCTCCCTTCTCGTGAACCACGATCTCCGCCTGCGGGTAGAACCCGGCGATGTCGCCGACTCCGCCCGCGTGGTCCAGATGGATGTGCGTGACGACGACTGTGGCGAGGTCGTTCGGACCCACTCCCAGGGAGGTCAGGGCGTCGCGTACCACCGGGGCGGAGGTGGAGGTGCCCGTCTCCACCAGGCAGGGGCGGTCTCCAAGGATCAGGTACCCCGCTGTGATACCAGAGTATCCGGCCATTCTTGTATCGATCTCATAGACGTCTCCGCCAAGATCGGTGATGTTGTCCACAGGCCACCTCAAAACTGGAACCGGCATCCCCAGAACGGCGTTCAGGCCACCTGGGCATATCTCACATCGTAAAGAGTCGTCCTCGATCGGCAGAGATCGGAGGAGGATTCGATGGATCGCAACGAGGTCATCCTGGTAGGCCGTCTGCCTGAGGTGGCGCGGATCAGGTCGCTGCAGAGCGGGAGCATGTTCGGCAGCTGGAGGGTGATCGTCCGGCGGCGACAACGCGGTCGAGGGACCCGCGTGGACACCATTCCCTGCGTGTCCTTCGAGCCCGAGGTCACCAGGACCGTAGCCGAATGGCTCCCTGACGACATGGTCGAGGTGGTGGGCTCCTTGCGCCGCCGATGGTGGGAGAGCGATGGATCCAAATCCTCCGGTTACGAGGTAGAGGTCCGCTCGGTGAGAAGTTTCGAACACCGGGCCACCACGCTTTCGGCCGGCGACGAGAGCATCCCGGCTCCGGTTCCCATCCCGCCGAGGCCGGTGCGTTCGCTTGTGCGAACTGAGGCCGGTGCGACAGGGGAGGAAAGGGCGCTCGGGGCCGATCGACTCCGAGCCGTTCCACGCCGCTGAGGAAAACGCGTCGGCGTCCGTCCTGAGCTTGGAGAAGAAAGGAGACCGGTCGACAACAGGTCAGTCGAAGGCGAACGTGCGCAGGACCAGTCCGGTGCGGGGTTTCGGACCGAAAGAGGTGGACTTACGAGGTACCCGCTCCCTCTGAGCCGCGACTGCGAGCACGTCGTCGACGGTCAACGGGTTCAGTAGCACCGCTGTCCCTCCGGACTCGCGTGCGAGCCGTACCGCTCTCTCCGGATCGTGGTGCACTATGCGTACCGACTGCTCGTCATCGTTCATCCCCCAGATCTTCGGCAGCAGGAACTCCGAGAGAACGGAGGTGTTCAACGCACGCCATCGGGCTGACCGGTCGGTGGGCATGGCCTGCTCCACCTGGTCCGGATCCGGGTTGGTGAGGAGGTGTGCCGCGCCTCCGGCGGACAGCAGGTAGGCGGGCCCGGTGGAGTCCTTCAACGCGGCCAGGCCCTCGGCCAGGCCGACATGCTCGTGCACCTGCCAGGCCCGCTTGGCCCTGGCCAGTGCCTCCTCCAGCGGCAGCCCCGGGATGACCCTGTGAATGGCCTTCAGGTCCGGCGGATAGGAGGTGGAGTCCACCAGGAGTGCCAGGCCGAAGTCCCAGGGGCCTGGCCGCACCGGAGGCTCGGGCGTGGTCGCGTCGTTTGCGCCGTCCGCCGAGGCGCGGTGCCCTCGCCTGAGGGTGTGGTGCTCGCGCTGAAGGGCGAGGTAGGTGGCGTAGCGATGATGGCCGTCGGCGATGAGGGCCTGACGGGTCCGGAGATCGGCGTTGAGAGAGGCGAGTTCGCGAGGGTCGGTGATGGCCCACAGCCGGTGCCTTACCCCGTCACCGGTCTCCGCTTCGATCAGTGGCGGCTGGGAGGCGGCAATCCGGTCCACGAGGAGGGTGGCCGTACCACCGTCGCCTTCGTAGAGCAGGAAGATGGGCTCCAGGTTGGCCTCGGTGGTGCGCATGAGTGCCAGCCGGTCGGCGACCGGTCCGGGCATGACGTCCTCGTGCGGCAGGATGACATGCTGCTCCGGGGTGGTCAGGCCAACGTCGCCGATAAGCCCTCGCTGCAGGACTCCCGGGCCGGTCTGCTCGTAGACGTACACGGCGGGTGTCTCGTCTGCGACCAGCACGCCGGAGGAGAGCCAGGTTCGAAGGGTCTCCCGTGCCTCGGCGTATCGATGGTGGTCGGCGCCGGGAAGGATGAGGCGCACCACGTTGTTGGGATGGGAGTCGAGCAAGTCTCGTACGTCGGCTTCGGTGATCAGGTCATAGGGCGGAGAGGTCACCTTGGCCAGGTTGTCAACTGTGAAACGTAGGCCATGAAATGGACGCAGCACCAGCCCGTCAGGCACCGGCAGTTCAGGATTCGCCATAGAGGGCATGCTGCCATAAAGGCCTGAAACGTCCGGGGACCGCTCCGATGGCGTAGCGGTGTCCGGGCCGTCAGGAAATCGGTCAGATCCGTCGTCTGTCGATGAAGGAGGCCTCACGTATGGCCCAAGGACGTAGCGGTCCGTCTGATTCCCCCCGCCCCGAGACGGGCGCTCCGGCCGGGGACGTCTATGACTGGTTCCAACGAGGAATGAAGTTGCTGGCCGAGGGGAGTCCGGCAGCGGCTGTCGCGCTACTGGGGCGTGCCGCCGATGCCGAGCCCGAGTCGCGGAGCATCCGAGAGGCACTCGCCCGCGCCCAGTTCAACTCCCGGCAGTACACCGACGCCGTCCACAGTTTCCGCTGGATCGTCGATGCCAATCCGACCGAGGACTACGCCTATTTCGGCCTCGGTCTCGCCCTGTGGCGTACCGGCGACATGGAAGGAGCTCAGGAGCCTCTGGCCATCGCGGTGGCCATGCGTCCCGACCAGCGGCATTACGTGTCGGCGCTGAAAAGCGTCCGGGCCACGTTACGTGCCCGCCGGATGTGACTCTGCGGAATGATGAAATGGGCATGTGGACGTAAAGACGCTGATTGACCCTTATGACACCCTTCTCCTCGATCTCGATGGGGTGGTGTATCTCGGGCGCGATGCCGTACCGGGGGCTCCCGGCGCGTTGCGTGCGGCGGTGGAACGTGGGGTGCGGCTCGCCTACGTCACCAACAACGCCTCGCGTACTCCGGGGGCGATAGCCGACCACTTGAGCGAGATCGGAGCACCGGCGACGCCAGAGGATGTGGTCACCTCGGCCCAAGCCGCCGCGCGGCTGGTGGCCGAGCGGGTCGAGCCGGGCGCGGCGGTACTGGTGGTCGGAGGGATGGGGCTGCGCAGCGCCCTGCGCGCGCACGGTCTGTGCCCGGTCAGCACCGCCATGGACGATCCGGTCGCGGTGGTGCAGGGCATCGCCCCGGGCCTCTCCTACGGTCTGCTGTCGGAGGGCGCGCTGGCCGTGCGGCAGGGGGCGCTGTTCGTGGCGGCCAACGCCGACTCGACCATGCCGACCGGCCGGGGTGAACTACCGGGAAACGGCGCGATGACCCGGGTGATCGCCACAGCGACCGGGGTGGAGCCGATCGTCGCGGGAAAGCCCGAGCCGCCACTGCACCGCGAGTCGATGCTCCGGACCGGATCGAAGCGGCCTCTGGTGGTCGGCGACCGTCTCGACACCGACATCGAGGGGGCCACCAACGCGGGAGTGGACAGCCTGCTGGTGCTGACCGGCGTGGCGAGCCCTCTTGATCTGCTGACCGCCGGCCCCCGGCACCGGCCCACCTACGTCGCCGCCGATCTGTCGGCCCTGCACAGGCCCTACCCGCGGGTACGGCGAGACGGGGACGGATGGGCCTGCGAGGGGTGGACCGCCCGATGGGAGGGCCGTCTCCGCCTCGAAGGACAGGGGGATCCGATCGACGGGCTCAGGGCGGCCGCCGCCGCGACCTGGGAGGCCGTCGGAGAGGGACAGGCGGATGAGGACGCGGTGAAGGCCGTGCTCGACTCCGCACGTGCCGGCCGTACGTCACCCCGCTGATTCCTCCGAGCGGCATCTTTCAGAGGAGCTTGCGGAGGCGGAGGAGATCGCCGAAGCTGGCGTCGACCTTGACCCGGCCACTGAACACGGCGCGTCCCATGTCGAGCTCGCCGTTTACCAGGGAGACCAGGTCATCGCTGCCGATGGTCAGCTTCACCTCTGCGGGCCTGCCGTCGGCAGGTGGCAGATCATCGAAGGGGCCGAGGCCGCCGTGGTGGATGCGGCCGTAGAAGGTGACGCCGAGATCGCGAATGTGGCAGCTGACGCTGCGCTCGACCACGTGCCTGCTGCGGCTCTCCTGGTCAACCTCCTCGAACTGCTCGGCGAGTTTGCGTAGTGCCACCCGGCACTCGTCGACGGTCGCCATCGCGCGGCGCTCCTTTCTGTTCGGACCGGCCCGAATCCCTTGAGCCTACGGACGGTAGCGTTCCACATGAATACAACCTGCGATCCGGCACGCAGGGAATGCGCCGGGGAGGAATCTTCTGTCATGGTGTTCGAAACGCTGCAACGATACGCGCAGGCGGCGACCGGTCTCACCGAGATGACAACGTGCGGAGCCCGTGCGGTGGTTCGCAGATCGCCTGCCTCCGGGACGACGAGTTTCGCGGCTTCCGATACGGTCAAGGCGTCCACGGGCAGAGTCGGCCGCGCGCCACGTGCCCGTGTGACCACCAAGACGACCAAGAACATCTGCGGAGGGGGCGCATGACGGACCTGCCGGAAGAGATCGGCGAGGAGCGGGTCGACACCGCGCTGGGCGGGCTTGCCCGGCTTGGTGCGATGCCCGTCTCGGCGCACGTGGGCGTGTTCGAGGAGGTGTTCATCGGGTTGGAGCAGACGCTCGCCTCGGTGGACGGTACCCCGGACCGGCAGCGGTGAGCCGGCGGACGCGTCTCGACAGCGAGCTCGTGCGCCGGAAACTGGCCCGTTCCCGGGAGCAGGCCGCCCAGCTCATCGAGGCAGGCAGGGTCAGCATAGGCGGCCGGTTGGCGTCCAAGCCCGCAACGCAGGTGGACACCGCCTCCGCCATCGTGGTCACCGAGGCCGCCGAAGGCCCCGACTACGTCTCGCGGGGGGCGCACAAGCTCCTCGGCGCACTGGAGGTCTTCGGCCCCCGGGGCCTGACCGTCGCGGGGCGGCGATGCCTGGACGCCGGGGCCTCCACTGGGGGCTTCACCGATGTGCTGCTCCGTAACGACGCGGCGCACGTGCTCGCAGTCGACGTCGGGTACGGTCAGCTCGCCTGGTCGCTGCGGACCGACGAGCGGGTCACGGTCATGGAGCGGGTCAACGTCAGGGATCTGACACCTGACATGGTCGGAGAGGCTCCCACGCTGGTCGTCGGCGACCTGTCCTTCATCTCGCTGCGCCTGGTGCTGCCCGCCCTGACCCGGTGTGCCGCCGAACGCGCCGACTTCGCGATGCTCGTCAAGCCGCAGTTCGAGGTCGGCAAGGAGCGGGTCGGCGCGGGTGGGGTCGTCCGTGATCCCACACTGCGGGCGCAGGCCGTGCAGGATGTGGCTGAAACCGCGCAAATGCTCGGCCTGACCGTGCGGGGCGTTACCGCGAGTCCGCTGCCGGGCCCGTCGGGCAACGTGGAGTACGTCATCTGGCTGGGCAAGGGAGAAGGCGCGCCGCCTGTCTCGGACCTCGGCGCCGAGATCGAACGCGCGGTGGTAGAGGGCCCTCAGTAGTAGTTATCCCCCTGAAAGAGTGAACATGACTACGAAGCGCACCGTACTGGTCACTGCCCATACCGGACGGGGTGCGGCCGTGGAGACCGCTCGGGTGGTCATCGGCCGGCTGGTGGATGCGGGGCTGAACGTGCGCATCCTCAACGACGAGGCGGACGCCATCGCGTGCGCGGGCGCCGACGTGGTGCCCGCGAGTGCCGCAGCCGCTCAGGACGCCGAGATGATGATCGTGCTCGGTGGTGACGGCAGCCTTCTGCGCGCCGCCGAACTCGCCCGTCCGGCCGGGGTGCCGCTGCTGGGCGTCAACCTCGGGCACGTCGGTTTCCTGGCCGAAGCCGAGGTGGAGGATCTGACGGTCACGGTGAACTGCGTGGTCCAGGGCCGCTACGACGTGGAGGAGCGGATGACCATCGATGTCACCGCCCGCCTCAACGGGCAGCTGCTGGCCGACACCTGGGCACTCAACGAGGCCACTGTGGAGAAGAGCGACCGGATGCTCGAGGCGGTCGCCGAGATCGACGGGAGACCGCTGTCGCGCTGGGGGTGTGACGGGATCATCTGTGCCACGCCGACCGGTTCCACTGCCTATGCTTTCTCAGCCGGTGGGCCGGTGGTCTGGCCGGAGGTGGAGGCGCTGCTGCTGGTTCCGATCAGCGCCCACGCACTGTTCGCCCGGCCGCTGGTGATCTCTCCCCGTTCCACGCTGGCGCTGGAGGTCCAGCCGGACACGGCCGGAGCGGTGCTGTGGTGCGACGGCCGCCGCCGGTTCGACCTGCCCGCCGGAGCGAGGGTCGAGGTCCGTCAGGGCGAGGTGCCCGTACGGCTGGCGCGGCTCCACGGCCTGGAGGACACCGGGGCGCCGTTCACCGACAGGCTGGTCGCTAAATTCGATCTTCCTGTGCAGGGGTGGCGTGGCCGTGCGCGGCCTTAGTGCGTCCGGGCGATTCCTGTCCCAAGCGCGTAGGATCGTGCCCGCGTACCGCACTGATGTTCGGTGAATTCGATGTGACGGGAGGGACCAGTGCGACCCAGGGTCGAGGAGGTCCGCATCCAAGGGCTCGGTGTGATCGATGAGGCCGTCCTGGTGCTGTCGCCGGGATTCACCGTGCTCACGGGCGAAACCGGTGCGGGCAAGACCATGGTGGTGACCGGACTGGGGCTACTGTTCGGTGGCAGGGCCGATCCTGCCCGCGTCCGCCCCGGCTCGGACAGGGCCACCGTCGAGGGCACCCTCATGGTCAACCCGGCGGGCCGGGTGGCTCAGCAGGTGCAGGATGTGGGCGGCGTGGTCGAGGACGGAGCGTTGATCATCTCGCGTACCGTCTCCGCCGAGGGGCGCAGCCGCGCCTGGCTGGGTGGCCGCGCCGTCCCCGTGGGCACGCTCACCTACCTCGCCGAGGACCTGGTCGCCGTGCACGGCCAGATGGACCAGCAGCGGCTGCTCCAGCCGGGCCGTCAGCGGGCCGCCCTCGACCGCTACGCGGGTGAGGACCTGGTCAAGCCGTTGCGGGCGTACGAACACACTTACAGACGGCACAAGCAGGTCGCCGACCAGCTGGCCGAGCTCACCGCCAGGGCACGGGACCGTGCTCAGGAGGCCGACCTGCTCAGGTTCGGGCTGGAGGAGGTCGAGAGGGCCGACCCCAAGCCGGGCGAGGACGCCGAGCTCCGCGAGGAGGTGGAACGGCTCTCCCACGCCGACTCCCTCAGGAACGCGGCGGAGACGGCGCACAGGGCACTGCTCGGCGATCCCATGTCCAGTGAGCAGGCCATGCAGGACGCCATCACGCTGGTCGGTCAGGCCCGCACGGCCGTCGAGGCGGTCCGGGAGTTCGACCCGGTGCTGGCCGGAATCGCCGACCGGCTCGCCGAGGCGGGCTATCTAATCTCCGATGTCGCCACCGAGCTGGCCGCCTACGCCGAGTCGGTCGAGGCCGACCCGGTCCGCCTTTCGGTGGCGCAGGAGCGTCAGGCCGTGCTGGCCGGCCTCGTGCGCAAGTACGGCCAGGACACCGGGGTGGTGCTCGCCTGGGCGGCCCAGGCCGCGCTGCGCGTCGCCGAGCTCGAAGGCGACGACGAGCGGATCGGTGACCTCACCCGAGAGCACGAGGAGCTCACCGGACGGCTCACCGAGCTGGCCGCGGAGCTGACCCGGGTCCGGTCCGTCGCCGCAGAACGGTTCGGGCGGGCCGTCACCGAGGAGCTCACCGCGCTGGCCATGCCGCACGCCCGGGTGGTGGTCAGCCTGACGGACGCTGGCGACTTCGGCCTGCACGGCGTCGATGAGGTGGAGCTGCGGATGTCCCCGCACCCCGCTTCTCCGCCGCTGCCGCTGAACAAGGGCGCGTCCGGTGGTGAGCTGAGCCGGGTGATGCTCGCCATCGAGGTGGTGTTCGCCGGTGCCGACCCGGTGCCGACATTCGTGTTTGACGAGGTCGACGCGGGTGTGGGGGGCAAGGCCGCGGTGGAGATCGGCCGCCGGTTGGCGCGGCTGGCCCGCACCGCGCAGGTGATAGTCGTCACTCATCTGCCCCAGGTGGCGGCATTCGCCGACCAGCATCTGGTCGTGGAGAAGGCCGGTGACGGCAGCGTGGTGCGCAGCGGCGTGGTCGCCCTCGACCAGGACGGCCGGGCACGGGAGCTTTCCCGTATGCTCGCGGGTTTGGAGGACTCGGAGCTGGGCCGTGCGCACGCGGAGGAGCTTCTCTCGATCGCCGCTGCGGACAAGGCCTGAGAAGGACTGTTTTACCTTTTTTGGGGGAGCGGCAACCTGTGGATATCTTCCATGACGGACCTGGCATATCGCCGGGGGTGGGCTTTCCTGGTCAATCGCTCTGGCAGGATGGTCGTGATGAAGGTGCCGATTGACGGGCTTCGAAGCAAGCTCAACGGTTACCTCCGCCAAAGGAAGGTCACAGACCTTCCCGGGGTGACGGCGGTGGCGAGAATCGACAGGCGGACCAAAGGGCTGACCAAACGCCTGCGGTCCGGGGAAATCGCGATTATCGATCACGTTGACGTTGACCGGGTGAGTGCGGAGGCGCTTGTCGCGTGCGGCGCGGCAAGCGTGATCAACATTGCCGCGGGCATCAGCGGCCGCTACCCCAACCTGGGCCCGCAGATCATCGTCGAGGCGGGGATACCGTTCATCGACAACGCCAGCCCCGAGCTGTTCGATCAGATCAAGGACGGCGATCTGGTCCGGGTGCACGAAGGGGTGGTCTACCTCGACGACGAGATGGCCGGCAAGGGCGACGTCCAGACGGCCGAATCCATCGAGGCCGCGATGGCCGAGGCGAGAGCCGGGCTGACCGTCCAGATCGAGGCGTTCGCGGCGAACACCATGGAATACGTCCGGCGCGAGCGCGACCTGCTCATCGACGGAATCGGGGTGCCCGACATCCGGACCGTCATGGAGGGGCGGCACGTCCTCATCGTGGTGCGCGGTTACCACTACAAGGAGGACATCGCCGTCCTGCGCCCCTACATCCGCGAATACAGCCCGATCATGATCGGCGTGGACGGCGGCGCCGACGCGCTCATGGAGGCCGGCTACCAGCCCGACATCATCGTGGGCGACTTCGACTCCGTCTCCACCAAGGCCCTCACCTCCGGAGCTGAGCTGGTCGTGCACGCCTACCGGGACGGCCGGGCGCCCGGCCTGGAGCGGGTTCAGCAGCTCGGCTGCGACGCCGTGACCTTCCCGGCGATCGGTACCAGCGAGGACATCGCGATGCTGCTCGCCGACGACAAGGGCGCCGACCTGATCGTCGCCGTCGGCACCCATGCGACCCTGGTGGAATTCCTCGACAAGGGCCGCTCCGGCATGGCCAGTACCTTCCTCACCCGGCTCCGGGTGGGCAGCAAGCTCGTCGACGCCAAGGGCGTCAGCCGGCTCTACCGCAGCCGTATCTCCACTCCCTCGCTGCTCCTGCTCGTGGCGACCACGCTGATCACCATGGGAGTCGCGATCTTCTTCTCCCCAGTGGGCAAGATCTGGGTGGACAGCGTCCGCGACGGCTGGAACGGCTTCATCTTCTGGCTGGTCGGACTTTTCTCGTGATCGATTTCCGTTATCATCTCGTCTCCATCGTGGCGATCTTCCTGGCGCTGTCGGTCGGCATCGTGCTGGGCACCAGCTTTCTGGAGGATCCCGCCATCAAGACGGCCCAGGCACTCGCCGAGCGTCTCAGCAAGGGAAACGACGAACTCCGCGGCCAGATCGAGAGCCTGCAGAAGCGTGAGGCGGGCACCGACGCCCTCATCGCCGCCGCGACCCCTCGCCTCGTCCAGGACGCGCTCGCGACCGAGCGTGTGGTGATCGTGGAGGCCCCCGGCGCCACGGCGGGCATGCGTGAGGCGGTGCAGGAGGTGATCGCCAAGTCCGGGGCAACGGTGACCGGCCGCGTCGTCCTGGCCGACACCTATGTCGACGCCACCCAGTCGGCCGCCATCGACAAACTGGCCACCGACGCCAAGCCCGCGGAGATGACCTTCGTCCCCGATGCCACGCCCTACGAGAAGACGGCGGCTGTCCTGGCCAGTGCGATCATGACCAGCGACCCCGGTCAGTTGGGTAAGGAGAACCCGGTCGCAGCCGGAGTTCTCGACGCCTTCGAGAACGGGGGCCTGCTCACCGTCAGCGGCCAGCCGGCCAAGCGCGCGGACCTGGCCGTGCTGGTGGCCCCGGCGGAGCCGTACACGGGGGAGAACGCCGTCCAGCAGGCGGGTGCGATCACGGCGATGGCCGTCGGCCTGGACGATGCCGGGCGAGGTGCCGTGCTGGCCGGTGCCCTGCCCGCCGCCGCGACCGGCGGGGTGATCGCCGCGCTGCGCGAGGACACCGCCGCCGCGGAGAAGGTGTCCACCGTGGACACCGCCGATATGCCCGCAGGCCGGGTCGTGGTGGTCTACGCTCTGCGGGAGCAATTGTTCGGTGTCGCCGGGCAGTACGGCCTCGGTTCCGGCGCCTCGGGGATCGAGCCCAGCGCGCCGCCGACCCCCGCTCCCGTTCCCACGGCCACCTCCGGAGGATGACCCGATGGCCCGTCGCGCTTTTCTCGGAGCTCTGGCCGGCGCCTTTCTCGGCGCGGTGGCCGCCCGTGCCGCCTATACCGCCTTCACCCGCAGGCCGCCGGTCGGAGACGCCGAGACCTGGAACCGGACCAACCACCGGGGTGAGCCGATCACCTTGCTTGAGGGGCCGGCCTTCGTCGCGGGTGCCGGTGCGGCCGCTGCCGCGGTTCCGGGGCTGCCCGGCAGGGTCCGCGCGGCCGTCCTGCTGGCCGTGGCCGGCGGCGGTGGTCTCGGGGCCTACGACGACCTGTACGGCACGACGTCGTCCAAGGGCTTCAAAGGTCACCTGAGCGCTCTGGCCAAGGGCGAGGTGACCAGCGGTGCCGTGAAGATCATGGGCATCGGGGTGACGGGTCTGGCCGCCGCCGCGCTGACCTCCCGCGGTCCTGTCGACACCGTGGTCAACGGCGTGCTGGTCGCGGGGGGCGCCAACCTGGCCAACCTCTTTGACCTGCGCCCGGGCCGTGCCATCAAGGTCGGCCTGCTCGCCGGCGCACCCCTGCTCGCCGTGGGCCTCTACCGGAACGCTCCGGTCTCGGCCACGCTGGCCGCGCTGCCGATCGGCGCGGCGGTCGCGCTCCTGCCCGAAGACCTCGGCGAGCGAGCGATGCTGGGTGACGCGGGGGCGAACGCGCTGGGCGCGCTGCTCGGCCTGGCCGCCTCCCTCACCCTCGGCCGCCCCGGTCGCCTGGCCGTGCTCGGCACCGTGGTCGCGCTGACCGCGGCCTCGGAGAAGGTCAGCTTCACCAGGGTCATCGCCGGTCACCCCGTGCTCAACCGCATCGACATGCTCGGCCGTCGTCCCGTGGAGCAGGCACCCGTCAACTGATGATCAAAAAGATCGGGCAGGGGATCGCCGGGGCGGCACTCCTCATCGGGATCGTGACCGTGGCGGCCCGGTTCGTCGGCTTCGGCCGCTATCTCGTCCAGTCGGAGACCGTCGGCAACCTCTGCCTGAGCACCTCCTACAACACTGCCAACTATGTGCCCAACATCGTCTTCGAGCTGGTGGCCGGTGGCGCGCTGGCCGGGATGGTGGTGCCGGTGCTGGCCTCCGCGGCGTCCCGGGCCGATACCGATCCCGAGGCCAGGGCGGAGGTCGGCTGGACCACGTCGGCGCTGCTCAGCTGGGTGATGATCGTCCTGGTGCCGCTGACCCTGCTCATCGCCGCGTTCGCCGGGCCGATCGTCACACTGCTGACCGGCAACCCCGACATGTGTGATGTGGCCCAGGTCGTCGAGGTCGGTACCAGCATGCTCGTCGTGTTCGCCCCTCGGATGATCTTCTTCGGCGTCGCGGTGGTCCTGTACGGCGTGCTCCAGGCTCACCGGCGGTTCATGGGGCCCGCCCTGGCGCCGCTGGTCTCCAGCCTGCTCATCGTGGTCTCCTACCTGCTGTTCGAACCGGTCGGGAACGGAGCCGCCGATGACCTGTCGAATCTCTCGACGGCGGGGCAGTTGACGCTCTCCCTCGGTGCGACGGTCGCCGCCGCGGCGATGGTGCTCACCGTGGTCGGCCCGGTGGCGCGGCTCAGGCTGCGGCTGCGGCCCTCGCTGTCCTTCCCGCCGGGTGTCGCGGCCCGGGCGCGGCGACTGGCCACCGCGGGGATCGCCGTGCTGATCACCCAGCAGCTCACGCTGACCGTCGTGGTCCGCCTGGCCAACAATCTGGGCGGGGCGGGGGCGACGGGGGTCTACACCTATGCCTGGGCGCTCTACCAGCTCCCCTTCGCGGTGCTCGTGGTGCCGATCGCCACCAGTTCGTTCCCGGTGCTGTCCGCCCGGGCCTCCGACGGCGACCGGGCCGGTTTCGACAGCCTGGCCTCCTCCGCCACGCGGGCGATCCTGCTGGTGACGGGGCTGGCGGCCGGGGTGATGGCGGCGGTCGCCATGCCCGTGTCCCGGGTGTTCCTGGAGGGCACACCGGGCGGGGAGCCCACGGAGATGGCCAGAGCCGTCGCGCTGTTCGCGCCGGGCCTGGTGGGATACGCGTTGATGCTTCACCTCGCGCGGGTCCTGTATGCCCACGGCCGGGGCAGGCCGGCGGCGGCCGCCTCGGTGGCGGGATGGGGTATCGCTTTGCTGTCCCAGATTCTGCTGGCCCACGCCGCCCAGGCTCCGCCGGACGTCGTGGGACAGCTCGCGCTGGGCAGCACCGTGGGCATGACCGTCGGCGGGGTCCTGCTGGTGCTCGCGGTGCTCAGAGCCGTAGGCGCGGCGGCGCTGGAGGGAACGTGGCGGGCGCTGCTGGCGGCCGTGCTCGGTGCGGCCGCCGCCTACGGGACCGGGCTGGCCGTGGTCACGGCCTTCGGCGATGTGTCACGGTGGATGTGTGTGGCGGTCGGGACGGGCGCCGCGGTAGCCGGCTCGGTGGCGTTCGCGACCGTGGCCGCGATGATCGACCGGCCGGATGCCAGGGCGCTGCTGGGACGGTTCAAGCGGGTGCCCATTCCAGAAGGGAGCCGTTCCAGTGGCTGACTCGGATACACGACTGGCGTTCGTGCTGGGGACCAGCACGGGCGGGGTGGGACGGCATGTGGCCATGCTGGCCGGAGGGCTGGTGCGAAGGGGGCACCAGGTGGTCGTGGCTGGGCCGCCGGATACCGAGGAGGCCTTCGGGTTCGGCCGGCTCGGAGCGCGGTTCGTGCCGGTGCCGATCTCGGATCGGCCTCGTCTGCGCGGAGACCTGCGCGCGGTGCGTGCCCTGCGGGCGCTACGCGGGGCGCACGCCGTACACGCTCACGGGCTGCGGGCCGGGGCGCTGGCCGCGCTCGCCCTGACCGGAACCCGGACCGGCCTGGTGGTGACTCTTCACAACGCGGCCACCGCGGGCGGTGCGATCGGCGCGGTCTACGGGATCCTGGAGCGGATCGTCGCCCGCCGCGCCGATCGGATCCTGGTGGTCTCTCCCGATCTGGGGGAGCGGATGGCGGGGCTGGGCGCCGGGTACGTCGAGGCGGCCGTCGTCCCCGCGCCCGCGCTGGTGCCGTCCGGGCGCCTGCCGGAGGAGGTCCGCGCCGAGCTCGGTACGGGGGACAGGCCCGTCCTCCTGACGATCGCCAGGCTCGCCCAGCAGAAGGGCCTGGAGGTCCTGCTCGACGTCGCCGCCACTCTCGGTCCGGGTCGCGGGCCGGCCGAACCCGCGGTCCGGGCGGTGTTCCTGGTCGCCGGGGACGGCCCGTTGCGCGAGGAGTTGCAGGGACGCATCGACAGGGAGAACCTGCCGGTGCGGCTCCTGGGTAACCGTGAGGACGTCGTGGACCTGCTCGGGGTCGCGCGAGCCCTGCTGGTGCCCAGCCGGTGGGAGGGGCAGCCGCTCAACGTGCAGGAGGCGCTGCGGGCGGGGACACCGGTGATCGCCACCGCGGTGGGGGGTATCCCGTCGATGGTGGGGGAGGCAGGGCTCCTGGTGCCGTACGGGGACGTTGCCGCGATGCGCGAGGCGGTGGGGAGGGTGCTCGCCGACGACGACCTCGCCAGGGCCCTGGCCGAGGCGGCGGCCAGGCGGGGCGGCGAGCTGCCCGGGCAGGAGCAGGCGCTGGATGCCGTACTGGCGGTGTACGGCGGCATCTCACGGGTCCGGTGAGGTGCAGGAACATTGGATTATGCCTGATTGTCTGATTAGGCGTAGCCAGTCCTCATACCTATACTGGCGGGGTTAGGAGGGGAGTATCCCTTCGTGACAGTCTCGTCATCACGGTGCTGCCTCGCTCCACGAGGCCCCCGGGGCTGTCGGTCCGCGCCATGTTTCCGCGGGCGGGAGAGACCTTCGGCAGTCATTTTTGCGTGCCGCCGGAGGGTTGTTGATCGTGGTTGTTCCTTTTTGGGCCTGGACTTCTGTCATCGTCGGTCTGATCGTCGTCCTCGCCCTGGACCTCTGGATCGTTGACCGGGGTGGGCCCCGCGAGTTCTCCCTGAAGCAGGCGGGTTACTGGGTCAGCTTCTACATCACGCTCGCCGTCGTCTTCGGCATCGGCTTGTGGATCCTCGTCGGGCCGACCCCCGCAGGCCAGTTCTTCGCCGGCTACATCACCGAGTACAGCCTGAGCGTCGACAACCTTTTCGTCTTCTACATCATCATGACCCGCTTCGCGGTACCGAAGATCCATCAGCACAGGGTGCTGTTGGTCGGCGTCCTGATGGCTCTGTTCATGCGCGGTGCCTTCATTGCCGTCGGGGCCGCCGCGCTGGCCAGCTTCGGGTGGCTGTTCTACGTCTTCGGCCTGTTCCTGATCTACACCGCGGTACAGATCATCCGCCAGCACGGTCAGGACGAGAGCGAGTTCACGGAGAACGCGGTCCTGCGCTGGGCGCGGCGGATGCTGCCGCATACCGACGACTATGTGGGCTCCAAGATCACCGTTAAGGTCGACGGCAAGCGCATGGTCACCCCCCTGCTGATCGTGATGGTCGCCATCGGCACCACCGACCTGCTGTTCGCGCTCGACTCGATTCCCGCGATCTTCGGGCTCACGACCGACGCCTTCATCGTCTTCAGTGCCAACGCGTTCGCCCTGATGGGGCTGCGCCAGCTCTACTTCCTGCTGGGCGGTCTGCTGCAGCGCCTGGTCTATCTGAGCTACGGTCTTGCGGTCATCCTGAGTTTTATCGGGGTTAAGCTGATTCTCGAGGCGCTGCACTCCAGTGGCGTGTCCTGGGCACCTGAGGTGCCGATCTGGCTGTCGCTGTCGATCATCGGCGTCACTATGGTGATCACTACTGTGACCAGTCTGATCAAGATCCGTCGCGACGGACGCGAAAGCAAGGGAATCACCCCCTCCGCGAGTGGTACAGAGGGCTAGCGGATCGGGACGTGAGAGGCTTTGCTTGTCTGGTTGCGCCATATAAGGGCAGAGAAGATGGGTAGCATCCTGCCTCAAGGTAGGTAGACATGCCGGTCTAATGCCGCAAGACATGACAAAAGGTTCCCCGTGTCCCACGATTCTGCAAGCCATCAGCCAGGCCGGATACGGCTGGCACGTGGCGTCTCCCCGTGGCTGCTCCCGACCGTGGCCGCCGCCGCAGCGACCTCGCTGCTCAGCCGCCGTGACCGGCGCTGGGCGCTGGCGGCGGCTCCCCTGACCGCGCTCACGGGTGGCATGCTCTGGTTCTTCCGCGACCCCGAGCGTACGCCGGGTCCCGCCCGGATCCTGTCGCCCGCCGACGGAGTGGTGCAGAGCATCGATCCCTGGCCGGACGGCCGCACGAGGGTGGCCATCTTCATGAGCCCCCTCAACGTGCACGTCAACCGTGCGCCGCTGGCCGGTACGGTCACCTCGGTGGAGCACGTGGCCGGAGGGTTCCTGCCCGCCTTCAACAAGGACAGCGACAAGAACGAGCGGGTCGTCTGGCACCTGGACTCCGCGCTCGGCGACATCGAGCTGGTCCAGATCGCCGGTGCGGTCGCACGTCGCATCGTGCCCTATGTGACGCCGGGGACGAAGGTGGCCAAGGCTGAAAGGATCGGTCTCATCCGGTTCGGCTCGCGCGTGGACCTCTACCTTCCCGAGGGAATCGCTCCTGCCGTGTCGGTCGGGCAGCGGACCGTCGCGGGGGTGACCGGACTTGACCACGGCTGACGCGAGCTGGCCACTGGATGAGACGGACGACGAGCCCCGGGGGCCCGTCGGCAAGGCGTTCCGGCTCTCGGCGGCGGACTCCCTCTCCCTCGGCAACGCCCTGTGTGGCTTCCTCGCCGTCTGTGTGCTGGCCTGGTCGGCGATCAACCAGCTGCAGACGGGCGGGAAGTTCGCGGCTGTCCCCCAGTTCTTCGGCACCGCGGTGGTGCTGCTCCTGATCGGTGCCACCTGCGACCTGTTCGACGGCCTGGTGGCCCGGAAGTTCCGCGCCTCGGCCATGGGAGCCGAGCTGGACAACCTGGCCGATGTGATCAGCTTCGGCTTCGCCCCCGCCTTCATGGTGGTCATCTGGGGTGGCTTCACGCATACGGTGCCGTTCCCGCTGGTGATGGTCGCCGCCGCGTCGGTGCTGCTGACCGGCGTCGTCCGGCTGGCCCGCTTCGCCTGTGTGAAGACCAAGAGCGGTGACTTCATGGGGCTGCCCATCCCGATGGGCGCCATGACGGTGGTCTCGATCGTGCTGCTGTTCCCGCCGTCGGTCGTGACCCTGCTGCCGATCTTCGGTGTGGCCTACCTCATGGTGAGCCGGATCGAATACCCCAAGCCCACGGGCAACCTGGCCGCCGCGGTGCTCGCCTGGATGATGATCAACGTCGCCTGCCTGACCATCTGGGCCGCGGGACTGGCCGGCGGCGACACGCTGATCAAGGTCGGCGCCGTCATGCAGGTGACCATCGTGGCCGCGATCCCGCTGCGCGTCCTGATGTTCAAGAGGGAGAAGCGCAGGGAGCGCAGGGAGTCCGAGAGCCTCACCTGACGAGCACGGTCGACACACGGCCTCCGACGCGGACCGTCGTGTGCCGATGCCCGTACGGCCGGCGCAGAGGGACGTTCACGGGCCGATCCGCACGGCTGACGCATCGCGCGCCGGCCGTGCGACGGCAGATGGCTACCAGCCGCGCTTCCGCCACTCCGGCAGGGAGGGCCGTTCGGCGCCCAACGTGGTGTCCCTGCCGTGCCCCGGATAGACCCAGGTCTCGTCGGGCAGCCGGTCGAAGATGCGCTCCGACACGTCCGTGAAGAGCTGGTTGAAGCGTTCCGAGTCCTTGTTGGTGTTGCCGACACCGCCGGGGAACAGCGAGTCTCCGGTGAACAGGTGGCCGGGGTGGTACAGGGCGATCGAACCCGGCGTGTGCCCGCGCAGGTGGATCACCTCCAGTGTGACCACACCGACGGTGACCTCGTCGCCGTGTTCGACCTCCAGATCCACCGGAACCGGCAGCGCGGCCGCGTCGAGCGGATGCGCGATCACCGTCGCGCCCGTCGCCCTGGCGACCTGCTCCAGGGCCTGCCAGTGGTCGCCGTGCTGATGGGTGGTGACGATCTTGCTGATCGGCCGGTCGCCGATCAGGGCCAGCAGCCGGTCGGCGTCGGCGGCGGCGTCGATGAGCACGCCGTCGCCGGTGTCGTTGCACCGCACCAGGTAGGCGTTGTTGTCGAACGGGCCGACGGCCAGCTTGGAGATCGTCAGGGCGGGCAGCTCGCGCACGTCGGCGGGGCCGCCGACCTGCACGTCACCGGTGTACGTCACGGATACTCCTCGGGAGGGACAGCGGGCAGGTGAGGAGGCGCGGGCATGGTCAGCCACGGCGGCGGCGCGGGCAGCGGCCCGGCGTCGACTCCGGCGGCCCGGTGGTCACGCGTCCCCTCCGGCATCACCCTAAGCCCCGCCCCCGCTGAGCGGCCGGTCAGCCACCCCAGCAGGGTCCAGGCATCGCCCTGCACCACAGGTCCCGATCCGAGTTCTCGCCAGACCTGAAGGTGCTCGTCGCCCTCCTTGACCTCCTCGACCACGATCTCGCTGACCGTGCCGAGCTCGCGTGGCCAGGACACCATCGCGTCGTGCAGCTCCCTGCGGACGAACACCTCCGGCCAGTCGGCGCACCCGTAGCCCGCCCCCAGGTCAACGTGGTGGATCTCGACCTCCCGCAGCCGGCGGACCAGCACGTACCAGGCCGGATGGGCGGGCGGGCGCATGCCGGAGACCATCGTGGCCCACCTCTCGGCGGGGACCGTGCCGATCGCCTCTGCCAGCCGCTCAGCGCTCTCCTCCAGGTCGGCCAGCTGCTCCTTCACGGGCCGTGCGGCTCCCGCCTCGACCATGGCGTCGCGCACCGCCGTACTGCTGTACTGCGGGGTCTCGACGCCGGTTCTGGCCCATGTCACGAGGTTGACGTGGCTGTCGGCGTTGCGCGCGATGTGGGCGAGCACATGCCCCCGGGTCCAGCCGGGCAGCCGGGAGGGCGCCGCGACGTCGTCGTCGGACAATCCGGCGGCGGTGGCGAGCAGACGGGTGGTTGAGACGGCCAGCTCGGCCTGAAGCGCTTTCAGAACGTTCACCAGGACTCCTTGAACGTGAGCCCCCACCTTCGGGCGGGGATGATGTCGCCTCTCCACTCCATCATCCGGGCAGGGTGCCGGGCCAGGGCATAAACGATCGTGTTCCCGTGGTTGGAAGATGTGGTTGCGACATCAGGCGGCCTGTATGACTTGTGGGGAGACCGTAGTCTGGAGACGGCGGGGAAACCCTTGACCCTCCGGACGCTGTTCCGAAAAATTGTCGGACCCCGTCGCTAGTCTTCCCGCGACCGCTCATAACCTTCTACATCGACGTCGGGATTGCTGTGGCTGACCGCCTCATCGTGCGTGGCGCACGCGAACACAACCTCAAGGACGTCTCGCTGGACCTGCCGCGAGACTCTCTGATCGTCTTCACCGGACTGTCCGGTTCGGGCAAGTCCAGCCTGGCCTTCGACACCATCTTCGCCGAGGGGCAGCGCCGCTATGTCGAGTCGCTGTCGGCGTACGCCCGCCAGTTTCTCGGGCAGATGGACAAACCCGACGTCGACTTCATCGAGGGGCTGTCGCCCGCGGTGTCGATCGACCAGAAGTCGACGAGCCGTAACCCGCGCTCGACGGTCGGCACGATCACCGAGGTCTACGACTACCTCCGGCTGCTCTGGGCGCGCATCGGCAAGCCGCACTGCCCGCAGTGCGGCCGCACGATCGCCCGGCAGAGCCCGGAGCAGATCGTCGACCGGGTGATGGAGCTTTCGGAGGGCACCCGCTTCCAGGTGCTCGCCCCGGTGATCCGCGGCCGCAAGGGCGAATACGCCGAGCTCTTCAGCCAGCTCCAGGCCAAGGGTTTCGCGCGGGCGCGTGTCGACGGCACGGTGGTCCGGCTGGACGAGCCGCCGACGCTGAAGAAGCAGGAGAAGCACGACATCGAGGTGATCGTCGACCGGCTGGCGGTCAAGGAGAGCGCGCGCAGCCGTCTCACCGGCTCGGTGGAGACGGCCCTGCAGCTTTCGGGCGGCACGATCACGCTGGAGTTCGTCGACCTCCCCGAGGACGACCCGAACCGCGAGCGCTTCTACTCCGAGCACCTCTACTGCCCCTACGACGACCTGTCGTTCGAGGAGCTGGAGCCTCGTTCGTTCTCCTTCAACTCGCCCTTCGGCGCCTGTCCCGAGTGCACCGGCCTCGGGGTGCGGATGGAGGTCGACCCCGAGCTGATCGTGCCCGACCCGGAGAAGGCGCTGGACGACGGCGCGATCTCCCCGTGGGCCGGTGGGCACACCAGCGACTACTTCATCCGCCTCGTCGAGGCCCTCGGCCTCACCATGGGATTCACGATCACCACCCCGTGGGAGAGGCTTCCGAAGAAGGCGCAGAACGCCCTGCTGCACGGCTACGGCGAGCAGGTCCACGTCCGCTACAGCAACCGCTACGGCCGTGAGCGCTCCTACTACACCACCTTCGAGGGGGCCATCCCCTGGGTGCAGCGCCGCCATGCCGAGTCCGAGAGCGACGGCATGCGGGAGAAGTACGAAGGCTACATGCGGGAGATCCCCTGCCCGGCCTGCAAGGGGGCCAGGCTCAAGCCCGTCTCCCTGGCCGTCACGGTGGACGGCCGCTCGATCGCCGAGGTCTCGGCGATGTCGATCGGCGACTGCGCGAGGTTCCTGGCCGGGCTGGAACTGTCCGACCGGGACATGCAGATCGCCGAGCGGGTGGTCAAGGAGATCAACGCCCGGATGGGTTTCCTGCTCGACGTGGGCCTGGACTACCTGACCATGGACCGGGCGTCGGGCACCCTCGCCGGTGGCGAGGCCCAGCGCATCCGGCTGGCCACCCAGATCGGCTCGGGTCTGGTCGGCGTGCTCTACGTGCTCGACGAGCCCTCCATCGGCCTGCACCAGCGTGACAACCAGCGCCTGCTGGAGACCCTGATCAGGCTGCGGGACATGGGTAACACGCTCATCGTGGTCGAGCATGACGAGGACACCATCGCCGCGGCCGACTGGGTGGTGGACATCGGTCCCGGCGCGGGTGAGCACGGCGGCCAGGTCGTCGTCTCCGGCACGGTGGCGGACCTGCTGGCCTCCGAGGACTCGATGACCGGCGCCTACCTGGCCGGACGCAAGAGCATCGCCATCCCCGCCCAACGTCGCAAGCGCGACAGGAAACGGCAGATCACCGTGAAGGGCGCCCGCGAGCACAACCTCAAGGGCGTGGACGTGGAGTTCCCCCTCGGAGTGTTCACCGCGGTCACCGGCGTCTCGGGATCCGGCAAGTCCACGCTGGTCAACGACATCCTCTACAACGCCCTGGCCAAGGAGCTCAACGGCGCGCGCACCGTCCCCGGCCGTCACTCGAGGGTCAACGGGATGGACCTCGTCGACAAGGTCGTGCACGTGGACCAGTCACCGATCGGCCGCACCCCCCGCTCCAACCCGGCGACCTACACCGGTGTCTTCGACAAGGTCCGCGACCTGTTCGCGCAGACCACCGAGGCCAAGGTCCGCGGCTACCAGAAGGGCCGGTTCAGCTTCAACGTCAAGGGCGGCCGCTGCGAGGCATGCTCGGGCGACGGCACCATCAAGATCGAGATGAACTTCCTGCCGGATGTCTACGTACCGTGTGAGATCTGTCACGGTGCGCGATACAACCGGGAGACCCTGGAGGTTCACTACAAGGGCAAGACGATCTCCGAGGTGCTCGACATGCCGATCGAGGAGGCCCTCGGCTTCTTCGACGCGATCCCGTCCATCAAGCGTTATCTCCAGACGCTCAACGACGTCGGCCTGGGCTACGTCCGGCTGGGCCAGCCGGCCACGACGCTGTCCGGCGGTGAGGCGCAGCGGGTCAAGCTCGCCTCGGAGCTGCAGCGCCGTTCCACCGGCCGGACGATCTACGTGCTGGACGAGCCGACCACCGGCCTGCACTTCGAGGACATCCGGCGACTGCTGGGCGTGCTCGGCAAGCTCGTCGACGGCGGCAACACGGTCATCGTCATCGAGCACAACCTGGACGTGATCAAGACCGCCGACTGGCTGATCGACATGGGCCCCGAGGGGGGCTCCCGAGGCGGCAGCGTTCTCGCCACCGGTACGCCCGAAGAGGTCGCCCTGGTCGACGACAGCCACACCGGCCGCTTCCTGCGCAAGATCCTCGGCACCTGAGGCCGGAGGGAGAAGCGGGCTACCCCGTCAATACCCTTGACGGGGTAGCCCGGTTTGGCGGGGGACGTTGCGAGAAGGGCCGCGATGAGCAGCAGTGAAGATTCCACCATGCCCACACGCAGGCATGTGATCGGCGCCACGGCCGTCGTGGCCTGCGGGGCGGCGCTCACTGGCTGCGCCGGCGGCGAACCCCGTCCCGGCATCGTGCCGCCGGGCATCAAGGGCAAGGTCATCGCCCAGACGGCGGACGTGCCGGTGGGTGGCGGCAAGGTCATAACCGAATGGAAGATCGTGATCACCCAGCCCTCGGCCGGGGTGTTCAAGGCGTTCACCGCCAGCTGCCCGCACAAGGGCTGCTCGGTCGGCCGGATCGCGGACGGGATCATCCGCTGCCCCTGCCACGGCAGCGAGTTCGCCGCCGACTCCGGCAAGTGCCTCAAGGGCCCGGCCGAGGCTCCGCTGGTCGAGTTCGCGCTGAAGGTCGACGGCGACGGCATCGTGATCGTCTGATCCTGTCGCCGGGGACATGGTCGCAGACGTGCCGGAGACGTCATTCCTCACAGTTTTCCGACAGGGGATACGACATGCTGAACCGGAAGTGGGGTGCCGGCCGTGTCTGAAGGTGAGGATGAGGATTCTGGAGGACGACCATGCATGATGCGACGCGCCGTGCGGTGATACTGGGCGCGGGAGGTGCGGGAATGGCGGCGGTGCTGGCCGCGTGCGCGGGTGACGGCGAGCCGGTCGCCGACGGCGCGCCCGCCACCGCGCCCACGGCACCCCCGTCCGCCCCGGGGGCGGGTCCGGCCGCGGAGGCGGACTCGGGGGCGAAGGCGCTGGCCAGGGCCGGTGACATCCCCGAGGGGGGAGGCAAGGTCTTCAAAGATGCCAAGGTGGTGGTGACCCAGCCGAAGGCCGGGGAGTTCAAGGCCTTCACCTCTGTCTGCACCCATCAGGGGTGTGATGTCGCCACCGTCTCGGGGGGCACGATCAACTGTCCGTGCCACGGCAGCAGGTTCAGGATCGAAGACGGCTCCGTCGCCAACGGTCCGGCCGGTAAGCCTCTGGCCGAGAAGGCCATCAAGGTCGACGGCGACTCCATCACCCTGGCCTGAGCACCGATCCCCGCGCCGGCACCACGGGGGCGGGTGCGGGGACCGCACGGCGCCGAAAGCCCGGGCCAGGTAGGGGCTCCGGCCCGGGCATCCTGTCGGTGCGGGCCGATAGGCTTTCCATGTGGCGAGATCTGTGGTTGGTCCGGTGAGTTTCCGGCCGAGTCCGGGGTCGATCCCCGAGTCACCCGGCGTCTACCGGTTCAGGGACGCCGATGACCGGGTCATCTACGTGGGCAAGGCCAAGAACCTGCGCCAGCGGCTCAACTCCTACTTCGCCGACTTCGCGGGCCTCCATCCGCGCACCCAGACCATGCTCATGACCGCCGTCGACGTCGACTGGACGGTCGTCGGCACCGAGGTCGAGGCGCTCCAGCTCGAATACTCCTGGATCAAGCAGTACGATCCGCGGTTCAACGTCAAATACCGCGACGACAAGTCCTATCCGTATCTCGCGGTCACCATGGGGGAGGAGTTCCCCCGGGTCCAGGTGCTGCGCGGGTCCAAGCGCAAGGGCACCCGTTACTTCGGCCCCTACTCCCACGCCTGGGCGATCAGGGAGACGGTCGACCTGCTGCTGCGGGTGTTCCCGATCAGGAGCTGCTCGGCGGGGGTGTTCAGGCGCGCCGGCCAGATCGGCCGCCCCTGCCTGCTGGGCTACATCGACAAGTGCTCGGCACCCTGCGTCGGCAGGGTCACCGCCCAGGAGCACCGGACGCTGGCCGATGACTTCTGCGACTTCATGGCGGGCAACACCGGCCGGTTCATGAAGCGGCTGGAACGCGAGATGCGTCAGGCGGCCGCCGACCAGGAATACGAGAGGGCCGCCCGGTTGCGCGACGACATCCAGGCGCTGCTGCGGGCGATGGAGAAGCAGGCGGTGGTGCTGGGGGAGGGCACCGACTGCGACGTGATCGCGCTGGCGGAGGATCCACTGGAGGCGGCGGTCCAGGTGTTCTACGTCCGTGGCGGCCGCATCAGGGGCCAGCGCGGCTGGGTGGTCGACAAGGTCGAGGAGGCCGGGCCCGGCGAGCTGGTCGAGCAGTTCCTGCTGCAGATGTACGGCGACGCGGCTCCCGAGGCGCTGCCCAGGGAGGTGCTGGTGGCCGCCCTTCCGCCCGACGCGGAGGCGGTCACCGAGCTGCTCAGCGAGCACCGCAGAGCCCGGGTGGAGATCCGCGTCCCGCAGCGCGGAGACAAGAAGGCGCTGCTGGAGACCGTGTGGCGCAACGCCATGGAGGCGCTGAAGCAGCACAAGCTCAAGCGGGCCAGCGACCTGACCGCGCGGAGCAAGGCGCTACAGGAGGTCGCCGACGCGCTCGACCTGGACCAGGCACCGCTGCGCATCGAGTGTTACGACGTCTCTCACATCCAGGGCACCGACGTGGTGGCCTCCATGGTGGTGTTCGAGGACGGCCTGGCCCGCAAGAGCGAATACCGCAGGTTCTCCGTCCGTTCCACCGAAGGTGACGTAGCCTCGATATATGAGGTGATTTCGCGCCGGTTCAAGCGTTATCTGGAGGAGCGCTCGGCCACCGGGGAACTCGACGCCGGAGCCGGGGCCGGACCGGGCGTCGACCTGGAGACCGGCCGGCCGCGCAAGTTCGCCTACCCGCCCAATCTGGTCGTCGTGGACGGCGGCCCGGCTCAGGCGGCGGCGGCCCAGCGTGCGCTGGACGGACTGGGTGTGGACGACGTGGCGGTCTGCGGCCTGGCCAAGAGGCTGGAGGAGGTCTGGCTCCCGGGAGAGGACCTGCCGGTAATCCTTCCCCGGGCGAGCGAGGCTCTTTACCTCCTGCAGCGTGTGCGTGACGAGGCCCATCGATTCGCCATCACCTACCATCGTTCGAAGCGGTCGAAAAGCGTCAAGGAAAGTGCCCTGGACGAGGTTCCCGGGCTCGGTCCGGCCCGCAGGCAGGCCCTGATCAAGCACTTCGGATCGGTGAAACGGCT
Source organism: Streptosporangium sp. NPDC087985 (assembly GCF_044741965.1). Classification (NCBI taxonomy): domain Bacteria; kingdom Bacillati; phylum Actinomycetota; class Actinomycetes; order Streptosporangiales; family Streptosporangiaceae; genus Streptosporangium; species Streptosporangium sp. NPDC087985. The sequence goes on from NZ_JBIUTQ010000014.1 coordinate 26,863, forward strand.
GCGGGAGGCAACCGCGGCGCAGATCTGCGAGGTTCCCGGGATCGGCCCCGCTACGGCTGAGACGATCGTGTCGGCGTTGAAGGGGGAGAACCCATGAAAGGAAGAGAGACCGCGTTCGTCATCGTCACCGGAATGTCGGGGGCGGGACGGAGCACGGCGGCCAAGGCATTGGAGGACCTGGGCTGGTTCGTCATCGACAACCTGCCGCCGGGCCTGCTGTTCGCCATGGCAGAGGAGGCCGGGCGGGTCAAGCTGGCCGCCGACAAGGTGGCCGCGGTGGTCGACGTGCGCAGCCTGGCCTTCACCACCGACCTGAACGCCGCGATCGGGGAGCTCGACGGCCGAGGCGTCGCCGTACGCGTGGTGTTCCTGGAGGCCAGTGACGAGGAGCTGGTCCGCAGGTTCGAGAACGTCCGCCGCCCGCACCCGCTCCAGGGAGACGGCAGGCTGGTCGACGGGATCGCCCGCGAGCGCGGCATCCTGCGCGAGGTCCGGGCGGACGCCGACCTGGTCATCGACACCTCCAACCTCAACGTCCACGAGCTCCGCGGTAAGATCGTCGCCTTCTTCGGCGGCGAGGACCGGCCGGGCCTGCGGGTCAACGTGGTCTCCTTCGGCTACAAGTACGGCCTGCCCGTCGACGCCGACCTGGTCGTCGACTGCCGGTTCCTGCCCAATCCGCACTGGGTTCCGGAGCTGCGCCCGATGAACGGACTTGACGCCCCGGTGCGGGAGTACGTTCTCAACCAAGCGGGTGCGAAGGAGCTCCTGGACGCCTATGAGGAGGTGATCGGCATCATCGCGGCCGGTTACACCCGCGAGGGCAAGGGATATGCCACACTCGCCGTCGGCTGCACCGGCGGCAAGCACCGCAGTGTCGCCATGGCCGAGCAGATCGGTGGCCGACTGCGGGACCGGGGTGGTATGGAGGTACAGGTAAGCCACCGGGATGTGGGCCGGGAGTGATCGAAAGTCTCAAGGTCGTCGCGCTGGGTGGAGGGCATGGGCTGTACGCGTCGCTGTCGGCGCTGCGCAGGGTCACCTCCGAGGTGACGGCGGTGGTCACGGTGGCCGACGACGGGGGATCGAGCGGGCGGCTCCGCCGCGAGCTCGGCGTGCTGCCGCCGGGAGACCTGCGGATGGCCCTGGCCGCACTCTGTGGTGACGATGAGTGGGGACGGACCTGGAGCGAGGTCGTCCAGCACCGTTTCCGCAGCGAGGGCGACCTGCACGGGCACGCGGTCGGCAACCTGCTGATCGTGGCGTTGTGGGAGAAGCTCGGCGACACGGTCGCCGGGCTCGACTGGGTCGGGCGGCTGCTCGGCGCGCACGGACGGGTGCTGCCGATGGCCTCGGTGCCGCTCGACATCGCCGCGGAGGTCGAGCTGGACGGCCGGGTGAGCACCGTGCACGGCCAGGTGGCCTGCGCGCTCACTCCCGGCCGGGTCCAGGCCATCTCGCTGGTTCCCGAGGATCCGCCCGCCTGCCCCGAGGCGGTCCAGGCGGTCCTGGACGCCGACTGGGTGGTCTTCGGCCCCGGATCGTGGTTCACCAGCGTGCTGCCCCATCTCAAGGTGCCCCAGCTGGCCGAGGCTCTGCACGCCACCGAGGCACGCCTCCTGGTGGCGTTGAACCTGGCGCCGCAGCCGGGGGAGACCGACGGTTTCTCTCCCCAGGAACATCTGGAGGTGCTGCGCCGGCACGCGCCCTCCCTGGAGATCGACGTGGTGCTCGCCGACACCGGGGTGGCCGAGGACCGGGGGGAGCTGGAGAAGGCGGCGGCCGAGCTCGGCGGGCGGCTCGTCCTGGCCGCCGTGGCCGATGGGGACGGCTCGCCGCGGCATGATGCGCAACGTCTTGCCTCCGTCCTGGACGAGATTTTCCGTGAGAAGCGTTGATCCTGGTCAGCGCTGCTCAGGAGTGCGAGAAACTTCTGTGAGCCTGGTTTATCTCGGGCCGCATGAGGTCTGTATGGGGGAGGACGAACGCACATGGCGATGACAGGTGTGGTCAAGGACGAGCTGAGCAGGCTGCCGGTCCTGAAGCCTTGCTGCCGTAAGGCCGAGGTGTCGACGCTCCTGCGGTTCGCGAGCGGGCTGCACCTGGTGGGCGGACGGATCGTGATCGAGGCGGAACTGGACACCAATGTCACGGCCAGGCGGCTCATCAAGGACATCGGCGAGGTGTTCGGCCACAAGGCGGAAGTGCTCGTCCTGGCCCCCGCGGGACTGCGCAAGGGGTCCCGCTACGTGGTGCGCGTCTACCGCGACGGGGAGGCCCTGGCCCGTCAGACCGGACTGATCGACAACCACGGCCGCCCGGTCCGCGGTCTGCCGCGCCAGGTCGTCGCGGGGGCGACCTGCGACGCCGAGGCCGCCTGGCGCGGGGCCTTCCTGGCGCACGGCTCGCTCACCGAGCCGGGCCGTTCCATGTCACTGGAGGTCACCTGCCCGGGACCGGAGGCCGCGCTCGCGCTGGTCGGGTCCGCCCGCCGGCTGAAGATCCATGCCAAGGCCCGTGAGGTCCGCGGTGTCGACCGGGTCGTGGTCCGCGACGGCGACGCGATCAGCGCGCTCCTGACCCGGCTGGGCGCCCACGACAGTGTGCTGGCCTGGGAGGAGCGGCGGATGCGCCGCGAGGTGCGGGCGACGGCCAACCGCCTGGCCAACTTCGACGACGCCAACCTGCGTCGTTCGGCCCGGGCCGCGGTCGCCGCCGGGGCGCGGGTCCAGCGCGCACTGGAGATCCTCGGCGAGGACGCCCCCGAGCACCTGGTGATCGCCGGCCGTCTCCGTGTCGAGCACAAGCAGGCCTCCCTGGAGGAGCTCGGCCAGCTCGCCGAACCGCCGCTGACCAAGGACGCCATCGCCGGACGCATCCGCCGTCTGCTCGCCATGGCCGACAAACGTGCCCAGGACATCGGCATCCCCAACACCGAGGCGAACCTCACGGTGGACATGCTGGCGCCGTAGGCCCGTGCGCGCGCGGGCCCGGAGCGACGTCCTCCCGCTCCGGAGCGACGTCCTCCCGCTCCGGAGCCGGACCGCCTCCACCCCACGATTCCTTCATATCACCGCAGGTCCTGCGGGTGCTGGGGACATCTGGAGTGACGATTCGGGCACCCCGCTTTAATGGTGCGATACGTGCCCATGGACTAAGCGACAACACACTTCACCCCACCAGTGGTCTACACCAATTTGGGTCCGATAGGGTTTGGGTTGAGGTTTCAGCCCGCCCAAGTCGCCGGTCAGGTGGACCGGCGCACCGACGTACGAGGAGATCGGCACCGTGACCATCCGCGTAGGCGTCAACGGATTCGGCCGTATCGGCCGCAACTTCTGGCGTGCGGTCGCTGCCAGCGGCAAGGACATCGAGATCGTTGCGGTCAACGACCTGACCGACAACGCCACGCTCGCCCACCTGCTCAAGTACGACAGCATCCTCGGCCGTCTGCCGTACGAGGTGAGGAGCACCGCCGACGAGATCGTCGTCGACGGCAAGTCGATCAAGGCTTTCGCCGAGCGCGATCCCGCCAAGCTGCCCTGGGGTGACCTGGGAGTGGACGTCGTGGTGGAGTCGACCGGCTTTTTCACCGACGCCAACAAGGCCCGGGTGCACGCCGACAACGGCGCCAAGAAGGTCATCATCTCGGCTCCGGCCAAGAACGAGGACGTCACCATCGTGATGGGCGTCAATCACGACACGTACGACCCGGCCAGCCACACGATCATCTCCAACGCGTCGTGCACCACCAACTGCCTGGCTCCGATGGCGAAGGTCCTCAACGACACCTTCGGCATCGAGAAGGGCCTGATGACCACCATCCACGCCTACACGCAGGACCAGAACCTGCAGGACGGCCCGCACAGCGACCTGCGCCGTGCCCGTGCCGCCGCGCTGAACATCGTGCCGACCTCCACCGGCGCCGCCAAGGCCATCGGCCTGGTGCTGCCCGAGCTCAAGGGCAAGCTCGACGGTTTCGCGCTGCGCGTGCCGATCCCCACCGGTTCGGCCACCGACCTGACCGTGGAGGTGGGTCGCGAGACCACCGTCGAGGAGGTCAACGCCGCGATGAAGGCCGCCGCCGAGGGCGTGCTCAAGGGCTTCCTGACCTACACCGAGGACCCGATCGTCTCCAGTGACATCGTCACCGACCCGTCCTCCTGCATCTTCGACGCGGGCCTGACCAAGGTGATCGGCAACCAGGTCAAGGTCGTCGGCTGGTACGACAACGAGTGGGGCTACTCCAACCGTCTCGGCGACCTCATCGAGCTGGTCGGCGCCGACCTCTGATGAAGGACCTCTCTGAGTTCGACGTGAAGGGTCGGCGCGTACTCGTCCGCGCCGACCTCAACGTCCCCCTCGACGGGGACGTCATCACCGACGACGGCCGTATCCGGGCCTCGGTGCCGACGATCAGGGAGCTCGCCGGCAAGGGCGCGCGCGTGATCGTCTGCGCTCACCTGGGGCGCCCGAAGGGTGAGCCCAACCCGAAATACTCGCTGGCCCCCGTGGCCCAGCGGCTCGGCGAGCTGCTGGGCGCCGAGGTCGCCTTCGCGACCGACGTGGTCGGGGAGTCGGCCCAGGGCATCGTGGAGGCCCTCCAGGACGGTCAGGTGGCCCTGCTGGAGAACCTGCGGTTCGAGCCGGGCGAGGAGTCCAAGGACGACGTCCGGCGCAGGGCCTTCGCCGAGCGGCTGGCCGCCCTCGCCGAGATCTACGTCGGTGACGGCTTCGGCGCCGTGCACCGCAAGCACGCCAGCGTCTACGACGTTCCGCTGCTGCTGCCGCACGCGGCGGGCAGGCTCGTCGTGGCCGAGGTCGAGGTGCTCAGGAAGCTGACCGACGACCTCGCCAGGCCGTACGCCGTGGTGCTCGGCGGCGCCAAGGTCTCCGACAAGCTCGGCGTCATCGGCAACCTGCTGACCAAGGTCGACCGGCTGCTCATCGGCGGAGGCATGGCCTACACCTTCCTGGCCGCCCAGGGCTATGAGGTAGGCCGGTCACTGCTCCAGGCCGACCAGCTCGACCAGGTGCGCGAGTTCCTCAACGAGGCGATCAAGCGCGGTGTGGAGCTCGTCCTGCCGGTCGACGTGCTGGCGGCCACGGAGTTCGCCGAGGACGCCGAGTACGAGGTGGTCGACGCCACCGCGATCCCGGCTGACCGGCAGGGGCTCGACATCGGCCCGCGCAGCCGCGAGCTGTTCGCGAGCAAGCTGACCGACGCCAGGACGGTGTTCTGGAACGGCCCGATGGGCGTCTTCGAGTTCGAGGCATTCTCGGGGGGAACCCGGGCCGTCGCCGAGGCGTTGATCCAGTCGGAGGCCTTCACCGTCGTCGGCGGCGGTGACTCGGCCGCAGCCGTGCGTAAGCTCGGCCTTCCCGAGGACGGGTTCTCGCACATCTCCACCGGTGGCGGCGCCAGCCTCGAATACCTGGAGGGCAAGACCCTGCCCGGACTCGTCGCGCTGGAGGCATAGGAGTGGACCGACGCAGTGAGCATCGTGTGACCCGGGCCTGCCCGCGGCACGACGGCTCGGTAGGGACAGACGATCCGCAGAGCAACCGAGGAGCGAGGAGCGACAGGTGAGCACAGTGCGCAAACCGCTCATGGCGGGTAACTGGAAGATGAACCTCAACCACCTTGAGGCCATCGCCCACACGCAGAAGCTGTCGTTCGCCCTGAACGACAAGGACTTCGACCGGGTCGAGGTGGCGCTTCTGCCGCCGTTCACCGATCTGCGCAGCGTGCAGACCCTGGTGGACGGCGACAAGCTGCGGTTCGTGTACGGCGGGCAGGACCTGTCGCCGCACGACGGCGGCGCCTACACCGGAGACATCTCCGGGGCGATGCTCGCCAAGCTCGGCTGCACCTTCGTCCTGGTCGGCCACTCCGAGCGCCGGCAGTACCACCACGAGGACGACGACCTGGTCAACACCAAGGTGCAGGCGGCCTACCGGCACTCGCTCACGCCGATCCTGTGCGTGGGTGAGGGCCTGACGGTCCGCAGGGCCGGGGGGCAGGTGGCCCACAGCGTCTCGCAGCTCGACGGGGCGCTCCGTAAGGTCACCGCCGACCAGGTCAGGTCCATCGTGCTGGCTTACGAGCCGGTCTGGGCGATCGGCACCGGCGAGGTGGCCACGCCGGCCGACGCGCAGGAGGTCTGTTCGGCGCTGCGTTCCCGACTCGCCGAGCTTTATGACGGTGAGGTGGCCGCCGCTGTCCGTATCCTTTACGGTGGCTCGGTCAAGTCTGACAACATCGCCGGCATCATGGCTCAACCCGATGTGGACGGTACCCTGGTTGGTGGTGCCAGTCTCGACCCGGGTGAGTTCGTCAAGATCTGCCGCTTTGGCGAAATGTCCGCCTGAGTAGGGCTGTTCGGAGGGTACGACTTGGCATCGCGTCGTACCCTCTTAGAGCAAGTTTGAATCGTCACGCCATAGGCGTCGTAACAGAGTCGCGCCCGGACGCGGGCCGCGCGTAAACAGGGAACAGGTCAACGGTGACAATCGGAATCTCCATCGCCCTCATTCTGGCGAGCATGCTGATGATCCTGCTTGTGCTGCTTCACAAGGGCAAGGGCGGTGGTCTGTCGGATCTGTTCGGTGGCGGCTTCTCTTCGTCGTTCGGAGGCTCCTCGGTCGTAGAGCGCAACCTCGACCGGCTCACCATCATCACCGGTGTAGTCTGGTTCGTTTGCATCATCGCGCTGGGTCTGCTTCTTAGGCCCTGACTCTCAAGCCCTGGCCTGGCTTTTGCGAAGCGTGACAGTGGTTCAGCCCCCCGTATCCAACCGAACGGCGGGGCCATCGAGCGAGGAGTTCATCCGTGGGTAGTGGCAACGCGATCCGTGGCAGCCGTGTCGGCGCCGGCCCGATGGGGGAGGCGGAGCGTGGTGAGGCGGCTCCCCGTGTAAGGGTCCCGTTCTGGTGCGCGAACATGCATGAGACGCGCCCCAGTTTCGCCAGCGACGCGGCCGTGCCGGAGTTCTGGGACTGCCCCCGATGTGGTCTCCCGGCCGGTCAGGACGAGGCCAACCCGCCCGCGCCACCGCGTAACGAGCCTTACAAGACGCACCTCGCGTATGTGAAGGAGCGTCGCAGCGACAAGGACGGCGCCCAGATCCTGGCTGAGGCCCTGGAGCGGCTGCGTTCCTCCTCGCGCCCGATCTACTAGGCACGGCCCGCCGAAGGTCCCCGTGGAGACCCTCCGCGGGGACCTTTCGCGTGTCCCTGGCCGGCGGGCGGTGGCCGTACCCGCCCGGAATTGGATCTTCATAGCGACTCCGGTAGCGTGCGCGGGGCCGTTGAGCGCTTCGGCGCGGCCGAGACGCACGGATGATCGCAATCCTGGAAGGACCCGCACGTATGAACGCCGGAAACCAACGTCCCCTGCGCATGCTCGTCACGGGAGGGGGGACCGGCGGCCACACCTACCCCGCGTTGACCACCGTCGCGGCCGTCCGTGAGCAGGCCGCCGGTCGCGGGCTGGACCTCGACGTGCTCTGGGTGGGTACGGCCACCGGCCTGGAGGCCCGCATCGCCGCCGAGCACGGCATCCCGTTCCGGGCGATCAAGGCGGGCAAGCTGCGCCGCTCGCCCAGCCCCCGCGAGCTGCTCACCAACCTCGCCGACATGTTCCGGATCCCGGTCGGGGTCATGCAGGCATTCGGCGTCGCCGCCCGCTACCGCCCCGATGTGGTGCTGTCCACCGGAGGGTATGTGTGCGTGCCGCTGGGGGTCGCCTCCCGGATGCTCGGCCGCCCGCTCGTGATGCACGAGCAGATCACCGCGCTGGGCCTGGCCAACCGCATCCTGGCCCGGTTCGCCACCCGGATCGCGCTCACCCATCCGTCGTCGATCGAGCACCTGCCCGCTTCGGCGCGGGACCGGGCCGTGGTCACCGGCAACCCCGTCCGGCCCCATCTGCTGGACGGCAACGCCCCGTCCGGCCGGTGGCACTTCCGCCTCTCGCCCGAGCTGCCCCTCGTCTACGTGACCGGCGGCGCCCAGGGGAGCCGACAGATCAACACCATGGTCGAGGCGGTCCTGCCCTCGCTGCTCACCCGGGCGCAGGTGCTCCACCAGTGTGGTCCCGGCTGGATCGATCAGCTCACCCAGACCGCCGCGGGTCTGCCCGAAGAGCTCGCGGGCCGATACCACCCGGTGCCCTACGTCGGCGACGAGCTGGCCCACGTGTTCGCCGCCGCCGACATCGTGGTCTCCCGCAGTGGCGCAGGCATCATCGCCGAGCTGACCGCCATCGGCAAGCCGTCCGTCCTGATCCCCCTGGTCCCGTCCGCGGGAGACGAGCAGCGTCAGAACGCCCGCTACCTGGCCGAGGCGGGAGCGGCCCGGGCGCTCCTCGAAACCGGCCCCCAGGCCGACCAGCTCCTCGCCGAGCTCGACGTCCTGCTCGCCGACCCGCACGCCCGTGACATCATGGCCAAGTCCGCCAGGTCACTCGGCCGCCTGGACGCCGCCGACGCCCTCGCCCGGGTGATCCTCCAGGAGGCGGGCGCCGCCGGCCTCGGGTGACCGGCTCACCGTCTCCCAGGTGGACCGAGCCGCCCCTGCCCGCTACCCGGTGGCCGCTGTGTGATGCTGGCAACGCGCGTGGGCTTTTCGGTGTTAGTGGCTGTGTGAGGCGATGTGACTGTGGCCGCGACGTCGGTCCGTCGCCCTGGACCGGAGCCAGTTGGCTCGGGGAGGGGCGCCAGGCTTCCGATGTGGTTGATGACTGCCCGTAGTCCGGGGCTCGGTGTGGCCCCGGAGAGGTCGTCACCACCGTCGGTGCACGGTTGCCTTACTGCCGGTCACCAGGCTTGCCGGCGGAACGTCATCGGCCACGACCGCGCCAGCGGCGACCACGGCATCACGGCCAATGCTGACACCGGGCAGGATCGTGGCACCGGCGCCGATCCACACGTTCTCCGCCACGTCGATGGGCGCGCCGCTTAGCCACCCCCGTCGCTCCTCAGGATCGACCGGGTGACCGACGGTGATGAACGTGGCCTTTGGTCCGACCATCACGCGCTCGCCGAGCCGGATGCCGGCGTAGTCCAGGAACGTGCAGTTCTGGTTGATGAACACGCGCTCCGCGAGGTCCAGGTGAAGGCCGTGGTCCGTGTAGAAGGGCGGATAGATCGTGACTCTCGTCGGCAGCGGCTTGCCGAGGATCTGTTCGAACAGTTCCGCCTTGCCTGCTTCGTTCTCGAAGGGCAGGACGTTCAGGCGGGAGGTGAGCTCGGTGACCCGCAGGACCCTCTCGGCCATGGCCTGGAACTCGGCGCTGTGGATGCGCATGAGACGGTCGCTGGACATGCCACGATCCTTTCTGGTGTACCGGTGACTGGATAAGACTCACTAGGCGCTGGTGGAGGCTGCTATCAGCAGCCGGTCGAGTCACCTTTGTCGGGGTTGGGACCTGTGAGCATGTGCGATGCCGCTGTCGCCGCGCCGTGGCGTCGTTGCCCAGGACGGGAGCCAGACCGTCTCAGGGAGCCTTGGCAGGCTTCCGAGGTGGGTGATGATTCCACGGAGTCCTGGATGTGGATTCGTTCTGGGGAGGATGAGCGAGAGTGGGTATGCGAGGGTCGGATTCACGATAGGGATGCGGCGTAGGTCGTGGTTCGCCGGCCAGATGTACCGGTCGCGTGCCCCAACGAGGGTGGCCACGTCCGCGGAGTCCGCGAGGGTGTCCAGGAGTACTTCGTCTCCGAAGTGCGGGCCTGCCGCGTCGATGCGTAGGTCGAAGTCGGTGGCGAGTTGATCGTAGAACTCTGCCCATTCGCTTCGGGGCGCGATACCCGGCACCCATATCCGGTGCTTACGCAACTGCGGTGGCGTCAGTCTTCGCGCGGAGGCGAGCGGATGTCTCGGGCCGACGAGAAGTTCCAGCGGGGAGTCGAACGCGTGGATCATTTGCACGTCGGGCGGCAGTGTGTCCGGGTCAGTGACGGTACGGAACGAGGCGTCGATATCGCCTGCTTCGACGGCGGCGACCGCCACGCGTGGGTCGTTGACCCTGAGGGTCACCACGTCGAGGTTGATTTCGGGATGCGACCGCCAATAGTCGTGCAGAACAACGGCCTGCGCGCTTCGCAGGCCGAGAACGTCGATCCGAAGGGCCCGGGAGCCCGGCCTGACCGCGGTGATGGCGCGCTCGACACCCGCGACGATGCTCCGCGCGTGGGGGAGAAATGCCTGACCATCGAGCGTCAGCTCAACTCCTCGGGCGGTACGTGTGAACAGACGGACTTCCAGCTCGCGCTCCAGGGCGGCGATCCGCTTGGAGACTGCCTGCTGCGTCACGCCCAGCTCATCGGCCGCATGTTGCAACTGTCCGAGCTCGGCCGCCCGGACGAACGATCGCAATGCCTCGGTGTCCACTGGTTCACCTTAGGCGTGCACAACTGATCGTTGTGGCTCGCCGTGGATCGGTTGTTTGATCACGCTCCAGCGTGGCTGACGTGATTCAAGCATCCAAACCGTCGGTTGTCGCGAGGAGCCATGTGCGTGTGAGATTGGGGCCCAGCTTCGGGTGGCTGTGGTCGGCCTACGCCGTCAGCACATACGGCATGTGGATCGCTTTCGGGGCATTCCTGCTCATCGCGGTCCGGGTGCTGCACTCGCCGATATTCGCCGTCTCGCTCCTGGAAGCTGCCGGCCTTGCCGTTGCCGCGATCGTTGCGGTCCCACTCGGGCCGTGGGTCGAGCGCCGGGCCAAGCGCCCCGTGATGATCGCGATGGACCTGATCCGCTTCCTCGCCATGGCGAGCGTTCCGATCGCATACCTCCTCGGCCTGCTGTCCTACGGCCAACTGCTGGTCGTCTTGGTCATCTCCGGAACGGCGAGCATCGCCTTCACCGCCGCATCCGGCGCGTACCTGAAGTACCTCGTCAACGCAGACCATCTCCTCGTCGCAAACGGGAGATTCGAGGGCACGAGCTGGGTGGCGACCGCAGCCGGCCCGCCTCTCCGCGCGCCTCGTCACCCGCTACGGCCGGCACCGCATCATGATCGCCTCCGGCTGGCTGCGCTCGATCTTCCCGCTCGGACTCGCACTAACCCGCCCCGGCATCCCCGGACTCCTCACGGTGATCATCGTCGAGACCCTGCTGATCACCAGCATGGGCATCTTCAATCCCATCAACGCGACAGAGCGCCTGCAACGCACTCCCGCCGATCACGTCGCACAGGTCCTCAGTGCGTGGAGCATCAGCTCCAAACTCGCACCCGCCACCCTCATGGTGATCTGGGGCGTGATCGCGACACTCACCAGCCCGCCCACCGCAATCACCATCTCTGGCACCCTCCTGCTCGCCACCCCTCTCTTGTTGCCGAAGCGCGCGCACATGCCCGCCTCCGTGGCAGCATCACCGTCCGAAGACGTCCGGTCCGCATGACTCACCGCAACGCCCCGCTCACGCCTGAAGGCAGGCGCCGATTCGTCGAGCGCTGCCGCACCCGCCCGGTCGCGCATGTTGCGGCGGAGATGGGCATCTCGCGCGCGACCGCATCGAAGTGGGTGAACCGCTACCGTCGGTATGGCGAGCTCGGGCTGCTAGATCGCTCGTCCGCCCCGCACCGACAGCCGACCGCTACGCCGGGCCGGCTGGTCGAGCGCATCGAGAGGATGCGGCGCGAGCGCAAGTGGTCGGCCTCCCGAATCGCGTTCGAGCTCGAGCAGGACGGCGTGGCCGTCAGCCGCCGTATCGTCAGCAGACTGCTCGCACAGCTTGGCTTGAATCGGCGTCGATTCATCGATCCCGACGGCCAACCGCCCGCATCACAACTCAGCGCAAGCGTCAGCAACGTCCTGGCCTCCTACACCTAGGCGGTTGCCGCGAGCCGATCCCGCAAATACTCCCTCAGCACCACGGCGTTGTTGTGCTCGGTGTCCTTCGCCGCGTAGAGAAGCGTGATCGGCCCGTGGCGTGCGGCGTCCAGCAGCGGGCGCACGGCATCCGGGTTGCTGTCCAGTTCCTGCCGGTAGCGGGCACGGAACTCCTCGAACCGCTCCGGGCGGTGTCCGAACCAGCGTCGTAGATCCGCCGAAGGGGCGAGGTCGTGGACCCATCCGTCGAGTTTGAGGTCCTGCTTGCGGATGCCGCGCGGCCAGATCCCGTCCACGAGGAAGGCTGTCTCCGTCTCCCCGCCGTGGTCCGCCCCGTACACCCGCCTGATGATGATGTCCCCCATCTCCCATGTCTACCCAGGCCGCGTGTCTCGGAGCGGAAGGCTCGCCGTGCCCGCCGGCGGGCACGGTTGATGGATCCCCGGCAGCGGATCCTCCTCGAAGTCGCCTGGGAGGCGCTGGACCTCCGTGAGCCGAGCGTGGCCGTGCATCAGACACGCCGCATTGCCGAGCAGAGCATGTCCTCAACCGCTATGTCCTGATTTAACGGATTATTCAGACGTCTACCAGAAAGATCCGTAAACTACGTGGCTTCCTGACACGTCTGTGACTTGGGGGCCAGTAGTGACAACAGGTATGACCGGGCTTACGCGCCGTCGCCTTCTCCAGGCGGGCGCCGGGGTCGTCCCCGCCCTCGCCCTGGGGGCGAGCCCCGCGTGGGCGGCCGCGGATCCGATCGTCACCGGGGTGGTCCCCACCGCGCTGGCGGGGTTCGACACCGTGATGAAGAAGTACATCGCGGAGCGCGAGATCAGCTGCGCGCAGCTCGCGGTCGCCCGGAACGGCAAGATCCTGCTGGCACGCGGTTACGGAACGTACACGATTCAGACCGGACAGAAGCTGCCGTTGATGACGGTCGTACAGCCGACCTCGCTGTTCCGCGTCGCCAGCCTGAGCAAGCACATCACATCCGCGGCGATCATGCGGCTGGTCCAGGACGGCAAACTCAGCCTGTCCACTCCGGTCACCACGCTGCTCGGGCTCTCCACGGGGGCCGACCCCCGGCTCGCGCAGGTGACCGTTCTGAGACTGATGCAGCACCTGGGCGGATGGGACAGGGACGTCTCGAAGGACCAGCTCTGGGCGGATCACACGATCTCCGCGGCGCTCGGCGTGCCGCTGCCGATCAGCCACGCGGACATCATGCGCTACGCCACGGCCCGTCCCCTCGACCTCGCCCCCGGCTCCAAGATGGTCTACAGCAACTACGGCTACCTGCTGCTCGGCCGGATCATCGAGAAGGTCTCCGGCATGAGCTACGAGTCGTACATCAAGCAGAAGCTCCTCACCCCTGTCCGCATCAGCAGGATGCGACTCGGCCGCAGCCTCAGGACGGAGTCTCCGACCAACGAGGTGAACTACAGCTCGAAGTACACCAACAAGTCCGTCGTGGACGGGTCGGGCACCGTCGTGCCGTACCCCTACGGCGGCTTCAACATGCCCAACCAGGACGCCAACGGCGGCTGGACGGCCTCGGCGGTCGACATGGTGAAGTTCGCCATGGTCTTCGACGCCGCCGGCCCGGTGCTGAACGCGACCTCGATCGCCAAGGTGTTCGCCAAGCCCGAGACCGGGGTCAACAGCAGCGGATCTTGGTACGGCGGCGGCTGGTGGGTCCGGTCGGCGGGTAGCGGAATCAACACCTGGCACACCGGATCGATGCCCGGCACGTTCAGCTTCCTGGCCCGGTTGAACACCGGCGTCTCCTACTGCGCCGTGTTCAACCGCCGGGGGGAGGACGGATCGCCCGACTTCGACGTGATCGACTCGCTCCTCTTTCAGGCGGCGGGCGCGGTGAAGTCGTGGCCGACGACCGACCTCACTCCGCAGTACTTCTGAGGCCCGCCCGTAAGGGCGGCCCTCATGGGCCGCCCTTACGGGCCGGAGGCGGGCGTCGCCGTTCGCCGCGCGTGTGGTCAAGCGGGGCCACCGCCATCGGCCGCCGTACGGATCACCGTGCCGGGTGGTCGTTTCCCCGTCGTTTCGGCTGGTGGGTGGAGGCGGACAGCCCTCTAACGGGCTGCGGCTTCCTCCAGTGTCCGTTTCATGTCCTCTGCACCCCGCTCGATGCGGGCGCGGACCTCCGTCGCGAGCGCGTTCGGCAGCAGGTCGGTTATCCAGACGAGCCGACTGCGATCGGAACCTTCGGGAAAGACCTGAAATGAGGCGTGATGGTGGGTAAGGGACGGCTGCGCGCCTTCGACTACTGCGTAGGCGAGCCGACGGGTCGTGTCGTCGACATCGATGATCAGCTCGCGGATGACCCTGCCGTTGGGGAAGATGAGAATCCTGACATCGCCCTCAAGCCGGGTGTCGGCAACGCGGTCCGGCAGGAGGCGCTGGTGCACCGCGCCCACATCGCTTATCGCCGCCCACACCTGCTCCGGGCGGGAATCAATCACGATTTCCGTGTGGATGGAAGCCATTTCCTGATCTCCTGTCTGCGTGATCCTTGGTCATTCCCTCGGCCTGGCTCAGATGCTGGGAGAGGCGGTGCTGGTTGTCGGTGAGGCGCAGGCACAGGTGCCGCAGCTGGGTGAGCTCGGCGGGAGTGAAGTCCCGGAAGATCGCCGCCATGGCGGCCTGGGTCGGCCGGCGGAAGGATTCGATCCATGCCCGCCCGGCGGGGGTGATCCGAGCCAGGACGGAGCGTCGGTCATGTTGATCGGGGACCCGCTGCGCCAGGCCGTCGCGTTCGAGGGTGTCGACCAGTCCTGTGACGTTACGGGAGCTCACTCCGGCCGACTGGGCAAGCTCGCCGATGCTGATCCCGTCGTCGGCCGAGGCGCTCAGGCGCATCAGGATGTCAAGCGCCCCCGAGCTCAGCCCGCGGCCCTGGGCCCCATGGGCACGTATGCGCTCGACGGCGTGGAAGGCGGTGCGGACGGCGGTCGCGGCTTCGAGGGCGAGGGTGTCGTCTCCGGCGGTGAACTGGGTCATGGCGGCCCTTGCTCGGGGGTCGAAGAGGGAGCCATCGGGATCGCGATCGAAGCTGGTCGAGGATTTATGTACGTCCTTCATAATGAAGGAGTACTTTAATACGCGCTCCACTGGTTGTCGATGCCGAGAGAGCTCTCGAGGGCCTGGAGGCCGCGCGGCTGGACAGGCGGTTGTGCGGCTTGCGGAGTCCGGAGAAGTCCGCCTCGGTCACTGGGGCGGAGAGTCGTCCAGGGCGTAGGAGAGGTAGCGGTCGGCGGAGCGGCGGACGGCCTCGGTGCCGTCGGTGTGCACGACCCGCTTCCACCAGCCGCCGTAGACGCGGTCGAAGGGGTACGGCTCCAGCAGCGACAGGGCGCGGCGGATCGTTCTGGGGCGTTCGGGGATGAGGTTGGGATAGCTGTACATGAAGCTGACCCAGCGGCGGTCGGCCACCACCTGGAGGATGTCGCCGGAGAACAGGGCGCCCCGGCCGTCCTCGGCGTCGCGCCAGTGCATCACCTGGCCGCCGTCGAAGTGCACCCCGGCGTTGATCAGGGTCAGTCCCTCGTGGATCTCGTGGGTGTCGCCCTCCCAGAAGACGACGGACTCGTCGGGGCGGGCCACCCAGTCGCGGTCGTTGGCATGGATGTAGACCGGCGCGTCGAAGGCGTGCGCCCACTCGACCATCGAGCCGTAGAAGTGCGGGTGGCTGATCGCGATGGCGTCGATCCCGCCGAGGTCGTTGACCTGCCTGATCATGTCGTCGTCGAGGTGGGTGACCATGTCCCACAGCACGTTGCCGGCGGGGGTGCGGACGAGCAGGGCGCGCTGGCCGATGGCGGTGGAAGGGTCGCTGCCGACCCCGACGACCCCCGCGCCCTCCTCGGCGATCATCGGTCTGTGCCCGCTCAGGCGCAGCTCGGCGAGGGAGGTCCAGCGCTGGCCCTCCCAGCCGACGTACTGCCGCTCGTCCTCGCAGATCGGGCAGTTCCGCCGCGGGCCGGCGTACTGGACCCCGCAGGTGACACAGATGGGCAGATCATGCATGACGTCCTCCCTCGATCATCCTGTTCAGGAAACGTTATGGTGCCACCCTTCGATAACGCCGGACCAGAGGGCCGGCGGCGGTAGACGAGTTCCCCACCGCCGAGATGGGCATGTGCTGGGAGTCGCTCGGGAAGCACCAGCGGGCGGCCGACCGCGCGGAGCCGGCGGTGCGTGAGTTCGCAGAGAAGCGTCCCCGCTCGGCGCAGCTCAACTAGGCACCGAGTGCTCGGGGGCAGGCCGGCGGATGGGGGTGAGGAGCGCGGTTGTCGCGATCAGTAGGCAGGCGGTGCCGGCGAGGAGGCAGATCACGGTGACGCCGTAGCTGCCCGCCCCCCAGGTCAGGACGGCCGCGCCCACCGGGCCCAGGGAGAAGTGGATCGTCCAGAACGCCGAGGTCACACGGCCGAGCAGATGGTCCGGGGTCACCTGCTGGCGCAGGGACATCGAGCAGATCCCGGCCATGCTGACGCCGCAGAGGTAGATGGCCATCAGGGCAGCGATCACCGGGGCGCGACCGGAGACGCCGACGCACGCCATGGCGAGCCCGCTGGCCGCGATGGCGCCGATCCACGTGGCGCCGAAACCGAACTTGCGGCGGACGGGCGCCACGAGCAGGGCTCCGGCGATCGTGCCGGCCGCGGCGACCGCGAGGACCGTGCCGACGGCGCCGTCGGACCGGCCGAGATCGTGCTTGAGGTGGTAGATCAGGACGTCGGTCATGCCGAGCGTGAAGAAGATGAAGAAGGAGAGCAGGATCGTCAGGGAGCGCAGCACCGGGTGCCGCCAGAGGAATCGGGCACCGGCCAGCAGCTCCTGCCAGGGTTTCTGGCGCGGCGGGGCGGGCTCACCGACCTCGGGCCCGTTGAACCGGACGAAGTAGAGGCCCGCCGCCGACAGTGCGAAGCTCGCCGCGTTGATGGCGATCGCCGCGGTCGGGCCGAACTGTCCCGAGACCACGCCGGCGAGCAGCGGGCCGCCGACACCGGCCGCCGCGGCGGTCGCGTAGAGCCGGCCGTTGGCCTCGGTGATGCGCTCACCGTCGACCAGGTTGCGCACCGCGGTCACGTAGGTGACCTGGAAGACCATCCCGATCGCCTCGCTGATCGGCAGCACCACGTACAGCAGCCAGACCTGAGGGCCGAACGCCCAGGCCAGCGGGATGAGTCCGTACAGCACCATGCGGGCGAGGTCGCAGTAGATCAGCAGGGTCCGCCGGTCGAGCCGGTCTGCCAGGATCCCGGCGAGGATCCCGGCACCGACCGACGCGGCACCGGCCACGCCCGTCAGCAGGCCCATCTGCGCGACCGACCCGGTCACGTGCAGCACCAGCAGCGGGATGGAGATGTAGGCGAACGAGTCTCCGGCGACGGAGAGCGTCTGGGAGACCCAGAAGACGTTGAAGTTCCGGTCCCGCCACAGCGGGCGCGCGGGCCCGATCTCTGTTCCCCCTGTTCGCGTCACGAGGAGACTATCCGCCACCTCGGGTGATCTTTTCCAATGGTTAAAGGATCACTTCGGAGGCGAGTCGTCCAGGGCGGAGCTGAGGTAGCGGACGGCTTTGGTGCCGTCGGTGCGCACGACCCGCCTCCACCAGCCGCCGCAGACGTGGTCGAAGGGGGAGCACCCTGGCCGATGGCGGTGGTCGGGGTCGGTGCCGACCCCGACCACCCCGGTGCTTCCGCTCGCGCGGGAAGGTCAGCGGTGGTAGACCTGCTCTCCGCCGACGAAGGTCATCGCGACCTCGGTCCGCCAGATGTCGCCCTGGGGCTCGGCGAACGGGTCGCGGTCCAGGACGACCAGATCGGCGCGGTTGCCGGGAGTGATGGTGCCCGCGTCGTCGTCGTGGTTGATCCACGCCGAACCGGCGGTGTAGGCGGTCAGGATGGTGGCCAGGTCCAGGCTCTGGCCGGGCAGGAACGGGGTCTGCGCC
The DNA here is from genome assembly GCF_044741965.1 of Streptosporangium sp. NPDC087985. NCBI lineage: Bacteria > Bacillati > Actinomycetota > Actinomycetes > Streptosporangiales > Streptosporangiaceae > Streptosporangium > Streptosporangium sp. NPDC087985. The sequence continues at coordinate 44,683 of NZ_JBIUTQ010000014.1, forward strand.
GTCGGGTAGTCCGCGTGGACAGAGCTGCCCGGCTCGGTGCGGTTGACCGCCACGTGCATGCCCTGGATCGGGTCGGGGTTGGAGACCGGCCAATCGCTGCCCGCGCAGAAGCGGGCGCCCGCCCGCTGCAGGTCGGCGAAGGGATACTGCCAGGAGGAGCGTTCGTCACCCAGGAACGGGATCGTCAGCTCGTCCATCTGGGCGTGGTGGGTGGCCCAGAGCGGCTGCAGGTTGGCCGTCACGCCGAGGGCGGCGAAGCGCGGCACGTCGGACGGTTCGATGATCTGCAGGTGCGCGATGTGATGCCGGTTGGCCGGGTCGGTCCCGGTGAAGCTGTCCAGCGCCTCGCGGACGGCCCGCTCGCCGATCGCGTGGAAGTGCACCTGGAAGCCGTGCCGGTCCAGCTCGGCGACGTAGGTGTTCAGCAGCTCGGGCTCCACGTATGACAGGCCGGTGCCGCCGCAGCGGCAGTAGGGCTCGATCACCGCGGCGGTGAAGTTCTCGGTGATGCCGTCCTGCATGATCTTCACCGAGGTGGCTCGGAACCGCTCCAGTCCCTCCGCCGAGGCGCGGCGCTCCACGAGCTCGGGGATCTGCTCGGCGCCGCGTGTGCGGTCCCACCACAGCGCGCCCACGACACGGGCCTTCAGCCGCCCCGAGGCCGCCGCCGCGACGTAGGTGGGCAGCTGGTCGTCGGAGCCCGCGTAGGAGCCGACGATGGCGTCCTGCCAGCCGGTGATGCCCTTGGAGAACAGGTGGGTCTGGGCCGAAAGCAGCGCGTCGGTCAGGTCCCGGGCCGTGGGGCGCGGGGTGAGCAGGCCCACCAGGTCCATCGCGCCCTCGTGCAGCACGCCGCTCGGCGTGCCGTCGGCGTCGCGCTCGATACGGCCGTCGGCGGGGTCGGGGGTGTCGCGGGTGATCCCGGCGAGCTTCAGTGCCCGGGTGTTGACCCAGGCGGCGTGGTGGTCACGCTGGATCAGATACACGGGCCGGTCGAGGAAGTCGATCTGCGAGCGGTGCGGGAGACCGCCGGGGAAGGCCGCCATGTCCCAGCCCCCGCCCTCGATCCACTCGTTGCGGGTGTGGGACTCGGCGTAGGCGATGATCCGTTCCAGATACTCCGGCAGGCCGTAGACCTCGGCCAGGTCGCACCTGGCCCGCTCCAGCCCTGCCTGGACCGGGTGCATGTGGGAGTCGGTGAAGCCGGGAGTCAGCAGGCCGCCGCCGAGGTCGACGGTCTCGTGGCCGGGGGCCGCCCGCCGTACGACGTCGGACTCCGCGCCCACGGCGGCGATCCGGCCGTCGCGGACGAGCACCGCCTCGGCGAAGGCGCCGGCGGCGAGGAAGGCGCGGCCGCCGCGGAACAGGATGTCGCTCACGTGACGTGGCTCCTGCGGGGCGTTTCGTGGATCACCCACGCGCCGGGTTGGTCGTCGGGCAGGTAGGTCATGGCTCTCCTAACGTCCGGTGATGGAGTCGGCGACGCGTGCCAGGACGGAGGTGCGGCCGAGTCCGGCTTTCTCCCTCGCGTCGGCCCGGCGGTACAGGTCGTACATGGCGTGCACGCCGATCCACCGCAGCGGCTCCACCTCCCAGCCTCGCACCTTGCGGTCCACCCAGGGCAGTGTGGTCAGCTCCGTGTCCTCGCGCAGGATCAGATCGCGCAGGGTACGGGCCGCCAGGTTGGTGGTGGTCACCCCGTGGCCGGTGTAGCCGCCGGCCCAGCCGATGCCGGTGGTCTGGTCGACGTGCACGGTGGCGCACCAGTCGCGCGGCACGCCGAGCACCCCGGACCAGGCGTGCGCCACCGCGGAGGCCCGCACGGTGGGGAACATGCCGGTCAGCAGCTCCCACAGCGCCTCGATGGTCCAGGTGTGGGTGTGACCCCGCTCGTCCACCCGGGAGCCGTACAGGTAGGGCTTGCCGCGCCCGCCGAACGCGATCCGGCCGTCGGCGGTGCGCTGAGCGTACATGTAGTAGTGCGCCATGTCGCCGAGCAGCTCGTGGCCCTCCCAGCCGATCGCGTCCCACAGGTCGCCCAGCGGCTCGGTGACGATCATCGAACTGTTCATCGGCAGCCAGGCGCGGTGGTACTGCTTCAGCCCGGCGGTGAAGCCCTCGGTGGCGCGGATGACGTAGCCGGCGCGGACCGTGCCGTACGGCGTGCGGGCCTCGTGCGGGGCGATCTCGGTGACCGGGGTGCGCTCGAAGATCTCCACTCCGAGGTCCCGCACGGTCCGGGCCAGGCCGCGGGCCAGCTTGGCGGGCTGGATCCGGGCGCAGTGCGGGCTCCAGATAGCGCTGACCGCGCCGTCCACCCGCAGGCGGCTCTCCCGCTCTGCCGCGTCCAGTAGCCGGACGTCCTCCTCGGTCCAGCCCCAGTGGCGCTCGTGGGCGAGCAGCTCTCGCAGCCGCCGGTCCTGGGCGGCGTTGGTGGCGACCGTGGTGACACCGCCCTTGACGATGTCGGCGTCGATGTTCTCGTCCGCGGCGACCGCGATGACCTCGTCGACCGCCTCGAACATCACGCGCTGGAACCGCTTGGCCGCGTCGGCGCCGTGCGTCCGGGCATAGCGTTCGGGGGTGCCCGCGAGTTCGCCCACCAGCCAGCCGCCGTTGCGCCCGGACGCGCCGTACCCGGCGAACTCCTTCTCCAGCACCACGACGCGCAGACTCGGGCTGGCTTTCTTCAGGTAGTAGGCGGTCCACAGGCCGGTGTAGCCGGCGCCGACGATGGCCACGTCGGCGTCGAGGTCGCCGCTCAGGGCTTCGCCGGCTGCGGGGAGGCCGAGGGAGCGGTACCAGAAGGAGACGTCCCCGTTGACAAAGTCCTCAGCCAGGGGAACACGCGTACTCATGACCTCGTATCCTGCTATATCCGTCAATTAGGGCGGGCCTTCCAACGGAAATCGTTGCAGAACCGCATCATGACTGATCTTCCCAGACGTAACGACGGGCTCATCCCTGTGTAGCAGTCCTGTAACAGGCCTGCGTCAGGATGTGCCCAACGGAGGGAGTGTTCTGATGGGATTTCTGCGGATCCGTACGACGGTGGACGAGCGGCCGGGACGGCTGGCCTCGCTGGCCACGGCGCTCGCCGACAGGGGAGGCAACATCCTGGGCCTGAGCGTCCAGTCCGACACCGACGGCACCGTGGACGAGTTCGTGGCGGAGATCCCCGCCGGCCCCGAGGCCGTGCGTGAGGCGCTGGAGGCGGCCGGCGGACGCCGGGTCCAGGTCGTCCCCGCCACCGCCCACCAGCTCACCGACGAGCCCACCCGCGCGCTCCTGCTCGCCTCGCGGCTGCGCGCGATGCCCTGGCGGCTCCCCGAACTGCTGGGGGAGTTGCTGCGCGCCGACGACTCCCGCTGGGTCTACGGTGCGGACATGAGCGACCTGCCGGACCCGACGCTGCTGACCGTGCCCGTGGCCCCGCGCCACGCCATCCGGGTGCGCCGGGCCGAGCTGCCCTTCACCCTGACCGAGGCCGCCCGGGCCGCCTCCTTCGTACGGCTGGCACAGCCCCCGGCCCGCCAGCCGACGGGGATCGGGCGGGCCGTCATGCTGTCCGACGGCACCGAGACCCAGATCCGCCCGCTCACGCAGCTCTACCGCGAGGCGGTCCGCGACCTGCACGACCGCTGCTCGCCGGAGTCGCGCCGGTTCCGCTACTTCACCTCAATGCCCGTGCTGCCGCCCCGCGTCTTCGACCGGCTCTGCGACCGCACCCGCGGTCACTCGCTGGTCGCCGGATACGACGGTCAGGTTGTCGCGCTGGCCAACCTGATGTTCACCCCCGACCCCGGCATCGCCGAGATGGCCTTCCTGGTCGAGGACCGCTGGCAGGGCCGGGGGATGGGCGCGGCGCTGGCCAGGATGGTCGTCACCGAGGCCCGGGACCTGGGCTTCGCCGAGGTCAGGGCCACCCTGCTCACCGACAACGTGCGCATGCACAGGCTCCTGGTCTCGCTGGGCGCGACGCTGAGCCCCACCGAGGACCCCGGCATGGTGGAAGCCAGGCTGGCCGTGGGCGTGATGGCGACGGCATCCCCGAGCTGAACCCATCACGTCGCCTCCCCGGTCCGGGATCGCTCAGGGGCCTCGGACCGGGGAGGCCTCACCCGTCGGGTGGGCGATCCCCGCCCTGATCGTCGGGGGGACCCGGGTCCGGAGGCGCGCCCATGGCGTCCAGCCGGCGTTCGATCCGGTCCAGGCTCTCCTGGATCCGCTCCAGCTTCGCGCCGGATGACGGCCCGGTGCCGTAGAAGCCCTCCTCCAGGCTCAGGAGGCGGTCGGGACCACGCCGCCCGATGAGTGTGATCACCTGCGCGCGTACGGCGTCCAGGCGCGCGCCCTGCTTGGTGAGCACCTGGGCCGCGACGCCCTGACCCTCCCGGATCAGGCCGAGCAGGATGTGCTCGGTGCCGATGTAGTTGTGGTGCAGGTTGAGGGCCTCCCGCAGGGACAGCTCCAGCACCTTCTTGGCCCGCGGGGTGAACGGGATGTGGCCGGCCGGGGCGTCGCCGCCCTGACCGATGATCTTTTCGACGTCGTCGCGCACCTGCGCGCGGCCGATACCGAAGGACTGCAGCGCCCGGCCGGCGACGCCGTCCTCCTCTCCGAGAAGGCCGAGCAGGATGTGCTCGGTCCCGATGTAGTTGTGGCTGAGCCGCCGGGCCTCCTCCTGAGCCAGGACCACGACACGGCGGGCACGGTCGGTGAAGCGCTCGAACACGAGTGGCCTCCGTGAGGGATGCCGAGTTGCCTGCACCCACTATGCGTCAGGTTTCCCGATAAAGGGGAGGACATATCGCTACTCGCCACGGAATCCTTTTCCCAGGGTGAGGGCCGCAGGCGGTCATGTCGTATCAGGGCGAGGAGGGGCGGCCCAGGGAGGCGGGGATCTTGGAGGCGGACGCCCGGTCCAGCAGGAACAGCGTCCCCTGGCGGCCACGCGCACCCGCCGCCGGGACCTGCATCGTCCCGGAGTCCGACAGGGCCAGCCGTACGGCTCCCGCCTTCTCCTGACCGCCGGCGATCAGCCATACCTCACGCGCCCCCTGGATGACCGGGAGCGTGAGCGAGATGCGGGTGGGCGGAGGTTTCGGGGCGCCGTGCACCGCCACCACCGGGCGCGTCTCGTACAGCGACGGCATGCCCGGGAACAGCGACGCCACGTGGCCGTCCGGGCCCATGCCGAGCATCAGGACGTCGAACGACGGCGCGGGGCCGTGGTCCTCGGGACGGGCGGCCCTGCGGAGCTCCTCGGCGTACGCCTCGGCCGACTCCTCGGCGGTCATGCCCGAATCGGGACCGCGCATCACATGGACACGGGCCGGGTCGACGTCGACGTGGTCGAGGAGGGCCTTACGCGCGCCGGTCTCGTTGCGCTCGGGATGGCCGGAGGGCAGGAAACGCTCGTCGCCCCACCAGATGTCCAGGTTGCGCCAGTCGATGGCGTCACGGGCAGGGCTGGCGGCGATCTCGGCCAGCGTGGCGATGCCGATGGTGCCGCCGGTCAGCACCAGCGAGGCCGAGCCCTTGCTCGACTGCGCGTCGACGGTGCGGGTGATCACCCGGGCGGCCGCCGCCTTGGCGAGCATGTCGGCGTCACGATGGATGACCACATGGGGAACGCTCACGGGACTTCTCTTTCAGCGGGCTTCGATGGGGAGAGCGCCCCGCGGTCGGCCGCGGGGCGCGCAGGTCAGGACCTGTGGGTCCGGGCGAGTCTCCGGATCGCGGCCCCGTAGATCTCGTCGGGGTCCAGGCGGCGGAGCTCCTCGGCGAGCAGTTCCGCCTTCTGACGGCGGATCAGGGCGACCTGGCGATCCGGCTGCTCCGGGCGCGACAGCGTGGCCAGGCGGCCGTCGCCACGGCTGATGGAGATGTCGCCGTCGGCCGTGACCAGCTTGACCGCGGTCAGACCGGGACCGGCGGACTCGGTGACCTTTATCGGGGCGCCGAGGCGTTCGCCGAGCCACGCCGCCAGCAGCAGGGCGCTGGCGTGGCCGGGAACGGCCTCCACGACACCCCTCTTGACCTTGCCCACCGGCCGGTCGAACGCGGCGGCCAGCAGGCTCCGCCAGGTCGTCAGCCGGGTCCAGGCCAGATCGGTGTCACCGGGCACGTAGCCGCGCGCTCGGCTGGTGATCGCCTTCACAGAGTCGGCCGACGCCCGCGCGTCGACGATCCGGCGCTGGGCGAGCACGCCGATCGAGTCCTTGGCGGGCACGTCCGGGCAGTCGCCCGGCCACCAGGCCACCACCGGGGTGTCGGTGAGCAGCAGCGGGCCGACCACGGAGTCGGCGTGCTTGGTGAGCTCGCCGTACAGGCGCAGCAGGATCACCTCGCCCGGTGTGGACTCGCCGAGCCGCATCTCGGCGTCGAGCCGGTTCGGCTCGTCCGGGTCGCGGACGATGACGACCAGTATCCGGGAGGGGTGCTGCCTGGCCGCCTCGGTCGCGGCCTGGACCGCGTCGTACTGGTTGCTCTCGTCGCAGATCACCACCAGAGTCAGCACCATGCCGACCGCCGGGGTGCCCATCTGGTGGCGCAGCTGGGTGAGCTGGGAGGAGATCTTCGACGCGGTCGTGTTGCTGAGCATGAAACTCGTCATCTACAGCCTCCTCCAGGCACGTCCGTCGCGGGCCATCATCTCGTCGGCCGACTTGGGGCCCCATGTGCCCGCCGGATACTCCTGCGGCGGCCCCTGGGAGGCCCAGAAGTCCTCGACCGGGTCGAGGATCCTCCATGACAGCTCGACCTCGCGCTGGTGCGGGAAGAGCGGCGGGTCGCCGATCAGCACGTCCAGCAGCAGCCGCTCGTAGGCCTCGGGGGAGGACTCCATGAACGACTCGCCGTAGGCGAAGTCCATCGAGACGTCCCTGACCTCCATGGCGGTGCCGGGCACCTTGGAGCCGAACCGCACCGTGATGCCCTCGTCCGGCTGGACCCGGATGACCAGGGCGTTCTGTCCCAGTATCTCGGTGTCGTCCTTGCTGAACGGCAGGTGCGGGGCCCGCTGGAACACCACGGCGACCTCCGTCACCCGGCGGCTCAGCCGCTTGCCGGTACGCAGGTAGAACGGCACCCCGGCCCAGCGGCGGTTGGCGATCTCCAGCTTGATGGCGGCGTAGGTCTCGGTGATGGAGTCCGGCGAGATGCCCTCCTCCTGCGTGTAGCCGATCACCGGCTCGCCGCCCTGCCAGCCGGGCCCGTAGCGGCCGCGCGCGGTGGAGTCCGCCAGGTCCTGAGGTAGCCGCAGCGCCTGGAGGACCTTCTCCTTCTCCCGGCGCAGCGAGTTGGCCCCGAAGGACGTCGGATCCTCCATGGCCACCAGGGCGAGCAGTTGCAGCAGATGGTTCTGGATCACGTCACGGGCCGCGCCGATGCCGTCGTAGTAACCCGCCCGGCCGCCGATGCCGATGTCCTCGGCCATCGTGATCTGGACGTGGTCGACGTAGCTCCGGTTCCAGATCGGCTCGAACAGGTTGTTGGCGAACCGCAGCGCCAGGATGTTCTGGACGGTCTCCTTGCCCAGGTAGTGGTCGATGCGGAACACCGAACTCTCCGGGAAGACCGCACTGGTGATCGCGTTGAGCTCCTGTGCGCTCTCCAGGTCGTGCCCGAAGGGCTTCTCGATCACCACCCGGCGCCAGGACCCCTCGGGGCCGTGCGCCAGTTCGGTCCGCTTGAGCTGCTGGACCACGATCGGGAAGAACTTCGGAGGGACCGAGAGATAGAAGCCGTAGTTGCCGCCGGTGCCCCGGGTCTGGTCGATCTCCTTGAGCATCATGGCCAGCGCGTCGAACGCGCCGTCGTCGGTGAACTCACCCGGGCAGAAGAAGATGCCCTCCGACAGCTGCTTCCAGACCTCCTCGCGGAAGGGTGTGCGCGCGTGCTCCTTGACGGCGTCGTGGGCGAGCTGCGCGAAGTCCTGGTCCCGCCAGTCGCGGCGGGCGAAACCGACCAGGGAGAAGCCGGGCGGCAGCAGCCCCCGGTTCGCCAGGTCGTAGATCGCCGGCAGCAACTTCTTGCGTGCCAGGTCACCGGTCACGCCGAACAGCACCAGCACGCACGGCCCCGCCACGCGGGGCAGGCGCTTGTCACGCGGGTCGCGCAGAGGGTTGGACTCCACGAGATCCTCGGTGGTCGAGACGGTTGCGACCCTCGAGGAGGCGACGGCGGCCGACTCCTCGGCGGGTGTCGCGGTGGTGGGTACTCCGTCGGCGTGCGCGGCGTCGGCCTGTGCCGTCTCGCCTTGCACCGCGGAGTATTCCTTGCTCATTCAGACCTCCCGCGCTGCCTCGAGCAGACGCGCGACCCCTGCCGCGCGATCGGTCAGGTGCAGACGTACGGTGGGACGCCCGCGCCTGGCCAGCGCGCCGTGGTCGCCCAGAGCCTGCGCGAGCTGGAGACGGCCCAGCGTGTACGGCTTGCCCGGCACCTCGACGTCCTCGTCCACGGCACCGGTGATCTGCAGGAACACACCGTTCTGCGGACCGCCCTTGTGGTACTGGCCGGTGGAGTGCAGGAACCGGGGACCCCACCCGAAGGTGATCGGCCGCTCGGTCCGTATCGCGAGCTGCGCGCGGAGCGTGGCAGGGTCGGCCGCGCTCCACGCGTCGGTCATCTCCTCGAACGAGGCGCCGTCGGCGTGGGGGGCGTCGAACGCGGCCTCCCGGTCGAGGTAGGCCATGATCGCGAGGTAGCCGTCGGCGGGGATGGCCTCCAGCAGCCGGGTGAACACCTCCGGCAGATCCTTGGGAGCCTCGGAGCCGGGCAGTTCGCCGTACACCTCCACCGGGCCGTCGACCAGGAGCGGCGAGCCGGCCGGCAGCTCCGTCCGGTCCAGCAGCTTGCCGGTGTTCTCCTTGGACTCGGCCACGTTCGGCTGGTTGAACGGGTCGATGCCGAGAACGCGGCCGGCGATGGCAGTGGCGTACTCCCAGATCAGGAACTGCGCGCCCAGCGGACCGCCGACGGTCACGGCGCCGTCGGAGTCGATCCCGGCGATCAGCTCGTCCTCGGCCTCGCCCGGATCGGCACCGACGACCGGCAGGATGCCCCTGCCCTGCTTACCGGTGGACTCGGCGACCAGCTGCTCGATCCAGTCGGGCAGGCCGTTGATCTCCGAGAGGCTGTCCTCCAGCACGAGCTTGTCACGGCCGGAGACCGCGGCGGCGCCGAGGGCGGCACCGAGCTCCAGGCCGGGGTTGCCCTCGGCCTGCGCGAGCAGCGGCTGCACCGCGGCCGCGTCGTCGAGCAGTTGCTCGACGTCGGCCCCGGCCAGCGCGCTGGGCACCAGGCCGAAGGCGGACAGAGCGCTGTAGCGACCGCCCACGTTGGGGTCGGCCAGGATGACCGGATAGCCCGCCTCGACGGCGGACTGCTCCAGCGGCGAGCCCGGGTCGGTGACCACGACGATCCGCTCGGCGGGGTCGATCCCCGCGTCACGGAAGGCCTGCTCGTAGATCCGCCGGTGGCTGTCGGTCTCGACCGTGCCGCCGCTCTTGCTGGCCACCACCAGGATCGTCTGGTCCAGGCGGTCGTCGAGCGCCCGGCGCACCTGGCCGGGGTCGGTGGTGTCGAGCACGGTCAGCGACACGTCGGCCGTGGCGGTGATGACCTCGGGGGCGAGCGAGGAGCCGCCCATGCCCGCCAGGACCACGTGGTCCAGGCCCTGGGCACGGGCGCGCTCGACGAGCCTGCCGATCTCGGGGAGCAGCTCCCTGCTGGTCTGCGGGAGGGTGAGCCAGCCGAGGCGGATCGCCGCCTCGGCCTCGGCCTCCGGGCCCCACAGAGTGGGGTTGCCCTTGGCCAGGGCCTCGTGGACCCCTTCGGCGACGAGCCGCCTGGCCGTCTCCGTGGCCTGCTCGGCCAGCCTCTCCTCGTTGAACGTCACGGACACGTTCATCCGGCGGCCTTCCGTAGTTCGGCGGAGACAGTGGCCAGGAGCTCTCTCCAGGATGCCTCGAACTTCTCCACGCCCTCCTCCTCCAGTACCCTCACCACGTCGTCGTAGTCGATGCCGATCTCCTTGAGCGCGGACATGGTGTTCCAGGCGTTCTCGTAGGAGGAGCGGACGGTGTCGCCGGCGATCCGGCCGTGGTCGGCGACGGCGTCGAGGGTCTTCTCGGGCATCGTGTTGACCGTGCCCGAGGTGACGAGCTCGTCGACGTAGAGGGTGTCGGGGTAGTTCGGGTCCTTGGTGCCGGTGGAGGCCCACAGCGGGCGCTGCGGACGGGCTCCGGCCTCGGCCAGGGCACGCCAGCGCGGCGAGTTGACCACGTCCTCGAAGGCAGCGAAGGCGAGGCGGGCGTTGGCGACCGCCGCCTTGCCCTTGAGCGCCTTGGCCTCGGGCGTCCCGGTCTTCTCCAGGCGCTTGTCGATCTCGCTGTCCACGCGGCTGACGAAGAAGGAGGCCACCGACTCGATGCCGGCCAGGTTCAGCCCGTTGGCCCGCGCGCGCTCCAGGCCCGTCAGCCAGGCGTCCATCACGGCACGGTAGCGCTCAAGGGAGAAGATCAGCGTGACGTTGACGCTGATCCCCTCGGAGATCGCCTGGGTGATGGCCGGCAGTCCCTCGACCGTCGCCGGGATCTTGATGAACAGGTTGGGCCGGTCGACCATCCACCACAGCGCGCGCGCCTCGGCGATCGTCTTTTCGGTCTCCCTGGCCAGGCGCGGGTCCACCTCGATCGAGACCCGGCCGTCCACGCCACCGGTGGCGTCGTAGACCGGTCTGAGCACGTCGGCGGCCCAGCGGATGTCGTAGGTGGTGATGGCGCGGACCGCCTCCTCGACGTCCACGCCGCGCACGGCCAGATCGTGGAGCTGGGTGCCGTAGGCGTCACCCTTGCTCAGCGCCGAGGCGAAGATCGTCGGGTTGGAGGTGACGCCGACCACGTGCTTGTCGCGGATCAGCGCCTCCAGGTTGCCGGTGCGCAGACGCTCGCGGCTGATGTCGTCCAGCCAGATGGAAACGCCGTGATCGGAAAGGGCCTTCAGAGTCTCACTCATGATCAGTTTCCCGTCGTCTTGTCCTTGTCGGCCCCGGTCCGTGCGAGGCTCGCCTTGGCGGCGGCGACCACGCGCTCGGCGGTGAGGCCGAACTGCTCGTAAAGGGTCTTGTAGGGAGCCGAGGCGCCGAAGTGCTCCAGGCTGACCACTTCCCCCCCATCTCCAACGAACTGCCACCAGCCCAGCGCGACTCCCGCCTCGACGGCGACGCGCGCGCGGACGGCCGTGGGCAGCACCGTCTGCCGGTAGGCCGCGTCCTGGGCCTGGAACCACTCGACGCACGGCATCGACACGACCCGGGTCGGGATGCCCTCGGCCTCCAGGAGTTCACGGGCACCCACGGCCAGTTCGACCTCGGAGCCGGTGCCGATCAGGATCACCGCGGGCCGGCCGTTGGAGGCGTCCTCCAGGATGTAGGCGCCGCGGGCGACCTTCTCGGCGTCCGCCGTGCCCGCGTAGACCGGGAGGTTCTGCCGGGTCAGCGCCAGCGCGGCGGGGCGGTCGTTGTGCTCCAGCACGGTCCGCCACGCGGCGGCCGTCTCGTTGGCGTCGGCCGGGCGGACGACGTCCAGGCCCGGGATGGCGCGCAGCGCCCACAGGTGCTCGACCGGCTGGTGGGTCGGGCCGTCCTCGCCCAGACCGATGGAGTCGTGCGTCCACACGTAGGTGACCGGCAGCTTCATCAGCGCCGCGAGCCGTACGGCGGGGCGCATGTAGTCGCTGAAGACCAGGAACGTGCCACCGTAGGGCCGGGTGCCGTTGTGCAGGGCGATGCCGTTGAGGATCGACCCCATGCCGTGCTCGCGGATGCCGAAGTGCAGCGTCCGGCCGTAGCGGTTCCCGGGGAACTCCTTGGTCTGGTACTCCTCCGGGATGAAGGACGGCTCGCCCTTCATCGTGGTGTTGTTGGACTCGGCCAGGTCGGCCGAGCCGCCCCACAGCTCGGGCAGCACGGGCGCGAGGCTGTTGAGCACCTCGCCGGAGGCCTTGCGGGTGGCGATGGAGGCACCCGGCTCGAAGGACGGCAGCGCCTCGGTCCAGCCGGTCGGCAGCCGCCGGGCGCTGATCCGGTCGAACTCGGCCGCGCGCTCGGGGTTGGCCAGGCGCCAGCTCTGGTAGGCCTTCTCCCACTCGGCGCGGACCGCCCGGCCACGCCCGACGACCTCACGGGCGTGCTCCAGGACGTCGGCCGGGACGTCGAAGCTCTTGGCCGGGTCCTGCTTCATGATCTTCTTGGTGGCGGCGATCTCGTCGGCGCCCAGGGCCGAGCCGTGGGCCTTGCCGGTGTTCTGCTTGTTCGGCGCGGGCCAGCCGATGATGGTGCGCAGGCGGATGAACGACGGCCTGCCGGTCTCGGCGCGCGCGGCCTCCAGCGCCTGGTGAAGGGCCTCGACGTCCTCGATGTACTCGCCGTCGTCGGTCCAGTCGACGGTCTGGACGTGCCAGCCGTAGGCCTCGTAGCGCTTGGCGATGTCCTCGCTCAGCGCGATCTGGGTGTCGTCCTCGATGGAGATGTGGTTGCTGTCGAAGACGACGACCAGGTTGCCCAGTCTCTGGTGGCCGGCGAGGGCGCTGACCTCGTGGCTGACGCCTTCCTCGATGTCACCTTCCGAGGCGATGCACCAGATCATGTGGTCGAACGGGCTGGAACCCGCGGCCGCGTCCGGATCGAACAGTCCGCGCTCGCGGCGGGCGGCCATGGCCATGCCGACCGCGTTGCCGAGACCCTGGCCGAGCGGGCCGGTGGTGGTCTCGACGCCGACGGTGTGTCCGTGCTCCGGGTGGCCCGGGGTCAGGCTTCCCCACTGCCGGAGGGACTTGAGGTCGTCCAGGGACAGGCCGTAACCCGAGAGGTAGAGCTGGATGTAGAGGGTCAGGCTGGTGTGCCCGGCGGAAAGGACAAACCGATCCCGCCCCGCCCACGAGGGATCCGACGGGTCATGCCGCATCGTCTGCTGGAAAAGCAGGTACGCGGCGGGTGCGAGGCTCATCGCGGTGCCGGGGTGTCCCGACCCCGCCTTCTCTACGGCGTCCATTGCCAGGGCCCTGACGACGTCGACCGCCTGACGGTCCAGGTCGCTCCATTCGAGGGCTGGCACGAGTTCGCTGCTCAAGTGCTCGATCTCCGGATCTAGTCGTGTGATGGTGGCGCCGGTTTGGCATTTCCCGCCCACACCGGACACTAACGGGTTGACCTTGCCGACGTCGCGCAGGTCGATCGGGGCGAGTCCACAGGAGCGATGAACAACTTGGACAAAACGCCCATAAGGCATCCTGTCGTGCCGCTCCCGCACCCCATGCCGGAACCGCCCGCCCCAACAACTAGAGTTAAGTCTTCAAGGCTGGCTGGTGCCCGCATTCACGGATTCGCTCTAATCAGAGGTTACGCGTTGACCCCGCACGTGCTGGAAGCGCCTTAGATGGTGCTCACCGACAAGCAATCGACGGCCCCGTCCACGACGGGCACGGCAGACACCGCCGCGCCGCGTCCGTTCGGTGACGTCGTGAAGGCCTACGTCGCTCTCACCAAGCCGCGGATCATCGAACTGCTGCTGATCACGACGCTGCCGGTGATGTTCCTCGCGGCCCGCGGCCTGCCGCCGCTGTGGATCGCCGTGTCCACCCTGGTGTTCGGCACCCTGTCGGCGGGCAGCGCGAACGCGCTGAACTGCTACATCGACCGTGACATCGACGCCGCGATGCGCCGTACCCGGCGCCGCCCGCTGGCTCGCGACGAGGTTCCGCCGGGCAACGCGCTGATCTTCGGCGTCATCCTCGGCGTGTTGTCCACACTTGGACTGGGATTGACGGTGAATTGGCTCGCCGCCGGTCTGTCGCTGGCCGCGAACCTGTTCTACGTCCTTGTCTACTCGATGATCCTGAAGCGGCGGACCTCCCAGAACGTGGTGTGGGGAGGCCTGGCGGGATGCATGCCGGTGCTGATCGGCTGGGCCGGCGTCACCGGCAGCCTCAGCTGGGCCCCGGTGGTGCTCTTCGGAGTGGTGTTCTTCTGGACTCCGCCGCACACCTGGACCCTTGCCATGCGCTACAAGGAGGACTACGCCGCGGCGAAGGTCCCCATGCTCCCGGTGGTCGCCACCGAGCGCCGCGTGGTGCTGGAGAGCATCGCCTACACCTGGGCGACGGTGGCCTGCTCGCTGCTGCTGTGGCCGATCGCCGGGACCACCCTGCTCTACCCCGCCGTGGCCGTCGTGCTGGGCGCCGCCTGCCTGGTGGAGGTCTACCGTCTCCTCGGCCGCGTCAACGCGGGCAAGAGCGGGGTGGACCTGCGCCCGATGCGTTTCTTCCACTGGTCCAACGCCTACCTGGCGCTGCTCTTCCTCGCCGTCGCCGTCGACTCGATGCTCGTCTGAGCCGCGTCGAAGCACGCCTGTGCCTCCAGCCCGTTCGGAGAAGACCGGCCGTCCAACGGCCGTGACCTCCCACCCGTGAACCGGTGTGGCGTAGGTGTCCTGGGGTGGCCATCGGCAGGGGCGGAGCAGGAGGGGACACGTCGTGTTTGATCGGTTACGGTTACCGCATGGCAAGCCGTGATCCCCGGTGGGTGTTCAAGGACCGCCCATCTGTCGCGCTGATCCTCGGTCTTGTCCTGGCCGGCCTGTGCGCGCTCGCGTCGTTCTCCTTCGACGTGCTGAACGGTGATCCGGTCTACTTTTTCATCGCCCTGGCCCTGGCCCTGGCGCCGGTCCCGCTCCTGCTGGCCGCCGTGCTCGCGCTGGACCGGATGGAGCCGGAGCCGCGGAGCAACCTGATCTTCGCGTTCGCCTGGGGTGCGGGCGTGGCGGTGCTGGTCGCGGGTCTCGTCAACTCCTTCAACCTGATCTACATCGAGAACACCGTCCGGCTCGGCCACGACATCGCGCGCAACATCGCCGCGACCTTCGGCGCCCCGGTGGTCGAGGAGACGATGAAGGGGCTGGTCCTGCTGGGCCTGCTCAAGTTCAAGAGGGCGGAGCTCGACGGGCCCACCGACGGCATCATCTACGCCAGCATGGTCGGCCTGGGCTTCGCGATGAGTGAGAACGTCAGCTACTACGTGGCCGCGCTCAACGACAGAGGCCCGCAGGGACTCGCGGTGATCGTCGTGCTGCGGGGGATCCTGTCGCCGTTCGCGCACCCGCTGTTCACCTCGATGATCGGCGTCGCGGTGGCCTACGCCGCGCAGCACCGAGGCCGGGTGCGGATCCTCGTGATCGCGGCGGGCTGGATCGGCGCGATGCTGCTGCACGGGATCTGGAACGGTCTCACCTCCTATGTCGGCATCGGCGGCCTGGCCGTCGCCTACGTGCTGCTGATGATCGTGCTGTTCATCCTGATCGGGATCATCTTCCGTGACCGCAAGCGCATCATCGGCCTCATCCAGACCTTCCTGCCGGCCTACCAGGCGACCGGGCTGGTGAGCCGGTACGACGTCGACATGCTCTCCTCGCTGCCGGGCCGCCGCCAGGCCAGGCAGTGGGCCAAGGAGAACGGCGGCCGAGACGGGCTGCGGGCGATGAACGAGTACCAGCTGGCCTCCACCGAGCTGGGCCTGCTCCACGAGCGGGCCAGACGCCAGATGATCGGTGAGCACACGTTCAACGAGGAGCAGCAGGCGCTGCTGGAGTGCATGGCGGACGCCCGCGCCCGCTTCCCGCAGCCTCAGCCGGGCAGCTACCCCTGACCCCCGCCCGGCGGGGGCGTCCGCTCCGGCCGAACCGCGGTGTCGAGGGTGGTCTCGCGCGGTCCGGGAAAGACGGGAGCGGAGTCGAGGACCACGGAGTCCAGGAAGCCCTTCGTCAGGCTATGCGGGGACGGAGTCGAGCCTGCCCGGGCGGGCCGCAGGGGTGCCCAGCGGGCCTCGGGACCGCATCGCGAACACCACCCGCAGCGTGCAGATCCACACCAGAGTGGAGCCGAGCACGTGCAGGCCGACCAGGAAGGCGGGCACGGCCAGGAAGTACTGGACGTATCCGATGACCCCCTGCGCCAGCTCCACGGCCAGGAGCGTCAGCGCCGCCCGCCGCGCGCGGCCGGGCGCGTCGGTCACGTGCAGCGCGAACAGCAGCGCGAAGGTGAGCCCGACCACGAGGTAGACGACGTCGGCGTGGATCCTGGCCACGGTCTCGATGTCGAAGGCGAACCGGGAGGCTATCTCGTCCCCGGAGTGCGGCCCGGTGCCGGTCACCACCACACCCGCGACGAGGAGGACGGCCACCGCCGCTGTGAGCGCGTAGCCGAGCGTGCGGAGGTCGCGGTGGACCAGTCGCTCCGGCGCGGCGTCGCCCTCCTTCGAGCGGGCGTGGAGCGCGACGCAGGCGGCGATCAGGCCGACGGAGATCAGGAAGTGCACGCTCACGGTGACCGGGTTGAGCGCGCTGCGCACCACCAGCCCGCCCCAGAGCCCCTGCACGGCCACGCCGATCGGCTGCAGCCAGGCCAGGCGGATCAGGTCGGGGCGGCGGGGCAGGAACCTCAGCGCGGCGATCAGACAGGCCAGGCCGACGGCCAGGACCAGGAAGGTCAGCAGCCGGTTGCCGAACTCGACGGCCATGTTGAGCGATGAGATCTCGCCGTGGGCGGCCGGGACGAAGCTCTCGGGGGTGCATCTGGGCCAGGTCGGGCAGCCCAGCCCCGATTTGGTGACCCGGACCGCCGCGCCGGTCACGGTGATGCCCGCGTTGACGACCACCGCCGCCAGTGCCCAGCGCCGCACGGTGGCAGCCGTGGGGGACCACACGGTCTGCGTCAGGTTCACGGCATGCCGGCGGCTCTGGTCAAGGAGGTGCTTCACGGCTCAAATGGTAGGCGGCCGGGACGGTGGTCCCGTCGCTGCCCCAGGTGCTCGCCCGGAGCCGATCCGCACCCGCCCGGATGGCTTGCGCCGTGGACAGCCGGGTAGGGGCCGGGCTGGATCGGAGGAACAAGGGGGCGGCGGATGATTGATCCATTTAAGAATATGTGACATATTACTCCTGGTCCGGGTTTCGGGAGCGAGGTGAGTCGTGCCGGATGTCGTGGTGATCGGCGCCGGAGTGGTCGGAGCCGCGTGCGCCTACTACGCGGCGCGCGCCGGGCTGGACGTGGTCGTCGTCGATCGTGGGCCCGTGGCGGGTGGCACGACCGGTGCGGGCGAGGGCAACATCCTGGTCTCCGACAAGGAACCGGGTCCCGAGCTCGATCTGGCGTTGCTCTCCAACGGCCTCTGGCGAGAGCTCGCCGAGCTCGACGGATTCGAGTTCGAGTCCAAGGGCGGACTGGTGGTCGCCGAGACCGGCGAGGCGCTGGACGCGCTCACCGATCTGGCGGCCAAGCAGGGGGTCGAGCACGCGGCGGTCGCCCCCGGCGGCCTCCACGACTACGAGCCGTATCTGGCGGAGGGCCTGGCTGGAGGCGTGTTCTACCCGCAGGACGCCCAGGTCCAGCCCATGCTGGCGGCGGCCAGGCTGATCCGGGGGGGTGCCGACCGCTTCGGCCGCGGCGCCCTGATGCTGCGCACCGGCGTCACGGTCACCGGCTTCCTCCGCGACGGCGACCGGATCACCGGCGTCACGACCAGCCAGGGTGACATCCTCGCCGGGGCCGTCGTCAACGCCGCGGGAACCTGGGGCGGAGAGGTCGCCGCGCTGGCCGGGGTGCACGTCCCGGTCCTGCCCAGGCGCGGCTTCGTCCTGGTCACCGAGCCTCTGGAAAAGCCGCTGATCAGGCACAAGGTCTACACCGCCGCCTACGTCACCAACGTGGCCAGCGATGCGGAGGGCCTGGAGACGTCCGCCGTCGTGGAGGGAACCCCGTCGGGGCCGGTGCTCATCGGTGCCAGCCGCGAGCGCGTCGGCTTCGACCGTACGGTCTCCGTCCCGGTGCTGGAACGTCTCGCCCGCCAGGCCGTCGAGCTGTTCCCGGCGCTGGCCGAGCGCAGGGCGATACGGGCCTACTGCGGCTTCCGGCCCTACTGTCCCGACCACCTCCCGGTGATCGGCGAGGATCCCCGGACACCGGGGCTCCACCACGCCTGCGGTCACGAGGGCGCGGGCATCGGCCTGGCCCCGGCCACCGGCTACCTGATCGCCCAGACGCTGACCGGTGTCCGCCCTGGCCTGGACCTCGCCCCCTTCCGTCCGGACCGCTTCGACAAGGAGTCGTGATGGAGCAGCCGTACCATCTCGTGCGGGCGCGACCCGGGCCGGGGTTCGAGATCAGCGTGGACGGGGCCCCCATCCCGGTGATCCCCGGCCAGACCATCGGCGCCGTCCTGCACGGAGCGGGCATCCGCTCATGGCGCACCACCAGGATCGGCGGCCGCCCGCGCGGGCTGTTCTGCGGCATCGGCGTCTGCTTCGACTGCCTGATCACGGTCAACGGCAGTCCGTCCCTGCGGGCCTGTCTGACCGAGGCCCGCCCTGGAGACCGGGTGAGCACCCGCGAGGGAGCCGGATCCGACGAGCGCGGTGACCGGGCCAGGGACGGCGGGGCCCGTGAGAGGGCCGGCGAGGACACGGTGAACGGCCGGTGAGGCCCGGCTACGACCTCGCCGTCATCGGCGCGGGCCCCGCCGGGGTGGCCGGCGCGCTCACCGCGTCCCTCGCCGGGCTGGACGTCGTGCTGATCGACGCCGCGGCCAGGCCCGGCGGCCAGTACTTCCGGCACCTGCCCGAGGGCTTCGGCGCCGAGGCGCCCGGGGCCCTCCACCGAGGCCTGGACAGGTTCACCCGGCAGTGGGAGACACTCAACGGCCGCGCTGACGTGCTGCTCGGCCACAGAGTCTGGGCGGTCGAGCGTGCCGACGGGGCGGTGACCGTACGGTGCCTTGAGGGGGACCGTGAGGAACGGCCCCGCACGGTCGTCGCGCGCAGGCTGCTGATCGCCACCGGCGCCCACGACCGGCCCCTGCCGTTCCCCGGCTGGGATCTGCCCGGCGTGCTGACCGCGGGCGGGGCACAGGCTCTGCTGAAGGGCAACCTCGTCGTCGCGGGCCGGAGGGTCGTGGTCGCCGGGACCGGGCCCTTCCTGCTCCCGGTCGCCGCCGGGCTGGCCGGGGCGGGCGCCGACGTGCGCGGCGTCTACGAGGCCAACGGCCGCTTCGGGCTCGCCCGGCACCCGCTGCTCGCCGCGGGCAAGACCGGCGAGGCCCTCGGGTACGGCGCGAGCCTGGCCCGGCACCGGGTGCCGTACCACGGCCGCCAGGCGGTGATCGCGGCGCACGGTGAGGACGCGCTGACCCATGTCACGGTGGCGAGGCTGGACCGGGACTGGCGGCCGATCTCGGCGAGAACCGTCGAGTGCGACACCCTCGCCTACGGCTACGGCTTCGTCCCCCAGCTCGAACTGCCGGTCCAACTCGGCTGCGCGACCCACACCGGCGCGGACGGCGGCCCCGTCGTCACCGTGGACGCGGGACTGCGCACCAGTGTGCCCGGCGTCTACGCGGCGGGGGAGCCCACCGGCGTCGGCGGAGCCGTACTGGCCGAGGTCGAGGGGCGCATCGCGGGCCGGAGCGCCGCCGCGGACCTGGGCCGCCGGGTCCGGCCCCTGCCGCGCCTGTCCCGGCGCAGGGACCGTCTGGCCGCCTTCGCGAGGGCGCTGCTGGAGGCCTATCCGGTACGGCCGGGCTGGCAGGAGTGGCTCCATGACGACACGCTGGTCTGCCGCTGCGAGGAGGTGCCCCTGTCGGCCGTGCGCGAAGCCCGGGAACTGGGCGCCACCGACGCGCGCTCCGTCAAGCTGCTGGCCCGGCCCGGTATGGGCTGGTGCCAGGGCCGCATGTGCGGCTACGCCGTGGCGTGTCTCGCCGGTGAGGATCCTGCGGCGCCCCGGCGCCCGCTCGCCCAACCCATCCGGCTCGGCGACCTCGCCGCGGTGACCCGACCCCCCTTGGAAGGACGATCGCGATGACGACCCGTGTGAAACCCTGGCGCGGCGTGATGGTGGCCACCGCGCTGCCTCTCGGTGAGGACCTGTCGGTCGACTTCGACGGCTATGCCGAGCACTGCCGGTGGTTGGTCGCCAACGGTTGCGACGGCGTGGTGCCGAACGGCTCGCTGGGCGAGTACCAGACGCTGACGGCCGAGGAGCGGGCCAAGGTCGTGGAGACCGCGGTCGAGGCCGTCGGCGGTGACCGGGTCATGCCGGGAATCGCCGCCTACGGAGCGGCCGAGGCCCGCCGCTGGGCCGAGCAGGCCCGCGACGCCGGGTGCCGGGCGGTGATGCTGCTGCCACCGAACGCCTACCGGGCCGACGAACGGATCGTGGTGGAGCACTACCGCGAGGTGGCCAAGGCCGGTGTGCCGGTGGTGGCCTACAACAACCCCCTCGACACCAAGGTGGACCTCACCCCGGCGCTGCTCGCCCGGCTCCACGCCGAGGGCCTGATCGTGGCGGTCAAGGAGTTCACCGGCGACGTCCGCCGGGCTTACGAGCTCGCCGAGCTCGCCCCCGGCCTGGATCTGCTGGCCGGCTCCGACGACGTGCTGCTGGAGCTGGTCCTGGCCGGTGCGGTCGGCTGGGTGGCCGGCTACCCCAACGCGCTGCCCCAGTCCAGCGTCGCCCTGTACAGGGCGGCCGTCGCCCGGGACCTGGAGACCGCGCTCCCGCTCTACCGCGCGCTGCACCCGCTGCTGCGCTGGGACTCCAAGACCGTGTTCGTTCAGGCCATCAAGCTCTCCATGGACCTGGCCGGGCGCAGGGGTGGCCCGTGCCGGGCGCCGCGGCTGCCGCTGGTCCCCGAGGAGGAGGCCCTCGTCCGGGCCGCCACCGACAAGATCCTGGCCGAGGGCCTCCGGTAGGCGGCCGATCGCCCTCGCTCCATGATCGGGCGCACCGTTCCGCCCGCTCCACCACAGGTTCGAAAAGGAGAATCAATGAGGACGAAACGGGTCTTCCATGCGGTGGACTCCCACACCGAGGGCATGCCCACCCGGGTGATCACCGGGGGAGTGGGGGTCATCCCCGGCTCGACCATGGCCGAGCGCCGCGAGCACTTCCTGGCCGAGATGGACCACCTCCGGACCCTGCTCATGTACGAGCCACGCGGCCATTCGGCGATGAGCGGGGCCATCCTGCAGCCACCCACCCGGCCCGACGCCGACTACGGTGTGCTCTACATCGAGGTCTCCGGCTGCCTGCCGATGTGCGGCCACGGCACCATCGGCGTCGCCACCGTCCTGGTCGAGACCGGGATGGTCGAGGTCCTCGAGCCGGTCACCACCGTCCGGCTGGACACCCCGGCCGGGCTGGTCGTCGCCGAGGTGCGGGTCGAGGATGGCGCCGCCACCGCGGTGACCATCACCAACGTGCCCTCCTTCAGCGTCGGCCTGGACCGCACGGTCAAGGTGCCCGGCCTCGGCGAGGTCGCCTACGACCTGGCCTACGGCGGCAACTACTACGCGATCCTGCCGATCGAGTCGATCGGCCTGCCCTTCGATCGCTCGCACAAGCAGCAGATCCTCGACGCGGGCCTGGCCGTCATGGAGGCGATCAACGAGCAGGACGAGCCCGTCCACCCGCTGGACGCGGGCATCCGCGGCTGTCACCACGTGCAGTTCACCGCCCCCGGCTCCGGCGCCCGGCACTCGCGCCACGCGATGGCCATCCATCCCGGCTGGTTCGACCGTTCGCCCTGCGGCACCGGCACCAGCGCCCGGATGGCCCAGCTTCACGCCCGGGGCGAGCTCCCCCTCGGCACCGATTTCGTGAACGAGTCGTTCATCGGCACCCGGTTCATCGGGCGGCTCGTCGAGGAGACGGAGGTCACCGGACTGCCCGCGGTGGTCCCCACCATCACCGGACGGGCATGGGTCACCGGCACCGCCCAGTACTTCCTCGACCCCCGGGACCCCTTCCCCGAAGGTTTCCTGTTCTGAAAAGATCGACCCGCAAAGGCTAACGGTCCTATTTCGGCCCTTGACGTGAGCATTGTCCACAAAGTGCAATGTCACACATCATTAGCTGTGAGGAGCCGCACATGCGTGCCACCCCCCTGAAATCCTTCGCGTCGCTGGCCGTGGTCGGCCTCCTGGTCACCGGATGTGGTCAGGGACTGCTCGGCGGCGACGGCGACGACAAGGCCGCCAAGACGGACGGCCCGATCGTCCTCGGCATGCTGATCCCCCAGTCGGGCAGCGAGGCCGCCATCGGCCCTTATATGAGCAACGCGGCGCAGCTCGCGATCGACGAGATCAACGCCAAGGGCGGAGTTCTCGGTCGCAAGCTGGAGCTGAAAACCGCCGACGACGCCTGTGACGCCCAGTCGGCCGCGGCCGGAGCCAACAAGCTGGTCACCGAGGGAGTGGACATCTCGGTCGGAGGATACTGCTCGGGGGCGACGTTGCCCACCCTTCCGATCTTCGGCAAGGCGAACATTCCGATGATCATCCCGGCGGCCAACTCCCAGGAGCTGGTCGACCAGAAGCTCAAGCACGTCTTCCTGATCAACGG
Source organism: Streptosporangium sp. NPDC087985 (assembly GCF_044741965.1). Classification (NCBI taxonomy): domain Bacteria; kingdom Bacillati; phylum Actinomycetota; class Actinomycetes; order Streptosporangiales; family Streptosporangiaceae; genus Streptosporangium; species Streptosporangium sp. NPDC087985. The sequence continues at coordinate 67,141 of NZ_JBIUTQ010000014.1, forward strand.
CACCGGCTCCCAGCAGGCCGGGGCGGCGGAGAAGTGGATCGCCAAGCAGGGTGTCAAGAGCGTCGTGCTGATGCACGACAACACCAGCTACTCCAAGGACATCGCGCTGCGCACCCAGACGCTGCTCGACGCCCCCGGTGGCGCCGAGGCCGTGCTCGTCGAGACGGTCACGCCCAAGGAGAGCGACTACAGCGCCAACATCACCAACGTGCTGGCCAAGAAGCCCGACTTCGTTTACTGGACCGGTTACTTCCAGGAGGGCGGCCTGATCGCCCGCCAGCTCCGCCAGGCCGGATACAGGGGCTCGTTCATGGTGGGCGACGGCTCGGTCTCGCCCAAGCTGATCGAGATCGCCGGCGCCGAGGCCGCCGAAGGCGTCTACGCCACGATGACCCAGACCCCCGACACGCTCAAGGGCGCCGAGGGCTGGATCTCGGACTACAGGAAGAAGTACAACGCCGACCCCGGCCCCTACTCCAACCAGGCCTACGACGCGGTGCGGCTGGCCGCCGAGGCGGTCACCCAGGCGGGCGGCACGGACGGCACCAAGGTCATCGCCGCGCTGGAGGCGATGGACGGGTTCCCGATGTTCTCCGGCCCGTTGAAGTTCACCCCCGAGCACACCCTGGCCAGCGGAGGCTTCCAGATCCTCGTCGTCAAGGGCGACGGGTTCACCCTCCAGGACTCCCTCGGATGACCAGTCGTAGCGAGGCCATCGGCAGGCGTGGCACGCCTGCCGTCCGGCCGGCGCAGGAGGCCTGATGGCCCAGCTCGTCTGGAACGGTCTGTTCGTCGGGTCGTTCTACGCCCTGGTCGCGTTGGGCTACAGCATGGTCTACGGGATCATCAAACTGCTCAACTTCGCCCACGGCGACCTCTACATGCTCGGCGCCTTCATCGGCTTCGCCGTCCTCGGCGCGGCCGGTGGGGTGCCCGCCTCGATGGCCCTGCCGCTGCTGCTCGCGGTGCTCCTGGCGACCATGATGGTCACCGGCCTGGCCGGGGTGGTGCTGGAGCGGGTCGCCTACCGGCGGCTGCGCCGCGCGCCCCGGCTCTCCCTGCTCATCACCGCGGTCGGCGCGTCCTTCGCCCTGGAGTACGGCATGCGGGCCGCCGCCGGCGCCGACCCACGGGTCTACCCGGTCCGTCTCGGCGGTACCTCGATGGAGGTGCTCGGCGCCCGGCTGACCCTCCAGCAGCTCGTGCTGGTCGGGGTGGCCGTGGTCCTGATGTTCGGGCTCAACCTGATGATCACCCGGACCCGTGAGGGCCGCGCCATGCGGGCCATCGCGCTCGACCCGCGTACCAGCTCGCTGATGGGCATCGACGTCAACGCGGTGATCTCCCGGACCTTCTTCCTCGGCTCGGCCCTCGCCGGGGCCGCCGGGGTGATGGCAGGGGCCTACTACGGCAAGATCGACTTCCTGATGGGCTTCCTGATCGGGCTCAAGGCCTTCACCGCGGCCGTCATCGGCGGGATCGGCAACATCCCCGGCACGATGCTCGGCGGGCTGCTGCTCGGGTTGCTGGAGTCGTTCGGCACGTTCTGGCTGGGCGGCGAATGGCGCGACGTGTTCGCCTTCGGGGTGCTGATCCTGTTCCTGACCGTGCGGCCTACAGGCCTGCTCGGCGAACGAGTGACGGAGCGGGTGTGAACAGCCCCGCCAAGGTCCGCCGGGTCGGCACCGACAGGCCCCCGACCCGTGCCTCGAAGCTGCTGCAGAACAGGTGGGCCGGGATCGCCGGGCTGCTGATCGCTCTGCTGGCGCCGTTCGTCAACGCCACGCCGTACGCGCTGTCGGTCATGACCAGCGCGGCCATCTTCGTGATGCTCGCCGCCGGGCTGAACATCGTGGTCGGCTACTGCGGCCTGCTCGACCTGGGCTACGTCGCCTTCTTCGCGGTCGGCGCGTACACCAGCGGGGTGCTGGCCACCCGCTTCGACCTGCCGCTGCCGGTCACCGTGCCCGCCGTCATCGTGGTCACGGTCATCGCCGGGATCGTCATCGGCGCGCCCACCCTGCGGCTGCGCAGCGACTACCTCGCCATCGTGACCCTCGGCTTCGGTGAGATCATCCGGATCACCGCGAACAATCTGGACGTCACCGGGGGACCGTCGGGCATCTACGGCATCCCGCACCTGGTCGACAGTCCGGTGGCCTTCTACTACCTGACCGTGGTGATCGTCTCCCTGGCCGTCCTCGGCGCGGCCCGCCTGGGCCGCTCCCGGCTCGGGCGGGCCTGGCGGTTCGTCCGTGAGGATGAGGACGCGGCCGAGGCCATGGGCGTGCACACCTACCGGGTCAAACTCGCCGCCTACGTCGCCGGAGCCGTCTGGGGCGGCCTGGCCGGAGTGCTGTTCGCCGCCCACCTGTCGGCCATCTCCCCGACCAGCTTCACCTTCCTGCAGTCCGCGCTGGTCCTGATGGCCGTCGTCCTCGGCGGCATGGGCTCGACCCCCGGGGTCGTAGTCGGCGCCGTCGTGATCAGCCTCCTGCCGGAGTTCCTGCGCGACCTCGCCGACTACCGGTTCTTCCTGTTCGGCGTCCTTCTCATCGCCGTCATGCTCCTGCGCCCGCAGGGGCTCTGGCCCGCCCGTTCCAGGGAGGTCTCGTGAACCTGCTGAGCGTGGAGGACCTGCGCCTGTCCTTCGGCGGACTGCTGGCCATCGACGGCCTCACGTTCTCGGTGGGCGAGGCGGAGATCGTCTCCGTCATCGGGCCCAACGGCGCGGGCAAGACATCGGCCTTCAACTGCGTCACCGGCTTCTACCGCCCCACCTCGGGCCGGATCACCCTGCGAGGCAAGAACATCCAGGGCCTGAGGCCGTCGGCCATCGCGGGACTCGGCGTCGCGCGGACGTTCCAGAACCTGCGCCTGTTCGGCGAGCTGTCGGTCCTGGACAACGTGCGCGCCGGATCCCACCTGTGGCTCAGGCAGAGCGTCTTCGATGCCCTGCTGCACACCCCCCGTTACCGCCGCACCGAACGCGAGTGCACCGAGCAGGCCCACCACTGGCTGGACTTCGTCGGCCTGCGCGGTGACCGGTACGGCGCGGCCCGGCACCTGCCCTACGGGGAGCAGCGCCGTACGGAGATCGCCAGAGCCCTGGCCCGCCGGCCGGACCTGCTGCTGCTGGACGAGCCCGCCGCCGGGCTCAACCACGGGGAGAAGGCCGAGATGCTCGACCTGATCAGGCGGATCCAGGCGCTGGGCGTGGCCATCGTGCTCATCGAGCACGACATGGGCCTGGTCATGGAGGTCTCCGAACGCGTGGTCGTGCTCAACTTCGGCAAGGAGATCGCCGATGGCCGCCCGCAGGACGTCCGCCGCGACCCGGCCGTCATCGAGGCCTACCTCGGGAGTGACGCCCATGCTTGAGATCCGCGGACTGGACGTCCACTACGGCGGCGTGCACGCCCTGCGCGACCTGTCCCTCACCATCGCGCCGGGGGAGATCGTCGCCCTGCTGGGCAACAACGGCGCGGGCAAGACCACCACGCTGTCGGCGGTCTCCGGCCTGGTGCGGCCCACGGCCGGACAGGTCGTCTTCGACGGGAACGATGTCACCGGGGACAGGCCCCACAAGATCGCCGAACGCGGCCTGGTGCACGTCCCTGAGGGCCGCAGGGTCTTCAGTACTCTCACCGTGCACGAGAACCTGCAGATCGGCGGCTATCTGGTCCGCGACCAGGCCGAGATCCGCAGGCGGATCGAGCGCGTCTACGAGCTGCTGCCCCGCCTGGCCGAGCGGCGCGTCCAGCAGGGCGGCACGCTGTCCGGCGGCGAGCAGCAGATGCTCGCCATCGGCAGGGCGCTGGTCACCGGGCCTAGACTGCTGCTGCTCGACGAGCCCTCCATGGGTCTGGCCCCGATGGTGGTCGCCTCGGTGATGGAGCTGATCGCCGGCATCAACGCCGAGGGCACCTCGGTGCTGCTCGTCGAGCAGAACGCCACCGCCGCCCTCAGGATCGCTCACCGCGGCTACGTGATCGAGAACGGCGCGTGCGTGCTGGACGGCCCCGCGGCCGAGCTGCGCGAGGACGCCCGGGTGGTCGAGGCTTACCTCGGCGGAATCTGACAGCGGAACGGTACGATCACCGTTGGTCACCTCGCCGGGAACCTCGGAGAGCTGGTCGCCGGCGCCGTGTCTCGCGGCCCGGGGGCCAGGGGTGTCCAAGAGCACGGGCAGGACGGGGGAGGGCCTGATGGTGTGGTGGCCACCGCCTGCGAGGCGTGGACGCGAGCGAGATGAGAGGCGCTGGGATGGCTCCTTCGGCGGGGGACCGGCTCGATCTACCGGTCGTGGGCGAACGGCAGAGTCTGCGGGAGCAGGTGGCTCACGCGCTGCGGGCCGCACTGATCACCGGTGAGATGCGGCCGGGAACGGTCTACTCGGCGCCGGCGCTGGCCGCCCAGTTCGGCGTCTCGGCCACGCCGGTGCGCGAGGCGATGCTCGACCTGGCGAAGGAGGGTCTGGTCGAGGCGGTGCGGAACAAGGGCTTCCGGGTCACCGAGCTGTCCGACCGCGACCTGGACGAGCTCACCGAGATCCGCCGGCTCATCGAGGTGCCCACGGTGGCGCGGCTGGCGGACGAGGCCCGGGCGGAGAGTTTCGAGCTGCTCCGTCCGGTGGCCCAGGAGATCGTCGACGCGGCCGAGCGCGGTGACCTGCTCGCCTACGTGGATGCCGACATCCGCTTTCACGTGGAGCTCCTGACGCTGGCGGGCAACGCTCACCTGGTGGACGTGGTGCGCGACCTGCGCAAGCGGGCCCGTCTGTACGGCCTGTCGGCCCTCTACGCGCGCGGTGGCCTCATCGACTCCGCCCGCGAGCATCTGGACCTGCTCGATCTGCTCTCCGCCGGCGACAAGGACGGTTCCGAGCGGCTGATGCGCGGCCACATCCAGCACGTCCGGGGCATCTGGGCCAGCACGCCGGAGTAGAGCCCTCAGCGGGCGCTGCGGGTCGCACCCACGCTGGCGACGACCACGCACCCGATGGCGGCCCATTCGCGCACGTCGAGCACCTCGCCCAGCACGAGCAGTCCGACCATCGCGGCCGCCGCCGGCTCCAGGCTCATCAGGATGCCGAACACCCGCTTGGGCATCCTGCGCAGGGCCTCCAGCTCGATCGAGTAGGGGATGACCGACGACAGCAGGCCCACTCCGAGCCCGATCAGCAGCAGCTCGGGCCGGAGCAGGTCGGTGCCGCCCGTGCCGATCCCCACGGGGGCGATCACCAGGAACGACACGATCATTGCGAAGGACAGGCCGGTCGTGCCGGGGAAGCGCTGGCCCACGGCGGCCGACAGCAGGATGTAGCCCGCCCAGCAGACCGCCGCGACCAGCGCGAACGCGATCCCGGCCCAGCTGATCCGCGATGACGCGGCCCCCCAGGGGGCCAGCAGCGCCACGCCTGATCCGGCCAGGAGGACCCAGAACAGATCCAGGCGGCGGCGCGAGGCGGCCACCGCCACCCCGAGCGGGCCGAGGAACTCGATCGCCACCGCGATGCCCATGGGCAGCCGGGCCAGCGCCTCGTAGAACGACAGGTTCATCGCGCCCAGCGTCACGCCGAAAGCCACTCCCAGCCCGAGGTCCGCGCGGGTCAGTCCCCTCAGCCGGGGCCGGGCGACCACGCCCATGATGAGTGCGCCCGTCGCGATCCGCAGGAACACCACCGCGCTCGGCGGCAGCTGGGAGAACAGATCCTTGGCGAAGCCCGCGCCCACCTGGACCGACAGGATGGCCAGCAGGACCAGTCCGGATGGCGGGATGGCGTCGGAGGCTGCCCGCAGCAGCGCTCCCGGCCTGGGCAGACCCGGCCTGTACGGCTCGGCGGGCCCACGCAGGGAATCGGCTGTCATGAGGGAGGGCTCCTTGAGCCAGGGGCTACGTGGTCTTTCACACCTTACCGAGTCGCGCACACCCTACTGGGCCGCGGGCCGCCGCCGGTGCGACGTCCGCGATGCGGGATCGGCCCACCGGGTGTAGAGCGCCACGGTCATGCTGGGCCTCCGTCCCACGCGCCATGCCTGGCGCCGGGTGAATCCCGCCGGGACCAGTGCGCCGATCCTCTCACCCCCCGTGGCGATCTTCCGGAGGCTCCCGCGCCAGAGCATCCAGACCCGCTCGTGCCCGTCGAGGGCAGCGGCGATGTCGGTGCGTTCCGGGTAGTCGAAGGACCCCGGCAGGGGAGCGGGGTCCCTGAGCAGCACGTCGTCGGCGAGGTCCCGCCCTCCGTAGTAGAGCATCCCCGTCCGCAGCCACGATCCGCCGTACATGATCGCGTCGCCGGGGAGAGCCCCGTACGCGATGATCCGCACCGCGCGGGGGAAGTTCTCGTGGTGCCCGTCCTCCCTGCGGAGATCCAGTTGCCCGGGCAGCCCCGCGATCAGGGTGGTCGCCAGGAGGAGTGTGGCGAGCACATGGGACATCGAGGCGAGCGCCAGACCGGCCAGCAGCGCGTACGCGGGCACCGTGGCGAACAGGTAGCGGTCGACGTAGACGGGGGCGGCCAGGTGGGACAGGCCGAACAGCAGGATGGGCGGCAGGAGTGCCCAGCCGGCCAGGAGCGTGACCCAGAGCCGGTGGGGGCGGTGCCGGCGCAGCAGGAGCGGGGCGGCCGGCGCCAGTGCCACCAGGACGTAGCCCGCGGGCGCGGTGCCCGCGGCCGTACAGGGCAGGGCCAGGAAGACCGTGGGGTCGGGCAGTTCGATCCAGCTGATCGCGTGCCGTTCGTTGAAGCCGACCGCGGCCCAGACGGCTCCGGGAGCGCACCCGGCGGCCATGAACGGCAGCATCCTGACCAGAACGCCCCTGCCGTACAGTGCCACGGCGAGCAGGTGGGCGGACAGCACGAGCAGGGCGAACACCTGCGTGCAGCCGAGCAGCGCGACGGCCGCGGCGTACTTCCACCAGCCGCGCCGCTCAGGTTCCTCGACCGCGCGGTGCAGCGTCCAGGCGGCCAGCACCGCGGCTGCGGCCGCGAAGGCGTAGGAGCGGACGTTCTGCCCGTGGTAGGAGACCGACGGCAGGAACACGTAGACGGTGGCGGCCGTCACCCCGGCGGGCAGGGAGTGCAGGCGCCGCCCCAGATCGGCGATGAGCGAGGCCGCCACCCCCGTGGCGATCGCCGAGGGCAGCCGCAGCCACCACTGGGCCTGGCCGAACTCCAGCCACAGGTGCATGAAGGCGTAGTAGGGCAGGAAGTGCCCGTCGATGTGCTGCGTCAGTTCCCACAGCCCGGTCGCACTCCGGCGGGCCGCACTGAGGGTGGCCATCTCGTCCGACGACTGGGACACCGTTGATGAGCCGACGACGGCGACAATCGTTGCGGCAAGACCCATCGCCAGGTTTGGCCATATTCGCCCCGGTTGTCGTGTCGCCGGTGCGCATGAAGAACGCGCTCCGGTAATGATCACCCGGGGATGCTAGAGGTTCTTGATCATTTATTGCGGGAGGTTCGGGTAATGGCTGCTCAGAGAATGCCAAAGATTCCCGGTCACTCCCAGCGGAACGTCCGCGAGGTGAGGAAGAGCGAGACCGTGGCCCACACCGCCAGGATCGCCGTCGCGGCCATCGGCAGGCCGGTGCCCTCGGTCAGGACCGAGCGGAGCCCGCCGGCCAGGGCGGAGATCGGCAGCAGTTCGAGGACGGGCTGCACCGAGGCGGGGAACTTCGACATCGGGAAGATCACGCCGCCGCAGCCGAGCAGGATCAGAAAGACCAGGTTGGCCGCGGCGAGAGTGGCCTCGGCGCGCAGGGTGCCCGCCATCAGCAGGCCGAGCCCGCTGAACGCGGCGGTGCCCAGCAGGATCAGCAGGAGTGCGGCCAGGGGGGAGCCCGCGGGCCGCCAGCCCAGGACGGACGCCACTCCGCTGATGACCACCACCTGGATGATCTCCACGGCGATCACCGCGAGCGTTTTGGCCAGCATCAGCCCGGTCCGCGACAGCGGGGTCGCGCCCAGCCGCTTCAGCACGCCGTAGCGGCGCTCGAAACCGGTCGCGATGGCCTGTCCGGTGAAGGCCGTGGACATCACGGCCAGCGCGAGCACGCCGGGAGTCATGAAGTTCACCCGGGGGCCATCGCCGACGTCCACCAGCGGCGCGGCCGAGAACCCGACGAGCAGCAGGATCGGAATGACCATCGTGAGCAGGAGCTGCTCGCCGTTGCGGAACATCGCCCGGATCTCCGCGCCCGTCTGCGCCAGCACCATCCGGTGCAGCGGCGCGGCCCCCGGGGCGGGGGTGAGGTCCAGGGTCGTCACAGCGCTCTCCTGCGGTCTGGCGTGAGCAGTACTCGGTGAAGGGTCATCGGAGCTCCCGGCCGGTCAGCTCCAGGAAGACGTCTTCCAGGGTGCGGCGCTCGATGCTGAGATCGTCGGCGGTGACGCCCTCGGCGGCACACCAGGCGGTCACGGTCGCCAGCAGTTCGGGGCCGACCTGTCCCTCGACGATGTAGTGCCCCGAGGGCGACTCCTTGGCCGTGCTTCCGGCGGGCAGGGCGGTCAGCAGCTCGTCCAGGGTGAGTCCGGGCCGGGCGCGGAAGCGCAGCTGCCGTTCGGCGCCGGTGAGCGAGGACGGGGTGCCCTCGGCCACCACCGTGCCATGGTCGATGATCACGACCCGGTCGGAGAGCTTCTCCGCCTCATCCATGTGGTGGGTGGTGAGTACCACCGAAACCCCGCAGGCCCGCAGGTCGTCCACCAGCTCCCAGCACGCGTGCCGGGCCTGGGGGTCCAGCCCCGCGGTCGGCTCGTCGAGGAAGACCAGCTCGGGGCGGCCGATGACGGCTCCGGCCAGTGAAACGCGCTGCTGCTGGCCGCCGGAGAGCCTGCGGTACGGCGTGCGGGCGTGCTCGGTCAGCCCGAGCCTGCCCATCAGCGCCACCGGGTCCAGCGGATTGGCGTGGAAGCGGGCCATCAGGCGCAGCCACTCCCCGCAGCGCATCGCCGGGGGCACGCCCCCCGCCTGGAGCATCACTCCGATTCTCGCCCTGAGCTCCGGGTTGGACGGGGCGAGTCCGAGCACCCTCACGGTGCCGCCGTCGGCGCGGCGGAATCCCTCGCAGATCTCGATGGTCGAGGTCTTGCCCGCGCCGTTGGGCCCGAGAATCGCGGTGACCGCGCCACGGGCGGCACTGAGGGTGAGGCCGTCGATCGCCGTCGTCCGGCCGTATCTCTTGACCAGGTCGACGATCTCGACGGCTGCGGATTCCATGGCCACGAGTTTAGGCACTGTACCGGCCGGTCACGTTCCCGGACCTGCTGCCCGGAGCCCACCATGCCCGGTAAAAGGCTTCGGGCGGATCCCGTCAAGGGCCCTGATCGCCTGCCAGGTGACCCAAGCCGCCCATGTAACGCTGGGTGCGTCCCGAATCATGACGTGAGGAGGTTCGGCGTGTCCGAACGGAGTGGCTGCAAATCCGGCGTCCCGTGCTGGGCCGATCTGTCGAGCACCGACGTCACCCTGTCGGTCCGGTTCTACCGGGAGATCTTCGGCTGGGAGGCGGTGTTCGACCCGCGCCCGGAGTCCGGCGGGTATGGAAGGTTCACGCTGAACGGGAAGGCCGTGGCGGGCATCGAGCCGAGTTCCGGAGAGGGAGTGCTCTCCGCCTGGAACACCTACGTGGCCATCGACGACGCCGAGATCACGGCCGCGAGGGTCCGTGAGGCCGGGGGAAGGGTCGTCATGGAGCCGGCGGGCTGTTCCGGCGGGGGCTTCACAACCGCCTTCCAGGACCCCTCCGGGGCCTTCGTCATGGCATGGCAGATGGGCCGGCACCAGGGCGTGGAGATCTCCGGTGAGCCCGGCGCGCTCGCCTGGAACGAGCTGGTCACCGGGGACACCGCCGCGTGCGGGTCCTTCTATCCGGCCGTCTTCGGCTGGGAGGTCAAGGAGGCAGGCACGGGAGTCACCCCGTACGTCGAATGGCAGGTGGACGGCCAGTCCGTCGCCGGGATGGCCCGGACGGGCCCGCCCCTTCCGCCGGACACGCCGCCGCACTGGCTGACCTGCTTCGCGGTCGGGGACGTCGCCGCCACCGTGGTGAAGGCCCGGGAACTGGGCGGCACCGTGGTGGACCTGAGGGAGCCGACGCCCCGGGGAACGCTGGCGGTGCTGGCGGATCCCCAGCTCGCGGTCTTCGCGGTCATCGGACAGACATGACCTTCTATGGAATTTCCCCGTTCTGGGAATGGGGATGACCTGACCGTGGTTTGAGATCCCTGGCCCTTGCGGGCCCACTGTGGCCTGTAAGGGTAAAGGGGATCTTGGCATGAGCACGGCGGTCGCCGAACCGGAGGTCGCGCCGGTCGCGCGGCGCAGAGGACTGTTGCTGCTCATTCTGGGCGCGCTGTCCGCGATCGGACCCCTCTCCATCGACATGTACCTGCCCGCGTTCCCCGGTATCGCCGGGGAGATGAACGCCGGGCAGGCTCAGGTGCAACTCACCCTGACCGCCTGTCTCGTCGGCGTCTCCATCGGGCAGGTCGTCGCCGGTCCGCTCAGCGACGTGCGCGGCCGCCGGATGCCGCTGCTGGTCGGTATCGCCGCCTATGCCGTGGCCTCGCTGCTGTGCGCCTTCTCGCCCTCGATCTACGGGCTGATCGGCTTCCGCCTGCTCCAGGGCATTGCCGGCGGCGCCGCGCTGGTGATCGTCCGCGCGGTCGTCCGCGACCTGTACGAGGGAGCGGCCATCGCCCGTATCTTCGCCACCCTCATGCTCGTCAGCGGTCTCGCGCCGATCCTGGCCCCGATCGCGGGCGCGCAGCTGCTCAACCACACCTCCTGGCGCGGCGTGTTCGTCTCACTGAGCGTCGTCGGACTCCTCCTGCTGGCCGCCGCGCTGTCCGGGGTGCGCGAGACCCTTCCCCGCGACCGGCGCGAGAGCGGGGGCCTTGGGCACACCCTCGTCACCTTCGGGCGCCTGCTCCGCAACCGCGCCTTCATGGCCAGCGCGCTGGCGGGAGGTCTCGGCTTCGGCGGCATGTTCGCCTACATCTCCGGCTCGCCATTCGTGCTCCAGCAGGTGTATGGCGTCTCGCCGCAGACCTTCTCGCTGGTGTTCGCGCTGAACGCGCTCAGCCTGACCCTCACCGCGCAGATCGGCGGCCGGCTCGCCGGACGCAGGGTGGCTCCCGCACGGCTGATCCTCATCGGCCTGTTCCTCTCGATGGCCGGAGCGGGGATGCTCCTCGTCACCGCACTTTTCGACCTGCCCCTCGCGATGCTGATCGCGGCGCTGTCCGTGATGATGTGCGGGGCCGGGTTCGTCCTGCCGGGCACCGGTGCGCTCGCGCTGGCCGGCCAGCCCCAGCAGGTGGCGGGGAGCGCCTCGGCGCTGACCGGCGTGCTGCAGTTCGCCCTCGGTGCGATCGCCGCCCCGCTCGTCGGGCTGGGTGGCGAGGGCTCGGCGCTGCCGATGGCCTCCGTCCTGGCCGGGCTCACCTTTGCCGCTTTCGCCGTCTTTGTCGGCCTGCGGAGAGCTCCGGCCGGCGTTTCCATGGGTTAGGTAAGGCTCGCCTGCGTGACAAATTGCATTGCCGGTGGGCCGGCCTCCGGTTTGTCAGCCGGGAAGGAATTAGGCCACACTGATGTTGTGAAATACGTGACCCAGATGACAGGCACCGAGGAGACCGCCGCCGGGCGTATCTCCGGCGTGTCCGCCGAGCACAGCACGCGTGCGCGTGTCGCCCGGCTCATCCTGGAGCACGGCCCCATCACCGCCGCCGCCCTCGGCGAACGGCTCGGCCTCACCCCGGCCGCCGTCCGCCGTCATCTGGACGCGCTGCTGGCCGAGGGAATGATCGAGCCTCGTACGGCCCGGCCCCGCGGTCAGCGGGGAAGAGGACGGCCGGCGAAGCTGTTCGCCATAACCGACGCCGGGCGCAGCGCCTTCGAGCACGCCTACGACGGACTCGCGGGAAACGCGCTACGGTTCCTCGCCGAGCGCGTGGGTGAGGACGCGGTGGCGGAGTTCGCCCGGTCGCAGGTGTCCGGCCTCGTCGGCCGGCTGCAGCAGGAGATGAGCAAGGTCCCCGCCGACCAGCGGGTCCGTGTTCTGGCCGAGGCCCTGTCGGCCGACGGCTATGCGGCCTCGGCGAGCAAGGCCAGTCTCGGCGGCGAGCAGCTGTGTCAGCATCACTGTCCGGTGGCGCACGTGGCGGCGGAGTTCCCGCAGCTGTGCGAGGCCGAGACGGAGGCGTTCGCGCAGATTCTCGGCACGCCGGTGCAGAGGCTTGCGACCATCGCCCACGGCGATGGGGTGTGCACCACCCACGTGAGCCCGCACAGAGCGACCGAGCCGGGTGCGGGAGAAGCGAGCGAGCGGGCACCCGCGCAGGCGCGACCACCCATAAGGCAACAAACGATCGATGACGCATCGAGCAAGGAGACCGGAAGGTGACTGTCACCGACCGCCCGGAGCTGGAAGGCCTCGGTAATTACAAGTTCGGCTGGGCCGACTCGGACGCTGCCGGATCGACGGCCCGTCGCGGCCTGTCCGAGGAAGTCGTCCGTAACATCTCCGCGCTCAAGAACGAGCCGGAGTGGATGCTGGACCTTCGACTGAAGGGCCTGCGTCTTTTCGGCAAGAAGCCCATGCCGAACTGGGGCTCCGACCTCAGCGGGATCGACTTCGACAACATCAAGTACTTCGTGCGCTCCACCGAGAAGCAGGCCGCCTCCTGGGAGGACCTGCCCGACGACATCAAGTCCACCTACGACAAGCTGGGCATCCCCGAGGCGGAGAAGCAGCGCCTGGTCGCCGGCGTCGCCGCCCAGTACGAATCCGAGGTCGTCTACCACAAGATCCGCGAGGACCTTGAGGAGAAGGGCGTCATCTTCGTCGACACCGACACCGCCCTCAAGGAGCACGAGGAGCTCTTCAAGGAGTACTTCGGCACCGTGATCCCGGTCGGCGACAACAAGTTCGCCGCGCTGAACACGGCCACCTGGAGCGGCGGCAGCTTCATCTACGTGCCGCCGAACGTCAACGTGGAGATCCCGCTCCAGGCCTACTTCCGGATCAACACCGAGAACATGGGCCAGTTCGAGCGGACCCTGATCATCGTGGACGAGAACTCCTACGTCCACTACGTCGAGGGCTGCACCGCGCCGATCTACTCCTCCGACTCGCTGCACAGCGCGGTCGTGGAGATCATCGTGAAGAAGGGCGCCCGCTGCCGCTACACGACCATCCAGAACTGGTCGAACAACGTCTACAACCTGGTCACCAAGCGCGCCGTCGCCTACGAGGGCGCGACCATGGAGTGGATCGACGGCAACATCGGCTCCAAGGTCACCATGAAGTACCCGGCCGTCTACCTGATGGGCGAGCACGCCAAGGGTGAGACGCTGAGTGTCGCCTTCGCGGGCGAGGGCCAGCACCAGGACGCCGGGTCCAAGATGGTGCACCTCGCGCCGAACACCAGCTCCACAGTGATCTCCAAGTCCGTCGCCCGCGGCGGCGGCCGTACCTCCTACCGCGGTCTGGTCCAGATCGAGGAGGGCGCGCACGGCAGCGCCAGCACGGTCAAGTGCGACGCGCTGCTGGTCGACCAGATCAGCCGTTCCGACACCTACCCCTACGTGGACGTGCGTGAAGACGACGTCTCCATGGGACACGAGGCCACGGTCTCCAAGGTCTCTGACGACCAGCTCTTCTACCTGATGAGCCGCGGTCTGAACGAGGACGAGGCCATGGCGATGATCGTGCGCGGCTTCGTCGAGCCGATCGCGCGCGAGCTCCCGATGGAGTACGCCCTCGAACTGAACCGCCTGATCGAACTGCAGATGGAAGGAGCCGTCGGCTGATGGGCCTCGAAACCAAACCCCTGTCGACCCTCCACGAGAAGGCCTCCTACGACGTGGCGGACTTCCCGGTCCCCACCGGCCGTGAGGAGGAGTGGCGGTTCACCCCGCTGTCGCGCCTGAAGGGCCTGCACGACGGTGCCGCCGCAGCCGGCGGTGTGGTGGTCCACGTGGATGCCGCCCCCGAGGTCACCGTGGAGACCGTGGGCCGTGACGACCAGCGGCTCGGCAGGTCCTACGTGCCGGCCGACCGGGTCAGCGCCCAGGCCTACGCCGCCTTCGAGAAGGCGACCGTCCTCACGGTCCCGCGCGAGGCCGTCGCCTCCAAGCCGACCGTGATCACCCTGACCGGATCCGGCGAGGGTGCCGCCTACGGCCACATCCTGGTCACGCTCGAGCCGATGGCCGAGGCCGTCTTCGTCCTGGACCACCAGGGGAGCGCGACCTACGCCGACAACGTCGAGTTCGTCGTGGGCGAGGGCGCCACGCTCAAGGTCGTCAGCCTGCAGGACTGGGCCGACGACGCCGTGCACGTCTCCCACCACCACGCCCAGCTCGCCAAGGACGCCACCTTCAGAAGCTTCGTGGTCACCCTCGGCGGCGACCTGGTACGGCTCTCGCCGTCGGTCTCCTACTGCGGCCCCGGCGGCGACGCCGACCTGACCGGCCTGTACTTCGTGGACGCCGGACAGCACCTGGAGCACCGCCTGCTGGTGGACCACTCCCACCCCAACTGCAAGAGCAACGTCACCTACAAGGGCGCGCTGCAGGGGCAGGACGCACACGCCGTGTGGATCGGCGACGTCATCATCCGTGTCGAGGCCGAGGGCACCGACACCTACGAGCTCAACCGCAACCTCCTGCTCACCGACGGCGCCCGCGCCGACTCGGTGCCGAACCTGGAGATCCTCACCGGCGAGGTCGCCGGAGCGGGTCACGCCAGCGCCTCCGGCCGCCTGGACGACGAGCACATCTTCTACCTCCAGGCCCGCGGCATCCCCTTCGAGGAGGCGCGCCGTCTGGTCATCCGGGGCTTCTTCGCGCAGCTGCTGGAGAAGATCGAGCTTCCCGAACTGCGTGAGCGGGTGCTCGCCAAGGTTGAGGCGGAGCTTGAGAAGTGACATTCGAAAAGGTCTGCAAGCTCAGCGACATCCCCGATGACGGAGTGATCGGCCTCGAGGTGGGGGGGACCCCGGTCGCCCTGGTCCGCCGGGGCTCGGAGGTCTTCGCCCTGCACGACGTCTGCTCCCACGCCGAGGTGAAACTCAGCGAGGGCGAGGTCTACGACGAGACCCTGGAGTGCTGGCTGCACGGCTCGTGCTTCGACCTGCGCTCCGGCAAGCCCACCGGGCCGCCCGCCACCAAGCCCGTCCCCGTCTACCACGTCAAGATCGACGGCGATGACGTTCTCGTCTCGCTCTCGAAGGAGTAATAACAGTGTCTGATTCGAGCCGAGTCCGCTCGGGGTCCACCCTGGAGATCCGTGACCTGCACGTCGCCGTCGAGGACAAGGAGATCCTGCGCGGCGTCAACCTGACCGTCCGGGCCGGCGAGACCCACGCCATCATGGGCCCCAACGGTTCGGGCAAGTCCACGCTCGCCTACGCGCTCGCCGGTCACCCGAAGTACACCGTCACCGGCGGACAGGTCCTGCTGGACGGCGTCGACCTGCTGGAGCTGTCGGTCGACGAGCGTGCCCGCGCCGGCCTGTTCCTCGCCATGCAGTACCCGGTCGAGGTCCCCGGCGTCAGCGTCTCCAACTTCCTGCGCTCGGCGGTCACCTCCGTGCGCGGTGAGGCTCCCAAGCTCCGCGAGTTCGCCAAGGACCTGAAGACCGGCATGGACGCCCTGTCCATCGACGCCGCCTTCGCCCAGCGCAACCTGAACGAGGGTTTCTCCGGCGGTGAGAAGAAGCGCCACGAGATCCTCCAGCTCGAGCTGCTCAAGCCGAAGATCGCCGTTCTCGACGAGACCGACTCCGGCCTCGACGTCGACGCGCTGCGCGTGGTCTCCGAGGGCATCAACCGCTTCCGCGCCTCCGGCGAGACCGGAGTCCTCCTCATCACCCACTACACCCGCATCCTGCGCTACGTGAAGCCGGACTTCGTCCACGTCTTCGCGGCCGGCCGGATCGTGGAGCAGGGTGGCCACGAGCTCGCCGACAAGCTCGAGGCCGAGGGCTACGAGGCCTACACGAAGGCCTCCGCCTGATGAACGCCGGCTTTGACGTGGAGAGGATCAGGAAGGACTTCCCGGTCCTCTCCCGCGAGCTGCCCGGCGGTCGGCCGCTGGTCTATCTCGACTCGGGCAACTCCGCGCAGAAGCCCACCCAGGTGATCGAGATCATGCGCGAGCACCTGGCCATGCACTACAGCAACGTCGGCCGTGCCATGCACGCGCTGGGCGCCGAGTCCACCGAGGCGTACGAGACCGCCCGCGACAAGATCGCCGCCTTCGTCGGCGCGCCGAGCCGCGACGAGATCGTCTTCACCAAGAACGCCTCCGAGGCGCTCAACCTGGTGGCCTACGCCTTCGGTA
Source organism: Streptosporangium sp. NPDC087985 (assembly GCF_044741965.1). Lineage (NCBI taxonomy): Bacteria > Bacillati > Actinomycetota > Actinomycetes > Streptosporangiales > Streptosporangiaceae > Streptosporangium > Streptosporangium sp. NPDC087985. Next base: position 83,499 of record NZ_JBIUTQ010000014.1, read on the forward strand.
ACCCCACCAACTCCGACCCCAGATTCCGCATGGGGCCCGGCGACGAGATCGTCATCTCCGAGATGGAACACCACTCCAACATCGTGCCGTGGCAGCTGCTCGCGCAGCGCACCGGCGCCACGCTGAAGTGGTTCCCGGTCACCGACGAGGGCCGCCTGGACCTGTCGGGCCTCGAAGAACTGGTCACCGAGCGCACGAAGATCGTTTCGATCGTGCACCAGTCCAATGTGCTCGGTACCGTCAACCCGGTCGACCAGGTGCTTGCCAGGGTCCGCCAGGTCGGGGCGCTGATGATGCTGGACGCCTCGCAGTCGGTGCCCCACCAGCCGGTGGACGCCGCCGCGCTCGGGGTGGACTTCCTCGCCTTCACCGGGCACAAGGTCGTCGGCCCCTCCGGGATCGGTGTGCTGTGGGGCCGCGGGGAACTGCTTGAGGCCATGCCCCCCTTCATGGGCGGCGGGGAGATGATCGAGGCGGTCTGGATGGACCGCTCGACCTACGCCCCCGCGCCGCACAAGTTCGAGGCGGGCACCCCGCCGATCGTCGAGGCCGTCGGTCTCGGCGCCGCGGTGGACTACCTGTCCGCGATCGGTATGGACGCCATCGCCCGGCACGAGCGCGAGCTCACCGGCTACGCGCTCGGTGCGCTGGGAGAGATCCCGGGCCTGAGGGTGATCGGCCCGGCCAACCTCGACCAGCGCGGCGGCACGGTGTCGTTCACCCTCCAGGGGATTCACCCGCACGATGTTGGGCAGATCCTGGATGACAACTTTGGGGTGGCGGTGCGCGTGGGGCATCACTGCGCCCGTCCGCTGCACCTGAGGTTCGGGATCCCCGCCACCACGCGGGCGTCCTTCTACCTTTACAACACCCCGGCCGAGATCGACGCCCTGGTTCGCGGCCTTCACCACGTGCAGAAGGTGTTCGCCTAGCCATGCCGGAGCAGTTGAGATGATCGCCGAGTCCATGTACCAGGAGCTGATCCTGGAGCACTACAAGCATCCGCAGGGACGTGGTCTACGCGACCCCTACGACGCCGAGGTCCATCACGTGAACCCCACGTGTGGCGACGAGATCACCATGCGCGTGAAGCTGGGCGACGGCGGCAAGGTCGAGGACGTCTCCTACGACGGCCAGGGCTGCTCGATCAGCCAGGCCGCCGCCTCGGTGCTGTACGAGCTGGCCGCCGGCTCGACCGTGGACGAGACGCTCGCCGTGGTGGAGGAGTTCACCCGGCTCCTGCAGAGCAGGGGTCAGGTCGAGGCGGACGAGGACGTGCTGGGGGACGCGGTGGCGTTCGCCGGGGTCGCCAAGTTCCCGGCCCGGGTGAAGTGCGCGCTGCTGGCCTGGATGGCATACAAGGACGCGGTTGTGAGGAGTTCTGCATGAGCAAGCCTGTTGAGACGCCGACGGCGGCGTATGACGGGGAGACGACCCTTGACGAGGTCATGGAGGCGCTCAAGGACGTCGTGGACCCCGAGCTCGGCATCAACGTCGTCGACCTCGGTCTGATCTACGGGGTCAACCTCGACGCCGCGGAGGCCGGTACCCCTCCGATCGCGACCATCGACATGACGCTGACCAGCGCGGCCTGCCCGCTGACCGACGTCATCGAGGACCAGGCGCACTCAGCCCTGGAGGGCATGGTCTCCGATGTGAAGATCAACTGGGTCTGGCTTCCGCCGTGGGGCCCGGACAAGATCACCGATGACGGGCGTGAGCAGCTGCGGATGCTCGGTTTCAACGTCTGATCCCCGTTCTGGTACGGTTCGCACCTCCCGAGGTGTGGGCCGTACCGGATTGTGTGAGAGGATGCCCCATGCCGGGAAGAAAAGCCCGGCTCGGAGCGTTGGCTCCAACAACGGGCAAGCGTCCGCATGATGTCGGACGCCCCGGAACACCTGGCGCTGCGAAGGCCGGGTATGCTTGATCGTGGTTTGACTGCGTGCGGGTAAGCTAGACCCGCCCCGTGCGGTGCGCCTCGACTTGCACCGCACTACCGCCCCGAATGCGGGCGTTGATCAAGCGCGGCCTCAGGCCGCGCGCTCCAGGCTCGTCCTTTCGCAGAAGTGACGTGCCCCGTTCTTCTATCGAAAGGCACGAATCTTCGTGACCATGCTTGACGCTGCCCTGCCCGAAATCACCGACATCCCCGAGGTTCCCGCCGGGCCGTCCGAGTTCATCCTCCTCGGCCTGCCGAAGCCCCTGGTGACCGGGCTTTCCCGCCAGGGCATCGACAGCCCCTTCCCCATCCAGCGGGCGACGATCCCCGACATCCTGGCCGGCAACGACGTTCTGGGCCGAGGCCAGACCGGCTCCGGCAAGACGCTGGCCTTCGGCCTGCCCATGATGGCCCGCATCGCCGGGAGCAAGGCCCGCCCGGGCCACCCCCTCGCCGTCGTGCTGGTGCCGACCCGCGAGCTGGCCATGCAGGTGACCGACGCGCTCGAGCCGCTCGGCCGGGGACTGTCCCTGCGGATGAAGACCGTCGTCGGCGGCATGTCCATGGGCCGCCAGATCGAGGCGCTGCGTCGCGGCGTCGAAGTCGTCGTGGCCACGCCCGGCCGGCTGACCGACCTGATCCAGCAGGGCGAGTGCACGCTGGACCAGGTCCAGGTGACCATCCTGGACGAGGCCGACCACATGTGCGACCTCGGCTTCTTCCCGGTCGTCAGCGCGATCCTGCAGCAGACCCCGGCCGACAGCCAGCGCCTGCTGTTCTCCGCCACCCTCGACGGCGACGTGGACAAGCTGGTCCGCCGCTTCCTCACCAACCCGGTGACCCACTCCATGGCCCCGGCCGCGTCCTCGGTGGACACCATGGAGCACCACGTGCTCGAGGTGCACCGCGACGACAAGTTCCCGGTGACCGCGGAGATCGCCAACCGCGAGGGCCGCACCATCATCTTCGTGCGCACCCAGCACGGAGTCGACCGGCTGTGCAAGCAGCTCGCCCAGGTCGGCATCAAGGCGGGCGGCCTGCACGGCGGCAAGCGCCAGAACCAGCGCACCCGCATCCTGGCCGAGTTCAAGGAAGGTGCGATCAACGTTCTGGTCTGCACCGACGTCGCGGCCCGCGGCATCCACGTCGACAACATCAGCCTCGTGCTGCACGTCGACCCGCCGCAGGACCACAAGAGCTACCTGCACCGCGGCGGCCGTACCGCTCGCGCCGGGGAGAAGGGCACCGTCATGACGCTGGTGCTCCCCAACGAGCGCCGGTCCACCGACGCGATGACCCGTCGCGCGGGCATCAAGCCCTTCCGCCTCAAGGCCACCCCAGGGCATCCGCGCCTGGAGGAGGTCGCCGGTGCGCGCAGGCCCAGCGGTGAGCCGATCCCGGTCTGGGAGCCCTCGGCTCCGGCCCCCAAGCAGCGGGAGCGTCGCGGCTTCGGCAACGGTGGCGGCCGTGGCCCGCGCCGGTTCCGTGACCGTCCCGGCCACGGCGGCGAGGGCCACCAGCCCCGCGAGCGCTCCTACGGTGACGACAGTCGCGGTGGCGAGCGCGGCAACAACGGCAGCGTGAGCGACGTGCGCGGCCAGTACCGTTCCGAGCGTCCCAGCGGTGGCTACCGCGGTGACCGTCCCAGCGGTGGTGGCTACCGTGGCGACCGCCCCGCAGGCGACCGTGAGCCCTTCCGCGGTGAGCGTTCCACCGGCGGCGGATACCGCGGCGGTGAGCGGCGTGAGCCGTTCCGCAGCGGCGAGCCGTTCCGGGCCGAGGGCCGTTCCGACAGCCGCGGTGACAACCGCGGCGGCTCGCGTGGCGCGGGCTTCCGCGGTGGCCGCGGCGATCACACCACCGGTCGTTACGGCCGCTGACCGTCACGGCGGGCACCCGGAGGGCCACCACGGTGGCTGATCGGGCCGTGGTCCGCCGAGACTGATCGAAGCTGAGAAATCCGAAGGGGCCGGTACGGCAGTCGCCGTACCGGCCCCTTCGCCGTGCCCGGGCCCCGGTCTCTCCGGCACGCTCGGCTGCCTGTTGGGGGCGTGGAGACTCAGGGCCGCCCGGTGACCTCCGCGGCCGCCGGTTCTGTCAGGGTCTTTCTCCGCTGATTACCCCGATGGCAACTGAACCGGTCCAGTCAACTATTGACACGTTAGACATATGGACTTTACGGTCACGATACTTATCCGGTTCAGTAATCGCATGCGGTTGCGCGGAAGTCGAGTGGGAGCGCTCCCATGCTGTAGAGGAGAATAAACGATGCGGACTCGATGGCGGTTCCTGGCCCTTGGCGCGGTGACCTGCCTGCTCGCGGCAGGCTGCACGGGGGGCTCCACACAGCCGTCCGCCCCCAGCTCGCCACCGCAGGCCTCGGGCGGCTCGGCCCCGGCCTCCGCGGCCGACGGCTCCTTTCCGCGCAACGAGACCCTCTACACCAGCGGCACCCAGTGGGGTCCGCCGGCCAACTGGAACCCCCTGCGGACCTGGGACTCGGCCACCGGGACCAAGGGGCTCGTCTACGAGACGCTCTTCCTGTACGACCCCCAGACGGACACGTTCACGCCCTGGCTGGCGGAGAGCGGCACCTGGACCGGCGACAGGACCTACGAGCTCAAGCTCCGCAAGGGCGTCACCTGGGCCGACGGCAAGCCCTTCACCGCCGCCGACGTGGTCTTCACGGTCGAGCTCGGCAAGATGAAGACGGTTCCCTACGCCAACCTGTGGACCTGGCTGGAGAAGGCGGAGGCGACCGACGACCAGACGGTGACGTTCACCTTCTCCAAGGCCAACCACCAGCAGTGGGCCAACTGGGTCTACAACAACGCGATCGTCCCCAAGCACCTCTGGGAGGGGCGCTCGGAGGAAGAGGTGATGAACGGGACCAACGACAAGCCGGTCGGCACCGGACCGTACGCCTACCACAGCCACGACCAGGACCGGATGGCCTGGGTCAAGCGCGACGGGTGGTGGGCCACGGCGGCGCTGGGCAAGGACGTCAAGCCCAAGTACGTCGTCGACATCGTCAACTCCAGCAACGAGGTGGCGATGGGCCTGCTGCTGCAGAAGGGCCTGGACCTCAGCAACAACTTCCTGCCCGGTGTGGCCAACCTGGTCAAGGGCGACTTCGGCATCCAGACCTACTATTCCGAACCGCCCTACATGCTGTCGGCCAACACGGCCTTCCTGGTCCTCAACACCAAGAAGAAGCCGATGGACGACCCCGCCTTCCGCAAGGCGGTCGCCAGTTCCATCGACACCAAGAAGATCGTCGAGGGCGTCTACGGCAACCTGGTCAAGGCGGCCGGCCCCACGGGCCTGCTGCCCCAGTGGGACAAGTACGTCGACCAGACCGTGGTCGCCGAGAAGGGCTTCTCCTTCGACACCAAGAAGGCCAGGAAGCTCCTGGCGGACGCCGGGTACAAGGACACCGACGGTGACGGGTTCGTGGAGAACAAGGACGGCTCCAAGGCCTCACTGAAGATCATTGTCCCGGCCGGGTGGACCGACTGGATGGAGGCGAGCCGGGTCATCGCGGAGGGCGCCAAGGCCGCGGGCATCGACCTCACCGCCGAGTTCCCCGACTACGGCGCCCTGGTCGATCAGCGCGGGTCCGGCAAGTTCGACCTGCTGATCAACAACGAGCGGCAGCTGTCCAACACCCCCTGGATGTACTACGACTACATCTTCCAGCTGCCGGTCAACAAGCTGCAGAACACCGTCAACTTCGGCCGCTACGAGAACGAGAAGGCCTGGGACCTCGTCGCCGAGCTCGACGGCAAGAAGATCGATGACGTCGAGGGGATGAAGCAGGTCGCCTCGGAGATCCAGAAGATCCAGCTGGACGACATGCCGGTGATCCCGCTCTGGTACAACGGCCTGTGGGCGCAGACCAGCAACGCGGTCTGGACGAACTGGCCCTCCTCGGCACCCGGCACCCCCAAGTCCCCGCCGACCATGTGGCGCAACTGGCTTGAGTTGGGTGGCGTCCTGACCCTCACCGAGCTCAAGCCGGCCGGCGGCTGACCGGCGATCCCGCCCCCCTCCCCCTCTCGGGCGTGTCCGCGAGGAGCTACGGAGGCCCTCGCGGGCCACCAGAGAGGGGAAGGGGGTTCATCTCGCCGATTCGGGAGGATCGCTTGCGACGCTATTTCGGCAGGAAGCTGCTCGTCTACGGGCTCACCTTCATCATGGCCGTCACGATCAACTGGATGATCCCGCGCTTCATGCCGGGCGACCCCGTGCAGAGCATGCTCGCCAGGGCCAACGTCTCACAGCCTGACGCCGTGGAGGCCATGCGCGCGCACTACACCAGCCTGTTCGGGCTCGACCTGCCGCTCTGGCGGCAGTACGGCAACTTCTGGGCCGCGCTGTTCCAGGGTGACCTCGGGATCAGCATCTGGCTGTTCCCCACGCCCGTGACCGACGTCATCGTGCGGGCCGTGCCGTACACGCTGGCCCTGCTCATCCCGGCCATCCTGCTCAGCTGGTGGGCGGGCAACAGGTTCGGCGCGTTCGCGGCCAGGCGTAGGTGGCTGGACAACACGGCGCTGCCCATCGGCTACGTGCTCACCGCGACCCCCTACATGTGGCTGGCCATCCTGCTGGCCTGGGGGCTGGGCATCGTCGCGGGTGTCTTCCCCGTCTCCGGCGGCTACAGCTTCGCCATGCGGCCGAACTGGTCCTGGGAGTTCGTCGGCGACCTGGCGTTCCACTGGTTCCTGCCGTTCGCCTCGCTCTTCCTCGTCGCGTTCGGCGGATGGGCGATCGGCATGCGCAACATGATCATTTATGAGCTGGAGGCCGACTACTCCACCTACCTGGCCTCGCTCGGGGCGCCCCAGCGGCTGATCCGGCGCTACGCGTTCAGGAACGCCGTGCTGCCGCAGATCACCGGGCTGGCCCTGCAGCTCGGGGTGCTCGTGGCGGGCGCCCTGGTCACCGAGATCGTGTTCTCCTATCCGGGGCTCGGCCATCTCATCCTCCAGGCGATCCAGAACCAGGACTTCTTCCTGCTGCAGGGGGCCTTCCTGTTCATCGTGGTGGGCGTGCTGGTCGCCAACTTCATCATCGACGTCGTCTACGTCCTGGTCGATCCGCGGACCAGGGCGGGAATGGGAGGCGAGGCGGCATGACGGCCATCCCCGTGAAGCGCTCCGAGGGCATTCCCGCGAGGCGTCGCGAGGCCCTGTACTTCGCGGTCCGCAACGGCAAGCTCCTCGCCGGACTGGCCGTACTGCTCCCGCTGCTCGTTCTGGCCGTCTTCGGCCCGCTGCTGACCCAGGGTGATCCGAACGCCTACGTCGGCCTCCCCGCCGCAGCGCCCTCGGGCGAGCACTGGTTCGGCACCACCATGTTCGGCCAGGACATCTTCGCCCAGTTCGTGTACGGCCTGCAGGCCACCTTCCTGGTGGGGGTGCTCGGCGGCGGGCTGGCCGCGTTCATCGGCATGGTGATCGGCTTCACCGCCGGTTACCGGGGCGGGCTGGTCGACGAGGTGCTGAACATGCTCACCAACATCATCCTGGTCCTGCCCGCGCTGGCGGTACTCCTGATCATCAACGCCTATCTGGGGATCCGCAGCGTCGGCGTGCAGGCGCTCTTCATCGGGCTCACCTCCTGGCCCTGGGCGGCCAGGGCCATCAGGGCCCAGACCTTCTCGCTGCGCTCGCGGGATTTCGTGGACCTGGCCCGGCTGAGCGGCGTGCGCACCTGGAAGATCATTTCCAGGGAGATCGCGCCCAACATGAGCTCCTACCTGTTCATGACGTTCATCCTGCTGTTCGGCGGATCGATCCTGATCGCCGCCTCGCTCGACTTCATCGGGCTCGGACCGAGCCAGGGCGTCTCGCTCGGCCTGATGCTCAACAACGCGGCCCGCTGGAGCGCGCTCCATCTGGGCCTGTGGTGGTGGTTCGTACCACCGGGGGCCGGAATCACCGCCATCGTCGGTGCTCTCTACGTCATGAACGTCGGCCTGGACGAGGTGTTCAACCCGAAACTGCGGGAGCTGTAGTGGACAAGCCAGACAGGAGGCCGGGGCGACCAGAGGGAGGCCTCGTGATGTCGCGGGGGACCGACCCGCGCGCGGACGGCATGACCCCGAGTGTGAACGACCTGCGGGTCCGCCTGATGGAGGTCTCGTGACCCTGAGCGTGAAGGACCTGCGGGTCCATTACAGGACTCTGCGCGGAGAGGTGAAGGCGCTCGACGGCGTCACCTTCGACGTCGGAGACGGGGAGATCCTCGGGCTGGCGGGGGAGTCCGGCTGCGGCAAGACCACCCTCGGCAAGAGCCTGATCAGGATGGACGGCCGGATGCGGCTGGCCGGAGGCACCGCCGAACTCGACGGTGAGGAGCTGCCGATCGGGGACGATCACCGGATGAACCGCTTCCGCTTCAGGGAGGTGTCCATCATCCCGCAGTACTCCATGAGCGCCATGAACCCCACCCGCAAGATCGGCAGGATGGTCGCCGAGCTGCTCAGCTCCCGGGGGGAGCGCCTGGACACCGACGAGCTGGTGCGCCGCCTGGCCCTGGTCGAGCTGCCGGTCGAGGTCCTGCAGCGGTATCCGATCGAGCTGTCCGGCGGTATGAAGCAGCGCATGGTGATGGTCATCTCCACCCTGCTCGACCCCTCCCTGCTCATCGCCGACGAGATCACCTCCGCGCTCGACGTGTCGACCCAGCAGGCCGTGGCCAGGACGCTCGTGGAGTTCCGGGACCGGGGCTTCGTGCGCAGCATGATCTTCATCACCCACGACATCTCGCTGACCTACCAGATCGCTGACACGATCATGGTCATGTACGCCGGAAAGCTCGCGGAGAAGGCCCCGGCGGGCGTGATCGTCACCGAGCCGCGCCACCCCTACACCCGGCTGCTGATCTCCTCGCTGCCCGAGGTCGGCGTCCGGTACGCCGACCGACGGCTCTCCGGCATCCCCGGCGAGCCGCCCTCCCTGCTGGACCCGCCCACCGGGTGCCGGTTCAGGGACCGCTGTCCCCTGGCGTTCGACAGGTGCGCCGAGGAGCCCCCGGTGGTCGAGGTCGACCCCGGCCACCACGTCGCCTGCTGGAAGGTCTGATGCTGAAACTCGACGGAGTCACCAAGACCTACAAGGTGGGCGCTTTCGGCGGGAGGACCCTGACCGCCGTCGACGATGTGAGCCTCGCCCTGCGGCCCGGTGAGGTGGTCTCCCTCATCGGCGAGAGCGGCAGCGGCAAGACCACCATCGGCAAGATGGTCCTCGGGCTGCTGTCCCCGTCGGGAGGTTCGATCACCCTCGACGGGGCTCCCGCGAAGCCGGGCAAGGCTTACTACCGCCACGTGCAGGGCGTCTTCCAGGACCCGTTCAGCTGTTACAACCCGGTATTCAAAGCCGACCGCGTGCTACGGATGATCAAGGATGAGTATTTCCCCGGGGTCGCCGCCACGGAGTGGGACGGCAGGATCGAGGAATCACTCAAGGACGTCAGGCTCAACCCCGGCCAGGTCCTCGGTAAATACCCGCACCAGCTCAGCGGCGGTCAGCTACAGCGTCTGCTGATCGCCAGGGCGCTCCTGCTCGACCTCAGGTTCCTGGTCGCCGACGAGATCACCAGCATGCTCGACGCCTCCACCCGGATCGACGTGCTCAACCTGCTCGCCGACCTGAAGTCGCGCGGTCTCGGCGTGCTGTTCGTCACCCACGACCTCTCGCTGGGAAACTACATCAGCGAGCAGACCGTGGTCCTGTACCGGGGGCAGGTGGTGGAGGCGGGCTCCACGGACAAGGTGTTCGGCGCCCCCCTGCACCCCTACACGGTCAGGTTGCTCGCCTCGGTGCCGCAGCTCAGCGCCAAGTGGGACGGCGCGCCCGCCGTTTCCGCGGACGACGGGCCGCAGGGTCCCTCCGCCCTGGTGGAGGCCGAGCCCGGCCACTTCGTCAGGCAGGTCGATGACCGGCGGATCACCGTACCCCGTCCAGACGGTGGACGTGCACACATGCGGGCCCGGAGGCCCATTAGGCTGGGAGGGCACATCCGACGACGCCGAGAGAGATCATGAAGACCTTCGAAGAGCTGTACGCCGAGCTGTCCGACAAGGCGCGTACCCGGCCCGAGGGCTCGGGGACCGTGGTCGCGCTGGACGCCGGGGTCCATGCCATCGGAAAGAAGGTCGTGGAGGAGGCCGCCGAGAGCTGGATGGCGGCCGAGCACGAGTCGAACGAGCGGGCCGCGGAGGAGATCTCCCAGCTCCTCTACCACGTGCAGGTTCTCATGATCGCGAAAGGGATCGGGCTGGACGAGGTCTACAAGCATCTGTGAGCCGGTGAGCCCGGCTTCAGCCTCGTAGAAACCGACATCCATGTAAGGAGCTCCACGCCATGCTGCGTCTCGCCGTTCCCAACAAGGGCGCCCTCACCGAGGCCGCCCAGACGATACTCAAGGAAGCCGGATACCGTCCGCGCAAGGACAGCAAGGAGCTCGTGGTCGTCGACCCCGACAACTCCTGCGAGCTGTTCTTCCTGCGTCCCAAGGACATCGCCGTCTACGTCGGCGAGGGCACCCTGGACGCCGGGATCACCGGCCGCGACATGCTCCACGACTCCGGCGCGCAGGTCGAGGAGATCATGCCGCTCGGTTTCGGCAGGTCCACCTTCCGCTTCGCCGCCAACCCGGGCCAGTTCACCTCTGTCACGGATCTCAAGGGCAGGCGCGTCGCCACCGCCTATGCCGGGCTGCTGAACGCCTACCTCGCCGAGCAGGACGTCGAGGCCCGGGTGATCAAGCTGGACGGCGCGGTCGAGACCGCCATCCGGCTGGGCGTGGCCGACGCCGTGGCCGACGTCGTGGAGACCGGCACCACGCTGCGCAACATCGGCCTGGAGGTGTTCGGTGAGCCGATCACCCGCTCCGAGGCCGTGCTGATCAAGCGGATCGGCGCCACCGAGACCCCGGGGGTGCGGCAGCTCAGCCGCCGCCTGCAGGGCGTGCTGGTGGCGCGAGACTACGTGATGATGGACTACGACATCCGGGCCGAGCGGATCGATGAGGCCATCGCCCTCACCCCGGGCATGGAGGGTCCCACGGTCTCCCCGTTGCACCGGGAGGGCTGGGTCGCGGTCCGCGCCATGGTGCCGCGTAAGGGGCACCAGCAGGTGATGGACCAGCTCTGGGAGATCGGGGCGAAGGCCATCCTGGTCACCGCCATCTTCGCCTGCCGCCTCTGAGTGGCCGCCCCGCCCCGGTCGTCCGGGGCGGGGCCACCTCGATCATCAGGCCGCCGGGCCGGGAGCCGGCTGGACATCGCCGGCCGTCTCCACGAGAAGGAGGCCGGGCGCGACCGGAGTCACGCGCCGGAGCGGTGAGTGCGTCCCCTCTCGGGTCTAACGGTCGGCCGGCTCGTCGGCGGGAATGTCAACTTCGTCGTTCGGCGCGGAACGGTCACCGGCACCGAGTTCCTTGCGCAACCGCGCGAGATCGATGTCGTGGCTGCCGTACTTCAGCTCACGGGCCACCTTCGTCTGCTTCGCCTTGGCTCGACCCCGCCCCATTGGCTGTACTCCCTCTTGTAGGCCGTCCCCGGCCTCTGGTCCCTGTGCTTCATCGCATTGGCATGACTTGACACGCTATATCAAGCCTTGCCGGATAGTAGCCACGCTTGGAGATGCCCCCCATCCTGACCCGATCTGGATCGGTGGGGCGACATCCGGAACGGGCTTCCGCTGGCATTCTACCGAGAGTCCTTACGATTTGAACAATTATGCAATTTGCTACATCATAAGTTTCTGTGCTCACCGTACAGGCGATGGGTGCTGGTCGAACTGACGGGAGGTGAGGGGCATGAGCGAGTTCGCCACCGAGCTACGGGCACGCGTCGACGAGGTCATCGTCGAACTGCGGCGTATGCGGCAGGCTTTCGACGACCACGCTGTCGAGGTGCTGTCCGGACGGCTGGAGAACCTGCTGCGCATAGCCGAGCAGCATGGCGTTGACGTGCGATACACGGGCGACGCACCCGCAGACGGGGCGGCCTGACCATGCCGGTGCCCCTGTACCAGGCCAAGGCCGAGTTCTTCCGCACGCTCGGACATCCGGTCCGGGTCCGAGTGCTCGAACTGCTGCAGGACGGTCCTCTGCCGGTCCGGGACCTGCTGAGCGCGATCGACGTCGAAGCCTCCAGCCTCTCCCAGCAACTGGCGGTGTTGCGCCGCGCCGGTATCGTGACCGCCACCCGCGAGGGGCCCACCGTCGTGTACGCCCTGTCCATCCCCGATGTGGCCGAGCTGATGGTTGCCGCACGGTGGATTTTGACCGAGTTGCTGGCAGGCCAGGGTGAGCTGCTGGCCGAGTTGCGTGCGGAGACCCGTAGGTGACGGTGGCCGGTGCGGGCTGCGACTGCGTGCCCGGTTCAGCGGATCGCCTCCCCGCTGCTCGGATGGGACGCCTGTGCGCCGTGCCCATGATGGATGACCACTCCTCCCACCACAGGAACCGGAATGGCTGACCAGAAGAGAAAGACCCTCGAAGAGCGGATCGCGGACCGTCAGGCGCAGAGACCCCCGCTCCGGGACGGCAAGCATTTCGAGCACGGACCCGCGAAGTTCGTCTTCGTCTTCCTCATCACGCTCGTCGTGTTGATCCATGTCGTCGGCCTCGGCATTGTCATGGCGATGGACCTCGGCTAGCGACTCCGGGCACGGTCCGTGCCTCACGCGGCACCGCGCCCATCTCACCTGGTCGGCGCGTCCGCCCCGTCCTCGCGCGCCGAGGCCCGGAGGTCTTCCAGGAGTTCGGCCTGACCCGAGAGCACGCCGGTGAGAATCGACCGCGCCATCCTCAGAAGCTCGGCGATGTCGGGGCTGGTGAGCGAGTAGTACACGCCGGAGCCCTCCTTGCGCGACACCACGAGGTTGGCGCGGCGGAGCACCGCCAGCTGCTGCGACAGGTGCGCCGGCTCGATGCCCACCTCGGGCAGCATCTCCGCGACCGAATGGTCGCGCTCGCTGAGCAGCTCCAGCACCCGGATGCGCGAAGGGTGCCCCAGCGCCTTGAAGAACTCCGCCTTCAACTGGCACAGCGGCCTGCTCACCGCGGCATCCTCCCTGTCGTGACCCTGGGGGCCGATGCCCATTCCGGACCTCATCGCCTTACGCAATTGCCAATCTTAGCAACCAGGGTGATCGAGAAAACCGGCTGCCGCGCGACGGCCGGCCACCCGCGCGGCACGCCCGTAGCCGGCGGCGAACAGTAAGCCCGGCCGCCCGGCGCGTCTGACAAATGTCACCGCCAAGCCTGGACGGCAGGCACTGACGATCACGCGGGAGCGCTTCTAGCGTTGGGGACATGTACGCCATCGCCTTCAACGACGTGAGCAAGAGCTACGGGAACGTACTCGCCGTCGACGGGCTGGACCTCACCGTCGAGGCCGGCAAGACCGTCGCCCTGCTCGGCCCCAACGGGGCCGGCAAGTCCACTTCGATCAACATGCTGCTCGGCCTGCTCCGCCCGACCCGGGGCGGGATCGAAGTCCTCGGCCGGTCCCCGGACGAGGCGGTGGCCCGGGGGGAGGTCGGCGCCATGCTGCAGAGCGGCGAGCTTATCCCCGAGCTCACCGTCCGGGAGCTGGTGGACTTCGTCCGGCGGCTCTACCCCGAGCCGCTCGGCCTCGACGAGATCCTGAAGATGGCCGACCTCACCGACCTGGTGAAGCGGCGCGCCAACAGGCTGTCCGGCGGCCAGGCCCAGCGGGTCAGGTTCGCCCTGTCCATCGCCGGCGCGCCCCGGCTGCTGGTCCTGGACGAGCCCACCGCGGCCATGGACGTGGAGTCGCGGCTGCGGTTCTGGGAGAGCATGCGCGCCTACGCGGAAGGGGGGCGGACCGTGCTGTTCGCCACCCACTACCTTGAGGAGGCCGACGAGAACTCCGACCGGGTCGTCGTGATCGCCCGGGGCCGCGTCGTGGCCGACGGCACCGCCGCGCAGATCAAGGCGGGAGCAGGCGGCCAGGAGGTCCGCTTCACCCTGGACGGGCAGTCCACCGCCGGACTGGACGCGCTGCCCGGGGTCACCGCCGTGAAGTTCCAGGAGGGCGTCGCCACGCTGCGTACCGCCGACCCCGACGCCACGGTGGCCGCCCTCTACCGGGGCACCTCGTTGGACATCCGCGACCTGCGCATCACCGGCGCCGACCTCGAAGACGCCTTCCTCGCCCTCACCCAGGAGCCATGATGCTCAACTACATCAAGATCGAGGCGCTGCGGATGCTGCGCAACATGCGTTACGTCATCTTCGTGGTGGCCTTCCCCGTCGCGTTCTACCTCCTCTTCTGCAGCGTCTACGGCAACGAGACCGGCCCCGACGGAGTGCGGGCGAACATCGTCATCATGGTCTCGATGAGTGCGTACGGCGCGCTGGCGGCCTCGATGATGAGCACCGCCGTACCGTGGGCGCAGGAGCGGCAGAGCGGCTGGCTCCGTCAGCTGCAGATCACCCCGCTCTCCAACTTGACGATCATCATGACGAAGCTGGTCACCTCGCTGCTGCTGGTGCTCCCCGCCATCCTGTTCGTCTGCGCCGCCGCCGTGCTCTTCCAGGGCGTCTCACTCCCTCCGGGGCAGTGGGCCGGGCTGATCCTGACGATGTGGGTGGGAGTCATCCCGTTCGCCGCACTGGGGCTCACCATCGGGTCGCTGCTGCCTCCCGACACCGCGCAGCCCGTGGCGATGATCGGGATGTTCGTGCTGGCGATCCTGGGCGGTCTGTGGTTCCCGGTGGAGACGATGCCTTCGGCGATGAAGGCCATCGCGCACGCGATGCCGTCCTTCAACTACGCCGACATGGGGCAGAGCATCGTCGCCGGGCACGGCGCGCCGCTCTCGGGTGTCCTGACCGTCGGCGCCTGGGCGGTCGCGCTGGGCGTGATCGCGGTGTTCGCCTACAGGCGGGCCACCGTACGGGCATGAAGATCGAATCGATCTTCACCTTCGGTGGGACGGGAGCCGGTGAGCGGCCGTCCCGCCGACGGCGGTTGGCGGGGATGTCCATCGGCCTGGTGTACCTGTGCTTCCCGGTTCTGGACATCGTCAACGGCGAGGTGACCGGCGCGAGGGCCGTGTGGGGCGCCCTCGGGCTGGTCGCCTACCTCGCCTGTTTCCTGGCCACCGCGCTGATGCCGCGGGAGTCCGGCGAGCTGACCCCGCTGACCCGCGGTCTCCTCGTCGGCATCACGCTCCTGACCGCCGGCCTGCCGTTCCTCTTCGGCGGCGGCTGGCTGACCCTGCCGATCTACACGACCGTCGTCTACAGCATGGCGCTGCGCCCCTCGCTGGCGCTGCCCGGCATGCTGGCAATGGGCGGCGTCGTCGTGCTGGTCGGCCTGCTGGAGGAGAACGACCCCGCCACCACCGTGGTGCTGCTCCTGCAGGTCGTCACCCTCGGCGTCCTGTTCATGAGCGTGCGCAACACCCGGCTGCTGGTGGTCCAGCTCCGCCGGGCGCAGGGCGAGGTGGCGCGGCTGGCCGCGAGCGAGGAACGGCTGCGGATCGCCCGGGACCTGCACGACCTGCTCGGCCACAGCCTGTCGCTGATCGTGCTGAAGAGCGAGCTGGCCGGGCGGCTGGCCGAGAACGGCTCGGAGCGGGCCACGGCGGAGCTCCGCGACATCGAATCGGTGGCCAGGCAGGCACTGGTCGAGGTACGCGACGCCGTCAGCGGCTACCGGCACCGCGGCCTGTCGGACGAGCTGGACGGCGCCCGCGCCGCGCTGGAGGCGGCGGGGACACGGGTGACGATCCGGCTCGCGGGGACCCCGCTGCCCGACGCGCTGGACGGCCTGCTCGGCTGGGCGGTGCGCGAGGGGACCACCAACGTCATACGGCACGCGGGGGCGACCCGGTGCGAGATCGAGGTGACCCACGACGGGGAGGTCACCGTCCTGGAGATCGTGGACGACGGGCGGGGGGCGGCGCCGTACGGGCCGGGCAGCGGGCTGGCCGGGCTGACCGAGCGGGTGGAGGCGGCGGGCGGGACGGTGTCCGCCGGGCCGTACGAGAGGGGCTTCGCCCTCAGGGTCGCGGTCCCGCAGGCCGTAGGGTCACGGACATGATCCGGGTTTTGGTGGTGGAGGACCAGGCGATGGTCCGGGGCGCGCTGGCCTCGCTGCTCGGCCTGGAGCCGGACATCGAGGTGGCGGGGGAGGCGGCTTCGGGGGAGGAGGCGCTCGCCGTGGCGCTCAGGACCCGGCCCGACGTCGCTCTGCTCGACATCGAGATGCCCGGCGGCGACGGGATCACCGCCGGGGCGCGGATCCGTGAGGCGCTGCCCGGCTGCCACATCATGATCCTGACCACCTTCGGCCGCCCCGGCTACCTGCGACGGGCGATGGAGGCGGGCGCGGTGGCGTTCCTGGTCAAGGACAGCCCTGCCCGCGAGCTCGCCGCCGCCATCCGCCGGGTCCGCGACGGCGAGCGCGTCATCGACCCCGGTCTGGCGGCCGTCGCGCTCAGCGCGGGTCCCAACCCCCTGTCACCTCGCGAGCGCGATGTCCTGGCGGCCGCGGTCGACGGCTCCACCGTCGGTGACATCGCCGACCACCTGCACCTGTCGGAGGGCACGGTCCGCAACTACCTGTCCTCGGCCATCCAGAAGACCCGCGCCCGCAACCGGATCGAGGCCGTCCAGCGGGCCCAGGCCCAGGGCTGGCTCTGACCTCGGGCACCGGCGCGGGGGTGGCGATACCGCGGCTCAGGAGGACAGCGCCGCGGTCTCCTCCTCCTCCTCCTCGATCTGCCGGTTCCACTCCTTCTTGGAGGCGCGCCAGGCCTCGTCGTCGCGGCCGAGGCGCCAGTAGCCGGAGATGGACAGCTGCGACAGCGGGACGCCGCGTTCGGTCCGCAGGTGACGGCGGAGGGCCTTGACGGAGCCGGCCTCCCCGTGGACGAAGGCGTGCGGGGTGCCCGTGGGGAAGTCGAGCTCGCGTACGGCCGCGACCAGTGACTCGCCGACCGGCGCCTCGCCCCGGTGCACCCATACGATCTTGGCGTCGCCGGGGGAGTCGAGCGGCTGTTCCTCCCTCGGTCCGGCCACCTCCAGGAACACGTGGGCCTGGGCGCCGGACGGCAGGCGCTCCAGGGACGCGGCGATGGCCGGCAGCGCGCTCTCGTCACCCACCAGCAGGTGCCAGTCGGCCTGCGGGTCGGGTGCGTAGGCGCCGCCGGGACCCAGGAAGTGGATCTCGTCGCCGGGCCGTGCCCGGGCCGCCCAGGGCCCGGCGAGGCCGTGGTCGCCGTGGTAGACGAAGTCGAGCGTCAGCTCTGCCGCCTCCGGGTCCCACGCGCGGACGGTGTAGGTCCGGGTGGCGGGCCACTGGTCGCGGGGCATATCGCGCTTGATCGCCTCCAGGTCGAACGGCGCCGGATAGGTCACCCCGGGCGGGGGGAACAGGAGCTTCACGTAGTGGTCGGTGAACTCGCCCGCGCAGAACCCCGCGAGCCCGTCGCCGCCGAGAACCACCCGGATCATGTGCGGGGTGAGCCGCTCCACCCGCCGCACTTCACCGCGGGTCGTCTTCCGCGTGGGCTTGCCCTCTGCCATACGCCACTTCCGATCGACTCAGCTTAGGTACGCCTAAGTCGTAGCATATGGCCATTTGGCATTGTCCTTCAGGGCGGCGCCGGCGGGCCGGGGCGCTCATTAAAAATCTACAACGTAAAGTTGCGTGCATGGGAAATCCCGGAGGAGGCCGCAGCCGGCGATCGCTAGCGCTCGGCGGTCACCTGGCGGATCAGGTCGGACACCCGGACGATCCCCATGCAGCGGCCGAACTCGTCCACGACCACCAGATCGTCGTAGACGCGGTCGGCGTCACGGCCGGCGAGCTGCATGGCGGCGATTGCCGAAGTGGTCTTGGGGACCGTGCGGGCCGGCTCCGCCAGGCGTACGGCGGGCTTCTTGCCGTGCAGGGCGTGGCCGAAACGGCTGGCGATGGAGAGCAGGAACCGGCTGCGGTCGAGGCTGGCCCTCGGACGCTGGTATTCGTCCACCAGGATCACGCTGGTGATGGAGGGCGCGCCGCTGAAGGCTCTGACCGCCTCCTCGGCGAGCGCTTCGCAGGGGAGGGTCGCCGCGGGCATGAGGAACTCCTGGACGCGGGGCCCGTGCATGATCTGGTCCGGTTCCTGATCGAAGGAGGGGAGCGGTACGTGGATCCGGCCGGACGGCCCCGGGACGAGCAGCGGGCCCTGTGCCAGCCGTACTCCCCAGTTCCGGACCGCGGTGAGTTGCCCCTCCTCGGCCACGCCCGGGGCCAGGACGTGGGCGCCCACGTCTCGGGCGAGCCTGGCCAGTGCCTCCGCGAGCGCCGCGCGGCGCGGGTCGTGGGTGACCCGCGCCATGAGTTCGGTGGAGAGCACCGCCAGGTAGGGTGCCGCGTCGGTGAGCAGGTCCATCGGGATGTGGCCCACTCCCAGGTCTCCCACTGC
The DNA here is from genome assembly GCF_044741965.1 of Streptosporangium sp. NPDC087985. Lineage (NCBI taxonomy): Bacteria > Bacillati > Actinomycetota > Actinomycetes > Streptosporangiales > Streptosporangiaceae > Streptosporangium > Streptosporangium sp. NPDC087985. Next base: position 101,910 of record NZ_JBIUTQ010000014.1, read on the forward strand.
GATCAGGTAGCCGATGGCGCGGAGCCCGTCCAGCCCGGTGAGCAGGGCTCGGCGTTCGGCCCTGGAGAAGCCGCCCCGGAGCACGAGGATCACTTCCCGGGGCCGCCGTCCTGACACGCGCAGTGCCTCGTGGAGTGGTGCCAGCGCGGCTGAGCCGCCGATCACGGCCTCCGCGGGCAGGCCGATCACCAGCGGGAGCAGGAGTTCGCTCCTGGCGGCGTCGAGGAGCGTGGCGGCGAGGGAGGCGACGTTCCCGTGGTGCTCGCCGACCGCTTGGATGGCGATGACGTCCCCCGTGTCGAGGTCGATGATCGGTGTGATGTTCATGGGGGCCGCTGCGGAGGCCGTAGGAAGGTGTGTTCGACTCACCACGTACAGATGATGGACCACGCTGGGTGATTAAATATGCGACGTTCGGTGATGTTCACCGATATTTCGCCGTTCGTTGGAGTCGGCGGCCGGAGGGTCCGCGGGTGTGAGGTGGCACCCGCTAGTGTCCCGTCTCATGAGCTCACGACCTGCCAAGGGAGGGGGGCGCTGGGTCTCGGTGGGGCCGGAGCGCCTGGGCCGCTGGGTGGAGGGCTTCGTCGAGCGGCACGGCCCGCCGAGCGTGACGGCCGCCGATGAGGTGGTGCGGCTCCAGGGTGCCGACGGTGCCGTTGCGGAATGCCAGGTGCCGTTCCCGCCGCTGACCTCCTCGGGAGGTGGCCCGCTGGCACGCCTCATCACCCATGCGCGCCAGGAGCGCCGGGTTGGCGTGTTTCTGGTGCGGCTCGGCGGTCATGCCGCCGGGATCTTCCAGGGTGACGAGCTTGTCTCCTCCAAGGTGGGGTCGCGGCTGGTCCATGGCCGCAGTGCGGCGGGCGGCTGGTCCCAGCAGCGTTTCGCCCGGCGTAGGGAGAAGCAGGCCGGCCAGGCGCACGACGCGGCGGCCGAGGTGGCGCTGCGGATTCTCGGCCCGCACGTGGCCGAGTTGGAGGCGGTGATCCTGGGGGGTGATCGGCGCGCGGTGGACGCCCTGCGGCCTGATCGCAGGCTCACCCCGATCTTCGCGCTGGAGACCGGGCCCTTCCTCGCGGTCCCCGATCCCCGGCTGGTCGTGCTCCGGGACACCCCGGCCCAGTTCCGAGCGGTCCGCATCAGAGTGATCGACCCCGGTTAATCAGGGGAAAGCGGCCGTCGGTGCGCCGTACACTGATCGGTATGCACACTTCCGACTGACGCCGCCCCGATGAGGCGGGACAGCTGAACCGAGAGCCGGAGGAGACAGGGTGCGGCGGGTTCGGCCACAGCGAGGTGAGCCTGTTTATTTCCAGTCTGGGAGTGTTCTCCAACCATGATCGTAGCTTCTGACATCGAACTGCGCGCCGGGGCCCGGCTGCTCATCGAGGGCGCGTCGTTCCGGGTCAATCCCGGTGACAAGATCGGGCTTGTGGGCCGTAACGGCGCCGGTAAGACCACGCTGACCAGGGTGCTCGCGGGTGAGGGCGTGCCGGCGGGCGGCACCGTCTCCACCAGCGGGGCCGTCGGCTACCTCCCGCAGGACCCTCGCACCGGTGACCTGCAGGTGCTCGCCCGGGATCGCATCCTGTCCGCGCGCGGGCTGGACGAGGTGCTCCGGGAGTTGCGTGAGGCGGAGCTCGGCATGGCGTCCGCGGATGTGCGGGTGAGGGACCGCGCGGTGCGCGCCTACGGGCGGCTGGAGGACCGGTTGCACGTGCTGGGCGGGTATGCCGCCGAGTCGGAGGCGGCCTCGATCGCCTCCAGTCTCGGTCTGCCCGACCGGGTGCTGGGCCAGCCGCTGGAGACGCTGTCCGGCGGGCAGCGCAGGAGGGTGGAGCTGGCACGCATTCTTTTCAGCGGAGCGGAGACTCTCCTTCTTGACGAGCCGACAAACCACCTCGATGCAGACTCAATCGGGTGGCTTCGTGATTTTTTACGATCGCATCAGGGCGGCTTGATCATAATCAGCCATGATGTCGGCCTTCTTGAAGCGACGGTAAACCGGGTTCTCCACCTCGACGCCAACCGTGCGACGGTCGACACCTACAACGTCGGCTGGAAGACCTACCTGGCCCAGCGGGAGACCGACGAGAAGCGCAGGAAGCGCGAGCGGGCCAACGCCGAGAAGCAGGCCTCGGTGCTGATGTCGCAGGCCGACAAGATGCGGGCCAAGGCCACCAAGGCCAAGGCCGCGCAGGACATGCAGCGCCGCGCCGAGCGGCTGCTCTCCGGCCTGGAGGTCGAGCGGCGCAGCGACAAGGTCGCCAGGCTGCGTTTCCCCGAGCCCGCGCCCTGCGGGCGCACCCCGATCGCCGCGGAGGCTCTGTCGAAGTCCTACGGCTCGCTGGAGGTCTTCACCGATGTGGACGCGGCCGTGGACAAGGGGAGCAGGGTCGTCATCCTTGGCCTGAACGGCGCGGGCAAGACCACTCTGCTGCGCATTCTGGGCGGCATCGAGCAGCCCGACACCGGGGTCGTCAAGCCTGGCCACGGGCTCAAGCTGGGCTACTACGCCCAGGAACACGAGACGATCGACCCGGATCGGACCGTCCTGGAGAACATGCGTTCGGCGGGGGGAATGCTCGCTGACGTCGAGCTCCGCAAGGTCCTGGGCTCGTTCCTGTTCACCGGAGACGACGTGGACAAGCCCGCCGGGGTGCTCTCCGGAGGGGAGAAGACCCGGCTGGCCCTGGCCACCCTGGTGCTGTCCGCAGCCAACGTTCTGCTCCTTGACGAGCCCACCAACAACCTCGATCCGGCGAGCAGGGAGCAGGTTCTTTCGGCACTAAGGTCCTATTCTGGGGCTATTGTGCTCGTAACGCATGATGAGGGTGCTGTCGAGGCCCTACAACCAGATAGGGTGATCTTGCTGCCTGACGGAGTTGAAGATGCATGGAGTGATGAATTTTCCGATCTTGTGGCACTTGCCTGATCTTAATTTGAGCGGGTACGGATCTTTTCCCATGGAGTAGGTAGCCGATCTCGCTGAAATGACTGATCATGGCGTGAGTAACGCTGCGGAAGTCTGGCACTACAGGAGGTACTCGTGGCCGAGACTCTTAAGAAAGGCACCCGGGTGACCGGGGCCGATCGCGACAAACTGGCCGCCGATCTGAAGAAGCGCTACAGCGCGGGTGAGAGCATCCGGGCGCTGGCGGCTTCGACCGGCAGGTCGTACGGCTTCATCCACCGCATCCTGAGCGAGTCCGGTGTGACTCTGCGCGGGCGCGGGGGCGCCACTCGAGGTAAGTCAAAGCGCTGACCCGCCTCGGAACGCGCGTCCGCAGCCGCCCGTCCCAGCGCCACGACGTCTCGCCCGAGCTTATAGAACCTCATTCTGGAGAGCAGATAGGCTCGGGCGAGACGCAAGGCGACAGCTGGGAGCGGGCGATGACGGAAGTGGCGTTCGGGGGGAGGGCGGAGAAGATCTCCCTCGAGGAGATCGGTCTGCGCTTCGAGGTGGACGGTGAGATCGCGACGATCACGCTGGACCGGCCGGACAGGAGGAACGCGCAGACGTTCGCGACCTGGTCGGCGCTGGCTCAGATCGGTGACACCCTGCCGCGGCAGGTGAGGGTCGTCGTGATCAGAGGTGAGGGGCCGTCCTTCTCGGCGGGCATCGACCTGCGGATGTTCACCCCCGAGGGGGTTCCCGGCCAGGGCTCGTTCGCGACCTCCGCGACACTTGACGACTCGACCTTCGAGCAGCGGATAGCGCAGGCCCAGCAGGGGTTCCTGTGGTTGCGACGTCCCGAGATCGTCTCGGTCGCGGCCGTGCAGGGGCACGCGATCGGTGCCGGGTTCCAGCTTGCGCTCGCCTGCGACCTGCGGGTTCTCGCCGACGACGCCAAGCTGTGCATGAAGGAACCCGCGCTCGGGCTGGTCCCCGACCTGACCGGCACCAAGCCGCTGGTCGACCTCGTGGGCCTGTCCCGGGCCGTTGAGATCTGCCTCACGGCCCGCACCGTGGGAGCGGAGGAGGCAGCCAGGATCGGCCTGGCGGAGCTCGTCGTCGCGCCGGAGGAGCTGGCGGGAGCCGTCGCCGATCTGACCGCCGCGCTGCTGGCCACCCAGAGGGACGCGGCGACGGCGACCAAGCGGCTGCTTCAGGGCTCCTCCGGGCGCACTCTGGAGGAGCAGTGCGCCGCCGAGCGGCGTGAGCAGGTCGTGCGGATCAAGTCCCTGTTCGCCGGAAGCTGACGGGGAAAGGGAATGAAGGTGTCCTTTCCGGCGCTCCCACCGGGAAAGGAGGCCAGATGGTGATGACGGGCGGCTTCGGCCCGCAGGCGATGCACTCGCTACGGCGTGACAGCTCGGTGACCAAGGAGCGTCTGGCGCCGGGCACGGTCCGGCGTATCGCGCGATACGCGCGGCCGTTCTCGCGGCACATCGCGGCCTTCCTGACGCTCGTCGTGGTCGGCTCGGGCATCGTGATCGCCAACCCGCTGCTGATGAAGGCGATCATCGACGACGGGATCATCCCGAAACGGCCCGGGCTCGTGGTCACCCTCGCGGTGGTCATCGCGGTCCTGGCGGTGGCGGACGCGGTGCTCACCTTGGGCCAGCGCTGGTTTTCGGCGCGGGTCGGCGAGGGCCTGATCTACAACCTGCGCACCGAGGTCTTCGACCATGTCCAGCGGATGCCGGTGGCGTTCTTCATGCGGACCCAGACCGGTGCCCTGGTCTCCCGGCTGAACAGCGACGTGATCGGCGCGCAGCGGGCGCTGACCAGCACGCTGTCGTCGGTCGTGTCCAACGTGGTCATGCTGGTCCTGGTGCTCGGCGCCATGCTGGTGCTGTCCTGGCAGATCACCCTTGTCGCCCTCGTGCTGCTGCCGATCTTCGTCTTCCCCGCCAAGTGGGTCGGCAGGAAGATGTCGGGGCTCACCCGCCGGCAGATGGAGCTCGACGCCGAGATGAGTTCCATGATGACCGAGCGGTTCAACGTCGCCGGTGCCATGGTCGCCAAGCTGTACGGCAGGCCCGACGAGGAGGCCGTGGCCTTCGGCGGCAGGGCGGGGCAGGTGCGCGACGTCGGTGTCACCGTCGCGATGTACGGGACGGTGTTCCGGGTCGCGCTGGGTCTGGTCGCGGCGCTGGCCACCGCCCTGGTGTACGGCGCGGGCGGGCTGCTGGCCGTCGACGGTGTCTTCGAGATCGGCACCCTGGTGGCCCTCGCCGCCCTCCTGATGCGCCTGTACGGCCCGCTGACCAGCCTGTCCAACGTGCATGTCGATGTGATGACCGCGCTGGTCAGCTTCGACCGGGTCTTCGAGGTGCTCGACCTCAAGCCGATGGTGGCCGAGAGGCCGGACGCCCGGGCCGTTCCGGACGGGGCGGCCTCCGTGGAGTTCGACGACGTCCGGTTCCGCTATCCCGCCGCCTCGGAGGTGTCGCTGGCCTCGCTGGAGGCGGTGGCCCGGCCCGACACCGGGCCCGGCCAGGAGGTGCTGCGCGGCGTCACCTTCGCCGCCCGCCCGGGCGAGATGATCGCGCTGGTGGGCCACTCCGGTGCGGGCAAGACGACCATCACGAGTCTGGTCTCACGGCTCTACGACGTCGACGAGGGCGCGGTCCGGGTCAACGGCCTGGACGTGCGGGAGGCCACCTTCGACTCCCTGCGTGACACCGTGGGCGTGGTCATGCAGGACGCTCACCTGTTCCACGACACCATCGGCGCCAACCTCGCCTATGCCCGGCCCGGGGCCACCGAGGAGGAGATGTGGGACGCGCTGCGCGCCGCGCAGATCGCCCACCTGGTGGAGGAGCTGCCCGAGGGCCTGGAGACGGTGGTGGGCGACCGGGGTTACCGGCTGTCGGGTGGGGAGAAGCAGCGGCTGGCCCTGGCCAGGCTGCTGCTCAAGGCACCCCGGGTGGTCGTGCTCGACGAGGCCACCGCGCATCTGGACTCCGAGTCCGAGGCCGCGGTCCAGCAGGCGCTGAAGACCGCGCTGAGCGGTCGGACCTCGCTGGTCATCGCGCACCGGCTGTCGACGATCCGCGAGGCGGACCAGATCCTGGTGGTGCAGGACGGCCGCATCGTGGAGCGGGGCCGCCACGAGGAGCTGCTGGCCAGGGGTGAGGTCTACGCCGAGCTCTACCGCACCCAGTTCAGTTCGCAGTCGTGATCGGGCCGGTCACCGGTAGCCCAGGCGGCTGAGTTCCTCGCGGGCGACCTTCTCCACCAGTTCGGCGTCCTGGCCTCGGAGCCGGGTGCGCCAGGCGCCGACCTTGGGCACGTTCCTGCCGTACAGGGCGACTTTGGGCACCCGGGTCTCCAGGAAGGCCGAGAGCTCCTCCAGCGCCTGGGCGGGGGAGGTGATCAGGTCCTCGTAGCGCAGGGTCAGCAGTTGCTCGCGGGGGAGCTCCTTGTGCAGGGTGGCCGAGAGCCGGACCGCGCTGCGCCAGCGCAGCGCGCACTTGCCGGCAGTGGGCATGGCCTTCCAGCGGTCGCTGTGCTCGGCCGCTCTGACGCCGAAGAAGGGGTTGGGAAACTCCGTCTCGTCGTTGAGCATGACCGGTTTGAACCAGGCCAGGGTGGCCGGGTCGGCCAGCATGTCGGCGGCCACGTCGCGCCCGTCCCTGATGAGCTGGACGAACCGGGCGTCGGGGAAGGCCTGCAGCAGCACCGAGGCGCTGTAGAGCAGGTCGGGACTGGCGTCGCCGAACCGGGCCACCGCGCCCGGGGTCGCGCAGGGGCCGTCTCCGGTCACGCCTCCCGCCTCCCGGCAGGGGGCCGGGCAGTCGCGGCAGGCGCCTGGGAGGATCTGCCAGGCCTCTGCCAGGGCGTCGCGGAGGACGCGGGTGGCGCCCATGCCCCGGCCGGCGAGGGACGGGCGTCTGGCGAAGGCGTACACGACGTGGGCCACGGCCGGGCGTCCCATGGTGAGGTGGAAGCCAGGAGAGCGTTTCAGGGCACGGGCAAGCAGGTCCGCGCCGGAGTGAGGGGCGGCGAGCACGAACACCGGCTGGCGGACCTTGATTCCGTTGACCACGAGGATGTGAGGCGGAGGTCGCATATGTGAGCCCAGTGTGGCACCGTTTGAGGGGTGAACGAACCGGCCCCGTCCATCCCAGCCCGGTCAGAAAGCCTGATCGTTCCGCGCCCGTTGCGACCCGGTGACGTGGTGGCGGTGGTCGCCCCGTGCGGGCCTCCCGATCCGGTGCGGCTGGCGCGCGGTGTCCGTGTCCTCGAAGGTCTGGGGTTGAAGGTCGCCACCGGGGCCCATGTGCTCGACCGCGACCGCTACCTGGCCGGGTCCGACGCCGACCGGGCCGCCGATCTGCAGGAGGCCTGGTGCGATCCGGCCGTGGCCGCGGTGATCTGCGCCCGGGGCGGCTACGGCGCCACCCGGATCCTGGACCTGCTCGACTGGGACGCGCTGCGGGCCGCCGGGCCCAAGACGCTGGCCGGTTCCAGTGATGTCACCGCGCTGCACCAGGCGTTCTCCGTCGAGCTGGGTGTCGCCTCCTGGTTCGGGCCCATGCCCGCCTGCGCCACGGTCAGCGATCCCGAGGGGCCCGAGCCGCGTTCTTTCGGGCACTTCACGGAGGCTCTGTTCGGCGGCACGTCACCGATCATCGGTGACCGGGTGATCGTTCCGGGCAGGGTGGTCGCCCCGGTCACCGGGGGTAACCTCAGCCTGCTGGCCGCGCTGTGCGGCACGCCGTACGCGCTGCGGGCGCGCGGGCGGATCGTGCTGCTGGAGGACGTCACCGAGGAGCCTTACCGGATCGACCGGATGCTCACCCAGCTGCTCGGGTCGGGGGCGCTGGACGGCGCGGCGGGGTTCGTCCTGGGCTCCTGGGAGGACTGCGGTGATCCCTATCCGGTGCTGGAGGAACGGCTCGCGCCGCTCGGGGTGCCGGTGATCGCCGGGCTTCCGGTGGGACATGGGTCCCCGCAGCTCAGTGTGTTGCTAGGGGCACTTGGTGTTATTGATGCGGAATCGTGTTCTCTGACCGGCTCAACCATCGACCCCGTGGAGGCAGTCTAGGTGCGGACCTAGGAGGAAACCGGCAGAAGGGACGCGTGCGTGAGGCTGTTCCGGCGGAATCGTAACCGACAGGCCAACCGGCGCCGTGACCGGAGGGCCGATGGGCCGCCGCGTCCGATCGAGGAAGTGGATCTCGACTCCCTTCTTGAGCTGGTCGCCGGCGCCCTGGGTTACACCTGCTCCTTCGCCACCGACGGTGGCACGCTGACGCTGTCGGGCCCGCGCCGGATCGTGGTGCGGCTGGCCGGGCTGCACGCGGAGGCGCGCCGCCGCTCGCGGGAGGACTGGCCGATGCTCGTCTCCGAGCATCTGGCCCACGCCCTGGCCACCGTGGACGAGCCGTTCGACGCCTGCGACCTGGCCGAGGTCCGCCCGCTGCTGCGGATCCGGATCCAGTCCGACGACGACCTGGGGGCGGCCCGGGTGGTCGGCCGTCACCTCAGCACCGACCTGGTCGAGGTGCTCGTCGTCGGGGACGGCGCCGCCGGGCGGCCGGTCCGTCCCGAGGAGGCCGGCTGCTGGCCGATCACCGCCGCCCAGGCACTGGATCTGGCCGTGGACAACGCCCGCGGCGACGACCCGCTCTCGGTCACCGAGGCCGATCTCGGCGGCGTGGCGGTCCGGCGGCTGAGCGGCCCCACCGCGAGTGCCGCCGCCCACCTGCGCCGCCTGGGCGACTACCTTGCCGTCCCGGCCGACGGCGTGCTCGTCGCGCTGCCCGACCCCGCCACGCTGGTCGTCCATCCGGTCGAGGGCATCGGCGTGGTCCGTGCGATCGAGCGGATGCGGCTGTTCGCCCAGCGGGAGTTCGACCGGGGCGCGGGCGCGCTCAGCCCCCAGGTCTACTGGTGGCACGATGGCCGCCTCACCCTGGTGCGGGCCGACCTGACCAGCCAGGACGGGCAGACCCGGCTGGTGGTGGCCCCGCCGCCGGAGTTCGCCCGGGTTCTCGCCGCCCTGGCGGTCCGTCCCGACGACGGGATCGACCGGCTCTGACGGCATCGGCGGGGCGAGGCGCCGTGAGATCGGCTCAGCTCAGCGCGCGGGCCGTGTGGATCAGCGGCACGTGGCTGAAGGCCTGCGGGAAGTTGCCGACCATGCGCCCGTAGCGGGGGTCGTACTCCTCGGCGAGCAGGCCGACGTCGTTGCGCAGCGCCAGCAGGCGCTCGAACAGCTCGACGGCCTCGTCCTTGCGGCCGATCATCGCCAGTGCCTCGGCCAGCCAGAAGCTGCACGCCAGGAACGCGCCCTCGCCGCCGGGCAGGCCGTCCACGTGGTTGTCGGTGGCCACCGGATAGCGCAGCACGAAGCCGTCGACCATCAGTTCGTTCTGGATCGCCTCCACCGTGCCGATCACGCGCGGGTCGTCCGGTGGCAGGAAGCCGAGGATCGGGATCAGTAGCAGGGCGGCGTCCAGCTCGCGCGAGCCGTACGACTGGGTGAAGGTCTGGCGCACGCTGTCGAAGCCCTTGTCGCAGATCTCGGCGTGGATCCGGTCACGTAGTTCCTTCCAGTGTTCCACCGGTCCCATCTGGCTGAAGTCCTCCGCCTGCTTGATCGCCCGGTCGAGGGCGACCCAGCACATCACCTTGGAGTGGGTGAAGTGACGGCGCGGGCCACGGACCTCCCACAGGCCCTCGTCGGGTGCGTCCCAGTTCTCCTCCACGTATCCGAGGAGTTCGCGCTGGATGGTCCAGGCCCGCGTGTCCGGCTCTATGCCCGACAGCCGCGACAGGTACAGGGCGTTCAACACCTCCCCGTAGACGTCCAGCTGGAGCTGGTTGACCGCGCCGTTGCCGATCCGGACCGGCCGGGACTCCTCGTAGCCGGACAGCCAGTCGAGCTCCAGCTCCGTCAGCCGGCGTTCCCCCGACACGCTGTACATGATCTGCAGGTCCTGGGCGCGGCCGGCGATCGCCCGCAGCAGCCACGTTCTCCAGGCGCGGGCCTCCTCCAGGTATCCGCCGCCGACGAGGGCCTCCAGCGTCATGGTGGCGTCGCGCAGCCAGCAGAAGCGGTAGTCCCAGTTGCGGACCCCGCCGAGGTCTTCGGGCAGGGAGGTGGTGGGGGCGGCGACGATGCCCCCGGTGGGCTCGTAGGTGAGTGCCTTGAGCGTGATGAGGGAGCGGACCACGGCCTCGCGCCACGGGCCCTGGTAGGTGCACTGCCGCGCCCACTCGGCCCACTGCGCCTCGGCCTCGGCAAGCTGCTCGAAGGGGTCGATCTCGGCCGGCCTGGGCTCGTGTGAGGGGTGCCAGGTGAACACGGAGGCCAGGCGCTCGCCGGCGGAGACCCGGAATCTCGCCCTGTGCGCGTAGTCGCCGCCCTGCAGGGGGACGGGGGAGCGCAACCACGTCGAGTCGGGGCCGCCGACGGCCTGCAGCAGGCCGTCGGTGCGGCGTACCCAGGGCACGATCCGGCCGTAGTCGAAGCGGATGCGGATCTCGGTGGCCATCTCCACCGTTCCCGACACGCCCTCCACGATCCTGACCAGATCGGGGTTGGCCTGCCGGGCGGGCATGAAGTCGATCACGCGGACCGTGCCGCCGGGGGTGTCCCACTCGCTCTCCAGCACCAGGGACTCGCCCCTGTAGCGCCGCCGGGTGGCGGCGGGCCGCCCGGTGTCGGCGGGGCCGAGCCACCACTGCCCGTTCTGCTTGTCACCGAGCAGCGCGGCGAAGCATGCCGGGGAGTCGAACCGGGGCAGGCAGAGCCAGTCGATGGAGCCGTCCCGCCCGATCAGGGCGGCTGACTGCATGTCTCCCACGAGAGCGTAATCTTCGATCCGCATGTCCTTGACGCTAATACCTCAGCGGGGCGCCCATCAGCCTTTGGGGCGCATCCGGGGCATGAAGAACTGGGCCAGCGGCCCGATGGCGAGGGCGAACACCACGGTGCCGACCCCCACGGTGCCGCCGAGCAGCCAGCCGACGGCCAGCACCGTGACCTCGATGACCGTGCGGGCCGCGCGGATGGACAGGCCCAGGCGGTTGAGGCCGGTCATCAGCCCGTCGCGCGGGCCCGGGCCGAGTCCCGCGCCGATGTACAGGGCGGTCGCCGCGCCGGTGGCGACGACGCCGAGCAGCAGGTAGGCCCAGCGGGCGGCCAGCGGGTCCGGCGTCGGGGCCAGCCACATGGCGGCGTCGGCGAACAGGCCGAGGAAGATGAGGTTGCTGAGGGTGCCGATCCCCGGTTTCTGCCTGAGCGGGATCCACAGCAGCATCACCAGGGCGCCCACCAGGATGATCCAGGTGCCGACCGACAGGCCCATGTGGATGGACAACCCCTGGTGGAACACGTCCCAGGGGCTGCCGCCCAGGTGCGACTCGATCTGCAGGGCGATGCCGACGCCGTAGAGCGCGAGTCCGGTGTACAGGCGCAGGATCCGGTTGGGGAGGGTGCCAAGGGTAGGGAGGGAAACTTCGCTCATAATGGCATTAATGGTCTGGCCCATGAGGCCATATCAAAAGGTCCAATCACGAAAAGTGGCCTTATATTGGTCCGCATGGATCGGTACCTCAGCGGACCCCAGCTCGCCCGCCTCATGGCGATCGACCCCGACACCAGGCCCTACTACCGGGCGCTGGCCGAGGCCGTGCGGTCGCTGATCCTCGACGGGCGGCTGCCCGTGCGGATGCGCGTCCCGGCCGAGCGGCACCTCGCCGAGGCCCTGGGCGTCAGCCGTACCACGGTGACCGCCGCCTACGACCGGCTCCGCGAGCGGGGATACCTGGAGAGCAGACAGGGCGCGGGGAGCTGGACCACGCTTCCCGAACCCGGCGCGCTGGGCACGGACAACCCGTGGATCGCCTCCAGCGACGACGGGCTGCTGCCGCTGCACTGCGCAGCCCCGCTCGCGACCTCGATGCTTCCCGCGGCGATCGCCTTCGCGACCGAGCGCTACCCGCGCTACGCGCTCAGCATGGGCTACGACCCCGTCGGGATCGCGCCGCTACGCCAGGCGATCGCGGGCCGCTACACCCGGCGCGGGCTGGCCACGCGCCCCGAGCAGATCCTGGTCACCACGGGCGCCCAGCAGGCGATCCACCTGGTGACCTCGATGCTGCTGTCGGCGGGCGACCCGATGCTGCTGGAGTCGCCCACCTACCCGCACACGATCGACATCGCCAGGCTGCGCGGCGGCCGGATCGTCCCGGTCGGCATCCCCGACGACGGCTGGCATCTGGACCTGCTCACCTGCGCGATGCGCCAGTCGGCGGCCCGGCTCGCCTACGTGATCCCCGACTTCCAGAATCCGACCGGCCACCTGATGGACGACGCCACGCGGGCCGGTCTGGTCGGCGCGGCCAGGCAGCGCGACACCACGCTGATCGTGGACGAGACCTGGAGCGAGCTGGCCATCGACGAGGTGCCCGGGACCGCCCCGCTGGCGGCCTTCGACATCGACGGGAGGGTGATCAGCATCGGGTCGGCGTCCAAGCTGTGGTGGGGCGGCCTGCGCATCGGCTGGATCCGCACCACCGCCGCCATGGTCCGCCGCCTGGCAATGCTCCGCGCGGCCGTGGACATCGCCAGCCCGCTCTTCGAGCAGCTGGTCGTGACCAGATTGTTCGAGGACATCGAGGAGACCAGGGCCGAGCGCCGCCGGACCCTCGGCGCCTCCAGGGACACTCTCGTGGCCGCCCTGGCCGAGCACATGCCCGACTGGAGCTTCACCGTGCCCAGAGGCGGAGGCTCGCTCTGGGTGCGGCTGCCGAGCCCGTCGGCCGTCCCGCTGGCCGACGCGGCGGCCTGTCACGGCGTACGGCTCGCTCCGGGCACCTGGTTCGGTGTGGAGGGAGCCCTGGAGGGCCGGTTGCGCCTGCCCTTCACCCAGCCGCCGCAGATTCTCACCGAGGCCGTGGGCCGCATCGCCGAGGCCAGGATCAGGGGGGCGTACGGCATCCGCCCCGCCGAGCCGCTCACCCCGGCGCTGTGAGGCCCGCTCCGAAGCCGTTCCCCCGAGTCGCCTGCCTCCGGTGGGGCGAGGCCTACTCCGGGGTGAGGCCCCTGGCCAGTGGCGCGCGCAGCCGCAGCCGCATGGCCGCGATGCGCAGGCCGAAGGCGAGTACGGCGGCGGCCAGCGTGGCCGGCCAGCCGTGCAGATCGAGGGTGTAGAGCACGGCCATGACCACCGAGCCGAGCGTGGCGGGCACCGCGTAGAGCTGGCGGTCGTACAGGAGGTTGGGGATCTGCCCGGCGAGGACGTCGCGGAGGATGCCGCCGCCGACCGCCGTGGTGACCCCGAGCAGGGCCCCGTGCAGAGGGCTGAGGCCGTAGTTCATCGCCTTCTCCGTGCCGACCGCGCAGAACAGGCCCAGTCCCGCCGCGTCGAGCACGTTCACCGCGGGCATCACCCGCTGCACGTGGGGATGCCAGAAGAACACGATCACGGTGGCGGCGATCGGCACGAGCACGTAGCCGACGCTGGAGAAGGCGGCGGGCCGTATGTTGAGGATCAGGTCGCGCAGGATCCCGCCGCCCAGCGCGGTCATCTCGGCGAGCACGGTCATGCCCACCACGTCCAGGCGCTTGCGGACGGCGACGAGGGCGCCGGAGAGCGCGAAGACGAAGATTCCGATGAGATCGAGGACCTGGTGCACTACTAAATCATCCCATGACCGGCTCTATGTGTTTTCGTCAGGAGGGTTCGGGCCCGGTCCCCACGCCGTCCTCATGGTGCTCGCGCATCAGGACGTTCAGTTTGCCGACGAACATGAACAGCGCCACGCCCGCCGCGATGGCGATCGCCGCGAGCGTCAGGAAGTACATGGGCTCCGACATGTGGCTCTTCAGCCGGGCGGTCTGCCCGCCCAGGGCGTCGCCCACGGAGATGGCGATGAACCACACCCCGAGCATCTGGCTCTTGAAGGCCGCGGGAGCGAGCTTGGTGGTGACCGAGAGCCCGACCGGGCTCAACGCCAGCTCGCCGAAGACCTGGACGAGATAGACCAGCACCAGCCACCACACCGAGATCCTCCCGTGCTCGGCCAGCCTGGCGACCAGGGCCATGACCACGAAGCTCAGCCCGTTCATGAACAGCGCCAGGGCGAACTTCTGGGGGGCGGTCACCCGGTTGCCCAGCCTGACCCAGAGCGCCGCGAAGACCGGCACGAAGATCATGATGAACAGCGGGTTGAACGCCTGCGTCGTCGCGGCCGTGATCCGGATGCCGAACAGCGTCAGGTCGGTCTTGTCCTGGGCGAAGAACAGCAGCACGGTCGGCGCGAGGTCGTAGAGCGTCCAGAAGATGGCGGCGGCGATGAACAGCCAGATGTAGGCCTTCATCCCCGAGCGCTCGTCCTCGGTCAGGTTGTGGCTGCCGAACATGATGTAGGCGAAGTAGGCCACGGGGACGGCGACGATGACCAACGTCACCACGAGCGCGAAGGCGCTGAGGCTGAAGGTGCCCGAGGACACCCAGACGGCCAGGGCGGCGCCGACCACGACGACGGCGCCGGAGAGCGCGAGGGTGAAGTGCCTTCGCTCGCGAGGGGTCAGCCGGTGGCCGGGCGCCTCGCCCACCCCCCTGAGGTGGCGGCGGCCCAGCACGTACTGGGTGAGGCCCAGCGCCATGCCGACCGCCGCCGCGCCGAAGCCCAGATGCCACCGGTCGTCCCTGGCGAGCCAGCCGACGATGAGGGGAGCGATGAAGGCGCCGATGTTGATGCCGAGGTAGAAGATGGAGAAACCCGCGTCCCGGCGCGCGTCGTCGTCCTCGGGGTAGAGCTTGCCGACCATCGAGGAGATGTTCGGCTTCAGCAGCCCGGTCCCGATGATGATGAGCAGCAGGCCGAGCGCGACGAAGGCGCCGGTCCGGACGGGGATGGCCATGCTGATGTGGCCGCACATGATGACGGAGCCGCCCCACAGCACCGACCGGCGGGCGCCGAGGACGCGGTCGGCGACCCAGCCGCCGGGCAGAGCCACCAGGTAGATGAGGGCGCCGTAGATGCCGACGATCGCGGTGGCGGTCTGCTGCGTCAGGCCCAGGCCGCCCAGAGCGGGGGAGGTGGCCATGAAGGTGGCCAGGATGGCACGGAGGCCGTACCAGCTGAAGCGTTCCCACATCTCGGTGCCGAACAGCGTGGCCAGGCCCCGGGGATGACCGAAGAAGGACTTCTCGTGGGCGCCCGTCCCCGATGTCATGTGGCCCCCCGGCGCAATCGTGTGATCGAATCATAACTCTACGTACACCGGCCGCCGCGGCGGTGGGGGAGGTTGTGCATCGGGGCGCTTCTTCTCCCCCGCTGGGTCTTGTCCGGGGGGACGCCCTGTGGTGCGATGCATGCCACTCATGCAGGTGAGCACTTTCAGGAGGCGCGTCATGGCCGGTGTCCTTGAAGAGCGTGCGGCGATCGAGCGGGAGATCGCGGGCCGTACCGTCTGCGCGCAGCTGAGGGAGGTGGCGGAGCGGAATCCCGATGCTCCGGCCTACTCCGACCCGGTCGACGGGGGCTGGGTGACCCTGACCTACGCCGAGGCCCGGCGGCGGGTCCTGGAGATCGCCGCCGGATTCGTCGCTCTCGGGTTGCGGCCCGGCGAGGCGGTCGCGCTGATGATGGTCAACCGCAGTGAGCACGTCCTGGCCGACCTGGGCGCGGTGCACGCGGGCGGCGTGTCGTGCTCGGTCTACGCCACCTTCGCCCCGGAGCAGGTGGCCTTCGTCGCCGGCGATGTCGGCGCCGCGATCGTGGTGCTGGGCGGCCCGGCCGAGCTGGCCAGGTGGGAGCCGGTGCTGGACGAGCTCCCCGGGGTCAGAAAGATCATCATGCTGGAGGGTGCCCCGTCCGGCGACCGCTTCCTCGGCTGGGACGACTTCCTGGCCCTGGGACGCGAGCGGCTCGCCGAGGACCGCGCCTCGATCGACGCCCGCTGGCAGGCCGTGACCGCCGACGACACCCTGACGGTCCTCTACACCTCGGGTACCACCGGCAACCCGAAGGGCGTCCCGGTGACCCACACCAACGTGTTCTTCGAGGTGGAGACCACCGTCCGGATCGTGGCGCTGCCCGACAGGGGCACCCAGATCTCCTACCTCACCTACGCGCACATCGCCGAGCGGGTGCTCAGCCTCTACCTGCCGCTGTTCAAGATCTCCCATACCCACTTCTGCACCGACCTCGCCCAGCTCGGCGCCACCCTCGGCCAGGTCAGGCCGATGCTGTTCTTCGGCGTCCCGCGCGTCTGGGAGAAGATTCAGGCCCGCCTGCAGGCGTTGCTGGCCACCCAGCCGGAGGAGCAGCAGGAGAACGTGCGCAACGCCATGGCCGCCGGTCTCGCCTACGTCGAGGCCGGCCAGTACGGGCGGACGCCCTCGCCCGAGGTCCGGGCCGCCTTCGAGCAGGCCGACGCCGCGCTACTGTCGATCATCCGCTCGATGATCGGCTTCGACCAGGCGGCCTGGCTGGCCAGCGCCACCGCGCCGATGCCGCTGGAGGTCCAGTGCTTCTTCGCCGGCCTGGGCATGCGCGTGCTCGACGTGTACGGCATGACCGAGACGGCGGGCGCCTTCACCGCCAACGCCCCGGACCGCTTCAAGCTCGGCACGGTGGGCCAGGCCTGTCCGGGCGTCGAGGTCCGCATCGCCGAAGATGGGGAGATCGTCGTCCGCAGCCCCGCCAACACCCACGGCTACCTGAACCGGCCCGAGGCGACGGCCGAGTTGCTGGACGAGGACGGCTGGCTGCACACCGGTGACGTGGGCTCCATCGACGAGGACGGCTTCGTCAGCATCGTCGACCGCAAGAAGGAGCTCATCATCACCTCCGGCGGCGAGAACATCTCCCCGGCCAACATCGAGAACTACCTCAAGGAGCATCCCCTGGTCGGGCAGGCCCTCGCCTACGGGGACGGCAGGCCGTACCCGGTGGCGATCCTCACCCTCGACGGCGAGGTCGCTCCCGGCTGGGCCCAGGGCCGGGGCATCGAGTCCGCCACCCTGGCCGAGCTCGCCGGGCATCCCGACATCCTCAAGGCCGTCGAGGCGGCGGTCGCCACGGCCAACGAGAAACTCGCCCGCGTCCAGCAGGTCAAGCGCTGGCGCCTGCTGCCGGTGGAGTGGACGCCCGAGACCGAGGAGCTCACACCGAGTCTGAAGCTCAAGCGCCGCGTCATCCACACCAAGTACGCCGAGATCATCGACGGCATGTACGGGAGCTGACCTCCGGCAGGCGCCCGCCCCCGCAGCCGGGGGGCCTGCCGTCTGGTACGGGGGCCGCTTTGCCCAATCAGACGTGTGTCGCCTCCTGGATCATTACCGGCCGGTTCCTAACGTCCTGTCCATGACCTTGAGAGTCCTTCTTCCCGTTCTGATGGCGGGGGCCGCCGCCGTACCGGCGGGGGTGCCCGTCCTGACGGAGCGGGTCGCGCCGCCGTCCACGGCCGCCGCCACGGACTTGATGATCCGCTCCATAACCCTGAACCCCCATGCCCCCGTCGTCGGGCCGACCGGTTCGGTGCGGCTGGTGATCGAGGTGGTCGCCCGCGGGGTCGCGGGCCCGGAGGGGATGACGGTCCAGGTCGAACCGGGCGCGCCGCCGGAGTCCGCAGGAGGCGCCGGCTCCGACGTCCTGCTCGGCCCGGTCTCCGGGCCCGGCCCGGGACAGGGGGGCGGGCGGCTCCCGGCATCGCCTGCCCTGACCTACACCGTCCCCCCGCGGACGGCCCACCCGGTGGGACGTGCCCCATACACCACGGGAGAGTGGGAGACCTGGCGGTTCGAGCCGGACAAGAAACTGAGCCGCTGGTATCCGGCCGGCCCCTGGAACGTCGCGGCGACCGCCCGGGGAGCGGACGGTGGCACGGTCACCCGGTACGCCGGGTTCCAGCTGAGGCGCGACACCAAGTTCAGCTCCGTCCAGGTGGCCAGGAAGGGGGCGGGGGTGGTGGTCAGAGGTGTGCTGAACCGGGTCGACCCGCAGGGATACCTGGACTACGCGCCCTTTCCCGGCCAGACCGTCGAGATCCTGCACCGGGCGGCGGGGGAGAGAAGATGGACCAGAGCGGCCGAGACCACGACCGACATCCAGGGTCAGTTCCTCCAGAACGTGACGGGCTACCAGGACCACGAGTGGCGGGCCCGGTTCATGGAGACCGATCGTTATGCCACCGGCCGGAGCCGTGTCCACCAGGCAGCCCGGCAGTAGGTCCCCGGTCGCCGCTGTCAGGCCAGCGCGTGCACCGCCGCGCCGAACAGGGCGGGCATCCGCCGGGCCGCCGGGACGATCAGCCGCGCGGCGGCCCGGTGCCGGCGGGTCTCCAGCAGCGCCCCGGTGAGCAGCCGGTGCCGCCGGGACAGCCTCAGCCAGGCGGCCTCGTACGACTGCGGGGCGCCGGTGAGCAGGCAGTGCACCAGGGTCCGCGCGGACAGCAGCGCCAGCGACACCCCCTCGCCGGTGAGCGCGTCGGTGTAGCCGGCCGCGTCGCCGACCAGCAGCACCCGGCCGGCGACCCGGGCGCGCACCCGCTGACGCAAAGGCCCGGCACCGCGCACCGGAGTCATGGCCGGTCCCTCCAGCCGGGCCAGCAGGGCGGGAAAGTCCGCCAGGTGGTCGGGGTAGCCACGCCGCCGGGAGCTCAGCACGGCGACCCCGACGAGGTTCTCGCCCACCGGGGTCACGTACGCCTCGCCGTCCGCGGCCCAGTGGACCTCGACGAAATCCGTCCAGGGCGCGACCCGGTAGTGCCGCCGCAGGCCGTACCGGCGTGGACGGCGGTCGGGCAGCTCCAGCCCCAGCAGGGCGCGCAGCGGGGAGTGCAGGCCGTCCGCGGCCACCAGCCAGCGGGCTCGCAATCCTGCCGCCTCGACCCCGTCACGGTCCTGCCGCACCCCGTCCACCCTGCCGGAGACGATCTCCACGCCCAGTTCGGCCGCCCGCCGGTACAGCGCGGCGTGGAGTGCGGTGCGCCGCACGCCCAGCCCGGGGCCGTCACGGAACGCGGCCTGCGCCTGCCGGCGCCCGTCCAGGTAGCGGATCCCCCGCAGCGTCCGGCCGTCCACCACCACCCCCAGCGACCGCAGCGCGGCGGCCCCGCTGGGCATCAACCCCTCGCCGCACGCCTTGTCCACCGGCGTGGACCGGGGCTCGACGACGACCGCCTCCATCCCGGCCAGTGCCGCGTGGATGGCGGTGGCCAGGCCTGCCGGTCCTCCGCCGGCGACCAGGACGTCGATCACGTCGTCACCCGTCCGGGCGGCATCGGGACGGCCGAGGAAAGGGCCGCCTCCTCACACCGGATCCGCACCACCATCAGCGCGGCGTTGAGCACGGTGAAGGTCACCGCGGTGATCCAGGCGCCGTGCACCAGCGGCAGCGCCGCGCCCTCCACGGCCACCGCGACGTAGTTGGGGTGGCGCAGCCGGCGCAGCCGGTAGGGGCCGCGCGTCACCGGCGGCAGGCCGGGCACCACGATCACCTGGGTGTTCCAGCGGTGACCCAGCGCGATGATGCACCACCAGCGCAGACCCTGCGAGGCGGCCACCAGGACGAGCATCGGCCAGCCGAGCGCCGGGACGGAGGGCCGGTCGGCCAGGCCCGCCTCCAGCAGGCACCCGGCCAGCAGGCCGGTGTGCAGGGCGACCATCCACGGGTAGTGGCCGCGACCGGACACCACCCCGCCCCGGGCCAGACTCCACCGGGCGTTGCGGCGTGCGATGACCAGCTCGGCGAGGCGTTCGGCGCCCACCAGCAGCACCAGAAGTACATACCAGGACATCGGCCCCTACCAGCGCAGCAGGACGAGTTCGGAGCAGAAGCCGGGCCCCATCGCCAGGAGCAGCCCCGGCGTGCCCGGCGGCGGCGGACGCAGGGTGAGGGTGTCTCGCAGGACGTGCAGCACGGAGGAGGAGGACATGTTGCCGACCGCGGCCAGCGAGCGCCAGGTGAGGTCGAGCGCACCGTCCGGCAGCCGGAGCGCTCCGGCGACGGCCTCCAGGACCTTCGGGCCGCCGGGGTGGCAGACCCAGGCCGTCACGTCCGCCGTCGTCAGGCCGTGATCGGCGAGGAAGCCGTGGACGTCGTCGGCCAGGTAGGTACGGACCACGTCCGGGACGGTCGCGTCGAGCACCACCCGGAAGCCGGTGTCGCGGACGTCCCAGCCCATCACGCCCCCGGAGCCGGGATACAGGTGGCTGCGGGTGGCCAGCACCGACGGGCCCGCCGCCTCGGGTCGCCGCCCGTCGCCGCAGGCCACCACGGCCGCCGCCCCGTCGCCGAACAGGGCGCTGGCGACCAGGTTGGCCGGGGAGGCGTCGGCGCGCTGCAGGGTCAGCGAGCACAGTTCGACCGAGAGCAGCACGGCCACATGGTCCGGCCAGCCGCGTAGGTAGTCGTGCAGGCGGGAGATTCCCGCGGCGCCCGCCACGCAGCCGAGCCCGAACACCGGGATCCGTTTGACGTCGGGACGCAGCCCGAGGCGGCCGGCCAGCCGGGCGTCCACGGAAGGCGCGGCGATACCGGTCACGGAGGTGAAGAGGATCATGTCCACGTCCTGCGGCGCGAACCCGGCCGCCTCCAGCGCGCCACCGACCGCCTCGGCCCCCAGGTCGACCGCGGAGCCGACGAAGGCGTTGTTGGCCATCCCGAAGCCGTCGAGCTTGGCGTACTGGTCGAGGGGCAGCGCCAGATGGCGGTATTCGACCTGTGCGCCGGTGTGCAGCCGCTCCAGCAGGCGGCGGTCGGCGTCCTCGGGCAGGCACATGCGCGCGAACGCGTCGGTGATCTCTGCCTGGGCGTGGCGGTTGGGCGGAAGCGCGCCGCGCACGGCGGCGATTCGCGTCATCAAATCTCCTTGAGCGTGGGAATCCCCTCCCTCCGGGGAGGGGAGGATGTCAAGTGATGATTACCCTCCGGCAAAGGACAGCGGATACCTGCCTTTTGCCCACCTGCGCGTGCAGCATGCCTCACAGGCATGGACGGTGATGCGCCGTCCATGCCGTCTACGATCGATCCGTGACGACGAGCGGGCACGCACCCCGGGAGCGGGGCCGGACCGGGGGGCGGCCGTTCGGGTTCTCCACCGTCCTGGGGCTGGCGCGGGCCTGCCATCCCGGGCCCACCGCGGCGGTCACCGTCATGGTGACCGCGCTGGCCGTGGCGAGTGGGCGTGAGGTGGCGGGATGCGTCCTGGTGGCCGCCGCCGTGCTGACCGGGCAGCTGTCCATCGGCTGGTGCAACGACGCGGTGGACGCCGGCCGGGACATCGAAGCGGGCCGCATCGGCAAACCGGTCGCCGACGGCATGGTGAGCGTCCGGGTGGTGTGGTCCGCGGCGGCCGCCGCCCTGGTGCTCTGCGTGCCCCTCTCTTTCGCCTCCGGTCCTGCGGCCGGGACCGTCCACCTCGTGGGCGTCGCCGCGGCCTGGGTCTACGACCTGGGACTGAAGGCCACGGCGCTGTCGTGGCTGCCCTACGTCGTGGGGTTCGGCGTGCTGCCGCCGTTCGTGACCCTCGGGCTGCCGGGCCATCCGTGGCCCGCCTGGTGGGCGGTCGCCGCCGCGGCGCTGCTCGGCTGCGGCGCGCACCTGGCCAACGTCCTCCCCGACATCCCCGCCGATCTCGCCACCGGGATCCGTGGCTGGCCGCAGCGGCTCGGCACCGCCCGCGTCCGCGCGCTGATCCCCCTGCCGCTGCTCCTGGCGACGGGGCTGCTGGTCTTCGGTCCTCCGGACCGGCCCGGTGCGGAAAGCTGGGCCGCGCTCGCCGGGGCCGGGGGGTTCGCCGCCGCCGGCCTGCTGCTGGGAGGACGGTCGCCGCGGGTGCCGTTCGCGATGGCGATCGCCGTGGCCGCGGTCGACGTCGTCCTGCTGCTCGCCCGGGGCGCCGGGGTCACCGCGCTCTGATCCATCGGCGGTAGTGCACCGCCGGCCATCCGGCGGTACACGTCCGCAGCACCCGTTGGAGGTCCCATCCGGACAGAGTCAGCCCTTGTAGTTGAACACCTGGTGCAGCGTGTGCCGGATCTCGACCAGGTCCTTCTGGTCATCCATCACCTGGTCGATCGACTTGTACGCCTGCGGGTGCTCGTCCACCAGTGCGGCGGCCCGGTCCGCGTTCCAGGTACGGCCGCGCATCGCCTCGGTAAGGGAGGCGGCCGACAGCTCCCGCTTCGCCTTGCTACGCGACATCCGGCGGCCCGCCCCATGTGAGCACGAGTTGTAGGAATCCGGGTTACCGCGACCGCGCACGATGTACGAACGCGTCCCCATCGAGCCCGGGATCACGCCCTCGTCGTCCGTGTCGGCCTTGATCGCCCCCTTGCGGGTGATCCACAGGTCCCTGCCGTCGTGTGTCTCCTGCTGGGTGAAGTTGTGGTGGCAGTTGATCGTCCGGACCCGCTGACCCTGCCCGACGACCCGGAACAGGGCGTTGCTCAGCACCTTGTCCATCCGCGCGCGCGAAGCCATGGCGTAGCGCTGCGACCACAGCATGTCCTCGATGTACGCGGTGAACTCCGGCGTGTTCTGCACCAGGTAGGCCAGGTCCGGGTCCTCCAGGCCGATCGCCTGCCTCTTCATCAGCTTCTTGGCGTCGGCGATGTGCATGGTCGCGAGCAGGTTGCCGATGCCGCGCGAGCCCGAGTGGAGCACCGTCCAGACCCGGCCACGCTCGTCGAGACAGACCTCGACGAAGTGGTTGCCGGACCCGAGGGTGCCGAACTGCAGGGACACCTTCTTCTCCTGCTTCGGAGTCAGGTCGGTGTGCGGGCGGCCGAGCTCACTCAGCGCGCGGTCCATGGACGGGTCGTCGTGGCCCTTGCCGACGCCGGCGGGGATGCGCCGTTCCACGAGACGCATCAGCGCATCGAGGGTGTCGGGCAGGTCGGCGGCGGTGAGCGTGGTCTCGGTCGCGACCATGCCGCAGCCGATGTCGACGCCCACGGCGGAAGGAATGATCGCCCCTTCGGTGGGGATGACCGAGCCGACCGTCGCGCCGATACCCACGTGGGCGTCGGGCATGAGAGCGACATGTCCGGAGACGATCGGCAGGCGGGCGGCGCGCGCGGCCTGCGTGATCGCACCCTCGTCGATCTCGCTGGCCCACGAAAGCAGGTTCGGTGCGGGCTGGTTCGGCATCATGATCTCCTTCTGCTGCGAGATCCAGTCTGCCCACGTCCGACATGAGATCCCACTCATTTTATCGGGCTCAGCAGATCATGGGTGTCCGCACTGCCTCCCCGCCTCCGCTCGGGCGGTGGCCGTGTCCCTCGGTTACCGAAGCCCCGCCGGCGCGGGCGGACCGGGCGGGAATCAACGCCCCGGCGATGATGTTGTCAGCGGGCGGAACCTGGGTTTTGGGTGGGGCGTGGGGCTGGCCTTAGGCTGGCCCCTTGTCTGGTTCAGTATGGATAAAGGAGGTGACGTCCCGTGTTGCTAGATTCGTTCGGCCGGGTGGCGACTGATCTGCGGGTGTCCCTCACCGACCGCTGCAACCTACGGTGTTCGTACTGCATGCCGCCCGAGGGCCTTGAGTGGCTGCCCAAGCCCGAACTGCTGACCGTCGACGAGATCGTCCGGCTGGTGGCCATCGGGGTGGAGCGGCTGGGCATCACCGAGATCCGCTACACCGGCGGTGAGCCGCTGCTCCGCCGTGAACTGGTGGAGATCGTGGCCCGCACCACCGCGCTCCGTCCCCTGCCCCACGTCTCGCTGACCACCAACGGCATCGGACTGGCCCGGCTGGCCGCTCCGCTCGCCGAGGCCGGCCTGCATCGGGTCAACGTCTCCCTCGACACCCTCGACAGGGAGACGTTCAAGAAGCTCGCCCACCGCGACCGGCTGGCCGACGTACTCGACGGCCTCGCCGCGGCCGACGCCGCCGGGCTGCGTCCTGTCAAGGTCAACGCGGTGCTGATGCGCGGGATCAACGACCACGAGGCTGTCACGCTGCTCGACTACTGCCGTGAACGGGGCTACGAGCTCCGGTTCATCGAGCAGATGCCGCTGGACGCCCAGCACGGCTGGCGCAGGGAGAACATGATCACGGCCGACGAGATCCTCGCGCGGCTGCGGGAGTCCTTCGAACTGACCGGTGACGATCCGGTGGAGCGGGGCAGTGCCCCGGCCGAGCTCTTCCTCGTGGGGGGTGGGCCGGTCAGGGTCGGGGTGATCGGCTCGGTCACCCGGCCGTTCTGCGGCGCCTGCGACCGGGTACGGCTCACCGCCGACGGCCAGATCCGCAACTGCCTGTTCGCCACCGACGAGTCCGACCTGCGGGCGGCCATGCGCGCGGGAGCCGGCGACGACGAGCTCGCCGAGCGCTGGCTGGCCGCCGTCCGCGTCAAGAAGGCGGGGCACGGCATCGACGACCCGGCCTTCCTGCAGCCGTCCCGCCCGATGTCCGCGATCGGCGGATGAGCGCGCGCTACGACGCGTGCATCCTGGCGGGCGGTCTGGCGAGACGGCTCGGCGGGCTGGACAAGCCCGGCCTGCGCGTCGCCGGCCGCCCGCTGATCGAGTCGGTGGCTGCGGCCGTACCGGACGCCGGCAAGCTCATCGTCGTCGGGGCACACCGCCCCGGGCTGCCGAGGGCGGTCTTCGTGCGGGAGGATCCGCCGGGGGGCGGTCCGGTTCCGGCGCTGCGGGCCGGACTGGCCGAGGTGACCGCACCGTGGGTGGCGCTGCTCGCGGCCGATCTGCCGTTCCTGACCGCCGGGCACGTGTCGGCCCTGCTGGACGCGGCGGAGACCGGAGCGGTGCTCCTCGACGACGGCGGCCGGGAACAGTGGCTGGCCGGAGTCTGGCGTACGGCGGAGCTCGCCTCGGCGCTCACCCGCTACGAGAGGCGGTCGTTGCACGGCCTGCTCGCCCCGCTGGCTCCCGTCACGCTCCACCTCGCCGGGCAGCCGTGGTTCGATTGCGACACGGCAGAGGATCTTCGCCGGGCCCGGAGCGGCGGCCAGGCCCCGAGGACGCGGGAGTGAGCACCGGGGTGGAAGCCGCCAGGACGGCGAGATCCCGGGGCGAGCGCGCCCCCGGCCGAGGAGTGACAGGTCGCGTCCCGCGGATGAGCCCGGGGGACCTCACGTTGGAGGTGCTCGTTGAACGTGCTGGGAGAGTGGACCGCGCTGGTCTGCCGGGAACTGGGCGTCGATCCCGCGAGGGTCGACCGTGACGCGCTGCTGGATCTGACCAAGGAGGTCGCCCACGGGGTGACGCGACCGGCGGCTCCACTGACGGCGTATCTGCTGGGGCTGGCCCAGGGGGCGGGCTCGGCACCGCCGGACGCGGTGGAACGGCTGACCGAGCTGGCCCAGAGGTGGGAGGGGGCGGTCGCCGAGACGAGGGGCGACAGGTAAAGCCCGAGAAAAGGGCGACGCCGGGTGGTTACGGGGGCAAACCACCCGGCGCCGCTTCATCGGCGTTCCGACGGGGGCCCGGAACGCCGGCACCAGTGCCCCGACGGGGGACCAGGGCACTTGGCTAAAGCGTACACCTCCTACCCCTGGGATGCGTCAAGACTTAGTCACGACCCGATCTCGCGTCGATGGAGCGGGATCTCGTTCTGGTCGGGTTCGGCCACGTCAGGGGCGATCGGTGTCCCACGGGAGGGAGCGTTGGCCCCGATCACCGCAACGTATGGTAAAAAGATCGCCCCGGCGAAGAGGAGTAGTCGCACGGGCAGTGGGGCGGGTACCGCAAAGGCCAGAATCAGGCAGGCCAGCCGGATCCCCATTTTGATGAAGTAACTTTTCTCCCGTTTCCCGATGTCCTCGCTCAACGATGGCCGTGCATCGGTTACCTGGTGAACCATCTGGCGCTTGTGCCATACCTTCACAATTCCAACCTAGACCCCGGGGCAGGCGGGTCCCACTCCGCCCTGGACGGGCACGCCACAGGTGGCGTGCGATCATGGCCTCCGGGTAGAGATGACGGCATGACGGATCGCACATACCGGGTGACCGAGATCGTCGGCACGTCGGGGGAGAGTCTCGAGGCGGCCATCCGCAATGGTGTCCGCCGTGCCTCGCTGACCTTGCGTCACCTCGACTGGTTCGAGGTGACCGAGGTCAGAGGGCATATCGTCGACGGTGAGGTCGGCCACTTCCAGGTCGGCATGAAGGTCGGGTTCCGCCTGGAGGACACCTGACCTGTACGGCGGAGTCCCCCAGGACGCGGACTACGGGGATGGAAGCGGTCTTCCCACGGTGAGAATCGTCCCGCTCTCCCAGCTCTAGCTGGCCTGGCTGACCGTCGACATGTTGAAGTCGGGCACCCGGATCGCGGGCATCACCGTGCGCGTGAAGTAGTCGTTCCACTCACGTGGCAGGGTCTGCTCCGCGGCTCCGACCTCGGTGAGGCGGCCGAGCAGGTCCACCGGGCTCTCGTTGAAGCGGAAGTTGTTCACCTCGCCGACGACCTCCCCGTTCTCCACCAGGTAGACGCCGT
Organism: Streptosporangium sp. NPDC087985; assembly: GCF_044741965.1. Lineage (NCBI taxonomy): Bacteria > Bacillati > Actinomycetota > Actinomycetes > Streptosporangiales > Streptosporangiaceae > Streptosporangium > Streptosporangium sp. NPDC087985. Next base: position 128,296 of record NZ_JBIUTQ010000014.1, read on the forward strand.
CACGGGTCAGCCCGGTGAGCAGCAGGCTCTGCGGATCCACCTCGCGGATGTACCACAGACAGGTGAGCAGCAGGCCACGCTCGGTGGAGGCGATCATCTCCTCCAGCGACCGGCCGCCCTCGGCTCCCTCCAGGATCAGGTTGTCGATCGCCGGAGTCACGGCCAGTCCGGTCAGCTCGGCCGAGTGCCGGGTCTGGATCAGGCTCGCCAGGGTGCCGTCGGAGATCCAGTCGGTGGGCGCCAGCGGAAGGCCGTTGTCGAACACCGAGCTCTGCCGGCTGGAGGCGTGCGCCACCACGGACGGCGCGCAGGCGATGCCCGGTGCGGCCGGATCGCTGTACAGGCGGATCGGCAGGGGGGAGAGGGTCTCCCCGACGCGGGTCCCGCCCCCGGGCTTGGAGAAGACCGTGCGGCCCTCAAGCGCGTCCCGGGCGCCGGCCGTCCAGTACAGGTAGATCATCAGATCGGCCACGGCCGTCGGCGGCAGCAGCGTCTCGTACCGGCCCGCCGGCAGGTCGATCCGGTTCTTCGCCCACTCCAGCCGCCGGGCCAGCGAGGCGTCCAGCGCCGCCACGTCCACGTCCGAGAAGTCCCGGGTGGCCACACCCGTCCACGCCGAGCGCTTCATGTCCGGCGACTTGGCGTTGAGCTCCAGGCGGCCGGTGGGCTGGGTGTGCCGGAGCCGGGCCCCCGTCGAGGTGCCCACGTAGGTGGTGGTGACGGTGTGCTCGGCGAAGCCGTACAGCTTGCGCCCGCCCGCCTCCGCCGTGGCGAACGCGTCGCCCAGGGCGGGGGCGAAGGTGCTGAACACCCCGATGGAGGTGGGCTCCGCGGGCAGGTCCCAGTCCGCCGAGCGGGTGCCCTCGACCAGCGGCCGGGCGTCCTCGGACGGGGTCGCGTCCTCCGCAGCGTGGTCGGCCGCCGCGACGATGTCGGCGAGCTGTTCGGGACGGACCGCCGCCCGCGACACCACTCCCACCCCCCGGCCCACGATCGAGATCACCGTGAGCTGTGCGGAGCGGCCCACACCGTTGGTGGTGAGCGTGTTGCCCGCGAAGCGCAGGTTGGCGCTGGAGCCCTCGTCCACGATCACGACGACGTCGTCGGCCGTGGAGAGGTCCAGAGCCTTTTCGATCATTTCCTGAGGGCTCATCCCACTCCCTTCGTGACGGCCGGCCGAGGTGTTCGGCGGGGTGCCGTGTTCACTGGTGGCTCGCTCGCCGCGCTCGTTCACTTGCCACTCTCCTGCAGTGTGTTGAGGATGCGCACGTTGCGGAAGAGCACAGACGGGCAGCCGTGGCTGACCGGGGCGACCTGCCCGGGCTGGCCCTTGCCGCAGTTGAACGCGCCGCCCAGCACATAGGTCTGCGGGCCGCCGACGGCTGCCATGGACCGCCAGAAGTCGGTGGTCGTGGCCTGGTAGGCGACATCGCGGACCTGCCCGGCGAGCCTGCCGTTCTCGATCCGGTAGAACCTCTGACCGGTGAACTGGAAATTGTAACGCTGCATGTCGATGGACCAGCTCTTGTCGCCCACGACGTAGATGCCGCGCTCCACCCCGGAGATCAGTCCCTCGGTGGAGGGGCCGTCGGGGGCAGGCAGCAGCGACACGTTGGCCATGCGCTGGATCGGCATGTGACCGGGGGAGTCGGCGAAGGCGCAGCCGTTGGAGGCGCCGAGGTCCTTCAGCCGGGCCATCCGCCGGTCAAGCTGGTAGCCGACCAGGACACCGCCGGAGACGATGTCGAACTGCCTGGTCGCCACGCCCTCGTCGTCGTAGCCGATCGTGGACAGGCCGTGCTCCGTCGTGCGGTCACCGACCACGTTCATGACCTGCGAGCCGTACACGAGCTTGCCGAGCTGGTCGAAGGTGGCGAAGCTGGTCCCGGCGTAGGCCGCCTCGTAGCCGAGGGCGCGGTCCAGCTCGGTGGCGTGCCCGATGGACTCGTGGATCGTCAGCCACAGGTTGGACGGATCGACGACCAGGTCATACTGTCCGGCCTCGACGGACGGCGCCCTGAACTTCTCCTCCAGGAGCTCGGGAAGCCGGGCGAGCTCGCCGGGGAAGTCCCAGGCGGTGCCGGTGAGGTATTCGTACCCCCGGCCGACCGGTGGGGCCAGCGTGCGCATCGCCTCGAAACGCCCATCCTCGACCTTCATCACCTCCAGCTCGGGGTGCAGGCGCACCCGCTGCTGGGTGGTGGAGGTGCCTGCCGTGTCGGCGTAGAACTTCTGCTCCTTGACCTGTTGCAGCGAGGCCCGGACATGGTCCACGCGCGGGTCTCGCAACAGGCTGTCCGACCAGTCGGCGAGCAGGGCGACCTTGTCGCGCATCGGCACCTCGAACGGGTCGACATCGTAGGCCGAGACCCAGGTGACGTCGGAGTGGACCGGTTCGGGAGCCAGCTCGATGGGCTCGCGGTTGACGGCCGCGGAGATGACGGCCACCTCCACCGCCTGCTCGGCGACCTTCACGGCCGCCTCGGGGGTGAGCTCGATGCCGGACGCGAAACCCCACGTGCCGTTCTTGACGACCCGTACGGCATAGCCGAGGTCGTCGGCGTCGATGGAGCCTTCGAGTGACGCGTCGGACAGACGCAGGGTCTCCGCGCGGACCCGTTCAAGCCGGAAGTCGGCGTGCTCGGCGCCGAGGTCGCGGGCGCGTTGCAGAGCCGCGTCCGCCAGCCGTCTCATGGGCAGAGCGAGGAAATCGGGATCGATCTGGCGCATGTCAACGATCCTAACCCTGTGATCTTGTCCCCCACGGACAACTGGTTTACCCCCGGGTAGCCGATAGCGTCAGGTCTATGGCTCGATCTGTTCTCGTAACCGGCGGAAATCGCGGCATCGGCCTTGCGATCGCCCGCCAGCTCGCCCAGGCCGGCGACGCCGTCGCCGTGACCTACCGCTCCGGAGAGCCCCCCGAGGGGCTGTTCGGCGTGCGCTGCGATGTGACCAGCACGGCCGACGTCGATGCGGCGTTCGAGAAGGTCGAGGCCGAGCACGGCCCGGTCGAAGTGCTCGTCGCCAACGCCGGCATCACCAAGGACACGCTGCTGCCGATGATGAAGGAGGAGACTTTCACCGACGTCATCGACGCCAACCTGACCGGCGCCTACCGGGTGGCCAAGCGCGCCACGCGTGGCATGCTGCGGCTCAAGCGCGGCCGGATCGTGCTGGTCTCCTCCGTGGTGGCGATGCTCGGCTCGGCAGGGCAGAGCAACTACGCCGCCTCCAAGGCCGGGATGATCGGTTTCGCCCGGTCCGTGGCACGGGAGCTCGGTTCGCGCGGCATCACGGTCAACGTGGTCTCCCCGGGTTTCGTGGAGACCGACATGACGGCCGCGCTGGATGAGGCCTATCAGGAGCAGATCCGCAAGAACATCCCGCTGGGTCGCTACGCCCACGCGGACGAGATCGCACGCGTGGTCAGGTTCCTGGCCAGCGAGGATGCCGCCTACATCACGGGGGCCGTCATCCCTGTGGACGGCGGCCTGGGAATGGGGCACTGACGTGGGAATCCTCGAAGGCAAGCGAATTCTGGTCACCGGTGTCCTCACCGACGCCTCCATCGCCTTCTCGGTCGCCAAGCTGGCCCAGGAGGAGGGCGCGCAGGTCGTGCTGACCGGCTTCGGCCGTCTCAGCCTGGTCGAGCGCATCGCCAAGCGGCTCCCCGAGCCGCCGCCGGTGATCGAACTGGACGTGCAGAACGCCGAGCATCTCGACTCGCTGGCCGACCGCGTCGGCGAGCACCTGGACGGGCTCGACGGTGTGGTGCACTCCATCGGCTTCGCCCCGCAGAGCTGTCTCGGCGGAAACTTCCTGAACACCCCGTGGGAGGACGTGGCGACCGCCCTGCACGTCTCGACCTACTCGTTCAAGTCGCTGGCGGTCGCCTGCCTGCCCTTGATGAAGGAGGGCGGCGCGGTCGTCGGGCTCGACTTCGACGCCAGCAAGGCATGGCCCGTTTACGACTGGATGGGCGTGGCCAAGGCGGGCCTGGAGTCGTGCTCCCGCTACCTGGCCCGCGATCTCGCCAAGCACGGGATCCGCGTCAACCTGGTGGCGGCCGGGCCGCTGCGCACGATGGCGGCCAAGAGCATCCCCGGTTTCAAGGAGTTCGAGGACAGCTGGCCGGAGAAGGCCCCCCTCGGCTGGGACCTGGGGGACACCGTGCCCGCGGCCAAGGCCTGTCTGGCGCTGATGTCGGACTGGTTCCCGGCCACCACCGGCGAGATCGTGCACGTCGACGGCGGCGTGCACGCGATCGGCGCCTAGCAGCGCTTCCGGGGAGCGGCACGCCGGCGATCGGAGGTCCGGGGCAGAGGGCCCTAGGCCGTCCGGTGCCGCCCCGTCCTGAGTGGCTCGAACGGCATCGACTCCTCGCCGGTCCGCCTGGTGTACAGCACCCGGACGGCGAGGATCGCCGCGATCAGCAGGGCGGCGGTGAACATGGTGCCCAGCGTGTCGGATGCCCGGGCGGGAGTGACGGTCCGCCTGTCCGGCGGCGTTCCCCTCTGGAACTCCTGCATGCGTCTCTGGAACTCCTGCATGGCCGCCCCGGGCCAGAGCAGGTCGACCCGGGGCGCCTCGGCGTCGATCACGAGGAGCGGTTGAGGGGTCACCGGCTCGTCCGTGTCGGCAGTGCGCGTCCGGGTCTCCAGCGGGCGCAACGGCTCGGTCGGCAACGGCGCTGTCGGCTCCCTGGCCGGTTCCGGTCCGCCGGTCCGGGAGAGGCGGGGACGCGGTCGCGTGGACGGCTGCGCCGTTCTCTCCGTGCTCTCGGTTCTCTCCGGTCTCTCCGGGGCGGAGATCGCCGACGGTCCCGTGCATTCGGGAGAGGCCACCAGCGGGAGACAGACGGTGTCGAGAACTTTGGGCAGCAGCAGGCCTTCCGTCGCGGCAGCCCCGGTGTCCGGGGTGGGGGAAGGCCGGGGGTCGCCTGCTCCGTCACCGGCCGTTCCCTTGGGGGCGTCAAGGCCGTCGCTCTTGGGGGCCGGGGGCAGAACGGTGCCCGTGAGCCCGTTCACGACATTGCCGACGGTGTCCACAGCCCTGCAGAGGCCGCCGGTTATCCCGCCGAGCAGCCCGCCGCTGTCACAGTCCGCCCGCGCGGTGGCGGTCGCGGCTGTGGCCGTGACCATGGTGATCCCGGCGCTCAGCGCCAGCGCCAGCGCGCCGGCAGAGATCGCAGTTCGCAACTGTCCCCCCTTACGCCCATCAACGACGGAGTCTCGTTGACATCCGGGCGCCCCCTCCCGTCACTCAATCAACAGTTTTGCGGGAAGGCCCGGGGTTTCCACGTAAAGTTGCGATTCGGTACCGAGTGGTGATACATGAGATGGATTCTCGTTCTGTTTCTCCCTCGGGCCCTTCCCGATCTCAGTCGGCCGAGACGTCGTCGAGCGCCTCCCTGATCTCCACCGGCAGAGTGAGGTCCTCTGCCTGGAGCACGCCGGCCAGCTGGGCGTGGGTGCGTGCGCCGACGATGGCCGAGGTCACTCCCGGCTGGTCACGGACCCAGGACAGGGCAACAGACAGCGGTGAGACGCCGAGCCCCTCGGCCGCGGTCGTCACCGATTCCACGACCCGGCGGCACCTCTCGTCCAGGTAGGGGGTGACGAAGTCGGCGAAATGCGGGGTCGCCGCCCGCGAGTCGGCGGGGATGCCCGTGCGGTACTTCCCGGTGAGAACCCCCCGGCCGAGCGGTGACCAGGCGAGCACTCCGGCACCGACATGCTCGGCGGCCGGGATCAGCTCGCGTTCGGCCTCCCTGGCCAGCAGGGAGTATTCGACCTGGGCCGCGACGATCGGCACCCGGCCGGGAACCGTCCCCTGGCCGACGGCGGCCACGGCCAGCTGCCAGCCGGCGTAGTCGCACACCCCGGCGTAGGCCGCCCGGCCAGAGGAGACGATGGCGTCCACCGCGGCCAGGGTCTCCTCCAGAGGGACGTCCGGGTCGAAGGCGTGCAGCTGCCACAACTCCACCTCGTCGACCCCGAGACGGGCCAGCGAGGCGTCGATGGCGGCGATCAGGTGTTTCCTGGAGGCGTTGCGCGGCCGGCGGCCGGTGGGGGTGAGCACCGCTTTGGTGGACAGCACCAGCTCCGAGCGCGGCACCGCGTCGCGGATCAGCCGGCCGATCAGCCTCTCGGCCTCGCCGCCCGTGTAGACGTCCGCGGTGTCGATAAGCGTGCCGCCGGCCTCGGCGAACGTGCGGAGCTGCGCCGCGGCCTCCTCGGCTCCGGTGTCACGCCCCCACGTCATCGTCCCCAGTCCAAGGCGGGATACCGACAAGCCGCTGCGGCCCACATAGCGCTGCTCCATGATCCGGCCAGATTACCGGTCGGGCTGTTAAAAGTAGTGGAGTGAGGCCTGCAAGACTTGGGCACGTGACGACCTTGTTGCTGGCCAGACACGGCCTTACGCCCCTCACCGGCCCGGTGCTGGCCGGCTGGACCCCCGATGTCCATCTCAGCGAGGCCGGCCAGGCGCAGGCGGACGCGCTGGCCGTACGGCTGGCGCCGCTGGAGCTGGACGCGATCGTCTCCAGCCCGCTGGAACGCTGCCAGGAGACCGCCGAGGCGGTCGCCGGCGGGCGTTCCACCGAGGTACTGACCGACGAACGGTTCGGCGAGTGTCGCTACGGTGACTGGACGGGCCGCCCGATTGGCGAGCTGTCCAAGGATCCACTGTGGCAGGTCGTGCAGAACCACCCGAGCGCCGTGACGTTTCCCGGCGGGGAATCCCTCGCCGCAGTCCAGCACCGGGCGGTGACCGCGGTCAGGGAGTGGAACGAGCGCCTTGGGCCGGACGCGGTCTATCTCGTCTGCAGCCACGGAGACGTGATCAAGGCCATCGTGGCCGACGCCATGGGTCTCCATCTGGACCAGTTTCAGCGGATAGTCGCCGATCCCGCGTCGCTCACCGCGATCCGCTACACCCCCCTGCGTCCCTTCGTGCTCAGGCTCAACGACCTTGGGGGAGATGTGACCGGCCTCCGGCCCCCAGAGGGTTCGGAACACCGAGACGGGGGAGAAAACTTCACCGGGAGCGATGCCGCAGTCGGCGGCGGAGCCGGGACCACGTAAGGTCGGGCTATGCCGGTCTTCGACTATGACCCACCCGAGAGGTTTGTGGCCGGTGCCGTTGGGCAGCCGGGCTCACGAGCCTTCTTCCTCCAGGCCCGGGGACAGGGCCGGTTGACCACCGTGGGGCTGGAGAAGTTTCAGGTCGCCGCGTTGGCCGACCGGCTCGATGATCTCCTAGACGAGGTGCTGCGGCGCAGCGGCGGGATGACCCAGGTGCCCGCGACCGCACCGGCCGGCCTGACCGACAACGGGCCACTCGACGTGCCGATCAGTGAGGACTTCAAGGTCGGCACGATGACCCTGGCCTGGGACGCCGATGCCGCGCAGGTGGTGATCGAGGCCCAGGAGATCGCTACGGAGGACGAGGAGTTCGAGCCGTCCCCGCTCACTGAGCCCGCGGTGTTGCGCGTGCACATCAGCGCCGGTGCGGCCAGGGCTTTCACCAAGCGCGCCCTGGCCCTCGTCGCCGCAGGACGCCCGCCCTGCCCGCTGTGCGGCCAGCCGCTCGACGCCGGCGGGCATATTTGCGTGCGTCTCAACGGTTACCGGGGTAGTAGCGCTTCACCGGGTGAAGGAGGCGAATGAGTGCCGAAAGCGAGCCCACGCTGAGCACGGCGCCCGTCAGGGGGCTGGACGACGAGACCGCTATGCGCCTGCTCCGCGAGGGCAGGCTGGAGGTCGCCGGCCGGCTGGTCGAGGCGACCAACATGACGCTTTACTGTTCGGTCCGGCTTGGCGGGCTCGCGGCGGCCTGCGTCTACAAGCCCGTACGTGGAGAACGCCCGCTCTGGGACTTCCCTGACGGCACCCTGGCGGCCCGTGAGGTGGCCGCCTTCGAGGTCTCGGCGGCGACCGGCTGGCGGATCGTCCCGCCGACCGTCTACCGCGACGGTCCCTTCGGGCCTGGTATGTGCCAGCTCTGGATCGACACCGACCCGGCGGTCGACCTGATGGTGCTGATCCGCAGCCGCCAGCCCGCCCTGCGGCGGATGGCCGTGTTCGACGCCGTCGTCAACAACGCCGACCGCAAGGGCGGCCATCTGCTTCCCATGGTCGACGGTCACATCCACGGGGTGGACCACGGCGTGTCCTTCGCCGCCGAGGACAAGCTCCGTACCGTGCTCTGGCAGTGGCGGGGGAAACCCCTGTCCCGTGAGGCCACGAACGTCCTGGCCCGACTGGAGCGCGAGCTGGAGCAGGGGCGCCTGGGCCGTCGCCTGCGCGAGCTCCTCACCCTTGCCGAGGTCGAGGCCACCTGGCTCCGGGTCCGCAGGTTGCTCGACACCGGCCTGCACCCCCTCCCCTCGCAGGACTGGCCGGCCATCCCCTGGCCCCCGATCTGAGGCCGCTTCCGGCGGGGGCATACCCTGCCGGGTATGTGCACGGTTGTCGTCAGCATCGATCCGGGTGCCGAAATCCCCCTCATCCTCGCCGGAGTGCGCGATGAGTTCACCGGCCGGCCATGGGTGCCTCCGGCTGAACACTGGCCGGGGCTGATCGGCGGCCGAGACCTCCAGGCGGGCGGTACCTGGCTGGCCGTGGACCCCGCCGCCCGGCGGGTGGGCGCCCTGCTCAACGGCCAGGGTGTGCCCACTCCGCCGGAGACTCGCCGCTCCCGGGGCGACCTGCCCCTCCAGGTGGCCGCCCAAGGCCGTCTGCCGGACCTGGACCTGACCCGCTATGACCCTTTCCATCTGGTCCTGGCGGATCCCGAAGGGGCCCGTCTGTGGCACTGGGACGGGGAGGTGCTGACGCAGGACGAGCTCCCCCCGGGAACCCACATGATCGTCAACAGCGGCTGGGATCGGGATGGCGACAACGAGCGCGTCGCGTTCTTCCGTCCCCGCTTCGCCAGGGCCGGCCGCCCCGTGGCCCTCGACGATCCCTGGGGGGACTGGGGGAAGCTCGTCACCGGAGCGGGTCTGCCCGCCGAGGATCCCCGCTCTTTGATCATCCGCCACGAGCTGCCCGATGGACGGATCTTCGGTTCTCTGTCGGTCACCCTGCTCGCCCTGAGCGCGGACGGTATCCGCTACGACTTCACCGATGATCCGCGCAACCTCGCGGCCTTCCGTCGGGTCCTGCCGGAATGATGAACTAAGTTCCGGCGGTTGAGACGAGTGTCCCTTTATCCACCGCCCCGAACTGATCAGGGCGGTCTGTCTGCTGGATAGGCTCAATACATGAGATCGTGGTCTGCGCCGAAGGTCCCTCGGCTTCCCGGTGTTGGTGCTCCGCTACAGCTGTTCGACACCGCCGCAGGAGAGGTCGGCTCGACTCAGCCGGGCTCCACGGCGCGGATGTACGTCTGCGGCATCACGCCCTACGACGCCACCCACCTGGGCCACGCCAACACCTACCTCGCCTTTGATCTGGTCAACCGGGCCTGGCGGGACGCCGGTCACGAGGTCCACTTCACCCAGAACGCCACCGACGTGGACGACCCGCTCCTGGAGCGAGCCGCGCAGACCGGGCAGGACTGGCGGGAACTGGCCGAGCGTGAGATCGAGCTGTTCCGGACGGACATGGAGGCACTGCGTATCCTCCCGCCGCGCGAATACGTCGGGGTGACCGAGGTGATCGGCCAGGTCGTCGAGCTGATCGAGGTCCTGCGGGACAAGGGCGCCACCTACGACCTCGACGGGGACGTCTACTTCGACGTCGCCGCGGCGCCCAAGTTCGGTGCCGTCTCCGGGTACTCCGAAGAGCGGATGCTCGACCTGGCCGCCCAGCGTGGCGGTGACCCCGAGCGGCCCGGGAAGAAGCACCCGCTCGACTGGCTGCTCTGGCGAGCAGAGCGTCCCGGTGAGCCGTCGTGGCCCTCGCCGTTCGGCCCGGGAAGGCCCGGCTGGCACATCGAGTGCACCGCGATCGCGCTGGCCAACCTGGGGAGCGGGTTCGACGTCGCGGGCGGCGGCTCCGACCTCGTTTTCCCGCACCACGAGTGCGGCGCCCACGAGGGGCACGTCGCCTGCGGCGAGTGGCCCTTCGCCAAGGCCTACGTGCACGCGGGCATGGTCGCCCTTGACGGCGAGAAGATGTCCAAGTCCAAGGGCAATCTGGTCTTCGTCTCCAGGCTCCGCCGGCAGACCGATCCGATGGCCATCCGGCTGGCCCTGCTGGCCCACCACTACCGCAGCGACTGGGAGTGGACCGATGACCAGCTGGCCTCCGCCGAAGTACGGCTGGCACGCTGGCGCTCGGCAGTCGACCTGCCGGCCGGCCCCGGAGCGGATACCGTGCTCGCGGAACTCCGCGCCTGCATGACCGACGACCTGGACACCCCCGGAGCACTCGCAGTCGTCGACGCCTGGGCCGGAAGGGCGCTGGCCGGGGAGGTCGGGAGTGACCCCGGGGCGCCCGCGTCCGTCAGGGACATGGTGGACGCACTCCTCGGCGTCGAGCTCTGAGAGCCGGCCTCCCGCGACGATCCGGCAGGAGCCGGTCGCCTGAGGCCGGATGAGGGAGGAAGGGACCCGCTCCTCCGGTCCCGGCGACCGGGGGAGCGGGCCTCTGCGCGCGGTGGCGCGGGCGGGGAAGACGCCGTCGGCGGGCTGGACGGGGTCCGGCCCCCTCTCTGCCTCCGGACATCTCGGCGGTGAGGGACCCGGGTACGTCGGCGGGGACAAAAAATCTGGGCCCGCACCGCCGAAGCGGTGCGGGCCCAGACAGAAGCCTTTAGATCAGATCAGATGACCTGAACCTGGTCGGCCTGCGGGCCCTTCTGGCCCTGCGTGGTAGTGAAACTGACACGCTGGTTCTCCTCCAGGGTGCGGTAACCACCGGAGTTGATAGCCGAGTAGTGCACGAAGACATCGGCGGTGCCGTCATCCGGCGCGATGAATCCGAAGCCCTTTTCGGCGTTGAACCACTTAACAGTGCCCTCAGACAAACTACTTCTCCTCATTGGGAGCCTCACCAAACCGTCAGGTCGACGGCTCGGGGCTGCGTTGCGGACCCTACCATGCATCCGCGGAAACCATCCGGAGAAACTGTAACGCCCGCTGTCGGCGGTCTTTCTGGGAGCGCTTGAAATGACAAGCGCCATCGAGAACTACGACTGCAACCATCAAAGTCTACAGGTTGCTGTCGTGCGGGGCAACCGTCTCCACGGTGGGTCGGCAGGCGTGAACATCTCAGCCGAGGTCCGGCGCGCCGGACCTCAATCGCACAGCGTTGAGGTGTCGAAAAGAAGATCAACTGGAGCGGGAATCAGGACCTTGTCGCCGAGCTCCACCGACACCGAGGTCCGGTAGCGCCCTTCGCCGGGGTCGCTGAACACGGTGATCCGTGCCGGGGAGCATTCGGGATCGATGAGAACCATCACCGGCACACGGCCGGAGGCATAGGCGCCGGGCTTGATCGTGCGGTCGTCGTGGGCGGTGCCGGGAGAGACCACCTCGGCGACCAGGATCAGGCCACTCGACAGCAGTTCGCGCGTTCCCCAGCGCGGGGCGTCGCGCGGGGCGACGACCACATCCGGGATGACCATGTCACGACTACCTTCAAGGCAGACGTCGATCATTCCCGTCCACACACCCCACGCGTGTCCGTCCGCGGTGGGAAACAGCGCACGGGCGAGGAGCATGGCTCGGCTCGCGTGCTCGGGGGTTCCGGAGGGACTCACGATCACCCTCTCACCGATGAACTCGATCTTCAGGTTGGGCAGCTCGGGCAGGGAGTCGTAGAGCTCCCTGGGGGTCTCCGGCAGGTGCTGCTCAGGCCCGGTCGCGGTCGGGACGAGGTCGTGAGTGCGCTTCTTGTGTGAGATGGCAACCATGGTTCGACAACCTTCCGCATCCATTGGGACACGTTCAGTATTTCATCGGGTGATTCAGGAGGGGACGGTTTGGAGGAAGCGTTCGCGCTCGTCCTCGGGGAGGCGGTCGATGAACAGGAGGCCGTCGAGATGGTCGGCCTCGTGCTGGAGGACCCGTGCCAACATGCCCAGTGCGCGGACGGTGACGGGCTTGCCGAACATGTCACGGCCGCGGGCGGTGACCATGTAGGAGCGTTCCAGCGGCCACCAGAGCCCCGGGGCGGACAGGCAGGCCTCGTCGGCGACGATCTTCCGCTCGGACGGTTCCAGGCGGGGGTTGACCAGATGGCCGGATTTGCCGTCCAACTCGTAGACGACGACCCGGAGCGAGACACCGATCTGGGGAGCGGCCAGGCCCGCGCGATGAGCGCCGGCACGCATGGTGGCCTGGAGGGACCTGACCAGGTCGCGCAGTTCGCGGTCGAAGGTGGTCACAGGTTCGGCTACGGTCCGTAGCACTGGGTCTGCGAACGGTCGGATCGGCTGGACGGCCACACGCACTCCCCGAGGCGACGGACGGACATGCACACGATTCCCCTCGCCACCCTGCCCCAACCGTGACCGGCGGAACCGCCACTTTCCGGGGCCGTTACATATGTGCGACCTGTGCGTTGCGTATTTCGGGGAGCGCGTCAACGGGCCCGCGTGTCGCCTGTTTCAGCCGTCGCCGTCACGGTCGCGGCGGCGCAGGTAGCGCTCGAACTCCGCGGCGATGGCGTCTCCGCTCGCCTCGGGCAGCTCGGCGGCGTCCTTGCGCTCCTCCAGCTCCTTGACGTATTCGGCCACCTCGCTGTCCTGGGACGCCAGCTCGTCCACGCCGTGCTCCCAGGCCCGTGCCTCCTCGGCCAGGGCGCCCAGTGGCATCGGGATGTGGAGGAGGTCCTCCATCCGGCTGAGCAGGGCCAGGGTGGCCTTGGGGTTGGGCGGCTGCGCGACGTAGTGCGGCACCGACGCCCACAGCGTGACCGCGTGGATCCCGGCCGCGCCCAGCGCGTGCTGGAGGACGCCGACGATGCCGGTCGGCCCCTCGTAGCGGCTCAGTTCCAGATTGATCGCGTGGGCCAGGTCCTCGTCGGTCGCCGAGCCCACGATCGGCACCGGGCGGGTGTGGGGAGAGTCGTTGAGGAGGGCGCCGAGCAGCACCGCCAGCTCCACCCCCAGCTCGCGGCAGACCACGGTGATCTCCTCGCAGAAGGCGCGCCACCGCATGTTGGGTTCGATGCCGCGGAGCAGCACCACGTCGCGGTCCACGCCCGGCGGCCGGGCCACCGACAGCTTGGTGGTCGGCCAGGTGATGGAGCGGGTCAGTCCCTCACCCATCTCGACGATGGGCCGGGTGACCTGGAAGTCGTAATACTCCTCCGGGTCGATGGAGACCAGCGGGGTCGCCTTCCACTCGTCCTCGAGGTGTGCGATCACTCCGCTCGAGGCCTCGCCCGCGTCGTTCCACCCCTCGAACGCGGCGATCAGCACCGGGTCGACGAGCTCGGGTAGACCTTCGAGTTCGATCACGCGCCGCCTCCTTCTGGCCTCGCCACTACCCGCCTAAGCCTATGCGGTAAGGAGGCCTTTACGTCACCTTCCGAGGTTGTGCGAACGATGAGCACGTCAGGGCCGTCCGCGGCGGCCCGCCCGGCGGTATCGAGCCCGGAGGGCCGCCGGTCCGACGGGAACGGCGCGGCGGGGCTCTGCCGGCCACCTCGTCAAGCGATTGGACCGTGATTCCGGTTGCGGTCAGAAATAATAGTGCCTCGACGGTTCCAAGTAAGCTTTCCCTCATGACTGGCAGACCGTCTTTCCGTGATGTCCTGGCCGAGCGCGTAATGGTCGCCGACGGGGCCATGGGGACGATGCTGCAGGCGAACGAGATCACCCTGGACGACTTCCAAGGGCACGAGGGCTGCAACGAGGTGCTCAACGCCACGCGCCCCGACATCGTGCGGGCTGTGCACGACGCCTACTTCGAGGTCGGTGTCGACTGCGTCGAGACCAACACCTTCGGCGCCAACCTCGCCGCCCTCGGCGAGTACGACATCTCCGAGCGGACCTACGAGCTGTCGGAGGCCGGGGCCCGGATCGCCCGCGAGGCGGCCGACCGCTGGTCCACCCCCGACCACCCTCGTTACGTGCTCGGCTCGATCGGTCCCGGCACCAAGCTCCCCACCCTCGGGCACAGGCCGTACGGCGTGCTGCGCGACGCCTACCACGACAACGCGGCCGGGCTCATCGCCGGCGGTGCCGACGCCCTGATCATCGAGACCTGCCAGGACCTGCTCCAGGTCAAGGCCGCCGTCATCGGAGCCAAGCAGGCCATCGCCGGCTCCGGCCGCGACGTGCCGGTGATCGCTCAGGTCACCGTGGAGACCAACGGCGCGATGCTGCTCGGCTCGGAGATCGGCGCGGCACTCACCGCGATCGAGCCGCTCGGAGTCGACGTCCTCGGCCTCAACTGCGCCACCGGCCCGGCCGAGATGAGCGAGCACCTGCGCTACCTGGCGCGCCACTCGCGGCTGCAGCTGTCCTGCATGCCCAACGCAGGCCTGCCGCAGCTGACCGCGGACGGCGCCTACTACCCGCTCACCCCGGACGAGCTCGCCGACGCCCACGAGAACTTCACCCGGTCCTTCGGCCTGTCCCTGGTCGGCGGCTGCTGCGGCACCGCCCCCGAGCACATGCGCAAGGTGGTGGAGCGGGTACGCGGTAACGCGCCCGCCTCCCGCCGCCCGCGTCCCGAGGCCGGGGCGGCCTCGCTCTACCAGCACGTGCCGTTCCGCCAGGACACCTCCTATCTGGCGATCGGGGAGCGGACCAACGCCAACGGCTCCAAGGCCTTCCGTGAGGCGATGCTCGCCGAGAACTGGGAGGAGTGCGTCGATATCGCCCGGGCCCAGGCCCGTGACGGCGCGCACATGCTCGACCTGTGCGTCGACTACGTGGGCCGCGACGGCGTCAGGGACATGAAGGAGCTGGCGTTCCGCTTCGCCACCGCCTCCACGCTGCCGATCGTGCTCGACTCCACCGAGCCCGCCGTGCTGGAGGCCGGGCTGGAGATGATCGGCGGCCGGGCGATCATCAACTCGGTCAACTACGAGGACGGCGACGGTCCCGACTCGCGTTTCACCAAGATCATGAAATTGGCCCGGGCGCACGGCGCGGCCGTCATGGCGCTGACCATCGACGAGGAGGGCCAGGCCCGCACCGCCGACTGGAAGCTCAGGGTCGCCACCCGCATCATCGAGGATCTGACGGCCAACTGGGGCATGAAGGTCGAGGACATTCTGATCGACGCCCTCACCTTCCCCATCGGCACCGGGCAGGAGGAGACCCGCCGCGACGGCCTGGAGACCATCGAGGCCATCCGCGAGCTCAAGCGGCGCTACCCGGGCGTGCAGACCGTGCTGGGCCTGTCCAACATCTCCTTCGGGCTCAACCCGGCCGCACGTACCGTTCTCAACAGCGTCTTCCTCAACGAGTGCGTCAACGCGGGCCTCGACTCGGCCATCGTGCACGCCTCCAAGATCCTGCCGATGGCGCGCATCCCCGACGAGCAGCGCCAGGTGGCACTGGACATGGTCTACGACCGCCGCAGGGAGGGCTACGACCCGCTGCAGCGATTCATGGAGCTGTTCGAGGGCGTGGACGCCGCCTCGGTCAAGGCCGGCCGGGCCGCGGAACTGCTCGGCCTGCCGCTGTGGGAGCGGCTCAAGCGCCGCATCGTCGACGGTGAGCGCAAGGGCCTGGAGGCCGACCTGGAGGAGGCGCTGGCGCGGCGCCCGGCCTTGGAGATCGTCAACGACGTGCTCCTCGACGGCATGAAGACCGTCGGTGAGCTGTTCGGCTCCGGCCAGATGCAGCTGCCGTTCGTCCTGCAGTCGGCCGAGGTCATGAAGTCCTCGGTGGCCTACCTGGAACCGCACATGGACCGGGTCGAGGGGGAGACCAAGGGCCGCATCGTGCTCGCCACCGTCAAGGGCGACGTGCACGACATCGGTAAGAACCTGGTCGACATCATCCTGTCCAACAACGGCTACGAGGTCGTCAACCTCGGCATCAAGCAGCCGGTGTCGGCGATCCTGGAGGCGGCCGAGGAGAAGGACGCCGACGTCATCGGCATGTCCGGGCTGCTGGTGAAGTCCACGGTCATCATGAGGGAGAACCTCGAGGAGATGAACTCCCGGGGGATCTCCCAGCGCTTCCCCGTCCTGCTCGGCGGCGCCGCCCTGACCCGCGCCTACGTGGAACAGGACCTCGCCGAGCTGTTCCAGGGCGATGTCCGCTACGCCCGGGACGCCTTCGAGGGACTGCGCCTGATGGACGCCTTCATGGCGGTCAAGCGAGGTGAGGCCGGTGCGAGTCTGCCGCCGCTGCGTGAGCGGCGGGTCAGGACCGGCGCGACTCTGGTGCGGACCCCGGAGGCGGAGCTTCCCGCCCGGTCCGACGTGGCGGCCGACAATCCCGTCCCGCGGGCGCCCTTCCTCGGCGAGCGGATCATCAAGGGCATCCCGCTCGCCGACTACGCCGCGTTCCTGGACGAGCGGGCGACGTTCATGGGCCAGTGGGGTCTCAAGGCCGCCCGCGGCGGCGGCGGACCCTCCTACGAAGAGCTCGTCGAGACCGAGGGCCGGCCGCGCCTGCGTATGTGGCTGGAGCGGATGCAGACCGAGGGCCTGCTGGAGGCGGCCGTCGCCTACGGCTACTTCCCGTGCGTCAGCGACGGCGACTCGCTGATCATCCTGGATGACGCGGGCAACGAGCGGACCAGGTTCACCTTCCCCCGCCAGCGTCGCGACCGGCACCTGTGCCTGTCGGACTTCTTCCGCTCGAAGGGCTCCGGTGAGGTCGACGTGGTCGCCTTCCAGGTGGCCACGATGGGCAACCGGGTCTCCGAGGCCGCCGCCGAGCTGTTCGCCAAGGACGCCTACCGTGACTATCTGGAGCTGCACGGCCTCTCGGTGCAGCTCACCGAGGCGCTCGCGGAGTACTGGCACGCGCGGGTCCGCAGCGAGCTCGGGATCGGCGGTGACGAGTCACTGGAGGACATGCTGAAGGTCAACGTCACCGGCTGCCGTTACTCCTTCGGGTATCCCGCCTGCCCCAACCTGGAGGATCAGGTCCAGCTGATGGAGCTGATCGACCCCTCCCGGATCGGGGTGAAGCTCTCGGAGGAGTTCCAGCTCCACCCCGAGCAGTCCACCTCCGCGCTGGTCGTCCACCATCCTGAGGCCAGCTATTTCAACGTGTGATCGTAAGGGGTTGTCCGGGGATGGACGCGGTTCTCTTCGACATGGACGGTCTTCTCGTGGACAGCGAGAAGATCTGGTTCCAGGTCGAGTCCGAGGTGATGGAACGGCTCGGCGGCCACTGGAGGTCCACCGACCAGGAGCAGCTGGTGGGCGGCTCCATGACGTCCACCGTCGCCTACATGCTTGAGGTCTCCGGGGCGGGCGCCCACCCCGACGAGGTGGCGGCCTGGATGCTGGAGGGCATGACCAGCAGGCTCGCGGGCGGCGTGGAGATGATGCCCGGGGCCGCCGAGCTGCTGGCGGCGGTGCGGCGGGCGGGCCTGCCCACCGCCCTGGTCACCTCCTCGCTGCGGCCGATCGCCAGAGCGTGCCTGAAGGGCATCGGCGGCGACAACTTCGATCACGTGGTGACCGGCGACGACGTGACGAGGACCAAGCCCGATCCGGAGCCCTACCTCAAGGCCGCCCGGCTGCTGGGCGTGGCCGCGGCCCGCTGCGTCGCGCTGGAGGACTCCCCGAACGGGGTGACCTCGGCCACCGCCGCGGGCTGCCGGGTGGTGGCCGTGCCGAGCGTGCTGCCGATTCCCTCCGCGCCCGGCCGCCTCGTCGTGGAGTCCCTGCTCGAGGTCGACGTCGACGTTCTCCGGATGCTGTCGGGCCGCCGCTCCTGACCAGGGGGTGGCCCTGTCGGGGATGTTCCGGAGAGGGAGCCGGTCCCCGGAGGTGATGTCTCGCGGCCCTTAGGGGATGATCCCTCCCCAAGGAGGAGGAACTATCCCGATCCGGCATGCCAGGATGGATCTGGTAAGCCGATACGAGGGGCGGTCCGCTATGTCGTTCGAACAGATCGCGTGGTTGCCGCTCTGCGCCGGGGTGACCGGTGTGGGGCTGGTGCTCAGTTTCCTGTTGATGCGTCGACGGGGGGCGGTGGCGGGGCTGCGTGGTGTCGCCTGGTCGCTGCTGCCGCTGGCGGCCTACCTGACCGGCGCGCTGCCCACCCTGTGGCGGATCGGCACGGCGATCGCCGGGTTCTTCGCCGGGGTGGTGTTCGACCCCATGGTGTGGGCCGGGGTGGCGGTGACCGGGCTCTCCCTGTTGCTGTTCCTGGTCACCGGGGTGCTGCGCCGCCGCCGTACGGCAGGGCCGGTGGCGCCCGAGGCTCCCGCGGTGCGGGCTCCCGCGGCGCCGGGCAGGCCGGTGGCCCCCGGAGGGACCGCCACCCAGCCGTTGCCGCAGCCCAAGGCGGCGCCCGCCGCGAAGGCCGCCGCGAAGCCGGGCGCGGACGAGGATTTCTCCGATATCGAGGACATTCTCAAGCGTCGTGGCATCGGGTGACGCTGAGTTACCGGTCAGTGCAATGTCACAAATCAGAGACGGAAACGGAACGGCTTCCGGACATTCGCCTCAAGATCAGAACAAATGAATTTCACGTGAATCACAGTTGGGCCACATAGCGCCTCGGGGGACTAGTCAGCCCAGATCAGCCCATAGATTCTGCGTCACGGGATCGTGAAAACGGTCCGGAGACTTCAGGGCGCGACACCCCGACCGGGGGACGCGTCCGTTGGACAACGTCGTCTGGGACCCAGGGGGCCACTGTATGACCGCACCGCTCGACCTTTCTGGCTCGGCTCCGGAGGCAGGTCCCGAAGTCGTGCTCGCGGGCGCGGATCGGGGGGCTATCCAGGGGCGCTCTCTCGGCCAAATCGCCTGGATGAGGCTGAAGCGCGACAAGGTGGCCATGACAGGGGCGGGCGTCATCGTCTTCCTTATCCTGGTGGCGATCTTCGCGCCGCTCATCGTGAAGTTCTTCGGCCACCCGCCGCTGGAGTTCCACCGGGAGAAGATCGACCAGTCCACGCTCACGCCCAACGAGGCGTTCGGCGGCATGAGCTGGGACTTCCTGTTCGGCGTCGAGCCCCTCTGGGGACGTGACGTCTTCAGCCGAATAGTTTACGGCGCGCGGATCTCGCTGCTCATCGCCTTCCTGGCCACTCTGCTCTCGGTGACCATCGGCACCGTCCTCGGCGTCGTCGCGGGCTACTTCGGCGGCTGGGTCGACACCGTGATCAGCCGGGCGATGGACGTCTTCCTGGCCTTCCCGCTGCTGGTGTTCGCCATCGCGCTCGCCGGTGTCGTCCCCGACCAGGCGTTCGGCCTGTCCGGCGACGCCCTGCGCGTGTCGCTGCTGGTGTTCATCATCGGGTTCTTCAGCTGGCCGTACATCGGCCGGATCGTCCGAGGTCAGACACTGTCCCTGCGTGAACGGGAGTTCGTCGACGCGGCCAGGAGTCTCGGCGCCCGCGGACCGTACATCATCTTCCGTGAACTACTGCCCAACCTGATCGCGCCGATTCTGATCTACGCGACGCTGGTGATCCCGTCCAACGTCCTGTTCGAGGCGGCGCTCTCCTTCCTCGGGGTGGGCGTCCGCCCGCCGACGCCGACCTGGGGAGGCATGCTCGCCGAGGCGGCACGCTTCTACACGGTGCCGCACTTCGCGATCTTCCCCGGGTTAGCGATCTTCATCACCGTGCTGGCCTTCAACCTCTTCGGTGACGGCCTGCGTGACGCGCTGGACCCGCGCGGCCGTTGACCCTTCCTGATCCCCGTAGTTTCCCTGGCTCCTATCCACAAGGGGTGTAGCAGCAAATGAAGAGAAGACCCGCACTCGGGGCGCTCGCGGTCACCGCGGCGCTCGCCCTGGGCTTGTCGGCCTGCGGTGGAGAGAGCACAACACCGAAGAGCGAGAGCACGGGTGGCGGCACGTCGGCGGCTCCGGCCCAGGCCGAGTTCAACGCCGCGATGACCGCGGTGTTCAACCCTTCGACCAAGAAGGGCGGCACCCTCAAGCTCGCCAACTCCGGCGACTGGGACTCCCTGGACCCGGCCGACACCTACTACGGCTACTCGTGGAACTTCATCCGCCTGTACGGCCGCGCGTTGACGATGTTCAAGTCGGCTCCGGGCGCCGAAGGCTCGAAGGTCGTCGGCGACCTGGCTCAGGACCTGGGCAAGCCGAGCGAGGACTTCAAGACCTGGACCTACACGCTGCGTGACGGCCTGAAGTACGAGGACGGCAGCCCGATCACGGCCAAGGACGTGGCGTACGCCATCGCCCGGGCGTTCGACAAGGAGACCTTCCCCAACGGTCCCACCTACCTGAACGACATGCTCGACTGGCCCAAGGACTACAAGGGCGTCTACAAGTCGAAGGATGTCGACTTCAGTTCGGCGATCGAGACGCCGGACGACAAGACGGTCGTCTTCCACCTGAAGCAGCCCTACAGCGGTTTCGACTACATCACCCAGATGTCGCCGACCATGCCGGTGCCGAAGGACAAGGACACGGGCGCGAAGTACCGCGAGCACGTGATCTCCTCCGGTCCCTACATGTTCGAGAAGAACGAGATCGGCAAGGGCTTCACCCTCACCCGCAACCCGAACTGGGACCCGGCGACCGACCCGAACCGCCCGGCGCTGCCGGACAAGATCGAGGTCCAGACCAACGTCAACGCCGACGACCTCGACAACCGTCTCCTCTCCGGCGACATCCACGTCGACATCGCGGGCACCGGTGTCCAGCCGGCCGCGATGAGCAAGATCCTGCCGGACCCCGCGCTCAAGGCGCGGACCGACAACCCGACGCTGCAGCGTCTCTGGTACACCTCGATCAGCCCGACGGTGAAGCCGCTGGACAACATCGACTGCCGTAAGGCCGTCGAGTACGCCGCGGACAAGACCGGCTACCAGGCCGCCTACGGAGGCGAGTTCTCCGGTGGCCAGATCGCGACCAGTCTCCTCCCGCCGTCCATCCCGGGCGCCGAGAAGATCGATCTGTACCCCAGCGCGGACGGCACCGGTGACCTGGCCAAGGCCAAGGAGCACCTGGCCGCCTGCGGCCAGCCGGACGGCTTCGAGACCAACATCGCCTACCGCGCCGAGCGGCCGAAGGAGAAGGCGACCGCCGAGGCCCTGCAGCAGTCGCTGGCCCGCGTCGGCATCAAGCTGACCCTGAAGCCCTACCCGCAGGCCGACTACTTCTCGCTCTACGCCGGCAAGCCGCCGTTCGTCGTCGAGAACAAGCTGGGCCTGGCCCTCAACGGCTGGGGCACGGACTACCCCGACGGTTACGGCTTCCTGCAGCAGATCACCCACAGTAGCGTCATCCGTGACACCGGTGGCTCCTCCAACATCAGCGTCCGCATTCCCGACGTGGACAAGATGCTCGACGACTCCCTCCTCGAGGCCGACGCCCAGAAGCGTGAGCCGATGTGGGCCGCCGTGGACAAGCGCGTCATGGAGGAAGCGGTCATCCTGCCGGGCGTCTGGGCCAAGAGCCTGCTGCTCCGCGGTCAGGGCGTGACCAACGTCTTCATCAGCGACTCCCAGCAGATGTACGACTACGTCGGAATGGGCGTCGAGTAGGACCGCTGTCAGTCAAACGAGTAGTTAGGCAGGTGAAGGCAGCGGTGGCCGCCGGGAGTGACCCTCCCGGCGGCCACCTGGGCCGGGCACTGTGGTCACATATATCATCAGACGCCTGATCGGCGCGGTGATCATGCTTCTTATCGTGAGCATGGTCACCTTCGCGATCTTCTTCCTCGTGCCCCAGCTTGCCGGGGCGACTCCCGAGGGTATGGCCAGCCGGTACGTCGGCCGGACCGCCACGGCGGAAACGGCCAAGCTGGCCGCCGACCGGCTCGGGTTCAACGATCCGCTGGTCGTGCAGTACGGCAGGTTCGTGAAGGGCATCGTCGCGGGCGCGGAATACGACTACGGCCCCGGGGTCGAGCAGTGCCCGGCCCCCTGCCTGGGCTATTCGTTCATCACTCGCCAGCCGGTCTTCCCCGACCTGATGAACCGGTTGCCGGTCACGCTGTCGCTCGCGAGCGGCGCGGCGGTGATCTGGGTCGTCATGGGCGTGAGCATCGGCGTCCTGTCCGCGCTGCGCAGAGGCACTCTCTTCGACCGGGCGGCCATGACCGTCGCGCTGGCCGGAGTGTCACTGCCGATCTTCTTCACCGGTCTGGTAACGCTGCTGGTGTTCAGCTACGGAAACCCCTTCTCCTTCGCGGCGCAGGGCGGCCATTTCACCCCCCTCACCGACGGTCCCGGCCAGTGGGCCTACAACCTGCTTCTTCCCTGGATCACGCTGGCGTTCCTGTTCGCGGCCACCTACGCGCGCCTCACCCGGGCGGGCATGCTGGAGACGATGAACGAGGACTACATCCGCACCGCGCGGGCCAAGGGGCTCCGCGAGAGCACCGTGGTCACCAAGCACGGCCTGCGGGGCGCTCTGACCCCCATCCTCACTGTCTTCGGCCTGGACTTCGGCCTGTTGATCGGTGGCGCCGTCCTCACCGAGAGCGCCTACTCCCTGCCCGGCCTCGGTAAGTACGCGATCGACGCGATCGTCAACCAGGACCTGCCCAAGGTGATGGGTGTGACGTTGCTCGCGGCGCTGTTCGTGGTCACCGCGAGTCTGATCGTCGACCTGCTCTACGCGGTGGTCGACCCGAGGGTGAGGCTGGCGTGAGCTTCCTTGAACTGAAGGATCTGAAGGTCCACTTCCCGACCGACGACGGGCTGGTCAAGTCCGTCGACGGGCTGACCTTCTCGCTGGAGCGCGGCAGGACGCTCGGGATCGTGGGAGAGTCCGGATCCGGAAAGAGCGTGACGAGCCTGGGCATCCTGGGGCTGCACAAGGGGGGCCACGCCAGGATCTCCGGCGAAATCTGGCTCGACGGCGAGGAGCTGGTCGGCGCCTCCTCCGAGCATGTGCGCGGGTTGCGCGGCAAGAAGATGGCGATGATCTTTCAGGATCCGCTGTCGGCGATGCACCCCTATTACACGGTCGGCGACCAGATCGTGGAGGCCTACCGGATCCACAACGACGTGACCAAGAAGGTCGCCCGCAAGCACGCGATCGACATGCTCGGCCGGGTGGGCATCCCGGAGCCGGGCCGCCGGGTGGACGCCTACCCGCACGAGTTCTCCGGCGGCATGCGGCAGCGCGCGATGATCGCGATGGCGCTGTCGTGCGACCCGGAGCTGCTGATCGCCGACGAGCCGACCACCGCGCTGGATGTCACCGTGCAGGCCCAGATCCTGGACCTGATGCGGGACCTGCAGCGGGAGTTCGACTCCGCTTTGATCATCATCACCCATGATCTGGGCGTCGTGGCCGAGCTGTCGGACGACATCCTGGTGATGTATGGCGGCAAGTGCATCGAGTACGGCACGGCGGAGGACATCTTCTACCGTCCCGAGCACCCCTACACCTGGGGTTTGCTGGGATCGATGCCCCGGCTGGACCGGGAGCGCACCGAGCGGCTGCTGCCGATCAAGGGCTCCCCGCCCTCGCTGATCAACATTCCGCCCGGCTGCGCTTTCCACCCCCGCTGCCCCTACTCCGAGCGGACAGGCGGCAGGTCCGACACCGAGGTGCCGGCACTCCTGGAGTCCGACGGCGGTCACCGGGTGCGGTGCCACCTGCCCCAGGAGGAGCGGCGGTCGCTGTGGGAGAACGAGATCAAGCCGATGCTGGAGACCACGTGACCACTCCTTCCAACGACCCGTTGCTGTCCGTCCAGGACCTGAAGATGCACTTTCCCGTGACCAAGGGGCTGCTCAAGCGGCAGGTCGGCGCGGTGAAGGCGGTCGACGGGATCAGTTTCGACGTCCGCAAGGGTGAGACGCTGGGCGTGGTGGGCGAGTCGGGGTGCGGCAAGTCCACCACCGGGCGACTGATCACCCGGCTGCTGGAACCGACCGCCGGCAAGGTGGTGTTCGAGGGGCAGGACATCACCCACATGTCGCAGGGCCGGCTGCGCCCGCTCCGCCGCGACATGCAGATGATCTTCCAGGACCCGTTCTCGTCGCTGAACCCCCGCCACACGGTGGGAACGATCGTCGGGGCGCCTTTCCGGATCCAGGGCGTCAAGCCCGAGCAGGGCACGAAGAAGGCCGTGCAGGAGATCCTCGAGTTGGTCGGGCTCAACCCCGAGCACTACAACCGCTACCCGCACGAGTTCTCCGGCGGCCAGCGCCAGCGGATCGGCATTGCCAGGACCCTCGCCCTCAAGCCGAAGATGATCATCGCGGACGAGCCGGTGTCGGCGCTGGATGTCTCGATCCAGGCGCAGGTGGTCAACCTGCTGGAGGACCTGCAGAACGAGCTGGACCTGACCTATGTGGTGATCGCACACGACCTGTCGGTGGTCCGGCACATCAGCGACCGGGTCGCGGTCATGTACCTCGGTAAGATCGTCGAGCTGGCCGACCGGAAGAGCCTGTACGAGTCGCCCATGCACCCGTACACCAACGCGTTGATGTCGGCGGTTCCGGTCCCCGACCCGGCCCGGCGCCAGGACCGCGAGCGTATCCGCCTCCAGGGTGACGTACCGAGCCCTCTCAACCCGCCGCCCGCCTGCCGGTTCCACACCCGGTGCTGGAAGGCTCAGGCGGTCTGCAAGACGGTGGAACCGCCGCTGGTCGAGCTCGCCACCGGCCACCAGGTCGCCTGCCACTTCCCGGAGAACGCCCCCGGCTCCGGAGAGTCGGTGACCACGGAGGCCGTCTCCGCCTGATCCGCCCGCGAGGTCCCGAGGCGTTCACCGTCTGAACGAGGATCACCCATGGGTTCCAAGGGTGATCTTCGCCATATCCGGCCGATCCGTCCTCCTCTGATCACCCCCGTTGCCTTCCCGCCGGGAAGTCTAAGGAATGGCGCCCGGGGTGATCAGGCCGGTCTCGTAGGACAGGACCACGGCCTGGACGCGGTCGCGCAGGCCGAGCTTGGTGAGCACGTTGCCGACATGGGTCTTGACCGTCGTCTCGCTCACCACCAGCTCGGCGGCGATCTCCGCGTTCGACATGCCCCGGGCGATCAGCCGCAACACCCCCAGCTCACGCTCGGTGAGCCGGTCCAGGCGCGCCGGGGTGGACCGCTGGTGGGCCGAGGGCAGGTGGGCCCCGAATCTGTCCAGCAGCCGCCGGGTGACGCTCGGGGCGACGATGGCGTCCCCCGCCGCGACCACCCGGATGGCCTGGATCAGCTCGTCCGGCGGGACGTCCTTGAGCAGGAAGCCGCTGGCCCCGGCGCGCAGCGCCTCCACGATGTATTCGTCCAGGTCGAAGGTCGTCAGCACCAGCACTTTGGGCACGTGGGCCCCGCTGGAGGCCTCACGCACGATCCGGCGGGTCGCCTCTATGCCGTCCACCCCCGGCATCCGGATGTCCATCAGCACCACGTCGGGCATCAGCGCACGCGACTGCTCCTGAGCGGCCTTGCCGTCCCCGGCCTGGCCGACCACGGTGATGTCGGGCTCGGCCTCCAGGATGAGGCGGAAACCGGTGCGCAGCAGTGGCTGGTCGTCCACCAGTAACACTCTGATCGTCATTACGCGTCCTTGAGGGGAAACCGGGCATCGACCTCGAATCCGCCCCCCGGACGTGGGCCGATCCTCAGGACTCCACCATAGAGGGCGACACGCTCGCGGATACCGACCAGCCCGTGCCCGGTCCGGTCCTCGGCGGGATGGGGTGGCTTGGGACCGTGGCCGTCGTCCTCGACCTGGACGGCCAGCTCGTCCGGCCCCTGCCGTACGGTGACCCAGGCGCGGGCCCGTGGTCCCGCATGCCGCAGGCTGTTGGTCAGCGCCTCCTGGACCAGCCGGTAGGCGGCCAGACCGAGGCCCGGCGGCAGCGGGCCCTCCTCGCCGTCCATCCGCAGCTGCGTCCGCAGACCCGCCTCCCGCATCTGGCCGACCAACGTGGGGATCTCCCGCACGCCCGGCTGAGGGTTGCGCTCGGCGGGTGCCGCGTCGGTCCTGAGCACGCCCACGATGTTGCGCATCTCGGCCATCGCGGTCCGGCCCATCTCCTCGATCGCCGAGAGCGCCTCCCGGGCGCCGTCGGGGTTGGTGGCCAGTACCCGGTGCGCCGCGGAGGCCTGGACGGTCATCACGCTCACGTGGTGGGCGACCACGTCGTGCAGCTCCCGGGCGATGCGGGAGCGCTCCTCGGCCCTCGCCGCACGGGTGTCGGACTCCCGGGCCCGCTCCGTCCGCTCGGCCCGGTCGCGCAGTTCTGCGAGGTAGGCGCGGCGCAGCCGGACGCTTCTGCCGGTGAGCCACAGGGTCGTGGTCAGGACGGCCACGAGCAGGTGGTCCATCCGGTCGCCGAGCCCGTCGGCCGCCACCGCCAGCACGGCACGGCAGGTCAGGCTCAACGCCAGCGCGCACAGGCTGAGCGCCAGGCCGCGGTGGGCGGCGATCGTGTAGACCAGCGCCAGCGCGGCGACCCAGAGCAGGGAGCCGCTCTGCGTCAGTGACGCCAGTGTCACCTCGATGAGGCTGACCAGAAAGAGCATCGTGAACGGCCGGTGGCGGCGCAGCGCCGGCGCCAGACAGCCGGCCACGACCAAGGCGAGGCTCGGTGCGTCGGGCTCCCTGAGCCCGTCCGGAGCTCCGAGGAGGAAACCGGAGTGGGCGCAGGGCACCGCGGAGGTGGCCAGCACCACCGCCAGGACGACGTCAGGGATCAGCGGGTGTCGGTGGAGCCAGGCCCGCAGGCTGCCGGGGGTGTTGCGCACACAATCAATTTAGGCGTCCCGTCCCCGCAGCCACCCTGCTGCGGGGGGATATCGCCCTCATCCCCGCGGATGACCCCTGGGGTCCTCAGAGCTCGTCGGTGGCCGCCCTGGACGTGGGGCGGGTGCTGCGTACGGTGTCACCCGGCTGTCGCTCGGGCAGCGGCGGGGGAGTGCCGCCGAACTGAGGGCACAGCTCCTTGTAGCTGCACCAGTCGCACAGGCGGCTGGGCCTGGGGGGCCACTCGCCGGTCTCCATCGCCCGCTCGATGGCCGTCCACAGCGCCTGCACCTTGCGCTCGGTGGCGCGCAGGTCGGCCTCGTCGGGGGCGTAACGCAGCACCTCGCCGTCGCCTCCCAGATACATCAGCTGGAGTAGACGGGGCACCGAGCCGTGCAGCCGCCACAGGGTCAGCGCGTAGAACTTCATCTGGAACAGGGCCTTGGCCTCGAAGGCCGGCCCCGGCGCGCTGCCGGTCTTGTAGTCGACCACGCGGACCTCCCCGGTAGGGGCGACGTCCAGCCGGTCGATGTAACCGCGCAGCATCAGGCCGCTGTCGAGCACCGCCTCCACATACAGCTCCCGCTCGGCGGGCTCCAGGCAGGTGGGGTCCTCAAGGGTGAAGTAGCGCTCCAGCATGGAGCGGGCCTGGGCCAGCCACTGGGCCTGTTCCCGGTCGTCGGCGAACATGCCGCCATAGGCGGGATCCTCGGCCAGCAGCCTGTGCCACTGCGGCTCCAGCAGATCCTGGGCCGCGGCTACCGTGCGGGTGGGAGCGGGAAGGTCGTAGAGGCGCTCCAGCACCGAGTGGACCATCGTGCCGCGCACCGCGGCGGGCGACGGCGGCTCGGGCAGCCGGTCGATCACCCGGAACCGGTAGAGCAACGGGCACGTCATGAAGTCACCGGCGCGGGACGGCGACAGCGCTCCGATGATCGTGGGCTCGGTCAGTGACATGTCCGCACTGTAGGTCACAGTGACGACAGTTTGTGCCCGAGGTGGGCTCGCGGCGTCTGTGCCCGGCGTTATGGCGCGTAGCATCAAGGCCTGAAGGTGAAGTGAACGAGGAGTGGTGAGCCAGCGGTGAGCAGTGAGAGCCCGCGCCGGGACAATCCGGGACTACGGGTGGGACGGCCGTTCGGCATCCCGGTGTACGTCTCGCCGACCTGGCTCATCGTGGCGGCGGTCATCACGATCAGCTTCCGGGACGAAGTGGCCTTCCGGCTGCCCGAGTTGAGCGTCCCGGTGACGTATCTCGTCTCCTTCGCCTTCGCCGTACTGCTGTATGTGTCGGTGCTGCTGCACGAGCTGGCGCACTCCGTGGTCGCCAAGATGTACGGCCTGCCGGTCCGCCGCATCACCCTTTACCTGCTGGGCGGCGTCTCGGAGATCGAACGCGAGCCGGAGACGCCCGGCAGGGAGTTCATGGTGGCCTTCGTCGGGCCGCTGCTCTCCCTCGGGCTGGCCGTCGCCGGTTTCGTCGCCTCCCAATTCATCGGCCCGCACACCGTCCTCGGCGTCCTGACCTTCCAGCTCTGGTTCGCCAACCTGATCGTCGGAATCTTCAACCTCCTGCCGGGGCTGCCGCTCGACGGCGGGCGCATGCTGCGCGCCGGCGTCTGGAAGGTCACGCGTAACCCGGGTTCGGGAACGATCGCGGCGGCCTGGGCGGGCCGGGTGCTGGCCGTCGTCCTGGTCGCGGTGCCCGTCGGGCTGGCGCTGATGAGCGGGCAGGCGCCGGGCTGGGCGTTCATCTGGTCGGTGCTGCTGGCCTCCTTCATCTGGCTCGGCGCCACCCAGGCGCTGCGCAGCGCCCGGGTGCGCGCCCGCATCCCCCAGGTGAACGCCCGCGCCCTGGCCAGGCGGGCCATCGCGGTGACCGGGGACCTGCCGCTGGCCGAGGCCCTGCGCAGGGCTGCGGAGGCTCAGGCGGGTGCGATGGTGGTGGTCGACCACGAGGGCCACCCGACGGGGATCGTCAACGAGGTCGCGGTGGAGGCCACTCCGGAGAACCGCCGCCCCTGGGTGACGGCCGGTTCACTGGCGCGCAGTCTCGAACCGTCGCTGGTGCTGGCCGCCGACCTGTCGGGAGAGTCCCTGATCGACGCCATGCGTGAGGCCCCGGCGGGGGAGTATCTCCTCGTGGAGCGCGGCGGGGAGATCTTCGGGGTGCTGGCCACGTCGGATGTGAACCGGTTGTTCAGCGGGGTCTAGTGAACCTCCGGGGGAGTTCAGGCGTCTTACTGGACGCGTATCGGGATGATGCGGTGGTGCGAGAAGGGGGAAGATCGCACCCTTTTGTCCTACTCGTTTTCGATGCGCGCCAAGACTAGTGTTCTGGTCAACTGAACTGGCTGGCCATGGAGCTCAAGGGACGCACAATTGGCACCCCCCAACACGCCGACCTCGGCCGGTGATCTCACTCCGGAGTTGCTCGGCACCCCCGAATGGGACGACCGACTGGTCGTCGCCGCCGGAATTCCCATATACGACGCCCCGTTCCTGACGGTCGGCGGCGGCATGGGTTCCTTCGTGACGCTGGACTACCTGCGGATCTACGGTGTGCCCACCTCCCAGATGCGGGTGGTGTCCAACATCGACACTCCGTGGCAGACCTACGAGTTCCTGACCAGGTGCTCGCAGATCCCCCGCTCGGAGCGGATCCGTTCCGACTCCGCCTCGCGGCCCGACAACCTCTGGGGGTTCCCCTCCTACGCGCTGCAGGAGACCTGGAAGGACAAGACCCCCGCCTACCTGTGGCAGCTGCTGACCGAGCCGCTTCTGAACGACTACTGGACGCCGCGCGCCGGCACGGTCTTCGAAAGCCTCGAACGCGAGGCCAAGCGCATCAACTACTGGGACATGCTGGTCAAGGGACAGGTCCGGATGGTGCGCCGCCGGGCGGGTGGCGGTTACTTCACCGTGGTCACCCCGCCGGAGGGCGCGGCGCCGACCAAGCGCGTCGTCTTCCGCTCGCGCTTCGTGCACATCGCGATCGGTTACCCGGGTCTGAAGTTCCTGCCCGACCTGCAGGAGTTCCGCACCAAGCACGGCGACTACCAGCACGTGGTCAACGCCTACGAGCCGCACGAACAGGTCTACGAGTTCCTCAAGACCCGTCCCGGCACGGTGGTCATCCGGGGAGGCGGCATCGTGGCCTCCCGAGTGCTGCAGCGCCTGTTCGACGACCGGGAGAAGCTGGGGCTCCAGACCCAGATCGTGCACATCTTCCGGACCTTCGTCACCGGCTCCCACGGCCCGCACATCTGGGCGCGCCGCAAGGGCGGCGATGGCTGGGCCTACCAGGGCTTCAACTACCCCAAGTCGGTGTGGGGCGGTCAGCTCAAGGCGCAGATGCGCAAACTGGAGGGGGCCGAGCGCGCCGCCAAGTACAAGGAGATGGGCGGCACCAACACCCCCTACCGGCGGCGCTGGCAGGAGCAGATGCGGGCGGGCCGTAGCGGTGGCTACTACCACCCCGTGCAGGGCACCGTGGACCGGGTGGAGCGCGCCCCCGACGGTCGGCTGGTCAGCTATGTGCGCAGCCGCGATGGCATCGTCCGCGAGCCGGTGGCCGACTACATCATCGACTGCACCGGCCTGGAGGCCGATATCGCCGAGCACCGCGTCTACGAGGACCTTCTCCGGTATGGCGGCGCCTACCGCAACCCGGTCGGCCGGCTGGAGGTGGAGCGCCACTTCGAGGTGAAGGGGACGGCGAGCGGCGGCGGCGCACTCTATGCCTCCGGCTCCGCGACACTCGGCGGTTACTTCCCCGGCGTCGACACCTTCCTGGGACTGCAGATCGCGGCCCAGGAGATCGCCGACGACCTGGCACGACGGGGATTCGTCCGCAAGATGGGACCGCTGCGGTCGACCTCGCAGTGGTTCAAATGGGCCTTCAACTCACCGGTGTAAGGAGCGATCTCCCGTGGTTCCGACTCTGGTGGGGCGCATCCAGACGCGCCTCTTCCTGCTCGCCACCGTGGGCGCGATCATCACGCTGCTGATCGTGCCGGTGCTGCCGGGCTCCTCCGGGTCGCTCGGCGACCGCTACGTCACCGGGTTCCTGGTCCTGGCGGCGGTGGCCGTACTGGGGGTCGGCTGGGAACTGGTCTACCACTTCCTCATGCAGTTCCGATGGGAGAAGGACTGGCCGACCCTGTTCGGTTTGTTGACGCTCGTTCCAGAAGGTCTTCTGCTGTACTTTTTGCTACGGTCCGGTGCAGTTGATTTCATCGCTCCGGTTCCATCGGCCGCATTCTGGACGCATTTCACCGTCGTCTGGGTCTGCGTGTGGCTGGTGGCGAACGGTCCGATGCGGGTGCCGTTCATCCGATGGCGTTTTCGGGGAGGGAGAATTCTGTGACCGAGTTAAGCGAGGGAACGAATAAGCACAGCACCTCGGTCATGGAACCGACGGAGGAGGTTTCATGACCGATGAGGGTTTCGGAGTGGTGCGTCCGCTTCCGGGCAACGGGCTGGTCGCCCACGTGGGGGGTCTGCTGCTGGTGTGCGACGCGGCCGAGGCCGTCGTGGAGGACCTGCTGCGGGCGCTGAGGGAGACCGCGGCCTCCAGCGGGGACGGTCGAGCGCTGGCCCGTCGCGTCGCCCAGGTGCTGGCCGTCGTGATGGGTGAGCCCGTGGCGTGCGCCGTCGCAGGTCCCGTCGCCGGGGGAGTGGCCGTGTTGGTCAGCGGTTCGGCGTCCGCGGCGGTCATCGGTCCGGGGGGCGAGGTCCAGCTGGCCGGGCGTGACGCGCTCACCTGGTCCGACCGGCTCGTGCCGGGCCCGGTGACCCGGGTGGAGCTGAGCCTGCCCGAGGCCGGCGCGGCGCACCCGCTCGCCCGGCTGGACGGCGGTGTGATCGTCGGCGGTGGCGTCCGGTGTGACCTGACCGAGGCGGGCGCGCCACCGGTCGCCCAGCGGCCCGTGGCCCGCGCGGAGACCGCCGTGCCGTCCGCCGAGCCCGCGATGCCGCCCGCGGTGGCCGTCCCTCAGGCCGAGGCGTCCCCTCCACCGGCCCCCGCGAGCCCCGAGCGGCCGGTGCCCCCGGCGGAGAGCGCACCACCCGTGCCCTACCCGATGAGCTCTCCCGAGCACTACGCGCCGGTTCTCGCGCCGGAGCCGCGTCCGTGGCAGTCCGAGCCCACGCCGGTCCCGTCGCAGGGTCCGGTGCCCGGCCCCGTCCCGGCCGTCCCCGCGGCCGTGGAGGCCGCCGGGGTGGGCGGGAGCGGCGGCGATCCCCTCGACGTCCGCGATCAGCCGTTCGAGTACGAGCTGCTGACCCCGGGTGGTCCGCAGATCGTCCCGGAGCCCCTGCCGGTCGAGCCGGAGCCGCGCCCCCTGGTCTATGGGGTGGACTGCAAGAACGACCATTTCAACGACCCGCGCGTGCCGTACTGCGCGGTCTGCGGCATCGCGCTGGTGCAGCGCACGCTCGTCCCCTACAAGGGGCCGCGGCCACCGCTGGGTGTGCTGCTCCTGGACGACGGCCTGACGCTCCGCCTTGACACCGACTACCTGGTCGGCCGCGACCCCGAGCGGGCTCCGGAGGTCGCCGACGGCTCGGTGCGTCCCGCCAAGGTCACCAGCCCCGACGGCTCGGTGTCCCGCCGTCACCTGCGGGTGGCGCTGGACGGCTGGGACGTCAACCTGGTGGACCTGGGATCGGTCAACGGCACCCAGATCCAGCCGCCGGGCGACCCCAACTTCTACGACATCCCACCGAACGAAGCGGTCGCGATCCTGCCCGGTACGACCGTGCGGATCGGCGTCTCCCGCACCATGCGCTACGAGTCGCACCGCAACCGCTAGGTCAGGACGGCCGCCCCGCTCAGGGCTGGGAGACCGGCGGGCGCAGCGCGGAGACGGCTGCCGCCCAGTCCACCGGGTCGGCGTCCTGCTCGGCGCGGACCAGCAGGTGCGCGCCGTCCACGGCGGTGCCGGTGTCGGGGGCCACGACGAGCGCGCCCGCCGGGACCGTGCCGGAAGTCGCCGTCACCTTGAGCCTGGCCAGCCGCTGGGCCAGGGCGGAGGCCCGGCCGCCGCCGGTGACGACCAGCGGGCGATCCTGCAGGAGCGCCAGGGTGAGCGCGACGTGGGCCGCGGCGTCGCCGCCGGAGCCGTGGTGCACCGCGATCGGCCCTGCGGCGGGTTCGGCCGGCCCGGCCTGATCGGCGGGATCCGGGGAGCCCGGGAGGTCCGGGGACGACACCGTCACCACACGGCAGGTGGCGGCGGCGCGGATCTCGGCGTAGCCGGGGCCGCCTGCCGGGAGCACCACCAGATCCGGCTGCGCCCCGGTGACCAGCTCGGGCAGTTCGGCCGCCACGTCGGCGCTGAAGCGGCTCACCACCTTGGCCTCCGGGCCGCGGGCACGGGCTGCGGCGGCGAGGGCCTCCAGGTCGTGGAGGGTCTCCGCCAGCTCGGCGAGCTCGGAGGACAGGCCGCTGCCGACCTCCAGGCGGCCCTGCGGGTAGGGCCGCAGATGGGCGAGGACAACCTCGGACGGGGGCGTGGCCCGGGCCAGGGTGGCGGTCAGGTCCACCAGTGCGGCGTGCTCGGCGGGGGAGCCTGGGACGACGGTCAGCACCCGGTACGCGGCGGTCACGCCGAGGGCGGCGCGTTCGGCCTCGGCGAGGTCGCGGGCCACGCGCCGGTCGGGGTAGATCCTGCGTAGCAGCGGGCCGGTCATCGCGGTGGTGACGAGGGCCATGACCACCATCAGCGAGTACAGCTCGTTGTCGAGCACGCCCTTCTGCAGTCCGACGGTGAGGATGACGATCTCGGTCAGTCCCCGGGTGTTGAGCAGGGTGGCCATCGCCCAGGACTGCCGGCTGGGCAGCCGCTGCGCCCGCGCCGCCACGTAGGAGCCCAGCAGCTTGCCGCCGACCGCCACCGCCAGGATCCCCGCCAGCGTGCCGAGACTGGACAGGTCCAGCGCGCGCAGGTTGACGTTGAGGCCGGCGACCACGAAGAACATCGGCAGCAGCAACAGTACGGCGAGCTGCTCCAGCCGTTCCAGGATCTCGTGGTTGAGCCGCTCCGCGCCCTCGCGCGGCATCACCGCGCCGAACACGAACGCTCCGAAGATGAAGTGCACGTGCATCCACTCGGTGGCCCAGGCCGAGCCGATGAGGCCGATGAGCACCAGCGACAGCAGGCTCGGGGTCAGCCGTCCCGCCTTCTCGTAGGCGGGCACCAGCCGGGCCAGCAGAGGCCGGACCGCCAGGAACATCACCAGGGCGTACGGCACGGCGAGCAGGACCTTCCACTGCCCCTCGGCGTCACCCGCCCCGGCGATGCCCACCACCACGGCCAGTACGGTCCAGGCGAGCACGTCGATCACCGCGGCGGCGGCCAGTGACAGGCCGCCGAGCGTGATGCGCTGCATTCCCCGGTCGGTGAGGATGCGCGCCAGCACCGGGAAAGCGGTGGCGGACATCGCCGCGCCCATGAACAGCACGAACGCCGGCGTCCTGTCCCCGCCCACATGGTCGCCGGCGATGCCCAGCGCGAGCACGCAGCCCAGGACAAACGGCACCACCGTTGAGCCGAGCGCCACGGTCACTGCGATGCGGCCCTTGCCCCTGACCAGTTTCTGGTCGAGTTCCAGGCCGACGACGAACATGAACAGCACCAGTCCGACATTGGCCAGTGCCTGCAGCGGAGGACGCATCTCCGCGCCGAACAGCTCATCGCCGACCAGCGGGCCGAGCAGGGTGGGGCCGAGCAGGATGCCCGCCACGATCTCACCGATGACCGGTGGCTGGCCGAGCCTTCTGGCCGCCGCCCCGAGCAGTCGCGCGGCGGCGAGGACGATCACCAGATCAAGTAGGAGCAGATCTACGTGGAGCACTTGCGCGCACGCTTCCCGTAAGTAATGAAAAGCCCCGAGAATGACCATGGCGACGTTACCGTGTGCGGGATGCCGCCGCGAGCGCCGCATAAGGTACGGAGGGGAGACGTTGGTGGAAGGTATTGCCGACTATGAGTTCGTCCGTTCGCTCGGAGCGGGCAATCATGGCGAGTTCTATCTGGCGAGGAAACCCGGGCGGTTGCCGGTCGAGACGGAATTCGTCGCGGTAAAGGTGGTCGGGGGGACCGGCAGTGACGCGTTCCGGCGTGCCACGCGGGAGTTGAAGGCATTCGCCGCGGTGCGCTCGCCGTACCTGGTGACGCTCTATGACGCGGGCCAGCAGGGCGGGGTTTTCTACTACTCGATGGAGTATCTGCCCGGCGGGTCGCTGGGCCGGCCTGCCGAGCCGCCGTCGAGGGAGAAGGTGCTGCGCTCGATCATGTGCGTGGCCCATGCCGCGCAGGCGCTGCACGAGGAGGGCATCGTGCACCGTGACATCCGCCCCGGTAACGTGCTGCTCACCGACCTCGGGGGCAAACTCTCGGACCTGGGCCTGTCGCAGGTGCTGATGCCGGGGGCGACGGTGACGGGGATGGGTGGCATCGGGTCGGTGGAGTTCACCGACCCGGCGCTGTTGCAGGGGGAGACGCCCACTCCCGCCGGAGACGTGTGGTCGCTCGGCGCGACGCTGCACTGGGCGGTGACGCGTACCGGTCTGTACGGCGAGCTGCCCACCCACGATCCGCTGCTGACCCTGCGCAAGGTCTACAGCACGCCGCCGTCGGTCCGCACGGACATGGAGCCCCAGCTGTCGGAGCTCGTCCACGCCTGTATCGGGGACGTGGCCAAGCGGCCCACCGCCAGGGAACTGGCCGACCGCCTCTCCGCGCTGGTGGGCTAAGGCCCGGGTTCAGCCCGGCGGCCTGCCGTGTCCGCCCTTCTCAGTCCCCGGGGGAGAGCCGCGTGCCTACCCGGGGGGACGCAGCCGGTACCACTGCAGATCGTCCAGGCGCGTGCCGTCGGGGCCCGGCATCATCCCGTGCAGGATCGCCTCCCGGGTGAAGCCCGCGCTCTCCAGCACCCGCTGCGAGGCGAGGTTGTCCGGTGAGGTGCCCGCGATGATCCGGGCCAGGGAGGTGTGCGTGAAGGCCCACTCCACCAACAGGATCACCGCCCGGGTGGTGAGACGCCTGCCGCGGAACTCCGGCAGCGTGCTGTAGCCCGTCATGGCCTGGCCCAGCGGCGGCACGATCGAGCTGAACTGGAGGTGGCCGGCGAACGCGTCCGTCCGGGCGTCCCGGATGGCGATCTCGGCCCGCTCACCCGCCAGCCAGCGCATGGCCGCCATCCTGCAGAACGCCTCGCTCTCGGCCGGATCGGAGGACTGTGGGCGCACGCTGTGCGCCACGACCTCAGGCAGGCTCTGCAGCGCGTGGTAGTCGTCGGCGTCGGCCGCGGTCAGCGGCGTCAGCCGTACCACACCGTCGGACAGCGAGCCGCCGGGGAAGCCCGGCAGGTACGGCCGCACCCGGTCACCGGAGTCACCGGAGAGCCTGGCGAAGGACACCAGGTCTCCGCGGGTGCCGTCGCGCCGGGGCTCGGCCGAGCGCCGCACGCCCTCACGGTGGAAACCGGCGGCCATCGCGACCTTCTGGCTGGCCAGGTTCTCCACGGCGGCCAGCAGCTCCATGCGCCGTACCCCGTGGGTGAAGGCCCATTCGGTCAGTGCCCTGGTGGCGGCCGTGGCGACTCCGCGTCCCCGTGCCCACGGGGCGATCAGGTAGCCCACCTCGCCGTTGCCTCGCGGGTCGAGCGCCTTGAGCCCGATGTTGCCCAGCCACTCGCCCGTGCCGGCGTCCGCCACGGCGAACGAGGCGCCACCGCTCTCCCAGAGTCGCTCGGCCGTCTTCAGGTAGAAGAGCGCGTCGTCGCGGGTGTACGGCACGGGTACGGCCGGGATGAAGCGGGCGATCTCCGGGTCGGCGCAGGCGCGGACGATCGACGCGATGTCGTCGTCGGCGGGCGGGCGCAGTACTACGGGACCTGCGGGAATCACGTCTCGGGGAAACACGATTCAAGTGTTATCAGTTGCTTTCGTGAGGGGCGAGTCATTTTGGATGGTCTTGTTACGGTCCGTACGGAGCGGGATCACGCGGGCGCGGCCCGCTCCGCGTGGTCTCGGACCGTGACCGGTTACACAGGCGAGGCCGCACCGCGTGTGCCCGGACGGGAATCGGGGGCAGTCGCACGCCGATAACCTTGCGGGCATGGGTTTTCGCAGGCATGGGCCGTTTCAGGTCGGGGATCAGGTGCAGCTCACCGACCCCAAGAACAAGCGCCACACGGTGACGCTGAAGGAAGAGGGGGTCTTCCACACGCACAAGGGCGGGATCCCGCACAGCGAGCTGATCGGCCAGCCCGAGGGGTCGGTGGTGCGCTCGTCGGGTGGCACCCAGTACCTCGCGTTCAGGCATCTGCTCCAGGACTACACGCTGTCCATGCCGCGCGGCGCGGCGGTCATCTACCCCAAGGATTCGGCGCAGATCGTCGCCATGGCCGACATCTTCCCCGGCGCACGCGTCGTCGAGGCGGGGGTCGGCTCCGGCGCGCTCACCTGCTTCCTGCTGCGCGCCGTGGGCACCGAGGGCAGCGTCACCTCCTACGAGCGGCGTGAGGACTTCGCCGAGGTCGCCACCAAGAACGTGGAGAAGTTCTACGGCGGTCCGATGGACCAGTGGCGCCTGGTCGTGGGCGACTTCGTGGAGGCGCTCGACGAGAGTGACGTCGATCGGATCATCCTGGACATGCTCGCCCCGTGGGAGTGCGTGGACGCCGCAGCCAAGGCGCTCACTCCAGGCGGCGTCATCTGTTGTTATGTGGCCACAACAACACAGTTGTCCCGCATCGTCGAAACTCTCCGCGAACACGGGAGTTTCACCGAGCCCCATGCGTGGGAGACCCTGGTCCGTGACTGGCATGTCGAGGGCTTGGCCGTACGGCCCGATCATCGGATGGTCGGGCACACCGGGTTCCTCGTCACCGCCCGCCGCATGGCGGACGGGGTCACACCACCACCCCGGCGCAGACGTCCGGCAAAGGGGGCACAAGGCGAAGAGCTCGGTTCATCCACCAGATGATGACGATTCGGCCACAACGGTGCGTTTACTAGTGACAAGGGGACAGATTGCCGTGTTCTCCTGCTCACAGGGCTAAACGCACCATAAGGGATTAATCATTGCCCACTTAATGTAGCCATACGAACACTGTTCGGCCAGGTAAGGGACAGCCCTCAGATGGGTAGGGTTTTGAGTAGTCGGTCTCGACTGGGAAGGAGGTGACGCCGTGGCAGCTCGCGACGACGCTGAGGCTCGAGCCGCGCAGCGCGAACGGGAGGTCGCTGACCTCACAACACAGGTCTCCTTCCTGCAGGAGGAGCTCACCGCGCTGCGTCGGAAGGTGACGGAGTCTCCCCGGCAGGCCAGGGTCCTCGAAGAGCGTCTCCATGAAGTGCAGGCGAACCTCGCGGCCGTCACCGGCCAGAACGAACGTCTGGTGGCCACCCTCAAGGAGGCCAGAGACCAGATTGTCGCGCTGAAGGAGGAGGTCGACCGGTTGGCGCAGCCGCCATCCGGGTTCGGCGTCTTCCTTGAAAGCAGGGAAGACGGCACGGTGGAGGTTTTCACCGGCGGTCGCAAGCTCCGGGTGAACGTCAGTCCGGCGGTGGAGATCGATTCGCTGAGGCGTGGCCAGGAGGTCATGCTCAACGAGGCGCTCAACGTGGTCGAGGCCCTCGGATTCGAGGAGCTCGGCGAGATCGTGATGCTCAAGGAGCTCCTTGAGGACGGCCAGCGCGCCCTGGTGATCTCGCACGCCGACGAGGAGCGGGTGGTGAAGCTGGCGGAGTCGCTGGTCGGCCAGCCGATCCGGGCCGGCGACTCACTACTGCTGGAGTCGCGCTCGGGCTACGTCTACGAGCGCATTCCCAAGTCCGAGGTCGAAGAGCTCGTCCTGGAGGAGGTGCCCGACATCTCCTACGAGGAGATCGGCGGGCTCATGCGGCAGATCGAGCAGATCAGGGACGCGATCGAGCTTCCCTACCTGCACGCCGACCTCTTCCGCGAGCACAAGCTGCGTCCGCCCAAGGGTGTGTTGCTGTACGGGCCGCCCGGCTGCGGCAAGACGCTGATCGCCAAGGCCGTCGCCAATTCCCTGGCCAAACAGGTGGCGGAGAAGACCGGCCAGTCCGGCAAGAGTTTCTTCCTCAACATCAAGGGTCCCGAGCTTCTCAACAAGTACGTCGGCGAGACCGAGCGGCACATCCGCCTGGTCTTCCAGCGCGCTCGGGAGAAGGCCTCCGAAGGCACCCCGGTGATCGTGTTCTTCGACGAGATGGACTCGATCTTCCGGACTCGGGGCTCGGGTGTCTCCTCCGACGTCGAGAACACCATCGTTCCCCAGCTCCTGTCGGAGATCGACGGCGTCGAGGGCCTGGAGAACGTGATCGTGATCGGCGCCTCCAACCGCGAGGACATGATCGACCCGGCGATCCTGCGGCCAGGCCGCCTGGACGTCAAGATCAAGATCGAGCGGCCGGACGCCGAGGCGGCCAGGGACATCTTCTCGAAATACCTCATCGAAGACCTTCCCCTCCACCCCGAGGACCTTGCCGAGCACAGCGGCAGTCGTGAGGGCACCATCCTGGGCATGATCCAGCGGGTGGTCGAGCGGATGTACACCGAGAGCGAGGAGAACCGCTTCCTCGAGGTGACCTATGCCAACGGCGACAAGGAGGTCCTGTACTTCAAGGACTTCAACTCCGGCGCCATGATCCAGAACATCGTCGACCGCAGCAAGAAGATGGCGATCAAGCAGTTCCTCGAGTCCGGGCAGAAGGGCCTGCGGATCCAGCATCTGCTGGCGGCCTGCGTGGACGAGTTCTCCGAGAACGAGGACCTGCCCAACACCACCAACCCCGACGACTGGGCCCGCATCTCCGGCAAGAAGGGCGAACGGATCGTCTACATCCGCACCCTCGTGACGGGCAAGCAGGGCACCGAGGCCGGCCGGTCCATCGACACGGTGGCCAACACCGGTCAGTACCTCTAGCGGCACGCACGTCGGCGGCGTGACCCCGTCCCGGGGTCACGCCGCCGACGTGCGCGGTTCCGGCCCCCATCCGTCACCGAAGTGAACCGGTGTCACATGGAACCCAACTGATCGAAAAGCCGTCCAAGTGGCGTGCGTGAACATTTCGGCCGGGTCGCCAGGTGACCGGCGAGGGGTCTTCTGGAGCGGCTCGGGGCAGCGGCCGTCTCGCCGAACTCGACCTCCTCCGTTTCGTCGCCGCCATGGCGGTGCTCGCCTTCCACTACTTCATCGCCTTCGCCTCGGTGTGGAAGGCCCGCCCATCCGAGCTGTTCCCCGCGATCTCCACGCTGTCGGGCCTCGGAATCCTGGGCGT
Source organism: Streptosporangium sp. NPDC087985 (assembly GCF_044741965.1). Taxonomy (NCBI): domain Bacteria; kingdom Bacillati; phylum Actinomycetota; class Actinomycetes; order Streptosporangiales; family Streptosporangiaceae; genus Streptosporangium; species Streptosporangium sp. NPDC087985. The sequence goes on from NZ_JBIUTQ010000014.1 coordinate 168,366, forward strand.
CGAGCTGTTCTTCATGATCAGCGGATTCGTCATCCTGATGAGCGTCTGGGGCCGGGGGCTGGGCGCGTTCGCCCTGTCCCGGCTGGTGCGGCTCTTCCCCGCCTACTGGGTCAGCGTCGGTGTCACCGCCGCGGTCTACGGCCTGACCGCGGCCACCGCCCTGGATCCCAAGCTCAGCCTCGGAGGGTACGGGGTCAACCTCACGATGCTCCAGCGGGCCTTCGGCGTCTACGACGCCAACGGCGTCTACTGGTCGCTCTGGGTCGAGCTCCGTTTCTACCTGCTGATCTCGATCCTGGTGCTCGTCGGCGTGACGTTCAAACGCTGCCTGGTCTTCATGGGCGTCTGGCTGCTGGCGGCGGGGTTCTTCGCGGGCAGCCAGAACACCTGGGTCGACCTCGTGGTGATGCCCAAGTACGCGGCGTACTTCGTCGGAGGCATGGCGTTCTTCCTGATGACCAAGCACGGGCCCAGGCTGATCCTGTGGTGCATGGCCGGGATCAGCGCGGGCCTGGCGGTCAACGCGGCGCTCGTCCGGGTCGCCGGCCGGATCGAACTGGTCGGCTATACCGCGATGCCCGTCCCGGAGTGGGCCGTCGTCGCCACCGTGATCTGTTTCTACGTGCTCATGGCGATGGTGGCGCTCGGCTGGCTGAGATGGCTGCGCGGGCGCGGCCTGGTCATCCTGGGCGCGCTGACCTACCCGCTCTACCTGTTCCACACCACGGCCGCGGTCCTGATCATCCCCGCTCTGCGGGACACCCTGCCGCCCTGGCTGACCGCCCTGGCCACCCTGCTGGCCGCGATGGCCTTCTCCTATCTGGTGTACCGGCTCGTCGAACGGCCCGTCCAGGAGTTCGTCAAGGCCAGGCGCCGCCGCCCGGCCGCGCCGCCGCCCCCGATGTCCTTCACGGCGGGCGAAAAGGCCTCGGTGCCATAACTGTCTGGCCACCGGGCATAGTGAAAGGTCTAGGGTCGGGGATATATACGGCGAAGAGGTAGTCCCGGATGAACAGAGGATGCGCATGACGGTACGGCGGGTGATGGGCATCGAGACGGAGTACGGCATCTCCGTGCCCGGACAGCCGGGGGCCAACGCGATGGTGACCTCCTCTCAGGTCGTCAACGCCTACCTGGCCGCCTCGGCGGCCCGAGCGCGGCGGGCACGGTGGGACTTCGAAGAGGAGAATCCGCTGCGCGACGCCCGGGGCTTCGATCTGTCCAGGGAGGTGGCCGATCAGAGCCAGCTCACGGATGAGGATCTGGGCCTGGCCAACGTGATCCTCACCAACGGTGCTCGGCTCTACGTCGACCACGCCCATCCCGAATACTCCGCTCCCGAGTGCACCAACCCGCGAGCCGCGGTGCTATGGGACAAGGCGGGGGAACGGGTGATGCACGACGCCGCGGTCCGTGCCTCGGCGATCCCCACCAACGCCCCGATCCAGCTCTACAAGAACAACACCGACAACAAGGGTGCCTCCTACGGCTGCCACGAGAACTACCTGATGCGGCGGTCCACGCCGTTCGCCGACATCGTCAGGTACCTGACGCCGTTCTTCGTCTCCCGGCAGGTCGTCACCGGCGCCGGCAAGGTCGGCATCGGTCAGGACTCGCGCGGTGAGGGTTTCCAGATCAGCCAGCGAGCCGACTTCTTCGAGGTCGAGGTGGGCCTGGAGACCACGCTCAAGCGGCCGATCATCAACACCCGGGACGAGCCCCACGCCGACCCGGAGAAATACCGCCGGCTGCACGTCATCATCGGTGACGCCAACATGTCGGAGATCTCTACCTACCTGAAGCTGGGCTCCACCGCGCTCGTCCTGGCCATGATCGAGGACGGCTACTTCACCCGCGACCTCGCCGTGGAGAACCCCGTCCAGGCGCTGCGCGCGGTCTCCCACGACCCGACGCTCAAATACGAGATCTCCATGCGCGACGGCCGTAAGCTCACGGCCGTCCAGCTCCAGATGGAGTACCTGGAGCTGGCGCGCAAGTATGCCGAGGAGCGCAGCGGCAACGGGGTGGATGAGCTCACCAAGGACGTCCTGGACCGCTGGGAGTCGGTTCTGACCCGCCTGGCAGAAGACCCGATGCAGCTCTCCAGGGAGCTGGACTGGGTCGCCAAGCTGGAGCTGCTGGAGGGCTACCGCACCCGCGACGGCCTCGCGTGGTCCCATCCGCGCCTGCAGCTCGTCGACCTCCAGTACTCCGACATCCGCCCCGACCGGGGTCTGTACAACCGGCTGGTCGCCCGGGGACGGATGCAGCGACTGGTCACCGAGGAAGAGGTCCAGCGGGCCATCGAGGCCCCGCCCAACGACACGCGGGCCTACTTCCGGGGCCGTTGCCTGAGCCAGTTCAGCGAGTCGGTCGCGGCCGCCTCCTGGGACTCGGTCATCTTCGACATCCCCGGCCGTGAGTCCCTGCAGCGCGTCCCGACCCTGGAGCCGCTGCGCGGCACCAGGGCCCATGTGGGCGAGCTGTTCGACCGTTGCCGTACGGCCGCCGAGCTGGTGAACGCCCTCACCGGCGAGTAGTGATCGCCCACTCGCGGGGTGGGAGTTCGGACCTGCCCGTCGCCCCGCGAGCCGTACGTTCCGGGCGCCGGCTCAGGCCGCGCTGGAACAGCGCGCCTTGGCCAGCATGGCCGAGGTCTGCTCGGCGCTCAACCGCGCCCTCGGATCCTTGCGCAGCAGCCCGCGCAGCACCGGCTCCAGGGCGCCCGCCCGCTGGGGCGCGCGCGCCGGCTCTCGCAGGGCCTCCACCAGAGCGGCCATCGAGTGCACCGTGCGGAACGGGGTCCTGCCCTCCACTGCCATGTAGAGCGTCGCCCCGAACGACCACATGTCCGCCTCGCGGGTGCCGCCCCGGCCGTGCAGGGCCTCCGGCGCGAGGAACGCCGGTGTGCCCCGCGTCGAGGTGCTCGCCGCACCCTCGGGCGCGGCGAAGCCGAAGTCGGCCAGCACCACCCGGTCGCCGGTCAGCATGATGTTGGCGGGCTTGATGTCACGGTGGATCACCCCGCCGTCGTGAGCGTGCCGCAGTGCCTCCAGCAGCCGGCTTCCCATCCCGGCCACCAGCTCGGCGGGGAGCGGTCCCGCCTGCACCAGCGTGTCGTGCAGGGTCAGCGCCTCCAGGAACTCCATGACGATCCAGAGTCGTTCGGCCTCCTCGGCCAGGTTGTGCACCGTGACGATGCCCCGGTGGCTCAGCCGCGCCGCCATCCGCGCCTCGCGGACCACCCGCCGCCGCCGCTCGGCCGCCTCGGGGCCGGGTGGGAGGGCGATCTCCTTGAGCGCCACCTCCCGCTCCAGTAACAGGTCGTAGGCGCGCCAGACGACCCCCGTCGCTCCGCGGCCGACGGGGGAGATGAGTTTGTACCGGCTGGCGACGATAGTGCTCACCCATCAATGATCGCAGTTCTGTACCTCTGCGGCCTAACTGGAACGGTCCCGGCGTGTCAGAGAAAGCTGGGAAATATACAGATCTGACCCGCAGGGGTGGTCAGACGAGGCCGATGCCCAGCAACAACGTCCCCGCGCCCAGGGACACGCCGCCGGCGACAACGGCGGGCACGGTGATCAGGAGCACTCCGGCGGTGCTCGGCGACGACGGCGACATGGAGATCCCCTCATTGGATAGTGATGCTAGCCAATTATTCGATAGCAATGCTATCCAGTTAAGGGGGAAGGATTTGCCTCAGGGAGGTGGAAGGGGGTTCTCTGGCAGGACAGAGCCTCGGAGCGGCCTCGACGGACTCCCGTAAAGATCGCGGGATGATCCGCGCGCAACGGCCGCCGGTTCGGGGAAGATAAGAACCACAAGCGTCCCCCAGGCGGAGGTGCCACAGATGGCGAGCAAGGACACCGGTGGGCAGAAGCAGGCCGGCCGGACCGACAAGGAGGTGGAGGAGACCACCACGGTCGACTCCTCCGACGTCCAGGAACGCAACGAGAAGCTCTCGGACGACGTCGACTCGATTCTCGACGAGATCGACGAGGTCCTTGAGGAGAATGCGGAAGAGTTCGTGAGGAGCTACGTCCAGAAGGGCGGAGAGTAGCGATAAGGGTCCGAACTCCAGGGGCGGGGTAGGGGTGGACTCGCCAGCGAGTCCGCATACCTGTCCTATGGCCGTGCCTGAGGACGACGCATGGCACGCCCAGCTTGCTCCCGTCAGGTGAACGGTCGCGATCTCGAAGAGGCGCAGCGGTAGTCGTACGGCTCCGTCGCGACCTCCAGCCATTCGCCCGCCGCGCCGAGTAGGTCGGCGCGGCGGGCGGCGACGGTTCGCGCTGGGCTGATCCAGGGAAGTGCAAGCAGCACGGCAAGATGAGTAAGGTCGGGCCTTAAAGGACCGCACCTTTGGAGGGAGTCGCGTGGGATCGCATAGGGACCTGCCCGCCGGCATGCTGAATCACATCTTCACGAACAGCGGCATTTCCTCGTTCACGGAGTTCGTCGGGTCCTACGCGCCGGACTTGCTGCCCGGCCGGAACGAGAACCTGGCGGCCCCGGTCGGTGACCGGATTCCCCACGCCACCACGATCGTCGCGGCGACCTGCGCCGGCGGCGTGGTGATGGCCGGTGACCGCCGGGCGACCTCGGGCAACATCATCTCCCAGCGAGACATGGAGAAGGTGTTCCGCACCGACGAATACTCGTGCATGGGCATCGCCGGGACGGCGAGCACCGGCATCGAGATGGCCCGGCTCTACCAGGTCGAGCTTGAGCACTACGAGAAGATGGAGGGCCGGACGCTCTCGGTGACGGGCAAGGCCAACCGGCTCGCCACGATGATCCGCGGCAACCTCGGCATGGCCATGCAGGGACTGGTCGTGGTGCCGCTGTTCGCCGCCTACGACCCCGAGACCGACGGCGGACGCATCTTCGGATACGACGTCGGAGGCGGTCCCTACGAGCAGCAGCAGTACCACTCGATCGGCTCCGGCTCGATCTTCGCGCGTGGCTCGCTGAAGAAGCTCTACCGGGAGAACGCCTCGCCGGAGGAGGTCGTGCTGACGCTCATCCACGCGCTCTACGACGCCGCCGACGACGACTCGGCCACTGGCGGCCCCGACGTCACCCGCAGGATCTGGCCCGTCGTGGTGCAGATCACCGCCGACGGTTTCCACCGCCTGTCCGACGAGGAGGTGGGCGCGCACGTCCAGACCGTCATCGACGAGCGGATGAGCTCCCCCGACGGCCCCGTCGCCCCGCTGCGCTAACAACGAGAGGAACCACCCCAGGTGTCCATGCCTTTTGGATATGTCTCGCCCGAGCAGCAGATGCGAGACAAGGCGGACTACGCGCGCAAGGGGATCGCGCGGGGCCGTAGCGTCGTCGTTCTGCAGTACGAGCACGGCATCCTGTTCGTCGCCCCCAACCCCTCCAGGGCGCTGCACAAGATCAGTGAGATCTACGACAAGATCGGCTTCGCCGCGGTCGGCCGCTACAACGAGTTCGAGGCGCTGCGCCTCGGTGGCATCCGCTACGCCGACATCAACGGCTACAACTACGCCCGGGACGACGTCACCGCGCGCGGCCTGGCCAACCTCTACGCCCAGAACCTCGGCCAGATCTTCACCGAGTCGATGAAGCCGTTCGAGGTGGAGATCGTGGTGGCCGAGGTCGGCGACTCCTCCGACGAGGACCACATCTACCGTCTTACCTTCGACGGGTCGGTGTTCGACGAGACGAGCCTGGTGGCGATGGGTGGCCAGGCCGAGGTGGTCGCGTCCCGGCTCAAGGAACGCTACCGCGAAGGCCTGCCGCTGGCCGAGGCGCTGGAGGCGGCACTGTTCGCGCTGACCGAGCCGGGCGGCGACCGCCCTCCGGCCGACCAGCTCGAGGTCGCGGTGCTCGACCGCAACCGGTCGCACCGCAAGTTCCTGCGGCTCAACGGCCCGAGGCTGGAGCGCCTGCTGGCCAAGGGCACCGAGGCTCCGCCTCCGCCCCCGGCGCCCGCGCCCGAGACGTCCGAGGCTCCGGCGACGGCGCCCGAGGGCGACATCGACACCGGCTCGGCCGGCTGATCGCGCGATCGCGGAGCGCCGTTCCCCCGGGTGCGGCGCTCCGCTGATTTCGCTTGCCGCCGAGTCCCGGGAGGTCGCGGACCGCGACCGTACCGGAGGGCCGGTGCGGCCGGCGTCCGTGTGCGAGCCGGGCTCATGCTTAGCAGTTCACCGCCAGGGGCATAAGCCGTACGACCGAAAACCCCATTGATCCCTCCCGCAAGAGGGGTTCGGCGAATAGTGTGAGGCAATGGATCGTCGCATCTTCGGGCTTGAGAACGAGTACGGCGTCACCTGCACGTTCAGGGGGCAGCGGCGGCTGTCGCCCGACGAGGTCGCGCGCTATCTATTCCGCCGGGTCGTCTCCTGGGGCCGATCGAGCAACGTCTTTCTGCGCAACGGCGCCCGTCTCTATCTGGATGTGGGCAGCCATCCCGAATACGCCACCCCCGAGTGTGACAACGTCGTGGAGCTCGTCACCCACGACAAGGCCGGAGAGCGCATTCTGGAGGGGCTCCTCGTCGACGCCGAGAAGAGGCTCCGCGAGGAGGGCATCGCCGGCGACATCTACCTTTTCAAGAACAACACCGACTCGGCCGGAAACTCCTACGGCTGCCACGAGAACTACCTGGTCGGCCGGCACGGCGAGTTCGGCCGCCTGGCCGACGTCCTCATCCCCTTCCTGGTGACCCGGCAGATCATCTGCGGTGCCGGCAAGGTGCTGCAGACCCCTCGTGGAGCGGTCTACTGCGTCTCCCAGCGGGCCGAGCACATCTGGGAGGGTGTCTCCAGCGCGACCACGCGGTCGCGCCCGATCATCAACACCCGCGACGAGCCGCATGCCGACGCCGAGCGTTTCCGCCGCCTGCACGTCATCGTCGGCGACTCCAACATGAGCGAGACGACCATGCTGCTCAAGGTCGGCGCGACCGACCTGGTGCTGCGCATGATCGAGGCGGGCACGGTGATGCGCGACCTGTCGCTGGAGAACCCGATCCGGGCCATCCGGGAGGTCTCCCACGACATGACCGGGCGGCGGCGGGTGCGGCTGGCCAACGGCAGGGAGGCGTCCTCGCTGGAGATCCAGCAGGAATACCTCTCCAAGGCCCGCGACTTCGTCGACCGCCGCGGCGGTGACGAGATCAGCCACCGGGTGCTGGATCTCTGGGAGCGGACGCTCGACGCCGTCGACACCGGCAACCTGGACCTGGTCGCCCGCGAGATCGACTGGGTGACCAAATACCAGCTGATCGAGCGCTACCGCAAGAAGTACGATCTTCCTCTGTCGAGCCCCCGGGTCGCCCAGCTCGACCTGGCCTACCACGACGTGCATCGCCGCCGGGGCCTGTTCTACCTGCTGCAGAAGCGCGGGGCGGTCGAGCGGGTGGCCTCCGATCTGAAGATCTTCGAGGCCAAGTCGGTTCCGCCGCAGACCACCCGGGCGCGGCTGCGCGGCGAGTTCATCCGCAAGGCGCAGGAGAAGCGCCGCGACTTCACCGTCGACTGGGTGCATCTGAAGCTCAACGACCAGGCACAGCGCACCGTCCTGTGCAAGGACCCCTTCCGCAGCGTGGACGAGAGGGTGGACAAGCTGATCGCAGGAATGTGATGGTCACGCTTCGGCAAGATCGGTTACGGGCTTAACCCATCCATATGCCCAGCCCGATAGTGTGGCGCGAACCTGACGTCTGCTTGAGGGATATCTATGCGCCGCCGCAGCCTGGCCGTACTGGCCTCAGTGCCTCTGTTGTTCGCCGCCGCCTGTGGCTCCGGAGGAAGCGTCGACACCGCCTCCAGTAGTCCCGGCGGCACGGTCCCGGAGCTGAAGGTGACGGGCGCGGCGAACGCCAAGCCCAGCGTGACCTTCCCCGCGAAGGTCGTCGAGACCTCCTCCTACCAGGTGATCACGCCTGGCACCGTCGGCGCCGCCGCCAAGGAGGGCGGCAGCGTGGTGGCCAACTTCACCGTCTACACCTGGGACGGCAAGGAGAACAAGCTGGCCGGCTCGACCTACGACGAGGGCGGCCCGCAGCTCATCACGATCAACGATCAGGTCCCGGAGATCCTGCGCAAGGGGTTCGCCGAGACCAAGGGGGGCGGCAGGTTCCTGTCCGTCGTCGCCAAGGACTCGGTGCCCGCCGAGCAGCAGTCGCAGGTGCCTCCGGGCCAGTCGCAGGTCTTCGTGGTCGACGTGGTCGGCGTCCCCGAGGGCAAGGCGGCTCACGGCACCGCGACCGACCCGGGTCTCAAGGGCGTGAAGGTGGAGAGCCCGGATGGTGACGCCGCGCCCAAGCTCACCACCAAGACCAAGGAGAAGGCACCCAAGGGGCTCGTCGCCAAGACGGTCATCAAGGGCACCGGGCCGGAGGTCAAGTCCGGTCAGTCGATCCTGGTCCAGTACGCCGGGAAGATCTGGGGCTCGGACCTCGAATTCGACAGCAGCTGGTCGCGTGGCGGTGAGCCGATCATGTTCCAGATCGGCACGGGCAAGGTCATCAAGGGCTGGGACGAGGGCCTGGTCGGCGTGCCGGTCGGCAGCCGGGTGCTGCTGAGCATCCCGCCGGACCTCGGCTACGGCAAGGACGGCTCCGGCGATAAGATCAAGGGCACCGACACCCTGGTCTTCCTCGTGGACGTCCTCGCGGCCTACTGACCGCCTACTGACCGCCTCCGGCCTGTTCAGGCCGGAGGCGGCCCCTTCCGGCCTGCCGCACCCTGACATCCTGCGGCGGCGCAAGGAGTGGTTCCTGCGCATGGCGGAGCCGTACACGGTGATGTGATGGATCCCGCGGGCCTTCACCAGAACCTCCCGAGGATGCCCCGGCCTTCAGGCCGGGGAGGAATCGGGAGCGGGAGGGCCGCCCAGGCCCGAGCGTGCCCTGACCAGTCAGGTATTTCGATCAGCTTCTTTCTGCGTCGTGTAGCCGTAGCCGTCCGCGCGCTGAAGATGACGGACATGCCGGTGGTTGATCCCGGCGACGCGACCGTGCCGGGTGGTGATGTCGAACGA
>NZ_JBIUTQ010000015.1:0-134935 GCF_044741965.1 Streptosporangium sp. NPDC087985
CAAGAACGACGACACGAACGAGCAGAAGGACACGCCAGAACAGCCGACACAGAATTAGCCCAGCTCAACTGCCTTGATCAAATTGACAGGTTCCGCCTTACGGTTCACCCTGTCGTGTTCGTCCTGGACAAGCACGGCCACCCGCTCGACCCGTGCCATCCTGCTCGTGCCCGCCGCCTGCTGGCAGCCGGGCGGGCTGTGGTTCACCGCCATACCCCGTTCGTCATCCGGTTGCGTGACCGCGCCGCCGCCGACTCCACCGTCCAGGGTGTCGCGGTCGGTATCGACCCTGGCTCCAAGCACACTGGCCTCGCGGTGTTCACCGAACACAACGGGGGCCGGACCGGGAAGTATGCGATCCAGCTCGACCACCGTGGCGGAGCGATCCGCGACAAGCTCACCTCGCGGGCCGCGCTGCGCCGGGGGCGTCGTTCCCGGAACCTGCGCTACCGCGCGCCCCGGTTCAACAACCGGACCAAGCCGAAGGGGTGGCTGGCGCCGTCGCTACGGCACCGCGTCGACACCACCCTGTCGTGGATGTCACGGCTGACCCGTTGGGCACCCGTCACCGCCGTGCATGTGGAGCGGGTCGCGTTCGACACTCACGCCATGTCGGCTGGCAGGCCCCTCGTAGGAGTGGAGTACCAGCAGGGCACTCTCGCCGGGTACGAGGTCCGCGAATACCTACTCGCCAAGTGGGGGCGCACCTGCGCCTACTGCGGCGTCCAGGACGTGCCGCTGAACATTGATCACATTCACCCGCGTTCCCGGGGTGGCTCCGACCGGATCAGCAACCTCGCCCTGGCCTGCATCCCGTGCAACCAGGCGAAGAACGCCACCCCGGTGCAGAAGTTCCTGAAAGGCAAACCCGCCCTGCTGGCGAAGATCCTCAAGCAGGCAAAGACTCCGCTGCGGGACGCTGCCGCCGTCAACGCCACCCGGTGGGCGCTGTGGCGGGCACTGGAGGCGACCGGCCTGCCCGTTGCTACGGCGTCGGGCGGTCGTACGAAGTGGAACCGCTCCCGCACCCAAGCGCCGAAGTCGCACACCCTTGACGCGTTGCACGTCGGCCCCCTGGAGAACGTCACCGCCTGGCCGTCGACGGTCTTGGTGGTCAAGGCGACCGGGCGCGGTACCTACGCCCGTACCTGCACCGACCGCTACGGTTTTCCCCGGCTGCGGCTGCCCCGGACCAGGCAGGTCAAGGGGTTCGCCACCGGCGACCTGGTCCGCGCCGTCGTCCCGAGCGGCAAGAAGACCGGTGTCCACTGCGGCCGCGTCGCGGTCCGCAGCACCGGCAGTTTCAACATCACCACCCGGCACGGCACGGTGCAGGGCATCCACCACCGCCACGTCCGGCTGCTCCAACGAGCAGACGGCTACGGCTACACCACCCACCCAGAAGTGCGGCACCGTGCCGCGTTTCCTCCCCCGCCTGGGGGCGGGGGTCTCCACGCTGGAGGTACCTGATGAACGAGCCGATCGCTCTGGCAGCCTTTCCCGCACCTCTTCGCTGGCTGAATCGGCCCACGGGATGGAGCGTCGACGGAGACGACGCCCTCACCATCGCCGCGGGCCCCGGCACAGATCTGTTCACCGACCCGGGCGGCCCCGGCCGCTTCGCCAATGCTCCCGCCCTGATCGGCCGCCTCGACGGGGATTTCACGCTGAGCGCACGCATCAGACTCGATCTGCTGTCGACCTATGACGCCGGGGTCCTGCTGCTGTATGCCGACGAGCGCACCTGGGCGAAATTCTGCCTGGAGCTCTCCCCGCAGGGTAAGCCCACGGTCGTCTCGGTGGTGACCCGCGAGGTGTCCGACGACTGCAACTCCTTCACCGTCGAAGGCGACGACATCCGGCTGCGGATCTCACGGGTGGGCACCGCCTTCAGCTTCCACATCTCCAACGGTGAAGACTTCTGGCACCTCATCAGGTACTTCACACTCGACGGCAATCCGGAGATCGGCTTCCTGGCGCAGTCGCCCATGGGCGACGGTTGCACCGTCCGTTTCGAAGACGTGCGGTATTCAGCGAAAAGCCTGTCCGATCTGCGCAACGGCGAATGACTCATCGGCGCCCTCCCTCTGGACCCGGGTGGCCGCCAAGTGCTGAAGCAGGACGTGACACCGTGACCAGCCCCGTGACCCGTCTTAACAGGTCACGGGCTTGTGGTGGGCACTACTGGGTTCGAACCAGCGGCATCTTGCCTGTAAGGCGATCCGAGCGAGGACCCGACCAGGGCCGATACCGGCTCCGACCTGGGCGCACGGTCCACGGCCGTCCACCGTTGTCCGGCTCTGCCCATAGTCGTTGTCACCCAGATAGTCACTCAGGTGCAGCATGCCACCGCTCAATCCGGCAGCAACCTGAATGCCGATATGTGGCGAGGTCGGACCACTCTGAAGTGTCGATGATCCACCGTGGCGATCTCTTTCAGTCCAAGGCGTTCAGCGATGGTGATCACTGCCGAGTCGACGAGCCCCAACGGCAGATCAAGGTAGGTCTCGACGAGCTGCGCCATGCGCGGCAAGTCCTCGTCCTCCAGTTCGGCCACGTGAAAACCGTTACCGCCGAACGACTTGAGGAACGTCACCTCGGCCTGTGGACCTACGCGAGAGTCAAGGAGATAGCCGACCTCGCCCATCACCGGAGACGGCACGAGCAGTGGACCTTCAGCCTGCCGGAGGAGTTTCAGACACGCCCGGTGATGTTGGTCCTTCACGTTGCCTGCGGCGAGAAGGACACCCGTGTCACACAGGAGCACGTCAGCGGCCCCACTCCGAGCGGAGGATCTCTTCATGCCGCTCAGCAAGATCTGGGGCGGCCTCGAACGACGCGAAGAACGGAAGGTCGCGCTCGCCCGGCTCATCCTCACCCAAACGACCGCGGATGAGCTCCAAGGCCGGGCGCAACTCCGCCTCCGGCAGCTGATCCACCAGGTGATGCAGTTCCTCACGCATGACGCTCATACCAACGAGTGTAGGTCGCCTACTTTCGGTGAAGTGGGTCGATCTCTTGATCCCTGATTACGGGATGGCCGGATCCGGTCACAGGTGATCCGAACGCACGTCTCAGGCGTCACATACAAACCGCCATAAAACCGGAGACGTTGTGCATCACCCACCCCAAGGTCAACAACCATACGGCCAGCAGCCACAGCAGCAAGGCTACGATCATCCTCAGCAACCGGCACCGGGATACGGCTACGCAGCGCAGTCTTATCCACCACAATATGGTCAGCCCGGTTACGGCTACCCGCCCCCGTCTCCGCCGCCCCGGGGTAACGGCCCAGTGTTCTGGCTCCTCGTAGCCAGCGCTCCGCTCCTGTTGCTGTTCGGGTGTGTCGCTGTGGTCGGATCCGTCGCCAGAAACGAACCGGCCTCAGGACATACGACTCTTGTCCAGCCGTCCAAGCAGAACCCAGCCAAGGCACGCGCCGCAGAGAAACCGTCCGAGACGGAGAATCCGTCAGAGCCCGTCCCGGAGACGACAGCGCCAGCCGTACAGCGACTACTTGAGACGATTGAGGATGGCACATGGGTCGTTGGCGAGGACATCGCCGCCGGCAACTACAAGGTGACCGCGCCCGTGTCGAGCAGTTGCTATTGGAAGATTACAAAGTCCGGGACCAATGGGAACGACATCGTCGAGAACGATCTTCCTGGCGGAGGCCTGCCTCGTGTCACCCTATCCGAGGGGCAAGATTTCCAGTCGAGACGCTGCGGAACTTGGGCAATGCGATGACCTGCAGACTCCCACGCGATCTGACCCAGATGAAGCAGACTCCGTCAGGGGGGAGCCGAGCCCCGTTTGAGGTAACTCGCTGACCTGGCGATCCGCACAGCGAACCGACCAGGGCTGATATCGGCCCTGGCCTGGGCGTACGGTCCACAGCGATCCACCGTTGTCCGGCCCGTCCGGGGTCGTTGTCACCCAGTTGGTCACCCACGACTCAGAAGTTCTCGCTCCACAGGTACCAGGGGCCGTAGTAGTGCTCGACGTCGGATTTGTATTCCTCTTCTTTCGGCAGTGAAGGTTCCCCGTGCGGGCTCCAGATGAAGCCATGAGCGTGAATGCCATTTCCCCCGCCTGCCAATGCGAAGCGCACCGTGCCCTCATGCCGTTCGGCCCAGGAGATCTCGAACAGCCCGAGCGTCGCGGCATCCATCCTCCAGTCGGCGCTTCCCGCTACCGCTGACCGTGCGACCTTCTCGAAGCTCTCCTCGGACAGGGAGAATCTGAATCTTCCAGGCCCCACGGCAGTCAGCGCGAACACCAGAATTCCGACGATCGCCGGTGCTGCCCAGCGCAACAGGTTTCGTTTGACACCAGGCCGACCTTCCGAATTGAAAACCTCCACGGCGAGGCGCACGAACCAGATCACACCTAGTACGAAGAACGCCAGGAGAACAGGCAACACCCACAGAGGAGGGCCGCCACTGGGAAAGCTTGCCCCGTACAACAGCAGCAGTCCAATGACCACCAGTGAGCCGATCAACGGAAAACCCGGTGCGCCGATCGAACTCCTCGGGGTCCGCTCTTTCGAAATCACGGCAACTCCAACCAGGGTCGATCAAGGCATCTCATGATCCACGCGAATCCTATCCATGGATCCCGATAAGCACAGAGTGCCGGAAACCCGGAGTTCTGCTCAGGGTTCAGAAAGCGGAGAAAAGGCCCCGGAAATCGTTCTCATTCACGACCCCGCCGCCATGCGATCTACCGCTGCTCAGGGTGATTGCCGTCCGGCTCGTCACCTAGAATTCGCGCGCTCTCGCGGGTCATCCGCCCAGACATCCCGACCGGTGCTTCACAGCTCGGAGACGTGGTAGCCGAATCGGTCGACAGGCCGTCGTCCTCGTAGCGGCGCAAGTGCATCATCGGCGAGTCGTGGCCGACTCCGACTACATCGCTCTACTCGAACGGGAAGTGAGGGCATCATGACCGCACGACGCAGCCGGGGAAACGGTGGCCTGTACCGGGACGAGCAGCGAGAGTGCTGGATCGCCTCGGCGACGGTCGGCTACACCCCCGCCGGGAAGCACATCGTCGAGAAGGCCGGCAGCAGGACCAAGACCGAAGCCAAAGACAGGCTCAAGGAGATCATCCGCGGCTATGACGACGGCCCGGCCATCGCACCGACCCACTACACGGTGGCCGACGCCGTGAAGTACTGGTTGCAGCACGGCCTGGGCAGGCGATCCGCGACCACTTGGCATCATGCCACCTACCTGATCAAGGGAGTTGAAGTGACCGACCCTTACGCGGAGTTCCGCTGGCTCGACGAGGACTTGGGAGAGATCTACTGTGTGTCCTTCGTGCGGGGTATCCCCCCCTTTGAGGCGCTCACCCGGTTCGGGACCGTTTCGGGCACAATCGAGGAAGTGACCTTCGACGAGGTGTGCGGACGCGCGTTCGCAGAAGCGGAAGCCTCCACCCGGGCCCTGCCCGGTTACATAGGTGCCGTACAAATCGACGGCTGGTCCCTGATCGTTGAACCTTTGGGATGGTTGGCCGCTGATCCCGACGTACGGGCCAGACTGTCCCACGGAACAGAGATGGTCGTGATCACCCGGCACGAATACTCCACGGAAGAGTTCATCCACGAGATCGACGGAGAGACGGCCACATACTTCCATCTCATCGCCCCGCAGCATCGCTGGGGCAGCAACCCGGACCGCTGGTTGGACGCCATGCGCGAGGCGGGGCTGGACACCGACCATGACGAATCCGGGAACTCGCACCCGGATTTCACGTTCGCGAACGCGTTCGCCCTCGCCAGCAAGGTCACCGGAGTCCGCTTTTCAAAAGACGTCCTGAACCTACAGTTCCTTGGCGCGGAAACCCACGAGAGCTGACCCGGCAATCCACTGTTCAGAGAATTCAGGCGCGCATGGGATAGCGGGTCAGCAGTCCTCGCACCTGGGGTTCGTCGGCGCTGACCCAGTGCATGTACGCAGGTTCGTCGGCTCCGGCCATGCTCGCCAAGGCCGTGCTCGCCTGGCCCAGCGCTCTGAGGCGGGCTGGGCTTCTCCGGCGCGGGCGTGTGCCCAGGCGGTAGGTCTGGGTGGCCTGCTCGTGCTGTATCGAGAAGGCGGGACTCCGTGGCACCGACTGGACTCCTCGCGAGATGCGGCACAGCTCCGTCTCGCTGCTGTCGGACTCCGGCGTCCCCATCGAGGACATCTCACGGCTCGTCGGCCATCGGAACACGGTGGTCACGGAGACGGTCTACAGGAAGCAGATCCGGCCGGTGCTCATGCAGGGCGTGGAGGCGATGGGCGACATCTTCGGGAGTTAGTCACTCACGCCCCGTTCCGAAGATCAGGAACGGGGGGTTCTGGCTGGTGGGCACTACTGGGTTCGAACCAGTGACATCTCGCTTGTAAGGCGAGCGCTCTACCGCTGAGCTAAGCGCCCGGGAATCCCGTACGACAGACGGGACAACACTTTACGCCACCCGGCGGGACTTCAGCACATCCACCGGCCAGGTGGCGCCGGCGTCGGGGGCTCCGGCCGCCCGCCAGCCGAGAAGAGCCGCGCCGAGCATGCCCGCGTTGACGCCCAGGGCGGCCGTGCGGAGCGGAGGGGCGTCGCGGAAGGTGAGGCGCTCGCGGAGGCGGACGGCCAGCGGGTCGCACAGGACGGGGCCCGCTCCGGCCAGACCGCCGCCCAGGACGATCGCGGAGGGATCCAGGAGCAGCGTGTACGTGGCCAGAGCGAGGGAGAGGGCCTCCACGGCGTCGTCCCACACCTCCGTGGCCAGGGGGTCGCCGGAGAGGGTCAGCGCGGCGACCTGTTCGGCCGTGGCGGGCGAGGCGGCACGGGCGGAGTATCGGCGGCTCACAGCGGAGGCCGAGGCGTAGGTCTCCAGGCAGCCGAGCTGCCCGCAGGCACACGTCTCACCGTCGGGGAAGACCGGGGTGTGACCGATCTCACCACTCCATCCGGCGGTCCCGCCGTACGGCTCGCCACCGAGGATCACGGCACCCGCGATGCCCGTCCCGATGGGCAGGAAAAGGAAGTCGGATACCTCGCGGCCGGCACCGAGCACACTTTCGGCGAGGCCGCCGGTGCGTACGTCGTGGCCGAGCATGACGGGCACGTCGAGCGGGACGAAGTCACCTGCCGGGACGTCGCGCCAGCCGATGTTGGCCGAGTAGAGGGCCGCGTCGGCGGTGACCAGCCCCGGCACGGCCAGACCGACTCCTGCGGGGGTGCCGTCGCCTGCGGCGGCGAGGTCGGCGATGAAGGACCGAATCACCTCGACGACAGCGGCGGGCCCTTCACCGCGTGGGGTCTCGCGACGGTCGGTGAGAACGATCTCACCCGAACGGGTGACGAGACCGCCCTTCATGGACGTGCCGCCGACGTCAAGGGCCACAACGGAGGAGCTCATGCACGCATCCAGCGGGTCGAAGGGGCGAGATCGAGCCCGACCCTAGCGCATGGAAAGATCGGCGGGTCGCTCCACGTGCCCATATACGCACATAAAGCTAATTCACCAGCGTCAATGGACGCGGCCGAGGACTCGGTTCAGCGCCGCTTCGACCTCATCCGCCAGGCCGGGAGCGTAGGACACGGCCAGTTGCTCACCGGTCCGCGTCGGCCGTACCGATCCGCAGGACCGGCACTCCACCTCACCGAGTCGGCAGATGAGCGCGACGGAGCCGCAGGAGGAGCAGGTGTCGAGATCGAGATCGTGGGTGCGCTGGCAGTCCGGGCAGATGAGCACCTGAGCCTCCCGGCGCACTCCTCGCTTCCACGGGCTGGCACCACGGATCGGGTCGGTCTGCCTGGCCCCGCAGGAGAAGCAGGGCATGGTCGCCTCCGGAAAGTCCGAGACCGGCGGACGCTCCGTGAGCGTCCGCCGGATCACCGCTTAGGGAAGTTCGGCGAGCACCTTGCGGTACTCGGCGATGTCACGCGCCTCTGGAATCGGGTTCACGACGTTCCAGCGGACCACGCCCTCGCCGTCGATGATGAAAGTGCCCCGTGTTGCGAGGCCCTTCTCCTCATCGAACACACCGTACGCCTGGGCGACCTGTCCGTGTGGCCAAAAATCGGAGAGCAGAGGGAAGGTGTATCCCTCCTGGTCGGCCCAGGCACGGTGGGTGAACATCGAGTCGACCGAGACGGTCAGCACCTGGACGTCCTCGGGCACGGTGGCGATGAACTCGTCGCGGATGACGCAGAGCTCACCCTGACAGACGCCGCTGAACGCGAGAGGGTAGAAGATCAGGACGACCTTCCTGCCTCGGTAGTCCGAAAGCTTGATCGGAGTGCCGTGCTGATCCTTCAGCTCGAAGTCCGGAGCCGGAGATCCCACCTCGACTGCCATGTAAAGGTCCTTTCATCGGATGACCTGCAAAGTCATCATCATGCCGTACGGCTCGCGAGAGCCGTACGGCAAGGCGAGGACCCTTAGCGACGCGCCCGGGGCGTGGCCAGTCTCGTTCCTGACCAGTCAGGGGCGGCACTGATGCTGCTGGTCTGCGAAAGACCCGCCGTCGTGGCATCTTCCCCGATGTCGCTTGGCTCCACGTGCCCGTCCCGCCCCGCCTTGGGGGTCAGCAGCCAGATCTGGCCCCCCTCGCTCAGGTTGGTCAACACGCCGCTCAGGGCGTCGAACAGATCGCCGTCACCATCGCGCCACCACAGCAGCACGACGTCGACGACGTCCTCGAAGTCCTCATCGACAAGCTCGTTGCCGGTCAGTTCCTCGATGGAGTCGCGCAGATCGTCATCGGCGTCCTCATCCCATCCGATCTCCTGCACCACCTGACCCGGCTTGAGACCGAGTCGTTCGGCCAGGCCGCGTTCGCCCTGCGCCTGACCCGCGGTCGCGCTCACGTTTGTCCCTCCTGCTTGGATGGCCCCGCAATTACACGGTGCTCAAAGTGCTTCGGCACAGTCCACACGCTGTGACCCTCGGTCGTCAACGGTCGCCACGGCAACGACTGGGCTACGTATGAATTAGCCCGACAAAAATGACAAACGGACCTGGCGTTCCCGATTGTCGATGTTGAGATCCACAACGGCGATGGACTGCCAGGTGCCCAGCGCGAGCCGCCCGGACAGAACCGGGACGGTGGCGTACGGAGGTATGAGAGCAGGCATGACATGCGACCGGCCATGCCCTCTGGATCCGTGCGCATGCCTCCATCGCTCGTCGGCCGGAAGGAGATCCTTCAAGGCCGCGATCAGGTCGTCGTCGCTGCCCGAGCCGAGCTCGATCAGCGCGACCCCCGCGGTCGCGTGCGGCACGAAGACGTTCAGCAGACCGTCTCCCCCGCATGACCGGACGAAGCTCTCGCACTCGGAGGTAATATCGTGCACCCGCTCGCGGGAACCCGTAACCACCTCGACTGTCTGAGATCTCACATACCCGATCCTACGATCCATCCTGAGCTGGGACGACGACCGCGCGCTGTCTGGGCGACACGAGATGCGCACATCCGCCGCCGAACCGCACCGTATAAGGGGGAACGTACTTTATATCGCTCGGCTGAATGATCTTTCTTTACCGGCCCGGAGAGTCGGCCGGATCCTTCTCCACGGTCTTCAGGCGCCGGCCGCGGCGCCGTACGTCGCAGGTGCCACCACCGCCGCCACATGGGCCCCCGGCGTCTCCCCCGGAACGGACCGGCGCCGGGGAACCTCGGATTCGCACGCCCCGGGCCTCCAGAAAAGAGGACCGTCCATGTACGCTTTGGTGACAATTCGTCCTACCATCGGTGGTCTAGGCCACTTATATGCCCCTGCCAGCAGGGACTTCCTGGTTACCGGTCAGTAAAGATGCACTTTCCGGGGTAAGAGACCAGGATGGAAGACGACCTACACCAGACAAAAGTCCATCCTCGGAAGGCGAGACCCAGTGGCTTCCGGACGCCAGCGTTTCTCGGTCATCAGCGACGGCCTACCCAGCCAGCTCCCTGATGTCGACCCCAGTGAGACCCAGGAGTGGCTCGAGTCGCTCGACAACGTCATCAAGACGGAAGGTCGCACTCGGGCCCGTTATTTGATGCTCCGCCTGTTGGAGCGGGCCCGCGAACACCAGGTCGGTGTGCCCGGCCTGCGGAGCACCGACTACATCAATACCATTCCTCCGGAACGTGAGCCCTGGTTCCCCGGCGACGAATACGTCGAGCGCCGGATCCGCGCCTACATCCGGTGGAACGCGGCCGTCATGGTGACCCGGGCCAACGCCCGCACCAACGTCGGCGGCCACATCGCCACCTACGCCTCGGCCGCGTCACTCTACGAGGTGGGCTTCAACCACTTCTTCCGCGGTAAGGACCACGGCGAGTCCGGTGACCAGGTCTTCATCCAGGGCCACGCCGCACCGGGCATCTACGCCCGGGCGTTCCTGGAGGGCCGCCTCAACGAGGCCCAGCTGGACGCCTTCCGGCAGGAGCTGTCGCACGGCTTCAAGGGCCTGCCCTCCTACCCGCATCCGCGCCTGATGCCGGACTTCTGGGAGTTCCCCACGGTCTCCATGGGCCTCGGCCCGATCGGCGCGATCTACCAGGCCCGGTTCAACCGCTACCTGCTGAACCGGAAGATCAAGGACACCAGCCGCAGCCACGTCTGGTGCTACCTGGGCGACGGCGAGATGGACGAGCCGGAGTCGCTCGGCGCGATCGGCCTGGCCGCCCGCGAGGAGCTCGACAACCTCACCTTCGTCATCAACTGCAACCTGCAGCGTCTCGACGGCCCGGTGCGCGGCAACGGCAAGATCATCCAGGAGCTGGAGTCCTACTTCCGCGGCGCCGGCTGGAACGTCATCAAGGTCGTCTGGGGCCGCGACTGGGACCCGCTGCTGGCGGCCGACGTCGACGGCGTGCTGGTCAACAAGATGAACACCGTCCCCGACGGCCAGTTCCAGACCTACTCCGTCGAGAGCGGCGACTACATCCGCGAGGACTTCTTCGGCGGCGACCCCCGCCTCCGCAAGATGGTCGAGCACCTGTCGGACGAGGAAATCCGCAAGCTCTCGCGTGGCGGCCACGACTACCGCAAGGTCTACGCGGCCTACAAGGCGGCCCGTGAGCACGTCGGCCAGCCGACGGTCATCCTCGCCCAGACCATCAAGGGCTGGACGCTCGGCAAGGACTTCGAGGCGCGCAACGCGACGCACCAGATGAAGAAGATGTCCAAGGCCGATCTCAAGGAGTTCCGCGACCGGCTCTACCTGCCGATCCCCGACTCCGCGCTCGAGGGTGACCTGCCGCCCTACTTCCACCCGGGCGAGAACGATCCCGAGATCGAATACATGAAGGAGCGCCGCGCGGCCCTGGGCGGCTTCCTGCCCAAGCGCGTGGTCCGCGCCAAGCCGGTCAAGCTCCCCGGTGACGCTGCCTACGCGCAGCTCAAGAAGGGTTCCGGCAAGCAGAACGTCGCCACCACCATGGCGTTCGTCCGGCTGCTGAAGGACCTGATGCGCGACAAGGAGATCGGTCACCGGTTCGTGCCGATCATCCCCGACGAGGCGCGCACCTTCGGTCTTGACGCGATCTTCCCGACCGCCAAGATCTACTCGCCGCACGGCCAGACCTACGAAGCCGTGGACCGCGAGCTGCTGCTGTCCTACAAGGAGTCGACCGAGGGTCAGATCCTGCACGAGGGCATCAGCGAGTCGGGCTCGATGGCCTCGACGATCGCCGTGGGCTCGGCGTACGCCACGCACGGCGAGCACATGATCCCCATCTACATCTTCTACTCGATGTTCGGCTGGCAACGCACGGCCGACCAGATGTGGCAGCTCGCCGACCAGATGGGCCGGGGCTTCCTGCTCGGCGCCACCGCCGGCCGCACCACGCTGAACGGTGAGGGTCTGCAGCACGAGGACGGGCACACCCCGCTGATCGCCTCGACGAACCCGGCGGCGGTGTCCTACGACCCCTCGTGGGGCTTCGAGGTCGCCCACATCGTCAGGGACGGCCTGCGGAGGATGTACGGCGAGCAGCCGGAGAACGTCTTCTACTACCTGACCGTCTACAACGAGCCCTACCCCCAGCCGGCCGAGCCCGCCGACCTGGACGTGGAGGGCCTGCTCAAGGGCCTGTACCGGTTCGCCGCGGCTCCGGCCGCACCGGGCCCGAAGGCCAACATCCTGGTGTCCGGCGTGGCCGGCCCGTGGGCCATCGAGGCCCAGCGGATGCTGGCCGAGGAGTGGGGCGTGGCGGCCGAGGTCTGGTCGGCCACCTCCTGGGCCGAGCTGCGCCGCGAGGCGCTGGCGGCCGAGGAGCACAACCTGCTCAACCCCGACTCCGAGCAGCGCGTGCCGTACGTGACCCAGGCACTGTCGGCGGCCCAGGGTCCGTTCGTGGGCGTCAGCGACTACATGCGCGCGGTGCAGGACCAGATCGCCCAGTGGGTTCCGGGTGACTGGACCTCGCTCGGCACCGACGGCTTCGGCCTGTCGGACACCCGGTCGGCGCTGCGCCGCCACTTCCACGTGGACGCGGCGTCCATCACGCTCGCCGTGCTCACCCAGCTCGTCCGGCGCGGCGAACTCGACGCGACGGTGCTGAACGAGGCGATCGCCAAGTATCACCTGAAGAACGGCGTTACCGAGGCGGGCGGCGCGGAAAGCAACGACACTCAGTCCATGGGGCTGTGATCCTCGCCGGGCGGGTCCTTCTGTGGAAGGGCCCGCCCGGTTAGTGTTGAATCGCTTCCCCCGGCGAACGATTCGAGGGGGAGCATTCCGTGCGAACAATCCTGGCGGCCGCCGGCGTGACGGCGATCCTGTCCACCACGCTGGCCGCCTGCGGCAACGGCGACGCCGCAACCGACGGGTACGGCGCCGCAGGCGGTCCTTCCACGCCGGGTTCCGTCCAGAGCCCGGCCGAGCCGTCGAACCTGATCGCCTGGAGCACGTGCACCGACATCGAACGTCCGGACGGGCAGGCTCCCGCCAAGCCCGACCCCAGCCTGCAGTGCGGAAAGCTGCAGGTCCCACTCGACTACGCCAAACCCACCGGCGAGACCCTGGACATCGCGGTGATCAGGATCAGGGCCACCGGTCCCGGCCGGCGGCTCGGCTCCCTGGTCTTCAATTTCGGCGGCCCCGGCGCGTCCGGGGTCGACACCCTGGCCAGGGCCTACAAGGTCTTCGGCACCCTGCGCGCCCGCTACGACCTGGTCAGCTTCGACCCGCGCGGAGTGGAGCGCAGCTCCGGCGTCAGGTGCGGCGACAACCAGATCATGGACAGGTTCACCTCGATGGACAGCCTGGCCACCACACCGGCGCAGCAGGCCGAGATGGACAGGACCATCAAGGAGTTCGCCGACGCCTGTGAGCGGACCTCCGGTAAGGTCCTCCCCTACGTCGGCACGGTGAACGCCGCCCGGGACATGGACCGGCTCCGTGAGGCGGTGGGCGACAGGCGGCTCAACTACTTCGGTATCTCGTACGGCACGCAGCTCGGCGCGGTCTACGCGACCCAGTTCCCCAAGAACGTGGGCCGTTTCGTGCTGGACGCCCCACTCGACCCCAGCGTCGGCCTGGACAAGCGCACGCTGGTTCAGACCGCCGGGTTCCAGCACGCCTACGAGGCCTTCCTGAAGGACTGTGTCAAGGGACCGGGCCAGTGCGAGCTCGGCTCCGACGTGACCATCGCCAACAAGAACGTCGACAGCTTCCTCGCCGACCTGCAGAAGAATCCGCTGCCGGTCCGCGATCGCAAGCTCACCCAGGGACTGGCGAACACCGGTGTCGTCGCCGCGCTGTACTCCAAGCTGACGTGGCCGCTACTGGAGCACGCGCTGGGCCAGGGGCTCAAGGGCGACGGCCGGATCCTGCTGGCCCTGTCCGACAGCTACAACGGCCGCAAGCCCGACGGGTCCTACTCGAGTCTCATGAGCAGCTTCCCTGCCATCAGCTGCGTCGACACCGCCGAACGGCCGACTCCCCAGGAGCTTGCCACGACCCAGGCCGACGCGGTGAAGATCTCCCCGCTGTTCGCCAGCCAGGGCATGGGCAGCATCTGCGCGGCGTGGCCGGTCCCGGGCAGCGACGAGGCCAGGAAGGTTAACGCCGCCGGCTCCGCGCCGATCGTGGTGATCGGCGGCACCGGCGACCCCGCCACGCCGTACCAGTGGGCGCCGAAGCTGGCCGAGGAACTCGGGACAGGTGTGCTGGTCACCTACAAGGGCGAGGGCCACGGCGCGTACCTGTCCGGCGACACCTGTGTGAAGAAGGTCATCGACACCTACCTGATCGACGGGAAGACTCCCTCGAAGGGCATCACCTGCTCCGCGTCCTGACCGGCGAGGGACGCCTCCCGTCATCGCGATCCGGCCGGCCCCTCCCGCCGGCACTGATTCGGCGGCCTCCGGCGGGGGAATTCACGATCTCATCCGAGGTCCAGATTCCCCGTGAGCACCCGGGGAATCTGCGGGGAGAAACGCTCCGGTGGATGCTCGGGGGAGACCTCCTCGGTCTCCTCCGCCCAGCGGATCCGGTCGAGCCGGAAGACTCGCGCATCCTGCCGGAGCCTGCACATGCCCACGAGATACCAGTGGCCGCCGCGTCCGCCCACGAAGATCGCCGGCTCCACCTCGCGCGTGGTGGTCCGGCCCTTCCTGTCCTCGTATTCGATCCGCAGCACCCTGCGGTGCAGAAGCGCCTGCTCGATCACTCGCGACACCCGGGGGTAGGGCTCCGGTTCGACGGCCGTGCGCGCCCGGGCCGGTTTCCCCGCCCCGGCGTCCCCGGAGGGCGACAGCGCGGCGGTCAGCTTGCGCAGGGCACTGCGGGCATGGAGGGCGAGAGGGTCGTTCCCGGCCCGTTCGAGCGCCACCGCCACCGCCACCGCCTCGGCCGAGGTGAAGTTGAGCGGGGGCAGGGACATCCTCTTGTCGAGGACGTAACAGCCGCGTCTGCCGGGTTCGGCGCAGATCGGCACCCCCGACCGCTGAAGCGCCGAGATGTCGCGCTCGACCGTGCGGACGCTCACCTCGAACCTGGCGGCGAGCTCACGCGCCGACCGGAACCGGGGCGAGATCGCGCGGAGTTCCTCGGCCAGAGCGTAAAGCCGATCGGTACGGTCCACACCTGTGACGTTACGCCGCGACACCGACAGTCTCGATGGGTGCCGATCCATTTACCATGGTTGAACAGACAAAACCACATCGATAGCCTACGACGACACATCTCATTGGAGTTCGATGGCCGTAGGACCAGACCAACCACTGGCGGCAGAGCCGGACCCTCCCAGCGAATCCACGTCCAAGCCTCCGGGCACCAAGGCGTCCACGGTTATCACGGTCACCGGGCTGGGCGTCGTCTCGCTGCTCCTCATCAGCTACTGCGCGGCTCAGAACGACTACGAGGAGGTCGGCGCCGACTGCGTGGACCTCGGCAGCGGCCAGGCGGACGGGTCCTACACGGTCGTCGACGACGACTACTGCGATGACTCCTCCTACCACGGATCCCACGGCGCCTACAGGTGGTACTACGGGGGCATGAGATCCGGGGTACGGATGGGAGGCGGCACCCTCATCCGTCCCTCGGATGTCAACATCACAAGCCACCGGGGCACGGTGATCCAGCGCGGCGGCTTCGGTGGCCACGGCGGCTGGCACGGCGGGAGCTGAGCCCGAACCGATGAGACGCGAGACCTCACTCCCCCGGGACGGCTGGGAGAGCATCATCGAGAGTCACGGGCTGGCCTACCACCGCTCCGCGCACCCCGGCGGCCTTGACCGCCCCTACTGGGACGAGGGCGTGCAGTACGTCTTCTCCATGGACGAGATCCTCGACCTGGAGAACCAGGTCGAGGAACTGCACCGGATGTGCCTGCACGCGGTGGAGCACGTCATCGAACACGGCCGCTACGCCGACTTCGCCATCCCCGAATGGGTGGCACCGGAGATCGCCCGCTCCTGGGAGCGGAACGATCCTCACCTGCTGGGCCGGTTCGACCTGCGCTACGACGGGACCGGCCCCGCCAAGCTGCTGGAATACAATGCCGACACCCCGACCAGCCTGCTGGAGAGCTCGGTCGTGCAGTGGTTCTGGCTGCGGGACCGCTACCCGGACGACGACCAGTGGAATTCCATCCATGAGCGGCTGATCGCCCGATGGCAGCAGATAGCGGCCTGCCTGCCCACCGGGCCGGCGCACTTCGCCTGGACCAGCATGGACCAGACCGGCGAGGAGGCGATGACCCTCGCCTATCTCCAGGAGACCGCCGACCAGGCCGGGCTGAAGACGCTCGCCGTGGCCATGGAGGACATCGGCTGGGACGGTCTCAATCTGCGGTTCGTGGACATGGAACGCCGGGTGATCCGCTCGCTCTGCAAGCTGTACCCGTGGGAGTGGGCGGTCACCGACCCGTTCGGCGCTCATGCGGTGCGCCAGCAGGTCTCAATGAGCTGGATCGAGCCGCTGTGGAAGATGTTGCTGTCCAACAAGGCGCTGCTCGCAGTGCTCTGGGAGCTGTATCCCGGCCATCGGAACCTGCTCCCGGCCTACCTTGACGGCCCTCGCGACATGTCCTCCTACATCGTGAAGCCCCTACTCGGCAGGGAGGGCGCGAGCATGCGGATCGTCACCCCCGACGGCCGCGTCGAGACTCCCGGCGGCTACGGCGCCGAGGGCCATGTCTACCAGGAGTTCCAGGCACTGCCCGTCTTCGACGGCTGGCGTCCCGTGCTGGGCGCCTGGGTCATTCACGACGAGGCGGCCGGAGCCGGCATCCGTGAGACCTCAGGGTTCATCACCGACGACACGTCGTCCTTCGTCCCGCACCGCATCGAACTCTGACCTGTGGAGAGAGTTACATGAGTCCCATCCCCCCGCCCGTCCCGCTCCCGGCCGGCGCCGAGATGGTATCGCTGACCGAGAACCTCGGGCGCGGCGCGCTCGCCATCGCCTCCTACGCCGCGCTCGGCGTGATCCTGCTGATCGCCGGTTTCTACGTGATCGACATGGCTGTCCCCGGCAAGCTCAGCCGGCTGATCAGGTCCGACCGTAACTCCAACGCCACCCTGCTCACCGGATCGGGCCTGGCGGCCGTCGGGCTGATCGTCGCGGCCTCCATCTGGTCCTCGGGCGGAGTCCTGTACGAGGGCCTGCTCGCGACCGCGGTGTTCGGCCTGGTGGGCATCGCCGTACAGACGGTGGCGAGGATCGTGTTCGACAAGGTCGCGGGATTCTCGGTACGCGAGCTGGTCAGGGAGCCAGAACTCCAGCCCGGCGCCTGCCTCCTGGCCGTCATCTACCTGGCCATCGGCCTGATCACCGCCGTCGCCGTCATCTGATGATCCGGGACCGGCGAGGCGCCGCACCGCGCCCCGCCGTACGGGCCGGAGACCCGCGCGGGCCATCCTCTCCGGACGGCCCGCGGACCGGACACCCGCCCGACGTTCCGGACAACGGCTGGCGCATCCCGCGCGACCTGGCACTCTTAGTGACGTGAGGGAGCGGAACGAACGAGCCAGCAAACACAGCGACGTCGTGGTCCAGCTCGGCGGAGAAGAGCTCGACCAGGATCGGATACGGGAAGACACCACGTTCAGGCTCGAACGGGCCATGGGCACCCTGGGTACGGCCGCCATGTCGAGGATGGACGACCGGCTGATGTGGTTCCGCGCCCTGTCGGCCGAGGACAGATCCTGGGTCGGCCTGGTGGCCCAGGCGGGGATCGCTGCGTTCGTGGAGTGGTTCCAGCACGCCGGAGAGGGCCGCCCGACGCCCAGCATCGAATTCTTCGGCACCGCGCCCCGGGAGCTGAAACGCTCCATCTCGCTGCAGCAGACCGTGGACATCGTCCGAGTCGTGGTCGAGGTGGTCGAGGCGCAGACCGGGGATCTGGCCGCGCCCGGCGGGGAGGACCAGCTCCAGCAGGCGATGCTCCGCTACACCCGCGACGTGGCGTTCGCCGCCGCCCAGGTCTACGCGCGTGAGGCGGAG
Source organism: Streptosporangium sp. NPDC087985 (assembly GCF_044741965.1). Classification (NCBI taxonomy): domain Bacteria; kingdom Bacillati; phylum Actinomycetota; class Actinomycetes; order Streptosporangiales; family Streptosporangiaceae; genus Streptosporangium; species Streptosporangium sp. NPDC087985. Next base: position 17,930 of record NZ_JBIUTQ010000015.1, read on the forward strand.
GCGCGCGGCGCCTGGGACGCGCGGCTGGAGGCGCTGATCGTGGACGCGCTGGTCCGGGGCGAGGTCGACGACGGTCTGCACTCCTGGGCGGCCGCGCTCGGCTGGACCTCCTCCCCCATCGTGGTGCTGGCCGGACAGGCGCCTGACGACGACCCCCAGGCGGTGGTCGACGGGCTGCGCGACCGGGGCCGCAGGTCCGGGCTGGACCTGCTGGCCGGGGTCCAGAACGACCGGCTGATCGTGATCGTGGGCGGGGCGGACAGTGTCAGCACCGCGGCCAAGCACGTGCTGCCGCGCTTCGGTCCCGGCCCGATCGTGATCGGGCCGGAGGTGAACGATCTGCAGGCGGCCGCGAGTTCGGCACGGGCGGCGATCGCCGGCCTGCGGGCGGCCTCCGGGTGGCCGGACGCACCCCGGCCGGTCCACGCCGAGGATCTGCTCGCCGAGCGGGCGATCGACGGCGACGCCGACGCCAGGGAACAGCTGATCGAGAACGTCTATCTGCCGCTGATGGGCACACCGCTCCTCGACACGCTCGCGACCTACCTCGAACAGGGCACGTCCCTGGAGGCCACGGCCCGGTTGCTCTTCGTGCACCCGAACACGGTGCGCTACCGTCTACGTAAGATCACCGAGCTGACCGGATACCAGCCCACGGAGGGCCGTTCCGCTTTCACTCTGCAGGTCGGCCTCATTCTCGGCCGCCTGGGTGGAGCAACCACGATCTAGTCTCCCTACTGAACGTCCACGGAACTCCCGCTGTAGGTTCCCTACAAGAAGATGTAGATAAAGTTCGTTCATATCCTTATCCGGGTAGCGGACTCCTACAGGGCAGGCTTGATTTCGTGCTCGTCATCGTCGCTCCGGGCCAAGGCGCCCAGACCCCAGGCTTCCTCTCTCCATGGCTCGAGATACCGGGCCTGGCAGACCGCCTGTCCGCCTGGTCCGACCTGGTCGGCCTCGATCTGATCGCCTATGGGACCACCGCCGACGCGGACGAGATCCGTGACACCGCGGTCGCTCAGCCACTGCTCGTAGCCGCCGGACTGGCCGTCGCCGAAGTTCTCGGGGCCTCCCCCGCCGTCGTCGCCGGACACAGCGTCGGGGAGCTGACCGCCGCCGCCCTTGCCGGAGTGCTCACTCCCGAGCAGGCCCTGACCCTCGTCCGCGAACGCGGCCAGGCCATGGCCAAAGCCGCCGCGGTCACCGAGACGGGCATGGTCGCCGTCCTCGGCGGTGTCGAGGAGGACGTGCTGGCGGCCATCGGCAAACACGGCCTCACTCCGGCCAACGTCAACGGCGCCGGGCAGATCGTGGCCGGTGGCACGCTGGCCCAGCTTGAGGCCTTCAAGGCCGAGCCGCCCGCGCGGGCCCGGCTGATCCCGCTCTCGGTCGCCGGCGCGTTCCACACCGTGCACATGGCCCCGGCGGTCGATCACCTGCGTGAGGTCGCCGCCGGAATCACCCCGGGCGACCCGTCCGTCACCCTGCTGTCCAACGCGGACGGCGCGGTGGTCAGCAGCGGCGCCGAGTTCATGGAGCGCCTGGTCAACCAGGTCGCCAACCCGGTCCGCTGGGACGCCTGCATGGCCACGATGTCCGGCCGGGGCGTCACAGCGATGATCGAACTTGCCCCCGGAGGCACGCTCGCCGGACTGGCCAAGCGCGCACTGCGCGGGGTGACCACCGTCGCGCTGAAGACCCCTGACGACCTGGACGCCGCCCGCGGGATCCTCGATGAAACGGCGTGAACCCGGCGCGGTGAGCATGGTGGTCCGCGAGGCACAAGTGGCTTACGCAGCGAACGAGGAGTGGTGAGCGACAGATGAAGATCATGCAGGGCGCTCCTGGCGCGGCGATTCTGGCCTTCGGCCACTACCAGCCGTCCAGAGTGGTCACCAACGACGATCTGTCGGCCACCATGGAGACCAACGACGAGTGGATCCAGAGCCGCGTCGGCATCAAGGAGCGCCGGATCGCCTCCGACAACGAGTCGGAGATCGATCTGGCCGTGCAGGCGGGCGGCAAGGCTCTTGCCGCGAGCGGGCTGTCGGCCGCCGACATCGACCTGGTGATCGTCGCCACCTGCACGCTGGAGACGCAGATCCCCAACGCGGCCGGCCGGGTGGCCACCCGCCTGGGAATCGAGGCCCCCGGCGCGTTCGACGTGAACACCGCCTGCTCCGGCTTCTGTTACGCGCTGGCCGTCGCCAACGACGCGATCCGCGCGGGCTCGGCCACCCACGTGCTGGTCATCGGCACCGAGAAGCTCTCCCAGTGGCTCGACTGGACCGACCGGACCACCGCGGTGATCTTCGCCGACGGCGCGGGCGCCGCGGTCGTCGGCCCGTCCGACACCCCCGGCATCGGCCCGGTGGTGTGGGGCAGCGCCGGCGACAAGTCCGACGCGATCATCATCAAGGACCGCGACTCCTTCCTGCACCAGGAGGGCCAGACCGTGTTCCGCTGGGCCACCACCGCTCTTCACCCGGTGGCCAGGGAGATCTGCGAACGTGCCGGGGTGGCCCCCGCCGATCTCGCGGCCTTCGTGCCCCACCAGGCCAACCTGCGCATCATCGAGGCCATCGCACGCAAGCTCGGCGCCGACAACGCCGTCATCGCCAAGGACATCGTCCTCGCGGGCAACACCTCCGCGGCCTCGATCCCGCTGGCGATGTCCCGGATGATCGAGCGCGGCGAAGTCCAGTCGGGCGACCTCGCCCTGCTGCTGGGCTTCGGCGCCGGCCTGACCTATGCCGGTCAGGTCATCGAGATCCCCTGAAACCTGTACGGCTCCGCCGTACGGAACAAAAGAAACCGAATCCAAGGAGAACACGCGACATGGCCCTGACCGAGCAGGAGATCCTCGCTGGTATCGGCAAGATCATCAACGAGATCACCGGTATCCCGGCCTCCGAGGTCAGCCCGGAGAAGAACTTCGTGGACGACCTCGACATCGACTCTCTGTCCATGGTCGAGATCGCCGTCGCCGCTCAGGACGAGTTCGGCGTCGAGATCCCGGACGAGCAGCTCAAGCACCTCAAGACCGTCAAGGACGTCATCAACTTCATCCAGAGCTAAGACGTCTGAAAACCTCCCGGCTTTGACCCGCGATTCACAAGGAGCGCAGAACGTGAACACAGACCAGGTACGTGTCGTCGTCACCGGGCTCGGCGCGACAACGCCTCTCGGTGGAGACGTCGCCTCGACCTGGTCGGCGCTTCTCGCCGGTCAGTCGGGGGTCCGCGACCTCACCACGGACTGGGTCGACTCGGTCCCGGTGAAGTTCGCCGCCGTAGCCGCCGTGGACCCGACCGAGGTGCTGCCCCGGCCGGAGGCACGGCGGCTTGACCGGGCCGAGCAGTTCGCGCTGGTCGCGGCCCGCGAGGCCTGGGCCCACGCCGCGATCGACAAGGTCGATCCGGAGCGTCTGGGCGTGGTCGTGGGCAGCGGCATCGGCGGCATCACCACGATCCTCGCCGCCTACGACACCTTCAAGGAAAAGGGCTGGCAGCGGCTCTCGCCGTACACCGTGCCGATGCTGATGCCGAACGGCGCGGCGGGCTGGATCGGTATCGAGGTCGGCGCCCGCGCCGGCGTGCACGCCACCGTGAGCGCCTGCGCCACCGGCGCCGAGTCGATCGGCTACGCCATCGAGATGATCCGCTCCGGACGCGCCGACGTGGTCGTGGCCGGTGGCACCGAGGCGGCCATCCACCCGCTGAACATCGGCTCCTTCGCCGCCATGCGCGCCATGTCCACCCGTAACGACGAGCCCCAGCTGGCCTCCCGCCCCTGGGACAGGGGCCGTGACGGATTCGTCCTCGGCGAGGGCGCCGGCATCGTCGTCCTGGAATCCGAGGAGCACGCTCTCGCGCGCGGCGCCAAGATCTACGCGGTGGCCGCCGGCGTCGGCTACTCGGCAGACGCCCACCACATCGCCCAGCCGGAACCGACCGGCGCCGGGGTCATGCTGGCCATGCGCCGCGCCCTGGAGAACTCCGGCCTCACCGGCCAGGACATCAAGCACGTGAACGCGCACGCCACCTCCACCCCCGCGGGTGACGTGGTGGAGACCATCGCGGTCAAGGAAGTCATCGGCGACCACCCACTGGTCAGCGGCACCAAGTCGATGACCGGCCACCTGCTCGGCGGCGCCGGCGGCATCGAGTCCGTCTTCACCGTCCTCGCGCTGCACGAGCGGATCGCGCCCGGCACGATCAACGTGGACGACCTGGACGACGGCATCGAGGTGGACATCGTGCGCGGCGCGCCGCGCAAGCTTCCCGACGGCCAGATCGCCGCGATCAACAACTCTTTCGGGTTCGGCGGACACGACGTCGCCGTGGCCTTCACCAGCATCTGACGGGGAGCTAGCGATGACTGTGCTCGACAACAGGGTGGTGACCGATGCCTCCGAAAAGGAGGCTGTCGATCCTCGCGACCCTCAGGTACGCCTCGCAGCCCTGCTCGACGAGGGCTCCGTCCGGCTCATCACTCCCGTGGACCGCAGCGGTGTGCTCTCCGCCATGGGCCGCGTCGAGGGAGTGCCGGTCGTGGCGTTCGTCAGCGACGCCCGCGTCCAGGGCGGCGCGATGGGGAGCGAGGGCTGCGAGCACATCGTGCACGCCTACGACGTCGCGGTCCGCGAGCGGGTCCCGATCATCGGCGTGTGGCACTCGGGGGGTGCCCGCCTCGCCGAGGGCGTCGAGTCGCTGCACGCGGTCGGCCGCGTCTTCACCGCGATGACCCGTGCCTCGGGTGTGGTCCCGCAGCTCTCCGTGGTGGTCGGCCCCGCGGCCGGAGGTGCCGCGTACGGCCCGGCGCTGACCGACATCGTGATCCTGGCCAAGGAGGGCCGTATCTTCGTCACCGGCCCCGACGTGGTCCGCAGCGTCACCGGTGAGCAGATCGACATGGCCGCCCTCGGTGGCCCCGAGCCGCACAGCAAGCGCAGCGGCGTCGTCCACGTGGTGACCAAGACCGAGACCGAGGCCTACGTCCAGGCACGGCGCCTGGCCGTGCTCCTCGGCCACCAGGGCCGGGTCCGCGCCGAGATCGAAGAGGTCGACTTCTCCGACCTGCTGCCCGAGAATCCACGTCGTGCCTATGACGTGAAGCCTCTGGTCAGGGGCCTCCTTGACGAGCAGGGCGTCGAACTGCACCCCAAGTGGGCGCCGAACATCGTCACCACGCTGGGCCGCCTCGGGGGACGGACCGTCGGAGTGATCGCCAACAACCCGATGCGTCTGGGCGGCTGTCTCGATTCCACCTCCGCTGAGAAGGCCGCACGGTTCGTCCGCATGTGCGATGCCCTGGGAGTTCCGCTGGTCGTCCTGGTGGACGTCCCCGGCTACCTGCCCGGTGTCGGCCAGGAGCACGACGGCGTGGTCCGCCGCGGCGCCAAGCTCCTGCACGCCTTCGCCGAGGCCTCCGTGCCGCGGATCACGCTGGTGACCCGCAAGGCGTACGGCGGCGCGTACATCGCGATGAACTCCCGCTCGCTGGGTGCCACCAAGGTCTTCGGCTGGCCGACCACCCAGATCGCGGTCATGGGCGCGGTCGCCGCGGTCCGCGTCCTCAAGCGCCGCGAGCTCGCGGCGGCGCCCGAAGAGGAGCGTGCGGACCTGGAGGCCAGGCTCGCCGAGGAACACGAGATCCTCGCCGGCGGCCTCAACCGGGCCATCGAGCTCGGCGTGGTGGACGAGGTCATCAAGCCCGAGGAGACCCGCGGCGCCATCGCCAAGGTTCTGACCCAGGCCACCCCCGCCCGCGGCGCCCACGGGAACATCCCGCTCTGACCCGCTTCGACGATGCCCCGCCGGTCTGTGCCGGCGGGGCATCGTGCTTTCTCCCCGCGGCGACGCGTGCGGAGGCACCCCAGGCAGGAGCCGGGGCACTTCCGGAGACTTCACCCGATCGCCGGCGGACGCGGCAGGGTCACGGTCGAACGCGCGATCCCCTTTCCTCACAGGAGGATCACCTGATCAGACAGCGGCGTGCAGCCAGCGGACCGGGGCGCCCTCGCCCGCGTAGCGGAACGACTCAAGCTCCGCGTCCCACTGCTTGCCAAGCAGACGGTCCAGCTCCTCCTCCAGCACCACGCGGCCCTGGCGCGCCATCAGCATGACGGCGCGCAACCGGTCTTCGGGCACCAGGATGTCGCCCGTGGCACCGATCACCGCCGTGAAGGCGCCGAGGGACGGGGTATAGGCATGGCGGGATCCGTCGGCACCCGGCGAGGCGTCCTCGGTGATCTCAAAGCGGATCCGCTGCCAGCCCATCAACGACGAGGTGATGGCCGCCGCCGTCCCCTGCCGTGCCTCCCATTCGGCCTGTGCGCGCACATGGCCGGGCGCGGCGGGCTGCGGAGTCCAGGTCAGGTCTACGGGCACGCCAAGGACACCTGCGACCGCCCATTCGATATGAGGGCACAGCGCAGGCTGAGCCGAGTGGACGTAAAGCACGCCACGAGCAGACACCGGACCTCCCGTTTCGTACGAGGTGCGCCTTCCCCAACGGCCTCGTCCCAGGATGATCACAAGTGACTGAAGGAGAGACTACCGTCGGTTGTGACGCGGCACCAGAGGGGGGTCATACCGAGATGTTGCGCGAGGGACACTCCGCTCGGGGCATGCTCGGGGGAAAGGACCCAACGACCTGGTGATCACCCCCGGAGGACCGGATGGACGCCGATATCAAGCGGGTAGAGCCTGTTTCCGGAACACCTGCTCTGATCAGACCGGGCCAGCTTCTGACCGACGCCCCGGGAGCGGCCGCCGTCACCCGGTGGACCGCCGCCGTGGCCGAGGCCGACGGGATCTTCCGCGTACGGCTCTCGCCCGGCGTGGACGTCTGCGACCTGGTGGCCACGGTACGTGAGCAAGGTAACCTCGCCTCTCCCAACCACGTCCTGGTGGGCCAGCCGCTCTTCTTCGGCGGCCCCGCCTCCCGCCCTTTTCCCGCCGATCCCCCTTCTTTCCCCCGGGCGCCCGAGAGCACCGTGACCGTGGCGGTGCCCGACACCGGCCTGACCGCGCACTCCTGGTGGCGGGATCTCCCCTGGTTCCAGGAACAGCGGCGCGAGGCCGTCGAACCGCCCGACTCGGACGGCGACGGCGGACCGAACGCCCAGGCCGGGCACGGCACGTTCGTGGCCGGGCTCATCCTGCGGTCGGCTCCCGGTGTGCGGATGCGCCCGCTGCGGGTGCTGGACGACCGCGGCGTCGGGGACGAGGCGGGAGTGCTGCGAGCCCTGGCCAGGCTCAGGAACGACCCACCGCAGGTGCTCAACCTCTCCTTCGGCGGACACACCTTCGACGATCGCCCGTCCCCGCTGCTGGAGGCCGCGCTGGCCGGGTTCGCGGACACCGCCGTGGTCGCCTGCGCGGGCAACACGGCATCGGACCGTCCGTTCTGGCCCGCGGCGCTGCCCGAGGTGATCGCCGTCGGCGCGCTGGACATGTCCGAGGAGACGAAGGCCCCCTTCTCGGCACACGGCCCGTGGGTGAACGCCTGCGCCCGGGGTGAGTGGCTGGCCAGCTCCTTTCTGGAGCGCGGAGCGTTCCGGGGCTACGCGCGCTGGAGCGGGACCTCCTTCGCCGCGGCCGTGGTCAGCGGGGCGATCGCGGCGGCTGCCGGGGACCGGACACCGAAGGAGGCCGCGGCGTACGTCCTCGACCCCAGACGGACCCGGCAAATTCCCGATCTGGGGGTTGTCGTGGCCGCACCAAGGTAAAGTCTCACCCAAAGTCTTCATATGAACACTCAGAGTGTTCAACGTGGCCTCGGGGGTGCCGGTGAGTGACCAGCACGCGATCGACGCCGCACTGGCAGGTGACCAGGCGGCATGGGACATGCTGGTCAGACGTTTCTCGGGGCTGCTGTGGTCGGCGGTGCGCGCCTACGACCTGAGCGCGGCCGACGCGGCCGACGCGGTGCAGGGGACGTGGTTGCGGCTGGTCGAGAGCCTGCACACCATCCGTGACCCGGACCGGATCGGCCCCTGGCTGTTCACCACGGCCAAGCGTGAGGCATCCCTGCTGAGCAGGCGGAGCCGGGGCGAACGGCTGGTCGCCGACCCCGCCGCCGAGCACGCTCACCCCGGCCCGATGCCGGCCGGGCATGTCCACCCCGATCCGGCAGTGGCCGTGCTCATCGCCGACGAGGGCCGCCGGCTGTGGCGGGCCGTCGAGGAGATGCACGAGCCCTGCCGCTCACTGTTCCGGCTGATGGCCACCGCGCCCGACGCGGGCGTCCACCAGCTCGCCGGCCGCCTGGGCATGCCCAGCGGCAGCTACGGCCCCACCCGGGGCCGTTGCCTGAACCGGCTACGCGCCATGCTCACCGCCCAGGAGGCGACACCGTGAACGGACATCCGCCCTCGATCGACGACGAGTCCCTCATAGCCGCGCTCCGCCTGGCGGCGGGTAACGACCCGGTGCCCGCCCACGTCTCCACCGCCGCGCGGGCGGTCTTCGGACTGCGGCTGCCCGGCGCCGCCACGGCGGGGCTGGTGGCCACGCCTGCCCCGACGGGCGTCCGGTCCGCCGACGGTGCGCGGCTGCTCCGGTTCGCCGCCGCCGAGCTCACCGTGGACCTGGAGGTCACCTCCATGGACGGTCTGGTGGATCTGGCAGGACAGGTGTCCCCCTGTCCGGAAGCGGGCACGCGGGTGGAGGTGCGCACCCTGCATCTCACCGAGTCGCGTGAGCTCTCCCCGACGGGCCAGTTCGCCGTCACGGGTCTGCCTCCGGGCTGGTTCAGCGTGGTGTGCCACCGGCCGGAGCGCTCCTCGGTCGCCACCAGCTGGACCCGGATCCGCCCGTAGGTGATCACCAACGCGGTCGCCGCCGCCGAGCACGCGGTGGACCTCTCCAGCAGGGCCCCGGCACGGGCACGGACACTGGCGCGTAGCGTGCTCCGCCGCGTGTCCGTGACCGATCCCCGCGGTGAGGCCGCCGCAGTCGCCCACCGGGCGCTGGCGGTGGCCGCCCGCGAGCTGGGCGACCTGCCGCTGGCCGAGGAGCACCTGCACCAGGCCGTGAGCATCGCGGTCTCCGCGGGCCTGCCACACCGGGCCGCCCAGGCGCGCCTGTCGCTGGTCCACATCCGCACCGAGCTCGGCCATCCCGGGCAGGCACTGACCATCGCCGACGCCGCCGAACCCCACCTCACCCCGGTCGAGGTGGCCAAACTCGGCGTCCACCGGGCGGTGGCGCTGACCCGCCTCGGCCGATACACCGAAGCCATCGGCCACTGTGACCGCGCCGTGGACGCCCTCAGCGACGACGTCAGGTTCCTGGCAGGGGCGATGCTCAACCGGGGACTGGCCCGGGTGTTCCTGGGCGAGTTCGAGGCGGCGGAGGCCGATCTCACCCGGTGTGCGGGACTGGCGAAGGCGGCGGGTCTGGACCATGTGCTCACGCTCGCCGAAGGCAACCTGCCGTTTCTGGCCGCGCGGCGCGGCGATCTGCCTGCGGCGTTCACGGCCTATCGTCGCGCGGAGAGCAGCCTGTTCGCCTACCCGGAACGGCTGGCCACGATGCGCTGCGACCTGGCCGAGGCGCTGATCGCCGCTCATCTGCCCGGAGAGGCTCGGGTGCTGCTGGACCTGGCGGTGCCGGAGCTGGTCGCGGCGGGGGCGAACGTCGCTCTGGCCGAGGCCCGCCTCCTGCTGGCCCAGGCCGAGCTGCGCACCGGTGATCCGCACCTCGCCCGGCAGAGCGCGGAGCGAGCCGCCGCCGATCTGGCCGCGCAGGGCCGGACGGTCCTGGCGCCGCTCGCCACCGAGATCCTCCTACGCGCCCGGCTCATGCTCGACCCGCCCGCCGAGGAACTGCTCACCGAGTTGCTCTCGTGTGTGGACGCCCTCGACGCCGCAGGCCACCGGCATGTCTCCGGGGCGCTCAGGTTCGCCGCCGCCGAGGTAGCGCTCCGGCTCGATGACCGCTCTACCGCCGACGGACAGCTCACCCTCCTGGCGTCCTCCGGTCCGGACGTGGTGTCCCGCCAGGCGACGGCGCTGCGACGGGCACTGGCGGGAGATCGGCGCGGGGCCTTCGCGGCGATCCGAGCCGGGCTGGTGGAGGTGGGGGCCGGAGCGATGGCTTTCGACGATCCGATGTTGCGCGCCCATGCCGTCCGGACCGGTGAGCCGCTGGCGCGGTTCGGGCTGACCCTGGCCCTGCAGACTGGACGGGGCCGTACGCTCCTGGCCTGGGCGGAGCGGTGGCGGGCGGTTGCCGGAGGCGCCGGCCGGCCCGTCGCGCCCGATGTGGACGAGCTGCGTACGGCGCTGGGGGACGCGGCGCTGGTGGAGTTCGTCCGTCACGCCGATGAGCTGGTGGCTGTCGTGGTCACCCAGGACCGTGTCGGGCTGCGCCGTCTCGGCCCCTTCGCGGCTGCCGCCGAGGCCACGGTCAGGCTCCGATACGGCCTGCGCCGCGCGCATCTGCTCGATGGGAAGGCGCCTGGGCTGGCCGGGGAGGCGGCGCTGCTGGAGCGGCTGCTCTTCGGCCCGATGCGTGGCAGGCTGGGTGACCGGCCTCTGGTGATCGTGCCGACCGGGGCGCTGCACACGCTGCCCTGGCCGATCCTGCCGATGAACGCCGGCCGCCCGGTGACCGTGGCCGCCTGCGCCGCCGCCTGGCTGGCCGGACACCGGATGCGAGCCGTACGGGATGGAGGGATCGTGGCGGTCGCCGGCCCCGGGCTCCGGTGCGCGGAGGCGGAGGCGGGCATGGTCAGCGGCTGCCATCCGGGGGCGGGACGGGTCGCGGCGCTGCGGACGGAGGTCATGACGGCGCTGGACCGGGCTCGGGTGGCACACCTGGCCGCGCACGGGATGTTCTCCCCGCGCAGCCCGCTGCTGTCCGGCATCGATCTCGACGACGGCCCGCTGATGGCCTACGACCTGCTACGACTGCGCACGCCGCCACCTCTGGTGGTGCTGTCGGCGTGTGACACCGGTATGGCGCACGCTCCTGCCGACGGGGCGCCCCTGGGGCTGGCGGGCACCTTCCTGTCACTGGGGTCGCAGTGCGTGGTGGCCAGCCTGGTCCCGGTGCGTGACGAGGAGACCCTGACGCTGATGACGGTCTTCCACGAGCTGCTGGCCACCGGTCACCCACCCGCCCGGGCACTGGCCATGGCGAGCGGGAAGACCGATGTAGCCGGGTTCGTCTGTTTCGGGTACGGAGGTCAGCCGGTGGCGACCGGCCGCGAGGGGTCGGCGATCCAGTTGGACCAGGACCCGACGTAGAGGGCTGCCGGGATGCCGGCCACCTCCAGAGCCAGCACCTCGTGGGCCGCCGTCACGCCGGAGCCGCAGTAGGCGCCGACCCGCACACCGGGGACGGCGCCGAGGGTGTTGAACCGCTCACGGAGGAAGTCAGGCAGATGAAAGCGCCCTGCCGGGTCCGTGTTGTCGCTCGTGGGGGCGCTGACCGCGCCGGGGATGTGCCCGGCGACGGGGTCGATCGGCTCGACCTCGCCCCGATACCGTTCGGCGGCGCGGGCGTCCAGGAGCACCCCGTCGGAGGCGAGCTCCAGGACCTGCGTGGCGTCGAGCACGGGCATCCCACCCGGGCACGCCACGAAGTCGCCGGGCGAGGCGGTCTGCTCTCCCCGGGCGACCGGCAGTCCTCCGGAGGTCCAGGCGCGGAAACCGCCGTCGAGCACCCGGACAGCCGGGTGACCGAAGTGGCGCAGCGTCCACCAGGCCCGGGCCGCGGCGGTGGAGTCGGCCTCGTCGTAGACGACGACGGGCCGGGAGCCGGACACCCCCAGGCGGCGCATGGACTCCTGGAACAGCTCCGCGGAGGGCAGCGGGTGACGGCCCGCCGCCCCGGCCGGAGCGGCGAGGTCGGCGTTGAGATCGCAGAACACGGCGCCGGGGATGTGCCCCTCGCGGTAGGAGTCGATCCCGGGCGGCCCGCCGAGCTTCCAGCGCACGTCCAGGACGGTCACGCCGGCCAGGCCGGCCAGTTCCGAAGGGGTGATCAGCGGGTTCATGAGGCGGCGCGCGCGGTGGCTTCCGACAGCGCCTTGGCGAAGGCCAGCACGTGGGAGACGGCCTCAGGGCCGTCGGCCGCCTCGCTCACTCGCAGGGAGAGGTCGTCGGCCGTGACGGCACCGGTGTATCCGTGGTCGGCTTCGCAGTTCTCGTCGCCGCAGGTGGCCGGCTCCAGATCGACGTGGGAGATGGCTCCCCAGCCGATGGTGAGCGTGACCTCCGTGGGAGGCACCCCCGGCACGTAGGAGGCGGGGTCGGGGACGACCCTGGTGACGGCGACCGACTGGATCCGGCTGAGGCGCACGGCCTCGGTGGTCGTGGAGGCGTGGGAGGCCGAGACCCCCTCCACCGGCGGGTGCTCGTCTGTGTGACAGACCAGCAGTCGGGTGGGGGAGAGCACGAGCACGGTGACGTGCCTGCGCACCTCCATGGCCGGGTCGAAGGTGGCCTCGTGGTGCACCACGTAGGCCCCCACCTGCTCCTTGCCCAAGGCGGAGTCGACCGCGTCGGCAACCAGGTCGGGGTAGTAGCCACTGCGGTCGATAGCGTCACGCAGGCCGGCGGCCGAGAGTCGGGTTTCCCTCATGGGTCCATCCTGCCCTGTCCGAGGCAGCGCTTTCACCGTGCACGCGTGCGGTTCGGCCGTCGGCGCAAATCGTGACCCTGGCCGACCGCGCCCCTTTTACGCACCACAGGCATTTAATTTAATATTTTATAAAAAGCGGTAACTGTTCAGCCGGTCGTGCGCCTTCCCCCGGCGGACCGGTTGACCGGGCTCTTCCGGGCAGGCTCCGCGCACCCGGGGGTGTCCCTCCTGAACATCCCCGCCCAGGACATCTCCGATCAAGACACACCCGGCAGGGGCCGCTTCAGTCGAGGCGGCGCGGACCGCCGTCGAGCCGGGGCCCCTCCGGGCTGCTCAGTACGGCACGCGCCCCCAGCACGATCACCTCGGACTCCCCCACCAGCACCGGGTCGAGGGCGAGCCTGGCCACCTCGGGAAGATCGTCCGCCAGCTGCCCGACCCGGATCAGCAGGTCCTCCAACGCCTCGACGGCAACCGGCGGGTAGCCGTACTCACCGAAGAGCAGGGGTGCCGCGCGCGGTGACCTGACCAGATCCGCCGCGTCCTCGCGCGTCAGCGGAGCGAGCCGGTAGACCTCATCGCGCAGCAACCGCGCGGTGACCTCGCCAAGGCCGAATGAGACGACCGCGCCGAACGCGGAGTCCTCGATGACGCCGACCACGGTCGGCACCGCAGGCTGCGGAGCCATCCGCTGCACCGCGAGCACCGCGTCGGTGCCGAGCTGCTCCTTCAGACCGGCGAAGGCCTCACGGACCCCGTCGGGACCGGAGAGTCCGAGACGGACCGTGCCCGCGCGTTTGGCCGCCTCAGGGTCGGCTGCCTTCAGCACCACGGGCCAGCCCAGCCGCTCGGCCGCCCTGACGGCCTCCTCCGGCGTGCCCACCACCTCCGCGGGCCACACGGTCAGCCCGTAACAGGCGAGCAGCTCCGCGGCATCGATCTCGGCCGGAGCCTCCCCCTCCAGTCCGGCCAGCACGAGCCTCCGTGCCGCAGCGGGGTCGATGCCCTCGATCTCCTCCTGAACGCCGACGGGCTGCTTGAGCCAGCGTGCGTGCCGTACGACACGGGCCAGCGCGCGGACCGCCTCCTCGGGCGCCGCGTAGGACGGGATCGAACCGTGCTCGGGAGCGGTGCCGACCCGCAGCTCCGGCAGCATGCCCATTCTGCCTTCGAAGGTGGCCAGCACCGGTTTGCCGTATTCGCGGGAGACCCGCAGCAGTTCAGTGGCGACCTCGTCGGCCCTGCCGGGAATCGGCGGCATGTAGATCGCAACCACCGCGTCCACGTCCGGGAGCAACGAGACCATGGCCGTGCCGAACTCGGCCGCCCCCGCCCTCGCGCCGAGGTTGACCGGCGTCCGGGGCTCCAGCCCGGCGCTGACGCAGGCATCGACCGCGAGCAGCGCCAGCGCGTCGGAGTTGCTCACCAGTCCGACCCTGGGCCCGGCGGGCAGCGGCTGGTAGGCCAGGAGCTGCGCCACGTCGAACTGCTGGATCAGGTCGTCGACCCGGATCACCCCGGCCTGCTCGAACAGCGAGCTCAGCGCGGTGTCGGGCAGGCCGAGCACGGGCGCGGCGTGACCGATGGGCACGCCCTGGGTGGTACCACCGCTCTTGACCACCACGATCGGCTTGTGCCGGGAGATCCGCCTGGCCAGCCGGGCGAACTTGCGGGGGTTTCCCAGCGACTCCAGGTAGAGCAGGATCACGTCGGTCTGCGGATCCTCCTCCCAGTACTGGAGCAGGTCGTTGCCGGAGACATCGGCGCGGTTGCCCGCCGACACGAACGAGGAGATGCCCATGCCGCGCTCGGCCACCCGCTGCAGCAGCGCAGTTCCCAGGGCGCCGGACTGGCTGAAGAAGCCGACCCGGCCCCGTCCGGGAATGGTCGCGGCGAGCGTGGCGTTCAGCCGGACCGCCGGGTCGGTGTTGGCGACACCGAGACAGTTGGGACCGACGACACGCAGGCCGTACGCGTGGGCGATGCGGACCAGCTCGTCCTGCCTGGCCCGCCCCTCGGCGCCGGTCTCACCGAACCCGGAGGAGACCACGATCAGCCCGCGCACACCTTTCTCCGCGCACTCCTTCACCACCTCGATCACCCCGTCGGCGGGTACGGCCAGCACGGCGAGGTCCACCTCACCGTCGATGGCCGTCACACTCGGGTAGGCCCGTACCCCGGCGACGGCCCGCGCCTCGCGGTGAACCGGATAGACCGGGCCGGTGAAGTCCGCGCCGAGCAGGTTGCGGAGAACGGTCTGACCGACGCCACCAGGCTCCCGGCCGGCGCCGACGACCGCCACCGATCCCGGGGAGAGCAGCCGCTCGATCGAGCGGGACTCGGCCCGGTGCTCCCGGGAGGCGGTCACCTCCTGGGCGGTCTCGGTCGGGGTGAGGTCGAGTGTCATCCGGACCACGCCGTCGGCGAAACGGCTCTGCGCGGTGTAGCCCACCTGCTTGAGCACCGCCATCATCTTCTGGTTGGCGGGCAGCACGTCGGCAACGAACCGGGCGATCCCCCGCTCCCTGGCGGTCGCGGCCAGGTGCTCCAGCAGCACGGAGGCGACCCCACGCCCCTGGTGGGCGTCCTCTACGAGGAAGGCCACCTCCGCCTCTCCGGGCTCGATCCGGTCGTAGCGGATCACCGCCACCATCTCCGTGCCGATCGTCGCGATCAGCGCGACACGGCCGACGTAGTCGACGTTGGTGAACCAGGCGATCTCACGATCCGAGAGCTGGGGCCGGGGGCCGAAGAAACGGAAGTAGATCGACTCCTCAGACAGCCTGGAGTAGAAGGAACGCAACCGGTCGGCGTCGGCGGGCCGGATCGGGCGCACATGGGCGGTGCCGCCGTCCGACAGGACAACGTCCGCCTCCCAGTGCGCTGGATACTGAGAAACCTCCACGGTCCCGAGAGTAAACGCGAATCTCACATGACGGACCAGCCGGGCATGCTCACGCAACGCTTGTGCATCGACTATGGCCCGGTGTCCGTCCCGGCCCCACACGCTTGTCGGAAGCTGTTAAGTTTTTGGCGGCTAGAGGTACGTCAGCATCGAAGGCAGCAAGGTGGTGACATCATGGCGCGGGTGGTCGTGGTGGGCGATCTCATGACCGACGCGGTCGCGCGGGCTCGCTACCCGCTGGCCAGAGCCAGCGACACACCGGCGATCGTCACCATGCACGGCGGGGGCTCCGGCGCCAACATCGCCTCCTGGCTTGCCGTCGAGGGCGCAGAGGTGGGTTTCATCGGACGTCGCGGCGCCGACATCACCGGGCGTAACCGCGACATGGAGCTGATGGGCTACGGCGTCGACGCCCGCCTTGTCATGGACCCCGAACGGCCGACCGGCACCTGCGTGGTGCTCGTGACCCACAAGGGCGAGCGCACCATGCTCTCCGACCCCGGGGCGAACGCCGCCCTGGCCCCCGAAGACCTGCCTCGCGACCTGTTCTCTTCGGGCGGTCACCTGCACCTGTCGGGATACACCTTGATCAACGAGGGCTCCCGTGAGGCCGGCCTGGCCGCACTGGAGATGGCCCGGCGCGCCGGTATGTCCATCTCGGTCGACTGTTCCTCCTCCGCTCCTCTGGAACGCACCGGGGCCGAGCCCTTCCTCGAGTGGACCCAGAACGCCAAGCTGCTGTTCGCCAACGCCGACCAGGCCAAGGTCCTGACCGGCCGCGACGACCCCGCCGCGGCCGCGAAGGTGCTCACCGCCTGGTTCCCTCAGGTCGTCGTCAAGCTCAACAGCGAGGGCGCTCTGTGGTACGCCAACAACCGGCCCGAACCGGTCCAGGTCCCCGCGGAGACCGTGGAACGTGTGGTCGACGGCACCGGGGCCGGTGACGCGTTCACCGCCGGGTTCCTCCCGGTCTGGCTGGCGAACAAGCCTCCCGCCGAAGCGCTGGCCTCCGGCTGCCACCTGGCATCCAGGGCCATCTCCCACCTGGGCGCCCGCCCCCGCCTCTGATCCCCCGTACGGACCGCCGGCCGGCTCACCCGTTCGGAGCCGGACCGGCGGCCCTGCCACGGCTGCGGGCCGAGTACGGTCAGCTCGTCACAGCGAGGGCAAGCGGCAGTACGGCGGGGGCCCCGGCGTGGCGGATCATGGCGGCGGCGAGAGTCATGCTCCAGCCGGTGTCGACGCGGTCGTCGACCAGCAGGATCGGGCCGTCCGCCTCGGCGACGGCCACATCGAGCGCCGAGGGCATGGCGAGTGTGCCACGGACGGCCTGGACCCGCTGCGCGCTGTTGAACTGACGCCCGGGCGGGCCCGACCGGTATCCGAGCTCCCCCAGATAGGACAGGCGTCCAACCTGGGCCAGCCGCTCGGCCAGACTGCGCACCAGCTGGGGACGGCCGGCGGAGGGCATCGCAACCACGGCGACCGGTCGCCGGGACCACTCCCAGGACGACAGCACCGTGATCATCGCGGCGAAGACGTCGTCGGGGACCGGGCCGTCGGGGGCGCCTTCGGCCAGGAGGCCGCGCAGCCGGTTACCCCAGCCGATGTCGGTCAGCCGCCCCAGGACACGGCCGGGCTCTGCGCCCAGCTCGGGCTTGATCCGGCCCTTGAGATCGGCCAGCCCGGTCGGCCACTGCCTACGCGCCTCGATCTCCACCCCGGGCCGCCGCAGGCTTTCGGCGGCACGCTCCACCGCCCGCGCCTCGACCTCGGGTGAGCGGTGCACGCCCGTGCAGTTGTCACAGCGCCCGCACGGCTTGGCGGTGTCGTCGTCGAGGCGGTGGCGGAGGAACATCTCCCGGCATTCAGTGGTGTCGAGATAGTCGAGCATGGCCCGCTGCTCGGCTTCACGCTCCGCGGCGACCCGGGCATAGCGGTCGGCGTCGTAGGTCCAGGCCTCTCCGGTGGCCTCCCAGCCGCCCTTGACCCGGCGCACCGCGCCGTCCACGTCGAGCACCTTGAGCATGCTGTCCAACCGGGTGCGGCTGAGGTCCACCCTGTTCTCCAGGGCAGCTGTGGACAGTGTGCCCCTCTCCTCCAGGGCGGCGAGCACGGCCCGCACGACCGGCTCGGGCGGGAAGGCCAACGAGGCGAAGTAAGCCCAGATCTCCCGGTCCTCGGCGCCGGGCAGCAGGATCACCTCGGCCCGTTCGACTCCGCGTCCCGCGCGACCGACCTGCTGGTAGTAGGCGACCGGCGACGGCGGCGCGCCGACGTGGACGACGAATCCGAGGTCGGGCTTGTCGTATCCCATGCCGAGCGCGGAGGTGGCGACCAGCGCCTTGATCTTGTTATCGAGCAGGGCCTGCTCGGCGGCGAGCCGCTCGGCCTGCTCGGTCTGACCGGAGTAGGCCACCACCTCGTGCCCCTGCTCGCGCAGGTAGGCGGCGATCTCCTGGGCGGCGGCCACGGTGAGCGTGTAGACGATCCCGGAACCGGGCAGCTCGTGCAGGGCCTGGGCGAGCCAGGCCAGACGCTGCTCGGCGCCGCGCAGCCGCACGACCCCCAGATGGAGACTCTCGCGCTCCAGCGCCCCTCGCAGGACAAGCGTCTCACCGTCGTGCTGGAGTCCTGCGGAATCAACACTGAGCTGCTCGGCGACGTCGTGGGTGACCCGGGCGTTGGCCGTGGCGGTGGTGGCCAGGACCGGCACACCCTCGGGCAGCTCGCCGAACAGCGTGCGCAGCCGGCGGTAGTCGGGACGGAAGTCGTGGCCCCAGTCGGAGATGCAGTGGGCCTCGTCCACCACGACGAGGCCCGCGCTCTCGGCCAGCTCGGGCAGGACCTGGTCGCGGAAGTCAGGGTTGTTGAGCCGCTCGGGGCTGACCAGCAGCACGTCGACCGTTCCCTCGGCGACCTGGCCGTAGATCTGCTCCCACTCCTCGGGGTTGGCCGAGTTGATCGTGACCGCGTTGATCCCGGCCCTTTCGGCGGCGGCGATCTGGTTGCGCATCAGCGCCAGCAGCGGCGACACGATGACGGTCGGTCCTTCGCCCAGCTCGCGCAGGAGCGCGGTGGCGATGAAGTAGACCGCCGACTTGCCCCAGCCGGTCCGCTGCACCACGAGCACCCGGCGGCGGTCCATGACCAGTGCCCTGATGGCCGCCCACTGGTCCTCACGCAGCCGGGCGTGCTCACCGGCCAGCGCCCGCAGCCGCCCCTCGGCCTCTTCTCGCAGCATCTGCTCTTCGCTCACCGGTCATTGGTACCAGGTCTCGGCGACTGTTTCCTGCCGGGACGGCCCGCCGGCCGTATCCGCGTGACCGCAGCCGACCGGCCCCGCGCGTCGGCGGCAGGCCCTCCCGCACTGCGGCCAACCGGCCCGGACGTGAAAGGACGGACCGGTCAAGCTCCGCGCCGTGGTTTGATGCATCTCTATATGGACGTCACAACGTGGTACCTGGAACAGACCTCACGCTCCGACCTACTCGCCGCGAAGCCACCGGAGCTCGAGGTCGACATCGTGCGTGCCGAAGTCGTCTCGCCCGAGTTCAGCAGGTTCCTGAACACGGCCGTAGGCGGTGACTGGCACTGGACCGAGAGGTTGCCGTGGACCTGGCAGCAGTGGGAGGACTGGCTGGACGGCGGCGTGGAGACCTGGGTGGCCTACCACCGAGGCACCCCGGCAGGCTACGTCGAACTCCTGCCCGACGACGACGGGGCGGTCGAGATCGCCTACTTCGGTCTCCTGCCCTGGGCCGTCGGCAAGGGCGTCGGCGGCAAGCTACTCGAGGTCGGTACGGCCCGCGCCTGGGACCTGGCCGAACGGCAGCCGGACCGGAAGCCCACCCGGCGTGTGTGGCTGCACACCTGCTCTCTGGACAGCCCGGCCGCACTGGCGAACTACAGGTCGCGGGGGTTCAGGGTCTTCGACAGCAGGCTCAACGTTCCCGAAGACACGTATGAGGGCCCCACCCCCGGTCCGTGGCCGGGAGCCGGCCCTCGCCGCCGTTCCGTGTCCGATGCTTCACCGGCCTGCGGATAGGTGGTCTGGAAGTGTCGGACGGCGTGAGTATGGTATCCATTCGCGGCATAGCGTCCGGTCACGTTGATCGGGGTTGAGCATGTGGATCAGCCCCGTCATCCTCGAGGAGGTGTTCGATGACTCCGTTCTCCGCACGTGAACGCAGAGAATGTGCCGCCGTACGCTATCGCATCGCCACCGGCACGGGATATACCGATACCCACGCCCCGGCCTGACGCTCCTCCAGCGAGCCGACGACCACCGTTACACCACGCAGACAGAAGGAGGATGCGCTTCCCTCTCGGCCTGAAAGCCGAGGTGCCCGCGCAGGAAATCAGATGGCCCGACGGACGACCACACCCCCGACTGACGAGGATTTCGAAGAGCGGATCGTCGACATCGACGTCTCCGTCGAGATGCGCACCAGCTTCCTCGAATACGCATACTCGGTCATCTACCAGCGCGCGCTGCCCGACGCCAGGGACGGCCTCAAGCCGGTCCAGCGGCGCATCCTCTACTCCATGAGCGAGATGGGCCTGCGGCCCGACCGGGGGCACGTCAAATCATCGCGAGTCGTCGGCGACGTGATGGGCAAGCTGCATCCGCACGGTGACACCGCCATCTACGACGCGCTGGTCCGCATGGCCCAGCCGTTCTCGATGCGACTGCCGCTGATCGACGGGCACGGCAACTTCGGCTCCCCCGACGACCTGCCCGCCGCGATGCGTTACACCGAGGCCCGCCTGGCCGCCGCGGCCATGGCCATGGTGCAGTCGATCGATGAGGACACCGTCGACTTCAAGCCCAACTACGACGGCCAGGAGACCGAGCCCACGGTCATGCCGTCGGCATTCCCGAACCTGCTGGTCAACGGCGCCACCGGTATCGCGGTGGGCATGGCGACCAACATGGCGCCGCACAACCTCGTCGAGGTCATCTCCGCGGCCCGCCACCTGATCAAGAAGCCGGACGCCACGCTCGATGACCTGATGCGGTTCGTCCCGGGTCCCGACCTGCCCACCGGCGGCACGATCATCGGTCTGGACGGCGTGCGCGACGCCTACGCCAAGGGGCGCGGGACCTTCCGGATGCGGGCCAAGTGCTCGGTGGAACAGGTCAGCCCCCGCCGCAAGGGCATCGTCGTCACCGAACTGCCGTTCAACGTGGGCCCCGAGCGGGTGGTCACCAAGATCAGAGAGCTGGTCACCGCCAAGAAGCTCCAGGGCATCTCCGACCTGAAGGACCTCAGCGACCGGCACAAGGGCCTGAACCTGGTCATCGAGATCAAGAACGGTTTCATCCCCGAGGCCGTGCTGGAGGAGCTCTACCGGCTGACGCCGATGGAGGAGACCTTCGGCATCAACAACGTGGCACTGGTCGACGGCCAGCCGCGCACGCTGGGCCTGCGCGAACTGCTCCAGGTCTATGTGGACCACCGCCTCGACGTGGTCCGCCGCCGTTCCGCCTACCGCCGCCGCAGGCGTGAGGAGCGCCTGCACCTCGTCGAGGGCCTCATCGTCGCCCTGCTCAACATCGACGAGGTCATCCAGGTCATCCGTTCCTCGGACGACTCGGCGCAGGCCCGCGAGCGGCTGATGGAGGTCTTCGAGCTGTCGGAGATCCAGGCCGGCTACATCCTGGACACCCCGCTGCGCCGCCTGACTCGCTTCGACAAGCTGGAGCTGGAGAAGGAGAAGGAGACCCTGGAGAACGAGATCGCCGAGCTGACCGCGATCCTGTCCTCCGAGGACAAGCTCCGCAAGGTCGTCTCCGACGAACTCGCCCAGATCTCCAAGACCTTCGGCACGCCCCGCCGTACGGTGCTGCTGGAGTCCTCCGGCGTCACCAGGAACGTCTCGGCTCCCCTGGAGGTGGCCGACGACCCGTGCCTGGTGCTGTTCTCCTCGACCGGTCTGCTGGCCCGGACGACCGATGCCTCCCCACTGGCGGGTGAGGGCGATCGATCGGCCCACGACGTGCTGGTCTCCGTGGTGAACAGCACGGTCAGGGGCGAGGTGGGCGTGGTGACCAACCAGGGCCGGATGATCCGTGTCCAGGTGGTCGACCTGCCGACGCTTCCCCCCTCGGCCAACCCGCCGTCGCTGTCCGGTGGACACCCCGTGTCCGAGTACGTCAATCTGAATACGGACGAGACCGTCGTGGGCATCGGCTCGCTCGACCCCGACGGCCCCGGCCTGGCTCTGGGCACCGCACAGGGCGTGGTCAAGCGCGTCGTCCCCGACTATCCGGCAAACCGCGACGACTTCGAGGTCATCGGGCTCAAAGACGGCGACACCGTGATCGGGGCGGCGGAGCTGACCGCCGAGGATCATGACCTGGTCTTCATCACCTCCGACGCCCAGCTGCTGCGCTATCCCGCCGCCAACGTCCGCCCGCAGGGCCGCCCGGCGGGTGGCATGGCCGGCGTCCGGCTGGACGGTACGGCCACCGCGATCTGGTTCGGCGTGGTCGATCCGGCGCGAGAGTCGCGGGTCGTGACGATCGCGGGATCCTCCACCGCGCTACCCGGCACCCAGGTCGGCGGCGCGAAGATCTCCGACTACGCCGAGTACCCACCCAAGGGCCGCGCCACCGGTGGCGTCCGGGTCCAGCGCTTCCTCAAGGGCGAGGACGTGCTGTTGCTCGCCTGGGCCGGTCCGGCTCCGGCCCGGGCGGCCTCCGCCGTGGGCAAGCCGGTCCCTCTCCCGGAGGAGCTGGGCCGCCGCGACGGCTCGGGGGTCCGGCTCACCCATACGGTGGCGGCCGTGGGCGGCGCCCTCGGTGCGTCCAGCGAGGAGCCGGTCCTCTCCGAGCAATGACCCTCCCGGCCTCGCGGAGTCCTCAGCCTGCGTGGCACGCACGTATCCCGTGCAGGCCCTCACCGCTTACATGGACGCCCTGGCCCACGCGGAGGACCTCAGTCCACGCAGAGACAGAACGGATGCCCAGCCGGGTCGAGAAAAACGCGGAAACCGTCGTTCTCGCCCGGCTGGTGCGCGTGTTTGACCGCGCCCAGTGCAAGCACCTCGGCCTCGGCCACGTCGAGATCGTCCACCGTCAGGTCAAGGTGGAACTGCTGGGGCCGGTCGGGGTTGGGCCAGTCGGGCGGCTGGTGGTCCTCGGCGAGCTGAAAGCAGAGCCGCCCCGGCTGCCCGTTGGTGACGACCACCCAGTCGTCCTCAACATAGGTGATCTCCCAGTCCAGGAGCGCACGGTAGAAGTCAGCGAGGCGCTTGGGGTCCGGGCAGTCGAGGACGATCGACCGCATGAGCGCGATTGCCATGATCAGTTTACCTCCCAGGTGTCACCGTCAATGAATCTAGGGTGGTGTTGCCTGGAGTTTCAACGTATTTTGGCGCCGGACATGCCCCGCCCGCACAGGGCGCCCAAGACCGACACAACCGCTGCGACCGCACCCTCGAGGACCGGACGGCGAGCCGTTCTGGTCAGGTCAGCGAGCCCTGGAGGGCGAAACGGATCGCCATCAGCAACTGCCAGGGCTCACCGGACTCCCAGGAACGGATGAGCCCCGCGACCTGCGGGTCCGGCTGGAACCCATCGAGGCCGCCCGGGCCGAAACACCCGGCCTCGGCGAGGACGGCCACCAGCGGGTCGTCGTCACCGAGCGATCGGGTGTAGGCGGCCGCGTCGAGCAGGGCGAGCGCCGAACGCGCGTTGCGCCCTCCGTCGCGGACCTCCACCCGGTCCAGCTTCCGCCTGCCCTCGGCACGCAGATATTCGGCCAGGGATTCGATCCGGCTCATAACCCTCTCCAGTTTTCGACACTTTCCGTTACAGTATCATCACTCAAAGTGAAGATTGGTTGCGAGATCTTCCTGAGTCGGGCCGGAGAGGGCACCCAAAAGCTCTCATGAAATGGGTATGCGGGATTATTAGCCAGTTGATCCGCTGACCGAAGAGGGTGCCCGTGAGTTCCTTTGACGACCTGGTGGCCGCGAACGAAGAGTTCTCCGCCACGTTCACAGACGCCGCGCTGACCGGCAGGGCAGCACGCGGCCTGGCGGTGGTCACCTGTATGGACTCCCGCATCGATCCGCTGGGGGTGTTCGGCCTGAAAGCCGGCGACGCCAAGATCCTGCGCAACGCCGGAGCTCGGGTGACCGACGACGTGCTACGGACGCTCGTACTGGCGGTCTATCTTCTGGATGTGAATCGGGTGCTGGTCATGCCGCACACCGACTGCGGCATGTCGAAAGCCACCGATGACGACGTGCACGAGCTCGCAGCCCAGCACGGCGTCGACACCCGGAGCCTGGAGTTTCACACCGTCCCCGACCAGGACGCCGCCCTGCGCCACGACCTGACACGCATCAGGACCAGCCCGTTCCTCCCGCCGGACCTGGCCGTCGGCGGCGCCATCTACGACGTCCGCACCGGGAAGATCATGCCGGTTGACATGCAGCGCCGTCCTACGGACGATCGGAGCCTGGTGGGACACCGGCCGGCCCGGTAGCCGGACTCATCGACGGCGACCTGTCCCGCCCGGGAAGTGGCGGGCCGGCAGCCGTGCCCGACCTCGCGGGAAGCGTGGTCAGGCGTCGATGTGGTCGCGGTCGATCTCGGCCGCGCTGCCCACGATGAACTCCCTGCGCGGGGCCACGTCGCTGCCCATCAGAAGAGCGAAGATGCGCTCGGCATCCTCGATGTCCTCGATCCTGACCCGGCGCAGAGTCCTGTGGCGAGGCTCCATGGTCGTCTCGGCCAGTTGGTCGGCGTCCATCTCTCCCAGGCCCTTGTAGCGCTGCACAGGGTCCTTCCAGCGCTTGCCACGGCGTTCCAGGTCGCGCAGGATCCGGTGCAGTTCGGCGTCGGAGTAGCAGTAGACGTATTTGCTCTGGCCGCGACCGGGGTTGGTGACCTCGATCCGGTGCAGCGGGGGGACCGCGGCGAAGACGCGACCGGCCTCGACCATCGGTTTCATGTAACGGTGGAAGAGAGTGAGCAGGAGGCAGCGGATGTGCGCGCCGTCGACATCGGCGTCGGCCATCAGGATGACCTTGCCGTAGCGTGCGGCCTCGATGTCGAACGAGCGGCCCGAGCCCGCCCCGATGACCTGGATGATCGCGGCACATTCGGCGTTCTTGAGCATGTCGGCGACGGACGCCTTCTGCACGTTCAGGATCTTGCCGCGGATCGGCAGGAGGGCCTGGAACTCCGAGTCGCGGGCCGCGCGGGCGGTGCCGAGCGCCGAGTCACCCTCGACGATGAACAGCTCGCTGCGGTCAACGTCGTCGCTGCGGCAGTCGACCAGCTTGGCCGGTAGCGCCGAGTTCTCCAGGGCGGTCTTGCGCCGCTGGTTGTCACGGTGCTCGCGGGCGGCGATGCGGGCCTTGGCCGCCGCGACGATCTTCTCCAGGGCCGCACGCAGCTGCGGTTTGAGCGCGCGCGACGGGTTGGCGAACAGCTCCTTGAGCTCACGGGAGACAACGTGGGAGACGATCCGGGACGCAGCCGAGGTGCCCAGGACCTCCTTGGTCTGTCCTTCGAACTGCGGCTCGGGCACCCGGACGGTCACCACGCCGGTGAGGCCCTCCAGGATGTCCTCCCGGGTGACCGGGGCGTCGTTGCTCTTCAGCAGGCGGGTCTCACGCAGCTGCTCGTTGAGTGTGCGGACCAGGGCGCGCTCGAAGCCGTTGACGTGGGTGCCGCCCTTGGGGGTGGCGATCACGTTGACGAAGGAGCGGACAGTGGTGTCGTAACCCTTGCCCCAGCGCAGCGCGACGTCCACGGTGAGCTCGCGCTGGACCTCGGTGGGGGTCATGTGCCCCAGGTTGTCGAGGACCGGCACGGTCTCGTGGAAGTGGCCCACGCCCTGCAGCCGCAGCACCTGGCAGACGGCCTCGTCGCGGGCGAGGAACTCGGTGAACTCCGAGATGCCGCCCCCGAAGTGGAACTCCTCCTCGACCGTCTCCTCACCGCGGCTGTCGCGCACGGCCAGGGTGAGGCCGGGGACCAAGAAGGCGGTCTGGCGGAGCCGGACGTGGATCTCGTCGAGGGAGACCTCGGCCTCGGGCAGGAAGATCTGGTGGTCCACCCAGAAGCGGACGCGGGTGCCGGTGACCTTGCGGGCGAGCGGGCCGCCATCGCGCAGGCCGGACTTCTTCTTGAACTTGGCGGTGGGCCCAGCGCCGTCGAAGACCCCCGGAACACCCCTGCGGAAGCTGATCTCGTGGATCCGGCCGTCGCGGTCGACCTCGACGTCCAGCCGGGAGGACAGGGCGTTGACCACGGAGGCGCCGACGCCGTGCAGACCACCCGAGGCGCCGTAGGAGCCACCGCCGAACTTACCGCCCGCGTGCAGTTTGGTGTAGACGAGCTCGACCCCGGCCAGGCCGCTCTTCGGCTCGATGTCGACAGGGATGCCACGGCCGTTGTCGCGCACCTCGATCGACCCGTCGGCGTACAGCTCGACCTCGATGCGGGTGCAGTAGCCGGCCAGGGCCTCGTCGACGCCGTTGTCCACGATCTCCCAGAGGCAGTGCATGAGACCGCGACTGTCGGTTGACCCGATATACATGCCCGGGCGCTTGCGGACGGCTTCGAGACCCTCCAGCACCGACAGATGACGGGCTGTATAACCCGCCTCCACACTAACTGCGGTCACACCCACTCCCACTCTGCTCGAACACGTGTGCGCAGCCTACCGTTCTTCCCGCCGCACCGCGTACAAGCTTGCCATCGGGGAGCCAACAGCGTTACTTCCGGCATGGCCGCCGTTACTTTCGGATATTTTCCGCTCTCGGCGTAGCGGGGGGTCGGTTGGGAAGGTTCGCATGAGGTTAGATGTTCTTTCAAGTGACTGACGCCAGATCCTCCGCAAGGGGATGACCTGAAAGGCGATACGTGACTGGAACCCTCGCCCCCGCCAAGCAGCTGAAGGCCACGGACCGCTGTGACCGGTGTGGCGCCCAGGCCTACATCCGCGCGACCCTGCCCGTAGGTGGGGAGCTGCTTTTCTGCGCCCACCACGGGCGACAGCACGTAGCTGTGCTGAGAGCCAAGGGCGCCGACATCCAGGACGAGTCGGCACGCCTCAGCGACACCTCTTCAACCGCAGGAAACGACGGACGGTAGGGGTCGTCGGACCCGATAGTGATATCGGCCCGACACCGTGAGGCCCTGCTGCTCGTAGAGCGACCGGGCTGCGGTGTTCGACTCCGCCGCAACCAAATATGCCTTCTGCGCGCCCTGCTCTCGCCCATGTGAGAGCAGGGCGCGCAGTATTTCCCGCCCGTCCCCCCGCCTCCACCCGATGGACGGCCGGCCAGGCCTGATCGACAGGACGGTCGGAGGTTCCATCGGTCGCGTCCGAGGATCCCAGGCTCCGGACGTCGCACTACGCTCGGCGACTGTGCTGATTCTGCTTCCGCCCTCGGAGGGAAAGGCCGGGCTGGGCAACGGCCCGGCCCTCGACCTGTCCCGACTGAGTTTCCCGTCTCTGAAAGCACCCAGGGAGGCCGTCGTGAACGCGCTCGTCGCGCTCTGCGAGGGGCCCGAGGCGCAGGCCGTGCTGGGGCTGTCCCCGGGGCAGCTCGGTGAGATCGGCAAGAACCGGGAGCTGCGGGCCGCGCCCACACTGACAGCCGCCGAGCTCTACACCGGGGTGCTCTACGACAATCTCGGCCTGGCATCCCTGTCCCCCGCGGCAACCGGACGGGCGGCGGAGAGCCTCGTGATCTTCTCCGGGCTCTGGGGTCTGCTGCGGATCGGCGACCGAGTGCCGCCATACCGTCTGTCCATGGGCGCGAAGCTGCCACCGATGGGCGGCCTGGGAGCCTACTGGCGCCGGACGGTCACCCCGGCACTCGACGCTCAGAGTGGCCTGGTGGTTGACCTGCGTTCCAGCACCTACGCGGCGGCCTGGCAGCCCGGTCGCCGGGCGGTGGCGGTACGGGTGCTCAGGGACGGCAAGGTCGTCAGCCACATGGCCAAGGCCACCCGAGGGGTGATCGCCCGCTCCCTCCTGGAAGGAGACGGCGACCCGCAGACGCCGGAGGAACTGGTCAAGGTCCTCGACAGCCTCGGCCACGCCGTCAGCCTCAGCCAGACCCCCACCGGCAGGCGGCCGTGGACCCTGGACGTCATGGTCTGACCCGGAACGGCAGGACGGCGTCGATCCGGCCCCACCGTCCGATACCTCAGCCCGACGGCCCGTGAGACGCCGGGTACCACATCATCTCGGGATCGGAGGGTCCACACCGTACGGCGTGGACCCTCCGCCCGAGGGCTCAGTCCAGGTAGTCGCGCAGCACCTGGGAGCGGGACGGGTGACGGAGCTTGGACATGGTCTTGGACTCGATCTGCCGGATGCGCTCGCGCGTCACCCCGTAGACCTTGCCGATCTCGTCCAGCGTCTTCGGCTGACCGTCGGTGAGGCCGAACCGCATCGAGACCACACCGGCCTCGCGCTCGGACAGGGTGTCGAGAACGGAGTGGAGCTGCTCCTGCAGGAGCGTGAAGCTGACCGCGTCGGCCGGGACGATCGCCTCGGAGTCCTCGATGAGGTCACCGAACTCGCTGTCCCCCTCCTCACCCAGCGGGGTGTGCAGAGAGATCGGTTCACGACCGTACTTCTGGACCTCGACAACCTTCTCAGGGGTCATGTCGAGCTCGCGGGCCAGCTCCTCGGGAGTGGGCTCACGGCCGAGGTCCTGAAGCATCTGCCGCTGCACGCGGGCCAGCTTGTTGATCACTTCGACCATGTGGACCGGGATGCGGATGGTCCGCGCCTGGTCGGCCATGGCGCGGGTGATCGCCTGCCGGATCCACCACGTGGCGTAGGTGGAGAACTTGTAACCCTTGGTGTAGTCGAACTTCTCCACCGCGCGGATCAAGCCCAGGTTGCCCTCCTGGATCAGGTCCAGGAAGAGCATGCCACGGCCGGTGTAGCGCTTGGCCAGCGAGACCACCAGGCGGAGGTTGGCCTCCAGCAGATGGTTCTTGGCGCGGCGACCGTCCTCGGCGATCCATTCGAGCTCGGCGCGGACATCCACCGGAAGCCGGTCTCCATCGGTGCCGAGCTGTTCTTCGGCGAACAGGCCCGCCTCGATGCGCTTGGCGAGCTCGACCTCCTGCTCGGCGTTGAGCAGGGGGACCTTGCCGATCTGCTTCAGGTAGTCCTTGACCGGGTCGGCCGTGGCACCGGCGGCGGCGACCTGCGGCACGGGAGCGTCATCGTCGTCGTCGGAGAGGATGAGGACCTCGTCCTCGTTCTGCGAGACGTTCTCGACCTTCGGCTCCTCTTCGGTCTCGGCCTCGACTTCGGCCTCGACCTCCACCTCGACCTCCACCTCAAGGTCGAAGTCCTCGATTTCGACATCGTCCTCAAGGTCGATGACCTCGTCGTCCTCGCCACCGGCCGACTTCGGCTTGGGAGCGGACGCGGCCGTGGGCGCGGACGTCTCGGGGCCGGTCTTCTTCGCCGGGCCTGAGACGGGCTTCTTGGCTGCCGGGGCGGCCTTCTTGGCCGGAGCCGCCGGCTTCTTGGCCGCGGGCGCGGGCTCGGAGCCGCCGACGACCGCGGTGACGGTCTCCGGCTGCTCCTTGGCCGCCGCGGCGGTCTTGGTCTTCTTAACTGCGGCGGGAGCGGCAGGGGTACGGCGTTTGTTCGAAGTCCGGGACTTCTTGGGAGCCGCGGAATCCTCAGCGGTCAGCCGTACGGTGATGCCCTCTTTGCTGAGGCTGCGCAGGATTCCAGCGACCTGCGCCATCGGAATGTCCGCTTCCTCGACGGCCTTGCGGACATCCTCGGACTCGAGGAACCCCTGCGAGCGCCCCCGCTCCATCAGCTGCTGAATGACGGGCTCGTTCAGCTCGGATGGCTTCGAGCGAGTCGAACTTGCAGGCGACACGGACACCTCTCGAAGGAAAGCGTGACGAGAATGGACCAAGATGCCCACTAGGGGCGGATAGCTCTAGTTGTGATGATGAACAGGGCCGCGGAACCGCGACGCACCTGTCCAGCATTGTGACACGACACCGTGATCCATACGGCCGCCTCCTGGCGGTTGTCCTCCACCCTAGGCCGACCAAGAGAGTAGTGCGTACGGAAGCGAGGCACCGATACCCGAAAGCAACCCTTATGACTGTTTCATTCAGTCACTCTTCGTGGCCAGAGGAACGTGAATCGCGAGCACCGTAACGTCATCATCCTGCTCATATCCAGACAGCATCCGGTCCACAAGGAAATCCAGCAACATGTGCGGGCTTCCCACGACTTCGGGTGGCGCTTCGGTCACAACAGAGCAAAGTTCAGCGAGTCCGGCATCCAGCCCACGCTTCCGGTTCTCCACCAGACCATCCGAATACAGGACGGCAGTGTGCCCCGGTGGGACGCAGAACCGGAACTGCCTGCGGCTGGTCGGCCAGCCGAGCGGTGTGCCGGGCTCACCTTCGCACAGCAGCGGCACACCCTGCGGTGAGACCAGCAGGGGAGGTGGGTGACCGGCCAGCGCCAGCGTCCCCTCTCCCGTGCCGGGTTCCACGACCATGTAGGCGAGGGTCGTTACCTGCTCTTCCTCCTCCGTGGCCTCGAAGACCCTGTCCAGGCCGGTGAGAACCGCGGCGGGCGGCGGGTTGGTCAGCGCCAGGGCCCGCATGGCGTTGCGGATACGGCCCATGCCGGCCGCTGCCTTGACACCCTTGCCCATGACGTCGCCGACGACCGCCGCGACCCGGCCGTCCTGCAACACGAACGCGTCGTACCAGTCGCCGCCGACCTGCACGTGACGGCTTCCCGAGCGGAAGCGCTGGGCCAGCACGAGGCCGCGCACCACCGGCAGGCGATCGGGCAGGAGGCTGCGCTGGAGCGTCTCGGCGGTGCGGTGTTCCCGTTCGAACAAGGTGGCCCGTTCGACGGCCAGGGCGCACTGGCCGGCGAGTGCCTCCAGAAACACGCCGTCTTCCTGGGAGATCTTCTGCGGGCGGGTGAAGGAGAACCGCAACGCGCCGAGCGCGCGTCCCGCGGCCAGGAGTGGCAGGCCCACCCAGGCCCGCTCGTCGCTGTGGGTGACGAAGTCGTTGACGGTCCCCTCGTCGCCTCCGGCGGCCACGAGCTGGGAGCGCAGGCTGTCAGGTGATTCGGCGAAAACCGGACGGCGGCTGTTCACCGCCATGGTCATCACGCTGGAGTGCGACAGCGGGATCTCCTCGCCGGGCGCTCCGGGAACATCCGGGATGCCACCGCTGTTGACCAGCTTCAGTGCGGCCCGGTCGACATCGAGCAAGGCCACGGCCGAGCGGTCGGCCGCCAGTGCCGTACGGCCCACGTCGATGATGACCTGGACGACCTGCTCGACGG
This sequence comes from Streptosporangium sp. NPDC087985, assembly GCF_044741965.1. NCBI lineage: Bacteria > Bacillati > Actinomycetota > Actinomycetes > Streptosporangiales > Streptosporangiaceae > Streptosporangium > Streptosporangium sp. NPDC087985. The sequence goes on from NZ_JBIUTQ010000015.1 coordinate 48,784, forward strand.
TCAACGCCTCGGCGAGCAGCGCCGTGGCACCCTGTAGCCGCGCCGTCCGCAGAGCGGCGGCACCGAGTTGGTCGGTGAGCCGGCCGCGCATCTCCTCGGCCTCGCGCTGCGGGGTGACGTCGGTGTTGGCGCCCACCCACTCGACCACCCGGCCATGGCGGATGATCGGGACCGCGCGCACCTCGAAGTGGCGGTAGCCGCTGGCACGGGTGCGGACCCGGTAGTTCCACTCGAACATGATCCGGCCGCGTAGCGCCTCTTTCCAGGCCTCCTCCGCGTGCGGGCGGTCGTCGGGGTGGACGGCCTCCAGCCAGCCATGGTCGAGGTATTCCTCCAGGCCCTGGCCGGTGATGGCGCGCCACTGCGGCGCGTCCTCCACCACGGCCCCGCTCGGGGCTGTGATCCACACGAGCTGGGACTGGGCCTCGACCAGCGAGCGGTAGCGCTCCTCGCTGCGCCGCAGGTCCTCCTCGACCTGCCTGCTCTCGGTGATGTCCACACCGACCAGGCAGACCGCGCGGAGCGTGCCCTTGTCGTCATGGATCGGGGAGAACGTCAGCGACCAGTGATGGGTCTGCCCGTCGGCGGTGCGCACCCGGATCCGCTGGTCCGTCTCGACCTGGATTCCCTCGACGACGCCGCGGACCGAACCCTCCACGAGCGCGGTGAGGTCGGCGGAGAGCAACTCGCCCGGCGCCCGGCCGACCAGACGCTCGATCGGAAGGCCGACCACGTCGGCGAAGACCTCGTCGACCCGCTGGAAGCGGCCCTCGGGGTCGAAGAACGCGAAGGCGAACGGCGACTGCGACAACAGGCCCTGCAACAGGCCAGGGTCTGAGATGTCCACACCCGACTCCCGGGGACGGGGCACGGAGGTTTCGGCGCTCATGGTCGGCACCTCCGTCGCGTGCCAGGGTCTCCCACGAGGCACATCTCCAAACTTGCGAATTGGCGTAGCGCGGCTCCGGGGGACCGGATCCTGCAGTACATCATCGGCGATGGGTGCGTGCGGACGGAAGTCCCGCCGATGATGTGGTCGGCGCATACTACGGACCCTCCCGGTCCGGAGACCAGGGGTTCCGCGTTGACGTGCCGTGTTCCCGGCATGGGCGTCACCCGGCCCCCGTTCCGCCGGAGCCGGACGATGGCGCTGTTCCCCACCGTGCCCGCCCCCTCTCGAGGGTCGCGGCAACAACCGCACCGCGGTGCGAGCGGTCCGGTTCCGGACCCTCCCGCCTGCTTCACGCCCTCGCCCCCGCCGACCTGAGCCGGCCTGAGCTTGACGTCGCTCCCACTACCCCTTCGAAAGGCCGGCGTGATCATCGCTGACGCCTTCGAACGTATGCGGCCAGGACCCTAGCAGGATCAAGCCGGACCGTCCCGACAACTGCCCACCTCATCTCCGTCGGCACCCCAGCAAGATCAGGCTACTGACTGATTGGCGATTTGGCTCCCCCTTCGGGGACACTCGTTTACTTCGGAGTCGACAGATCGAGTCAGGATTGGAGTCAGCTTCGCATGTTGCGCATGGAAGGCTTGACACTCGCTCGATAAGTTGTGGAATGAGAACGCACGTCCCCGTCGTCCATCCGGGGGATGCTCCCCGGGCAAACCGGAGAATGCGACACATGCCCGCTCTCGCCATCAGCTTCGCCGGCGGCACGACGTTCCGCGACCCGGTGAGCAGCACTCTGACCGCTGAGTTCGTCACCGTTCCGCTCGACACCGTGGCACGGTGTGTGGCCGACGTACGGGCCTGTGCCGAGCACCTCGGGGTCGACGCGACACCCGAGATGGTCGAACGTGTCGCCCGCGAGCATCTGCTCGCCCTCGTGAACTCCGCGCCGCCACCGCGGAGTCCCCGGTAACATCGGGGTTACCGGGCCGTGTTCCACGCACCGTCTGGCCCGGGAATGCGAGAAGGTTGGGGCGTGAGCGAGCAGAGCGAGCGAGCCGACCAGCGCAACGGCACCGGGCTCATACGGCCGACGGAGGAGGCCGCTTGAGCCGGCGACACCGTCGAGATCCCAGAGAGAGCCAGTCGCCGGACGAGGTGTTCTCCGAGATGTTGGTCGCCGCTCGCGAACTGCTGGCCGTGCGCAGCCCGCTGGACGCCGAACTCATGGTCTCCGACATGGTCGGGGCCTGGTGGGGGCGGCGCCTCCGGCGCGGGGACGCCGAGCAGGTTCTCGGCGAGGGGCTGGTGGACTACGCGGCCAAGGCCGGATCACCCGCCGCTCTGACCCTGTTGATCGCACTGGCCTATCTCGGCACCGCCCGTCAGGCCGCCAAGGCCGAGGGGGCGGCACTGGCACTCATCGAGCGTGACGTGGCCAGGCCCCGCTGGGCCCACCGGCTGGGTGCGGTCAAGCCGACCGGGTGCTTCGTCTCCCGCGACGCCTACGGCGACCAGGACACCGTGGTGTGCACCTTCGCCTACCGGGGCACGGACAGCGGCGAGGACCGACACGCGCTGGTCGTGATCGTCGACCACAACATGCGCGGGATCGCCCGCGACGCCTGGGTCTCCTCACACGTGGAGAAGCTGCTGGAGCAGGCCGAGGCCGAGGCCGAGGCCAACCCGATGCTGAGGTTCGAGGAGATAGAGCCGCAGCAGGCCAGGGCGCTGCTCGAATCGGCGATGAAGGCCACCCTGGAGTACGGCGACCGCAGGACGACCGCACCGGTCAGCGACAGCTACAGCGCCTACCACGCCTTCGCCCGGTCCCGGATCAAGGCGTTGCCGCCTGGCCGCAAACGCCCGGCCCCTCTCCACATCGAGGCGCCCTACAGCCGCGACCGCCGGGCGATGCTGGCGGCGGAGTTCCTCTCCTCGGACGCGGCCGAGCACCTCTCGGACCCCTCGGCGGCCTCACGCTGTGCCGACCACATCATCGACTACGGCTGCGACCAGGATTTCGGCCGCCCGCTGCGGGTGAGCCCGACCAAGTGCCAGACGTTCCTGCTGGACTGGCTGCCGCGCAAGGTCCTGCTCAGCCCGGCCGAGCAGGAGGCGGTGCCGTACGTGCTGGGGGCCTGGGCGCGCTTCGCCGCGTGCCGGACCGGGCTGGCCGACGAGGGCCTACGTGCCACACTCGACGCGATCTGGGAGGCGACGGCCAAGTTCGCCGAGGCCTACCGCGACCCGACCGCCTTCGGCCTCGATCGCGACCTGCTGGAGCGGCTGCTGCCGGACGGCGACCTGTCGGCGCTGGCCCGGCGGGTGTTCGCCTTCCCGTTCCTGTTGGGTACACATGGAGAGGTGAAGCTCGACCTGCTCAACCCCGCAGACGAGACCGACCGACGGATCCTGCTGGGCATCGACCACGGCGGCGAACTCGGCAGGCCGGACTACGACGAGCATCTCGCCTGGCACGAGGAGATCGCCGGCCGGCTCTGGGAGGGGGACCCGCCGCAGCTCTGGGAGGCCGCCCAGCGGCTGCTGGATCTCGGCCACGACCGGCATGACGTGCTGCACGTGCTGATCGAGATCGCCGAGCGGATAGGGGACGACCCCGAGGAGCTGGCCGTGGCCCTTGACGACATCTCTGACATTCCCGACGAGCCCCCGATGTAGGTGAGCCCTGATGATCGATCTGAACGCCGACCTCGGCGAGGGTTTCGGTAACTGGCTGCTGGGTGACGACGCGGCCTTGCTCGACGTGGTGACCAGTGCGAACATCGCCTGCGGCTTCCATGCCGGCGACCCGCTGATCATCCGCCGCACCTGCGCGGCCGCGGTGGACCGGGGCGTGATGATCGGCGCCCAGGTGTCCTACCGGGACCTGGCCGGATTCGGGCGGCGCGAGATGGAGGTGGACCCGGAGGAGCTCTGCGCCGAGGTGCTGTACCAGCTGGCTGCGCTGGACGGGATCGCCAGGGCGATGGGCGGCCGGGTCTCCTACGTCAAACCGCACGGCGCGCTCTACCACCGGATCTGCCGCGACCCCGAGCAGGCAGAGGCGGTGGTGGCGGCCATAGTCGACTACGACCGCAGCCTGCCGATGCTCACCCTGCCCGTTTCGGCCGTCCACGAGGTCGCCGCCCGCGAGGGCCTCACCACCGTCACCGAGGCCTTCGCCGACCGCGCCTACACCCCCGCCGGAACCCTGGTCCCCCGCCGCTCCCCCGGCGCGATCGTGTACGACCCCGTCACCGTCGCAGCCCGCGCCGTGCGCATGGCGACCGCCCGTACCGTGACCGCGGTGGACGGCTCGCAGATCCCGGTGGACGCGCGCTCCATCTGCGTGCACGGCGACACCCCGGATGCCGTGCTGCTGGCGCGGGCCGTCCGCGACGGCCTGATCGCGGCCGGCGTGACGCTGAAGGCGTTCACGTGATCCGCCGGGCCGGTGAGGACGCCCTGCTGGTGGAGACCGGTTCGCTGGAGGCCTCCCACCGGCTGGACGCCCTCCTGCGGGCCGATCGTCCGGACGGGGTGGTCGAGATCGTGCCCGGCCCGGCGACCGTCCTCGTCACCGCGCCGGGCACCGACCTGTCCCGGCTCCGCTCCCGGCTCTCCCGCCTCCTGGATACGGCCTGCGACGCCGGCGATGGCACCCTCCAGGCAGGGAGACCCGTGACGGTCCCGGTGGTCTACGACGGCGCCGATCTCGACGACGTGGCCGCCCTGAGCGGGCTGTCCGCGCGGGAGGTGGTCGAGCGGCACACCGGGCGGGAGCTCGTGGTGGGCTGGCTCGGCTTTACCCCGGGGTTCGCCTACCTCACCGGGCTGGACCCGGCACTGCACGTGCCCCGGCTGTCCACCCCCAGGACCGCGGTGCCCGCCGGCGCCGTGGCGATCGCCGGCCCCTATTCGGCGGTCTACCCCTCGGCCTCGCCCGGAGGCTGGCGGCTGCTCGGGCGCTCTCTGCTGGCGGTGTGGGATGTGGCCGCCGATCCGCCCACTGTCCTGACTCCGGGCACACGGGTGCGTTTCCAGGCGGTCACCGACCCATGATCGAGGTGATCGTGCCGGGCCCGTACGCCACCGTGCAGGATCTCGGCCGTCCCGGCTACGGCCACCTCGGCGTGCCCCGCTCCGGTGCCGCCGACGCTCCGAGCCTGCGGCTGGCCAACCGCCTGGTCGGCAATCCGGAGAGCGCCGCCGGGATCGAGCTGACCTTCGGCGGTGCCTGGTTGCGCTTCGACGCCGGAGCCTGGGTCGCCGTCTCCGGGGCTCCCTGCGCTCTGGAACTGCTGTGGTCCGGCCGGACGGTCACGCAGGGGATGGGGGCGCCGTTCTGGGTCCGGGCAGGCGGCGAACTCCGTACGGCGGCCCCCACCGCCGGCCTGCGGACCTATGTCGCGATCCGGGGCGGTGTCGACACGCCCGTCGTCATGGGGAGCCGATCGACCGACTCGCTCTCTGGCCTCGGCCCTCCCCCGCTCCGCCCCGGCATGGTGTTGCCCGTGGGGCCGACCGACGGCCTTCCCCTCATCACCGTGGACGCGGCACCGCTATCCACGCCTCCGCCGGATGTGCTGCGGGTCCTGCCGGGCCCCCGCGACGACTGGTTCGTCCCCGGCGCGCTGGCCGCTCTGTGCGCGGAGCCGTACCGGGTGAGCCAGGACAGCAACCGGGTCGGCGTGCGGCTGGAGGGCGTCCGCCTGGAACGCGCCCGCGACGCGGAGCTGCCCAGCGAGGGCATGGTCACCGGAGCTCTGCAGGTGCCCCCCGATGGGAGGCCGATCGTCTTCCTTGCCGATCATCCACCGACCGGCGGCTACCCGGTCATCGCCGTCCTCGTCTCGGCCGACCTCGCCGGAGCCGCCCAGCTGTGCCCTGGCGACCGGGTCGGCTTCCGCCTTCTCCGGTGAACCGGCGGACCACCGCCGCCCCGGCAGAAGGGGGCTCTTCTGGCTGGAGGCCCCCTCTGCCGGGCGGGGGCTACTTCACGAAGCCGATGTCCTGGTACCTCAGGTCGTAGAAGCCGCGGGCGCCGTAGTTGGCGATGGTGTTCTTGACGGCGACGGTCTGCGGGCGCTGGTAGAGGGTCACCACGTTCACCGCCTCCCAGATCAGCTTGTCCGCGGCGTTGGTGTCGGCGATGGCCTGCGCACTGTCAAGTTCCGCGGTCGCCTTGCTCATGGCGGCGTCGATCTGCGGGGAGCCGATGCGGGCGAGGTTGGCGTTCCAGTGCAGCTGGCCCTTGGAGTCCCTGGTGGCGTTGGCGTACTGGCCATAACCGCTGGAGACGGGGAAGGGCGTGCCCACGTAGGCGAAGGCGGTGATGTCGTAGTTACCGGGGATGATGTATTTGGTGAAGTAGTCGTCGCTGGGCACCGCGTGAAGGGTGACCTTGACGCCGATCTGGGACAGCATGCTCTGGGTGATCTCGGCCTCGGACTTGGTGAGCTGCAGGCCGGACGGCATGACGAAGCGCAGGGCAAGCTCCTTGCCGTTCTTCTTGCGGGTCTGGCCCTCCAGCTTCCAGCCGGCGGCGTCGAGCATCTGCTTGGCCTTCTCGACGTTGTAGACGCCGATGGCGCCGGCGTTGTCCTGGTATCCCCCCTGGGTGTTCATGAAGAAGTGGTTGTTCAGCAGGACGATGGGCCAGTCCAGACCCTGCAGGTCGGACTGGGCGATGGCCTGGCGGTTGATGCCCGTCGCGATGGCCCGGCGGACGTTGACGTCGGAGAGCACCGCGCTTTCGCCGTTCATCGTGATATGCCGGAAGTCAGGTCCGGCCGCCTGCCGTACGATCGCGTTCCGGCTGCTCTTCGCCCGCGCGTAGTCCGGTGCGGAGGGGCCGACATCGAAGGTGTCGATCTCGCCGTTGCTGAAGGCGCCGACCAGCGCGTCGCTCTCCAGTGCCCGGTAGATGATCCGGTCCAGCTTGGCCTTATCCCCCCACCAGGCGTTGTCCCTGACGATGGTGATGGTCTTGGCCGTCTGGTCGAAGGACGCGAACTTGAACGGGCCCGCGGTCACCGGGATCTTGTTCAGCCAGTCGTTGTTGAACCCGGCGGGGGTGGCGTTGGTGGACTTGGGGTAGAGCGGTCCGAACAGCGACTGCCAGTCGCCGAAGCGCTTGGCGAAGGTGATGACGACCTCGTAGGCGTCCTTGCCCTTTTTCACGCTCTCGATGTCCTGGTAGCCGGTGGTGCCGGCGACGCGGTAGTCGCTGTTCTTACCGTTCATCGCCTGCCACTGGGCGTTGTAGTCCTCCCAGGTGATCGGCTTGCCGTCGGACCACTTGGCGCGCCGGTTGAGCGTCAGCCTGACGACCTGCTTGGGCTTGTCGGCCGTGATCTTCCCTTCCGACACGTAGTCGGTGTTCGGCGAGATCTCTCCCTTCTCGTTGGAGCGGAAAGCCGAGGGCATGAGCGCGTCGATGACTTTCTTGACCATCGCCAGGTTGCCGTCGACGTGGTTGAGGTTCCAGTTCGTCGGATACTCGTTGATTCCCCAGCGGAGCAGTCCCCCGTCCCGGACCCCGTCCCGGGCGACCGGATTGATGTCGTAGGCCTTGACGGCCGAGGCTGGACCGGCTGACGACTCTCCTCCGCCGCTCGGACCGCCTCCACCGCTCCGGCCCTGACTGCCGCAGCCGGCCAGGGCCAACGAGCCGGCCACGCTCAGGGCGGCGGCGAACGCACCCACGCGCCGGATTGATATCACGGTTCCTCCTGGTTTATATGACTTTGAGCTTCTCGGCGAAATGACATGCGGCGCCGTGGTCCTCTCCGAGCGGGCGGACCTGCGGCTCCTCGTTCACGCACCGCCTCTGGCCGGTCTCGTCGAGGGTCTTGAACTTGGGACAGCGGGTACGGAAGCGGCAACCGGAGGGAGGGTCGGCCGGGCTGGGCAGGTCGCCTTCGAGCAGGATGCGTCTCCTGGAACGTTCCCTTTCGGGGTCGGGCAGCGGGACCGCCGACAGCAGGGCCTGCGTGTAGGGGTGCATCGGGGTGTCGTAGACCGGGCCGACCCGGCCGATCTCGGCAATCCTGCCGAGGTACATGACCGCGACGCGATCGGCGATGTGCCGGACCACTGCCAGGTCGTGCGCCACGAACAGATACGACAGGCCCAGGCGGCGCTTCAGACCCTGCAGCAGGTTGATCACGCCGGCCTGGATGGACACGTCGAGCGCCGAGACCGGCTCGTCCAGCACGAGCAGACGGGGTTCGAGCGCGAGCGCCCGGGCGATGCCGATGCGCTGGCGCTGGCCACCGGAGAAGTCCTGCGGATAGCGGGCGGCGTGGCTGGGGTCGAGGCCGACCAGACGGAGAAGCTCCCGCACCCTCGGGCCGGGATCCCGGGTCCCGTGCGTGCGCAGCGGCTCGGCGAGGATGTCGTAGACGGTCATCCTCGGGTCCAGCGACGCCAGCGGGTCCTGGAAGACGACCTGCATGTCCCTCCGGATCGCCATCCGGTCACGGGCGCTCAACGTCGCCGTGTCGTGTCCCAGCACCGCGATCGTGCCGCCCTGCGGCCTGGCCAGCTCCAGGATCTCCATCAGTGTGGTCGTCTTGCCGCAGCCCGACTCGCCGACCAGACCGAGCGTCTCCATCTCACGGATGTCGAAGCTGATGCCGTCCACCGCGTGGACCGTGCCGACCTGCCGCTTGAAGATCGCCCCCTTCATCTGGGGGTAGTGCCTGATCAGGTCCTTGACGGCCAGAACCACCTCACGCCGGCCGCGCGGCAGCCCTACCGGCGGGCGCCCGTGAACCATGGGAGGCTCGGCCCCGTTCCCGTCCTGGCCGCCGGTCCCCGCCTGGTAGATCTGGGCGGGCGACCAGCCCTCCGCCTCGATCTCGGCCGAGCGGATACAGGCGACCAGATGTCCGGGAGAGCCCACCGGCTCCAACGGCGGCTCCGCCTCCGCGCAGGCCGGAATCGCCAACGGGCAGCGCGGCTCGAACGGGCAGCCGGGCGGCAGCGCCGCCGGCGACGGCGGATTCCCCTCGATCGGGACCAGCGGTTGCCCGGCACCCCGGTCCAGGCGCGGGATCGAGGCGAGCAGGCCCATGGTGTACGGCATGCGCATGCGGTAGTAGATGTCGTCCACCGACCCGACCTCGACGGGGCGGCCGGCGTACATGACCAGGACGCGGTCGACGGAGCCGGCCACCACTCCCAGGTCGTGGGTGATCAGGACGATCGCCGCGCCGGTCTCCCGCTGAGCCTTCTTCAGCACCTCCAGCACCTGGGCCTGGATGGTGACGTCGAGCGCGGTGGTCGGCTCGTCACAGATGATCACATCGGGGTCGTTGGCGATCGCCATCGCGATCATCACGCGCTGGCGCATACCGCCGGAGAACTCGTGCGGGAACGCCTTGGCCCGCTGGGCGGCGTTGGGGATGCCGACCAGGTCGAGCAGCTCGACAGCCCGCTCCGCGGCCCGCTCCCTGGTGACCTTCTGGTGGATCCGCACGGCCTCGGCGATCTGGTCGCCCACCCGGTAGACCGGGGTGAGCGCGGAGAGCGGGTCCTGAAAGACCATCGAGATGGTCTTGCCCCGGAACGCGGCGAGGGTCTTCTCGGATGCCCCGAGGATCTCCCTGCCCCGCAGCCGCACAGAGCCGGTGGCGTGGGCGTGTGGCGGGAGGAGGCCCATCACGGCCAGCGAGGTGACCGACTTGCCGGCCCCCGACTCGCCGACGATGCCGAGCACCTCACCCGGACGGACCGTGTACCCCACCCCGCGGACGGCGCGCACCGCCCCACGGCCGGAACCGAAGGTCACGTTGAGGTCGGTCACCTCGAGGACCGGGTCGGTCAGGCCCCCCGGACCGGGCCGGGCCCCCGTGCCCACCTGGCGCTCGTCACACTTTCTCATTGTCCACCCCTCTTCGCGGTGGGGTCGAAGGCGTCGCGCAGGGAGTCGCCGACCAGGTTGACCGCGAGCACGGTGACGATCAGCAGTCCGGCGCAGAACCAGAACGTCCACGGTGCGTAGACGGCCGTCTTGGCGCCGTCGGCGATGAGGCTGCCCAGCGAGACGTCGGGCGGCTGGATGCCGAAGCCGAAGTAGGACAGGGAGGTCTCGGTGAGGATCGCGGCGCTGACGTTCAGCGTGGCGTCCACGGCCAGCAGCGAGGACATGTTGGGGATGACGTGCCGGAAGATGATCCTCACCGGTGGGACGCCCATGAACCGGGACGCCTGGATGAACTCCCGCTCCTTCAGCGAGATGGTCATGCTCCGGACGATCTTCGAGGTGACCATCCAGAGGAAGAGCGCCAGCACGAACACGAACAGCATCCACTGGCCCTCGGCGAAGAGCGGTGACATGATCGCCAGAATCAGGAAGGCCGGAAGCACCAGCATCAGGTCGGTGACCCAGGTCAGCGACCTGTCCGCCCAGCCCGCGAAGTATCCGGCGAAGGCACCGACCACAGCTGCCAGCGTGGTGCCGATCACCGCCGCGAGCAGGCCGACGATGAGTGACTTCTGCATGCCGCGCAGCGTGACCGCGTACACGTCGGCGCCGGTCTGCAGGGTGCCCCACCAGTGCTCGGCGGAGGGCGGTTGCAGGAACGCCATGAAGTCCTTGTCGGTGTAGGTCCACCGGCCCAGGTAGGGGCCGGCGAACGCCAGCAGGAACATCAGAGCCAGCAACGCGAACCCGATCCTGCCCTGGAGCGAGCGGAAGAAGCGGCCGGCGACCACCCGCAGCCGCGACGGCGCCTTGATTCGGCCTATGGCCGCCCTCTGCTCGGCGAGCTCCTCGTCCGAGATGGTCATCTTCTCGCTCACCCCACCCGCACCCGGGGGTCCAGGACGGCATGGAGCACGTCGGAGGCCAGGGAGGCCACCAGAATCGCGAAGGCCGCGAAGCAGCTGATCGCGGCGACGGTGTTGACGTCGTTGGTGGAGATGGAGTTGACGAGCTGCTCACCCATGCCGTGCCAGCCGAAGATCTTCTCGGTGAAGGTCGTGCCGACCAGCAGCGAGCCGAAGGTGAAGGCGAAATAGGTGACCGCCGGGATCAGCGCCGTGCGCAACGCGTGCCTGATCAGCGCGGTACGGCGGCGCAGCCCCTTGGCCATGGCCGTGCGGATGAAGTCGGCCCCGAGCACGTCGAGCATCATGTTGCGCTGGTAACGGCTGTAGACGGCGATCAGCCCCAGCGAGAGCGAGAGCGTGGGCAGGATCAGATGCTGGATCCGGTCCACCAGCTGGGCGGGGAGACCTCCCTGCAGTCCGGGAGACGCCTCACCGCTGACCAGGAAGACCTGCGCGCCGACCAGCCCGTTGAACCAGACTCCGATGATGATCAGAATGTTGGCCAGCACGACGGTGGGGACCGCGAGGACGGCGAAGGAGGCACCGGTCGACAGCCGGTCGAACACGCCGTACTGCCTGACCGCCGCACCGGCGCCGACCAACACGCCGGCGACGCTGCCCAGGATGAGTCCGATGGTGATCAGACGCAGGGTGACGGCGACCCGCCGCCTGAGGTCCGCCCTGACCGAGTCACCGGTCACCGTCTTGCCGAAGTCACCGTGGACGATGCCGCCCGCCCAGGTCAGGTAGCGCTCGAACAGCGGAGTCCTGTCGTTCAGGTTCAACTCGGTGAGACGCGCGTCGACGACCGCCTGCGGGATCGGCGGGTTGCGTCCCTCGTAGTTCGACCTGGGATTGAGCGCGCCGGCCGCCAGCATGTAGGCCAGACTCGTGGCGACGACGATCAGCATGAGGTAGTTGAGCAGTCTGCGAAGAAGGAATCCCGCCATCGTCTCCCCCCCGCGGTCCCTGCTGTCGGTGGCCATCTTGCTACATCTTGCGGCCACTCAACTACAGAGAGTCCTCAATCGGGGGTGCGATCTCAGTCAAGGACCCCGTCCGTCCCTCACTGCGGAGGTTCGCCAGGCGGCACGCGGGGTCACGCCCGACGGGTCCGGACCGCAGCCCGCAGATCACGCCGGCGGATCCGTCCGGGCACCGCTCAGGTCATCGTCCGGCGAGTTCGTCCACGGCGGCGCGCAGGTCGGCGCTGGTGATCGTGGTCAGGTCGGCGGCACTGGCGGTGCCGCCCCCCAGGGCGGCCAGGCGCACGTCGCGGCGGAGCGCGGCACGCTCGAACAGCGAGCGCGCGAACCGGCCGTTGCCAAGGCCGTCGATCAGGCCCTCGTCACAGACCCAGGTGAAGACCTCGGCCAGATCCCGGCGGGCGCCCTCGTCGAAGCGGTCGCCCGACCGCTCGGCCAGCAGCCCGGCGATCTCGGCCAGTTCGCCCGGCGCGTAGGAAGGGAACAGCACGCGCTGGTTGAATCTGCTGGTCAGGCCGGGGTTGGTCGCGAGAAACCCGTCCATCTCCCGCTCGTATCCGGCCAGGATGATCACCAGCCGGTCGCGGTCGTCCTCGGCCCGCTTGAGCAGCGTCTGCACGGCCTCGGCGCCGAAGGCGTCACCCCCGGCGTAGCCGGTGTTGATCAGGCTGTAGGCCTCGTCGATGAACAGCACCCCGCCGAGCGCCCGGTCCACCAGTTCATTCGTCTTGATCGCGGTGGCCCCGAGGTGCTGGCCGACCAGATCGGCCCGCTGGGCCTCCACCACGTCGGGCTGGGTGAGCAGCCCCAGCGCGGCGAAGATGCGGCCCAGGATGCGGGCCACGGTGGTCTTGCCGGTGCCCGGCGGCCCGGCGAAGACGAAGTGGCGCATCTGCGGCGGGGTCGGCAGTCCCCGCTCCTGGCGCATCCTCGCCACCCTGAGCTGCGCGGTGATCGCGTGGACCTGCCGCTTGACCGGCTCCAGGCCGGCCATCCGGTCGAGGTCGGCGAGCGCCTCCTCCAGGGTGGGCGTGGCCTGGTAGCCCTGGAAGCGGACGGTGAGTTCACCGAAGGCCTTGATGACGTCCTGCGCGGAGGTGGTCACCAGGTCCTCGGTGGTGGGCGAGCCGCCCCCGCCCACCACCCGCACGTCCCGGGCCTGGGCCGCGGCCTCCACCAGGCTGCGCACGAACCGGGCGTTGCCCAGCTCGTCCACGATCGCGCGCCGGTGCACGTCCTCGAACCGGGCGAGCAGCGCGGGCCCGGCGTCCTCGGCCATCCGGTCGCCGCGCCGCCGCTGCAGGAGCTCGGTGATCTGGAGCAGCTCCTCCGGTGCGTAGCTGGGGAAGCGGACCCGGCTGGCGAACCGGCTCGACAGGCCGGGGTTGGAGGACAGGAAGGCGGTCATCTCCTTCTCGTATCCGGCCAGGATGATGATCAGGCGGTTGCGGTCGTCCTCGGCCCGCTTGAGCAGCGTCTGCACGGCCTCGGCCCCGAACCGGTCGGGCTGGCCGTCGCCGGAGTTGATCAGGCTGTAGGCCTCGTCGATGAACAGCACCCCGCCCAGCGCCCGGTCCACCAGTTCGTTCGTCTTGATCGCGGTGGCCCCGAGATACTCTCCCACGAGGTCGGCGCGCTGGGCCTCCACCACGTACGCCGTCTCCAGCAGGCCGAACGCGTAGAAGATCTTCGCCACAGTCCTGGCCACGCTGGTCTTCCCGGTGCCCGGAGGGCCGACGAACACGAAGTGGCGCATCGGCGGCTCGGTGGAGTATCCGGCCTCCTTACGCAGCCGGGAGGCCTCGATCGAGGCGGCGATGGAACGCACCTGCTCCTTCACCGGAGCCAGGCCGATCATGCTGTCCAGCTCGCCGAGGGCCTCCTCCACCGAGATCGGCGGCGTCGCGGCCCGATCGCCGGACGCTACGGCCGGCTGGCCGCCCTCGCGGGCCCGTACCCGGACCGGTTGTCCCTCTCCCGCCAGTGCGGCCCTGACCTGGCGGGCCTGGACGAAACGGTGGACCAGCACCGCGGCGGCCACACCGTACGCGGCCCACAGGGCGGCGGCAGGCGCCACCGTGGTGAGCGCAAGAGCCACCAGGGCGGCAGGGGCCAGCGCCATGAGCGTGGTCAGCCACGGCGGGACCCAGCGGATGAGGTGCGCGATCCCGGCCACCGAGGGGGCGAGGAGCAGCAGCCCCGTCGAGGGGGCGGGCTGTGCGCCGTACAGGCTCTGGAAGATCGGCAGGAGCAGCAGCCAGGCCGCCACCACCACCAGGGTGGCGGCGGCGCGGGGGAAACGCAGGGTCAGGGCCATGAAGGCGAGCAGGGTGAACGGGACGAAGAACGCGTTGAACGGCGACCAGCCCATGCCCAGTGCCAGGGCGGTCGTGCCGATCAGCAGCCCGGCGTAGATCAGCCTGCGCAGAAACGGTGAAAGCTGGAAATAACGCAGCCTGACATGTTCGAACGCATCCCGTGCCGCCGCGCGCCCCGCCGGCCGGGCCCTGTCGGGCTCCCGCATTACGCCTCCCCGGTCCGAACCCGGTTATACCGCACCGGGAAGGCGTTTGCGCGTGCCTGAGCAACGCGCCACGCCGTCGCACGACACGATCAGATAAACGGATGAGACCGGATGAACTCTATGATCCGGGCATCACATTCCGGCCACGTGTCCTGCCACGGGAGACGTCCCGCTCCCGCCGCCGCGGTGCCGGGTGCCGGGCAGGGGAAGTCACCGGCCGGAGAGAGGTCTCCGGTGCCTTTCAGCCGGAGCGCGGGCGGCTCTGATGGCGGCCCGGATACTCGCCGACCACGACGTGCTTGGGGGCGACCCGGAGCACGGCGGCCTCGGTGTCACCTACGGCGATGCCTCGCATCTCAACCCAGAACCGGCGATCCAGTGGGTCGGCGACGAACACCGCCACTCTGGGATCGCGCTCGGCCGCCTCCCACGCGTCGTCACCGGCGATCAGGCGGAGCTCCCCGTCCGGGCCGACCGAGCTGACCGAGCCGATGGCCAGCACGCGTGGTCCGATGGGGTCGGCGTAGGCGAGCACCACTTCGCGGGCGTGGGTGAAGGTCCGGCGTACCTCTTCGCTGACCCCCACCGGAGGCCTGACATCACCCGGCGGGCGGGAGTCACCGCTCTCCCCCATGATCAGGGAAGCTCGCCACGGCCCCGGCGCGCCCCGCCACCACGCCCACGCCGACCTCGCGGCGAAGACCGCCACCAGGGCGGCCAGCATCCCGGCCCCGGCCTGCCGGGACCAGTCGCCCATCACCCCGGGAAGCCCCAGCGCCGGTACGGCCGCCGCCGCGCCAAGCGCCAGGGACGCGGCGACCAGCAGGGCAAGCGCCGCCCCGAGCCAGCGGTCCGTGTCGAGCACCTGGCGGAGGCAGGGGGCAAGGCCGCCCCGTTCATGCGCCCAGCCGAGCACGAGCGGGACGGCCGGCGCGGCGAAGGCCCACTCCGGCTCGTCCAGGACGAGGGTCATCCCCGCCACCACGACCAGTGCCGACCACGCGCGGCCCGCCACCAGCCAGAGGGTCACGTCGATGTCCCGCCGGGCCGTACGGTCCTCGTGGACCGCGGTGAACTCGGCCAGCGCCCTGACCGGCCGCCCCCGCCACGCCTCGACCAGCACGCGCAGGACGATGACGACCGCGCCGTTGAGGAGGACCAGTGCGGCGAGGGCCGCCCACACGCCGTCCACCGGACCGAAGATGAGCAGAGGAGCCGTCCGGGGGAGGGTGGCGATCACCGCGACGTAGGCGGCGACGGCGATCAAGGCGATCAGGACGGACACGCCGAGCCACGGATCGCGGGCGAGCATGCCGGGAACGTAGGGCCAGAGCCTGATCTGGTGGGCCTGCCTGAGGGTGATCGCCAGGACGACGGCCGGTATCGCCCCGCCCCCGATCCTGGCCTCGGCGGCCATGCCGAGCCCGAAGGCCACCGTGACGACCGCGGCGAGCGACGCGGCCAGCAGGACACGGACCTGCCGGGACCACATCTCCATGGCACGTCTGGTCCTGCCGGTCTCACGGGGATCGACGGGCCACGCGGGATCGTGATGCCCTCGGGGGCGTCCCCAACGCAGGAAGGTCAGGCCGAGGTTGATCCTGGCGCCCAGGTGATCGTCCAGGTGGCGTAACGCGTTGCGGTAGGCGTTCTCGGCACGGCGGTGCTCGCCGCGTAGCAGCGCGAGATCACCGATGAGAGCATGCGGGTCGGGCTCCTCGGGCGCGTAGCGGACGGCCCTGCTCGCCTGGGCCCACGACTCCCGCCAGCGTCCCGGCACCCGGCGGAGGGCCGCACCGAGACGCAGCCGCGCGGCCCAGGATCCGGGCGCCAGCCGTACGGCCTCCTCGGCGGCGGCCACGGCCTCCGCGTCACGGCCGAGCCGTTCGAAGGCGAGGCTGGCGAGACGATATCCCCAGTCGGCTCCGGATCCGGCCGGATCACGCTCCACCGCCTGGCGGGCGGCCTCCAGCGCGTTCTCCGGCCGGCCGCGGACCAGCCAGGCGGCGGCCACGGCACACCATTCGCGAGGACTGTCGGGGTCCATTGGCGGCGGGACCCGAGCGGGGTCCTGCCCGCCGGGACCGCTCACCACGATGGCTCATGGGCCTTGCGCTGACTCCCCACGACCGCCATGGTCCGTGCGCGATCACCGTTTGCCTAGATGGCGGATATATGCCTCTATCTCTCTAGAGAGGTCACTATCTGTCACACGATATGCCCATCCGCATGCATCATCTGATGCCGTCTCCCGCAGTGCCTGACTTCGCCTAAGCTGCGACGCATGTCCGTCCCGGCTGGCAACCCCTGAGCAGCCCATGATCACAATGGGTGCCGTGGCCGGCGCGACGCGCGACAGAAACGATCCGCAGACGCGCGGGGCCGGCCGCTGGTCGGTGCTGATGCTCCTCTGCTTCAGCCTGCTGCTGATCGCGGTGGACGCCACGGTGCTGCACATCGCGGTCCCCACACTGGCCACCGCGCTCGAACCGAGCTCTGTCGAACTGCTGTGGATCATCGACGTCTACTCTCTGGTGGTCGCGCCGCTGCTGCTGACCTTCGGCACGCTCGGCGACCGCTACGGACGGAAACGCCTGGTGCTCGCCGGCTACCTGGTGTTCGGCGCCGCCTCCGCGGCGGCCGCGTTCGCGGCGACCCCGCTCACGCTCATCACCGCCCGGGCGATTCTTGGCATCGGCGGTGCGATGATCATGCCTGCCACGCTCTCCATCATCCGGCAGGTCTTCACCGACCGGCGGGAGCGCGCGATCGCGCTCGGTGTGTGGAGCGCCGTGGCCGCGGCCGGAGCCGCTGTCGGACCGCTCCTCGGCGGTCTGCTCATCGAGCACTTCTGGTGGGGCGCCGTCTTCCTGATCAACGTGCCGATCCTCCTGGTGCTGCTGCCCGCCGCCGTCAGGGTCCTGCCCGAGTCACGCCGGCACGCCTCACGGCCGTGGGACGCACCCAGCGCGCTGCTGTCGGTGTTCGGCATCCTCGCGCTGGCCTTCGGCCTGAAGGAGGCGGGCGCGGGGCATCCGGGCGGGGTGGTGCCGGTCCTGTGCGGAGCCGGACTGCTGACCTGGTTCGTCCGCAGGCAACGGCGGCTGCCCTCCCCTCTGCTCGACCTCGGCCTGTTCCGGAGGCGAGCGTTCTCCGTCGGGGTGGCCGCCGTGCTGCTGACGGTCTTCGCACTGGTCGGGCTGGAGCTGATGCTCGCCCAGTACCTGCAGCTCGTCCTCGGTGACAGCCCGCTGGCGGCCGCCGTCCGCATGCTGCCCCTGATGATCGCCTCCGTCGCGGGCGGTCTCGCCGGGGCGCAACTGCTGCGCTGGATCGGGCTGCGCGCCACGATGAGCGGCGGGCTCGCGCTCACCGCCCTGTCTCTGCTCCCTCCGCTGGGCTGGGGCACCGAGCCGCATCCGCTGATGCTCGCCCTCTGTTTCGTCGGCATCGGCTTCGGCATCCAGGCCACCCTGCTGGCGGCCTCCGACACCATCATGTCGTCCACCCCGGAATCACGGGCGGGGAGCGCCGCCGCGATCGAGGAGACCGCCTACGAGCTCGGAGCCGGGCTCGGAGTGGCGGTCCTCGGCACGATCACCACCATCGTCTACGCACCCTCACTTGCCTCGGTGCCGGGCGTTTCCCCCGAGCTGATGGGTCTGGCCCGCCAGTCGCTCGCCACCGCCGCGCACGTGGCACAGGAGATCGGCGGCACCACCGGGACCGCGCTGCTGAGCGTCGCCCGGGTCGCGTTCGTCTCCGGACTGCACTCCACGATCGTGGTGAGCATGCTGCTGCTGGGCGTGACCGCCACGGCGGTGGCGCTCCTGGTCCCCCGCCGAGCGGCTGACCCGGATGACGGCGACTAACCGGTTTGAACGGCCTATGCTCGGTCATCTATGGGCAGGAACGGTGAATCTGACCAGAATGAGGAACCGTGCGACAGACCCTCCATGATCTTGCCACCCTGGCCGCCAGACTCGGGGTGGGCGGGATCTTCTTCGCCAACGGCTGGCACAAGCTGGAAGCGGGACTGACCGCCACCGGTGACCAGTTCGCGACCCTGGGCGCCCCCTCCCCAGGAGTCTGGGCCGCCGCCACGATGCTGACGGAACTCATCGGTGGCACCCTGCTCGTGGCCGGACTCGCCGTACCGGCCTGCGGGCTGCTGCTGTTCGTCGAGGCCGTCGCCGTGTCCGTCGTGGCCAGCGGCGAGCCGGGCCTGCCCCTGACCGGCGGCGACATCAGCCTGATCGTGGCCCTCGGCGCGGCCTCCGTCCTTCTGGCGGTCAGCGGCGCCGGTCGCCTGTCGGTCGACCACATGGTGGTGATCAAGCGGCGTGAGGCCGAGGCCGCCGAGGACTTCGCCGCCGACACCGAGGCCGACGACGTCATCGCCGCGCTGCACGGGCCGGAGGCTATCGCCCCCGCTCCCGCCTCCGCCCCCGAGGAGCCGGTACGGCCGACCGGAGCGGAGGCTCCGAGAGGATCCGAGAGCACGGAGGCCTCCGAAAGTCCCGCGGACACCGCCGAGCCCCCCGCTCCGGGGGCCCGGCCCCGCAGCCGCAGGGGCGCCGCCAAGCCGCCCACCCCCGGCAAGCAGGGCGACACCCTGGTCGCCGGGCAGAAGGGCACCCCGGCGCAGGACTGAGCCCCACGCATCACCTGGATGCCACCCAAGTGCCGGACGCTGAGCTGATCTGGGCGTGTGAACGTCCACGGGCCCGATGCCGATCACTCGTGCCGGGCCCGTGAGGGTCCAGGCGTAGGCCGTCTCTTATGCACCCTGCTGGGTAGGGATTTCGACCCGGTCGACGAGCGCGTCCAGACCCTCCCTGCGAGCACAGTGCGCGCAGCAGAACCAGCGCTGACCGGCCTGGACACCATGTCCGACGATACGGACCCCGCAGTGCTCGCAGATCGGCGCCATCCGGTGAATGGCGCATTCGAAGCTATCGAAGACGTGCACGACCCCCTGGGCGTACACCTCGAAGCTCATGTCATAGTCGTTTCCACAGACTTCACACTGCGCCATGTCTTTCCCCCTAGAATTCACGGCGACCTTCGGTGGGTCTACCCAGAGCGGGTACCACTCAGACCGGCACCAAGGGCACTCTTCACGGTGATCAGGGCGGACATCCCCAGAACGGATGCAGTCAGGCGCGCGCGCCCTTCATACAGCGGGTTCCGGCTAGTCATGACATACGTCGCGGTACGGAACCTCACCCAGATAGGCGCGCCACTCGTCCGATGACAAGGTGCGGCCGGCCCGCTCGCACACCGCGAGCACCACCTGCTCAGGGTCGACCGGATGCTCTGCCAGAGTGCCGGCGGAGTCGACCGTGATCAGCCGGGACCCGTCGGCCGTGAACGCCAGCGCCTGCAGGTCGCCGGTGCCCGTCACGATCGGCGCGCCGAGACGGCGCCCGGTCGCGACGTCCCACAGCGCCACCGCCTGGCCGTCGACCCCGGCGGCGATCACGTCACCACGCGGGGAGTAGGCCAGCCCGGCTCCGGCCCCTGCCTCGGCACCGCCCCGGATCAGGGGGCCCACCCGAGTCCGGGCGCCGGTCTCCCACACCGAGATCCGTCCGACCTGGTCAGAGGTGGCGAAGCGGGTACCGTCCGCACTGAAGGCCAGCGAGGTCACCGGGATGCTGACGGTTAGCGAGCCGTACGGCTCACCGAACGGTTTCCCGGTCGCCACGTCCAGCAGCCGCTGGTCTCCTCCGGCGACCCCGACGGCCCTGCCGTCCGGGGTGAACCTCAACGCCTCGACGGACTCCTGGGGCCGGGACCAGCGGTGACGGCCACCGGGCACATCCCACAGATGGATCTCCCCACCGGGTGTCTTCTCCGCGTCGTAGTACAGGACGTAGGAGGCCACGACGGTGCCGTCGGCGTTCAGCGCCAGGGCGGGCACCTGCCCCTCGCGCTCGGTCTCGACGGCGGCGAGCCGCTTGAACGTGGCGGTGTCCCAGATCGTCAGCCTGGAGCTCCCCCCGCCGGTGTTGACCGCCAGCCGCCTGCCGTCCCCGCTGAAGGCCATGTCGAAGTATCCGTCCGCGCCCTTGGGCCCGATGGTCAGGGCCGCGAGGAGCTCTCGCCGCCGGACGTCCCAGAGCCGGACCTCGCTCGCCTGGCTGTCCCTGGAGGCGAGCAGACGCCCGTCCGGGCTCAGCCGGGCCCAGTGGATTCCAGCGCCCTTGAGCAGCACGGGCCTGGTTAGCGCGGTGATGTCGAGAGTGATGACCGATCCCTCGGTGAGGTAGCGCAGTGTGCGCCCGTCGGGATCGAAGGCAACGGCAGGCATGAACGCGTCGATCCGCTGGGTGAGCAGGAGCCTGCCGTCCTCGACCCGCCAGAGCTTGATACTCGTATCGTCGGCGGCGGCCAGGAAGCGGCCGTCGGGGCTGAAGCGCGGCTTTCCACCGTTGCCCGACACGAATGGGCGCTCCAGGTCGGCTCCGGTCAGAGCGTCACGCAACTGGATGGTCTTCCCGCGGCTGACCGCGACGGTCCTGCCGTCCGGGCTGTAGGCGACCTGCAGATTGCTGCAGAGGCCGCACCGGTTACCCAGCGGGGTCCTGCCCAGGCCGTCCAGGGTGAAGACCACCGATTCTCTATCGAGGGTGCCCACCGCGAGCCCTCGCCCGTCGGCGGAGGTGTCGAAGTCGAAGCCGGCAACGGGCGGGAACTGCTTCTCGCCGGTCGCGACGTTCCAGACCGTGAGGCCCTCGCCCTGGGTGACCAGGAGCCGGTCCTCGGCCTGGCCGAAGAAGACCTGGGTGTCGCCGCCGGCCTCGCGGCCCTGGACGGCGAGGGCCGCACCGGTCGGCCTGCCCCTGGCCACGTCCCAGAGTCTCACCTTCAGCCCGCTGATCACCGCGAGCAGCTTGCCACTCGGGCTCAGTGCGACTCCCCGCAGGTCGGCGCCGATCCCCTTGAACCCGCCGGTCCGCCTGCCGGTCCGCACATCCCAGATCCGCACCTCGCCCTCGCCCGCGCTGACGAGCGTACGCCCGTCGCGGCTCAGCGCCCGGAACGTCTGTATCGCTGTGGACGGATCGTGGAAGGTGGCCGTCTCACGCTGGGCGAGCGAGCCGGCCAGGCTCGCCCTGGCCTCCACCACCGGGGCCAGCCGCCACGCCGCCACGCTGAGCAACATCGCCCTGACCGGCTCGGCCATCCGCAGCGAGTCGGCCGTCGCCGCAAGCTGGCGGGCCTCCGCCTGGTCACGCTGGAGCGCGATGGTGACGCTGCGCGCGTCGGCCACCCTGCTCTGCTGTACGGCGAGCGCCCCGCCGGCCAGCGCTGCCACCAGCAGCACGGCCAGCGTCATGGACAGCAACCGGGTGCGGCGGCCACGGCGCCGGGTGAGGGCGGCGCCCGCCTCCAGGAAGTCACGCTCGACCGGACTCAGCGTGATGTTGCGGCGGCCGGTGGCCGCCCAGTTCATGGCGTTCTCCAGACTGCTGCCCTGGAAAAGGTCGCCGTCCCGGCGGCCCTGGGACTGCCAGCGCCATGCTGCGTTCAGGATCCCCCGGTGGACGGCCAGGCCGTCCCGGTTGGCCTGGACCCACAGGCGCAGCCGGGGCCATGCCTGCGGCAGCGCGGGCCGGGACAGCCAGACCTCCTGGTCGTCGTGAGCGACCAGGTAGGCGAAGTTCCGGAGCACCCGGCGGACGGCGTCCGTCTCGTCGCCGATCCGCCCGTCGAGGAGCTCGGCCCACCGAGCCCGCCGTACGGCGGGCTCGCCGTCGTCGGTCACGGTGACCAGCCGGAGGAAGATCTCGGGGGCGAGGTCCCGCTCGGCCGGATCGAGCGCGGCGTAGGCGTCCTCGGCGAGGGTGCCGAGCGCCGGATCGGCGGAGGCGGCCCGTACCCGGGCTCCGGCATCACTGCCCGCCGCGAGCAGCCGGGGGGTGTCGATCCGGCCGTCCCCGCTGACCAGGGCGAGCAGTAACTCCCTTGCCGACGGCCTGTCCTGGGGGTCCTTGGCGAGCGAGGCGGCGATCAGCGGGCGGAGCCGCTCGGGCAGCATGTCGAGCTGCGGCTGGACGGAGAGCACACGGTGCATGACCCCGCCCAGGCTCTCGGCCCTGAACGGGTCCATCCCGGTCGCGGCGAACACGATGATCCCGCCCCAGGCGAACACGTCGACCGGCGTGTCCGCACGCTGACCCATGAAGATCTCGGGGGCCATGTAGGTCGGGGTGCCCGCCACCATGCCGGTCGCGGTGAGCGACATGTCCGCCGTGCGGGCGACGCCGAAGTCGATCACGCGGGGACCGTCGGGGCCGAGCAGTACGTTGTCGGGCTTGAGGTCGCGGTGAATAACCCCGGCGTCATGGATGGCCGTCAGCGCGGTGGCGATCGCGGTCGCGAGACGGTGCAGGTCACCGCCGGTGAAGCGACGCCCCTCGGCGACGGCCCTGCGCAGGCTGGGACCCTCGACGTACTCGGAGACGATGTACGGCCTGGCCCCGTCGAGATCGGCGTCGATCACACCTGCCGTGCAGAAGGAAGCGACCCGCCGGGCGGCGGCCGCCTCACGTCCGAACCGCCCGCGCAACTCGGGGTCGGTGCCCGCGTCGCCGTGCAGGACCTTGACCGCGACCCGCCTGCCCTCGGCGTCGTAGGCCTCGTAGACCACGCCCTGGCCGCCCGCGCCCAGGCGCCCGGCCAGCCAGTAGCCGCCCAGTCGCTGCGGATCCCCGTCGATCAGTCCGGTGCTCATCCCAGTCTCCGTTCACCGGCTTGTTGGACGTGCCGGGGGACAACATAGTTCGCCCGATGTCACAGGCTCAGGAGATATCTCGTCCTCCTCACGTGAACGGCCACATATCAGGACCGCCCGGGTGCGGAGCCGGCTCCTTCCCGTCTGCGCCCAGCCCGGACCCGCGGTCACCGTCAGGCCGCCGTCTCCCCCGCCGACCGGATCTTTACAGCGGTTTTACGCGTCGGTCTGTAGACATCTCGCGTAACAGATTCATCACGCCGGGGGGCTCAATGAGGAGACTCGTAATCGTGCCACCGTACGTCGCGCGACTCAAGATCAGAGACATCCGTTCGGCTGCTCGCCGCAGGGTTTCGGCGGACACCAAGGTCGTCGACCTGCGCGCCTACACCGGGCAGAACATCCTCCGGTTCCCGCTCACCGGCGGCCCCACCCCCGCGGCCTGATCCCGGCCTTCGAAAGACCCGCCACCCGCGGGTCTTTTTCCATTTCCGGGGCCTGGTTGAATGTCACACCATGAGTGATCTATCCGCAACGGAACGGACCCGGCACCGGCGCCTGCGCGAGAAAGGCCGGACCGACAGGGCGGCCCTGTACGAGGTGCTGCGCGCCGGGTTCGTCTGCCATCTCGGCGTGATCGACGGCGGCGTGCCGATGGTGGTCCCCACGGTCTACGGCTTCGACGCCGACCACCTCTACGTCCACGGCTCGGTCGCCAGCCGGAGTCTGGCCACGGGAGAGCCGTCCGGGCGCCCGTCCGCGACAGGTACCGCCGGACCGGTGACCGGATCCGGGGGCGCCGGACGAGATCTTGGAACGGCCGCGGACACGGTCTGCGTGACGGTCACCCATGTGGACGGTCTGGTCCTGGCCCGGTCGGTCTTCGAACACGGTGTCAACTACCGCTCCGCCATGGTGTACGGCGTGCCACGGAAGCTGGAGGGCGAGGAGAAACTGGCCGCCCTCCGGATCCTCACCGAGCACGCCGCGCCAGGTCAGTGGGACTACGCCAGACGACCCAACCGCAAGGAACTCGCCGCGACGACCATTCTGGCGATCTCCCTGGCGGAGGCGTCGGTCAAGGTGAGCTCGGGACCGCCCGACGACGGGGACGGCCCGGACGCCGAGCTGGGCCTGTGGGCGGGAGTGCTGCCGCTGGTCACCACCTGGCTGGCGCCGGTCGCCGACCCCCTGCTACCGGAGGACGTCACGCCCCCGGATCATATCGGCGGCCGTACGGGAACCCGACTGTCCTGACCTCCCGCGGCGTGGGCACCGGACCTTCGATCACCCGGCCGGCACAACAGGTTTTCCTAGATTTGTTCATAGGCAGAACGGAATATTATGTTCCGTTAACTATATTGGTGCAATGGAGACATCCACCACCGCGCCGATGAACGGTCGCAGAGCGCAGGCAGCCCGTAACGACCAGGTGATCCTCGACGCCGCGCGGGCGGTCTTCGTCGCCGACCCCGGTGCCCCGATCTCCGCGGTGGCGGAGCGCGCCGGGGTGGGCATCAGCGCGCTCTACCGCCGCTATGCCAGCAAGGAGGAACTGCTCCGCAAACTGTGCTCGGACGGCCTGAAAATCTACATCGGCGAAGCCGAGGCCGCCCTGGCCGACGGAGGCGACCCGTGGCACGCCTTCGCCGGCTTCATGCGCCGCGTCGTGGACGCCGACGTCCACTCCCTGACGATCAACCTGGCCGGCACCTTCACCCCCGACGAGGATCTTCACCGCGATTCCGCCCACGCGTCCGAGCTCGCCGAGCGGGTCTTCGATCGCGCCGTCCAGGCCGGCGTCCTCCGCCCCGGCCTGGACGTCGCCGACATTGCGATGATCTTCGAGCAGCTCGCCGCCGTCCACCTCGGCGACGGGGAACGCACCGCCCAGGTCAGGCACCGCTACCTCGTCCTGATGCTCGATGCCCTGCACCTCACCTCCGCTCCTTCCCTGCCGGGCCCCCCGCCGAGCGCCGAGGAGATCGCCCTGCGCTGGATCGTCTAGGGGGGCTGGATCATCTGGAGGGAAGAACATCATGGGTATCAAGGTCGTCGTTGAGGTGCTGTTCAAGGCGGTCATGGGTGGGCTGTTCGTGTTGATGTTCGCCGCCCTGGCGGAGATGGTCGCACCGAAAAAGCTGGCGGGGGTGTTCTCCGCGGCGCCCTCGGTGGCCTTGGGCAGCCTGCTGGTGACGGTGATGTTCACCGGGATGGCCGACGTGCGCATCGCGGCCACGGGCATGCAGATCGGCGCGGCCGCGTTCATCCTCTACTGCCTGGTGGCGGTACCGCTGCTGAAGATATGGGGCGCCTGGCCGGGAGCCCTGGCCGCGCTGGGCATCTGGCTGGTGGCCGTCACCGCCGGTTACCTGCTGGTGCGGTCATGACCGGTGAGCATGGCCACGGCGACCAGGCGGGTGACCGCCGCCGGGACAGCGATCGGGTACGGATAAGCCCCGGCGAGCTGGCGAAGACCCGGCCATGGGACTGGCTGGTCCGGTTCGGGTTCGGCGCCGGAGTCTCCGCCCTCGCCGGCGTGGTCTCCGTGGTGGCCGGTCCGCGAGCCGGCGGCGTGTTTCTGGCGTTTCCGGCGATCCTGCTGGCCTCGTTGACCCTGGTCGCCAAGGAGGACGGGATACGCCAGGCCCGTAACGAGGCTCGCGGGGCCACCTTCGGCGCCATAGGACTACTCGGCTTCGCCATCGTTACCGCCGCCCTGGCGGGCCGGTGGCCGCTGTGGGCGGTGCTGTCCACCGCCGCCGGAGTCTGGACCCTGCTGACGCTGGGGTGCTATCTGCTGGCCAGACACTACGGCGCCGGCGGTGACGAACCCGCCGCCGGCTGATCCGGCACGGCGGCCCACCATACGTCGGCGGGGAGCCGACCTGTCGCCGGCTCCCCGCACTGACCTGCTGTTCCGCGTCGGACGACGCCGGGAATCAGCTACATCCGCTGGTGGAGCCGCAGCCCTCGCAGACGTAGCAGCTACCGGCCGGGCGCATCTTGGTGCCGCAGGTCATGCAGAGCGGCGCGTCGGCGGTGCGGCCCTGGTGGGACTCCAGAGAGCCGACCCGCTCCGGCGCGGCCACGGTCTCCGCGCGGGGCTGGGGCTGCTCGATCGGCGCCGAGGTGGCCAGTTCGGCGATGACCTCGTCGGTGGGGATCGGAGCCGGGTCCTCGCCGCGCTGCTGGGCGGCGCGCTCGGAGGCGGAGAAGATGCCGAGGGCGGCCCGCTCGTCATAGGGCAGGTGGTCCAGGGCCAGGCGGCGGAAGATGTAGTCCATCACCGAAGCCGCCATGCGGATGTCCGGATCGTCGGTCATACCGGCCGGGTCGAAGCGCATGTTGACGAACTTGCCGACGTAGGTCTCCAGCGGCACACCGTACTGCAGGCCGATGGAGATGGCCACCGAGAAGGCGTCCATGACGCCCGCGAGGGTCGAGCCCTGCTTGGACATCTTCAGGAAGACTTCGCCGAGACCGTCGTCGGGGTAGGACGAGGCGGTCATGTAGCCCTTGGCTCCGCCCACGGTGAAGCGGGTGGTGGTGCTGGGGCGCTGGTTCGGCATCCGGCGGCGAGTCGGGCGACTGATCTCCACGACCTGTACCTCCCGCTCCGCGGGCGCGGCCTTCTCTTCGGTCTTCTTGCCGGCGACCGAGAGCGGCTGGCCGACCTTGCAGTTGTCACGGTAGACGGCCAGGGCCTTCAGGCCGAGCTTCCAGCCCTCCATGTAGACCTGCTCGATGTCCTCGACCGTCGCCGACTCGGGCAGGTTGACCGTCTTGGAAATGGCACCGGACAGGAACGGCTGGGCGGCGGCCATCATACGGACGTGGCCCATCGGGGCGATCGCCCGCTCGCCCATCGCGCAGTCGAACACCTCGTAGTGTTCGGGCTTGAGGCCGGGAGCATTCACGACGTGGCTGCTGGCGGCGATGTATTCGACGATCGCCTCAACCTGCTCCTCCGGGTAGCCCAGCTGCCGCAACGCGCGCGGGATCGTCTGGTTGACGATCTGCATGGAGCCGCCGCCGACGAGCTTCTTGAACTTGACCAGGGCGAGGTCGGGCTCGATGCCGGTGGTGTCGCAGTCCATCATCAGGCCGATGGTGCCGGTGGGCGCCAGCAGTGAGGCCTGTGCGTTTCTGTATCCGTTCTTGTCTCCGACGCGGAGGCACTCCTGCCACTGCTTGGAGGCCTCTGCGTGGATGGCCCCGTCCATGGACTCCAGGGTGCGCAGGTCGTCGTTCGCCTTGGCGTGCTTGCGCATGACGCGCTTGTGGGCGTCGGCGTTGCGGGCGTAGCCGTCGTACGGCCCGACGACCCCGGCCAGTTCGGCGCTGCGGCGGTAGGAGGCACCGGTCATCAGCGAGGTGATGGCACCGGCGATGGCCCGGCCGCCCTCGGAGTCGTAGGCATGGCCGGTGGCCATGAGCAGCGCGCCGAGGTTGGCGTAGCCGATGCCGAGCTGGCGGTAGGCGCGCGTGGTCTGGTCGATCTTCTCCGTCGGGAAGTCGGCGAAGGTGATGGAGACATCCATCGCGGTGATGATCAGCTCAGTGATCATCACGAAGTTCGCGATGTCGAAGGAGTTGTCGTCCTTCAGGAACTTCATCAGGTTGATGCTGGCCAGGTTGCAGGAGGAGTTGTCCAGGTGGAGATACTCCGAGCACGGGTTGCTGGCGGTGATGCGGCCCGTCTCCGGGCTGGTGTGCCAGTCGTTGATCGTGTCGTCGTACTGGACACCGGGGTCGGCGCACTCCCAGGCGGCCGTCGCCATCTTACGGAACAGGCCCCTGGCGTCGACCTTCTCGATGACCTCGCCGGTGAGCCGGGCACGCAGGCCGAACTCCTCGCCCTTCTCCACCGCGCGCATGAACTCGTCGGAGACGCGTACGGAGTTGTTGGCGTTCTGGTACTGGACGGAGACGATGTCCTTGCCGCCCAGGTCCATGTCGAACCCGGCGTCGCGCAGCGCGCGGACCTTGTCCTCCTCACGCGCCTTGGTCTCGATGAACTCCTCGATGTCGGGGTGGTCCACGTCCAGGACGACCATCTTGGCCGCGCGGCGGGTGGCGCCGCCGGACTTGATGGTGCCCGCGGAGGCGTCCGCGCCACGCATGAAGGAGACCGGGCCGCTGGCCGTGCCGCCGCTGGAGAGCAGTTCCTTCGACGAGCGGATCCGGGAGAGGTTGACGCCGGACCCCGAGCCGCCCTTGAAGATCACACCCTCTTCCTTGTACCAGTCGAGGATGGATTCCATCTGGTCGTCGACGGCCAGGATGAAACAGGCGCTGACCTGCTGCGGCGAAGCGGTTCCCACGTTGAACCAGACCGGCGAGTTGAAGCTGAAGATCTGGTTGACCAGGGCGTGTTTGAGCTCGTGGTCGAAGATCTCGGCGTCCTCGTCGCCGGCGAAGTAGCCCTGCTCGACCGCGGTCCTGGTGTAGACGCCCACCACCCGGTCGACGAGCTGCTTCAGGCTCCACTCGCGCTGCGGGGTGCCGACCGCGCCACGGAAGTATTTGGTGGTCACGATGTTGGCGGCGTTGACCGACCAGGAGACGGGAAACTCCACGTCCCGCTGCTCGAAGTTGATCGAGCCGTCCCGCCAGTTGGTCATCACGACGTCGCGGCGCTCCCAGCGCACCTCGTCATAGGGATGCACTCCGGGGGTAGTGAAGATCCGCTTCATCTTCAAACCCCTGCGCAACCGCTTGCCCCCACGCGCGGCTGCGCCACCGACCGTCTCCGTCATGACTTCCCCCTTCCGGGGCTCCGCTGAGCCCTCGAGTCGGACCACATCAACGCGCCGCCCTGTCCCCCGGCGCCCGGGGTATGTTCAGTCCTGCTTGACGGAACGATCCGTCCGCAGCTGCTTGATCTCGGTTTCGAAATCCGCCAGAGTCTCGAAGCCTCGGTAGACCGAGGCGAACCGCAGATAGGCCACCTCGTCCAGTTCGCGGAGCGGCCCCAGGATCGCCAGCCCGACCTCATGGGCCGCGATCTCCGCCGACCCGGTCGCCCGGATGCCTTCCTCCACTCGCTGGCCCAGCTGGGCCAGCGAGTCTTCACTGACCGGGCGTCCCTGGCATGCCCGCCGGACGCCCGCGATCACCTTTTCCCTGAAGAAAGGCTCGGTCACCCCGCTGCGCTTGCTGACCATGAGCAGCACGGTCTCCTGCGTGGTGAACCTGCGCCCGCACTCCGGGCACGTGCGCCTGCGGCGGATGGCCCCGCCATCCTCGGTGGACCGGCTGTCGATGACCCGGGTGTCAGGGTGCCGACAGAACGGACAGTGCACGCGTGTCGCCTCCTTGACCCGGCAAGCGGCCCACTCTTTCGCCCACTCCCACAGCGTCCATGACGAGATGCTCGCGCGCGCCTCTCGATAGTCGAGAAGCGGTAATGGAAACACAATTTATGGTGAAGTGCGCCGGTGATGCCACTAGATGTTGTGGTCCAACGGTAGGAGGGTCGGCCCATGAACGCAAGTTGGGAAGGCCCCGTCAGGCGAAGTCGCTGATCAGCCCATCACATTCATCCGAGCCGGGCGTGTCACCCCTCCGGAGACCTATCCAGGAGGCGGACCCGCCGGGAGAAAGAGCCGGGTCCCCGGCCGGATCACAGAGCCGGACAGACCGCAGAGATTCATGATCCGGCTGCCCGTCGGGGGCGAGCCCCCCGTCCGGCGAGCCGGCCCGGCGGACCAGGATATCGGAGGTTCCCCGCCGGTTCCTGCCGGTCGGACGGGCGCCCACCCGACCCCTCCCGCCGCCTCGCCCCGTTTTCACGGCACCCCTCATGTCTTCGACCTGCCCGAACACGTATCGAAGAAAGATCGGCGAATCGAACACGGTGTCGATCGAACTCCCGTACGATGTCGTACACCGCGTCACTGACTGATTTCGAGAACGACTCGAACAATTGTTTGAATATGATCTTCAACAGGGGTACGGTCGCCGTGTGCGACGCGAGAAATACAGACCGGGAGGCGAGGAGATCGTATGAGCGAACACGACAAGAACGGTTCGGCCGTCAGTGACCTGGCGGTGCGCAGGCGCGACTCCCTTGGCCTCACCCCCAGGCAGCGGAAGATCCTTGAGGTGATCCGTGACTCGGTGCAGCAGCGCGGCTACCCGCCCTCCATGCGGGAGATCGGCGAGGCGGTGCAGCTCACCAGCACCTCAAGCGTGTCGCACCAGTTGACGGCGTTGCAGCGCAAGGGAT
Organism: Streptosporangium sp. NPDC087985; assembly: GCF_044741965.1. Classification (NCBI taxonomy): domain Bacteria; kingdom Bacillati; phylum Actinomycetota; class Actinomycetes; order Streptosporangiales; family Streptosporangiaceae; genus Streptosporangium; species Streptosporangium sp. NPDC087985. The sequence continues at coordinate 79,009 of NZ_JBIUTQ010000015.1, forward strand.
ACCTGCGCCGCGATCCACACCGCCCTCGCGCACTCGAGGTGCGTCTTCCCGGAGAGCCGGCGCTGTGGATGGATCCTTCCACGGGCGAGGACGAGACCCCGGTCAGCCGCCCGACCGCGGCCTATGTGCCGCTCGTCGGCCGGATCGCCGCCGGCGGCCCGATCCTCGCCGAGGAGAGCGTCGAGGACGTCTTCGCCCTACCCAGGCAACTTGTCGGCGAGGGCACGCTCTTCCTGCTCCAGGTGACCGGCGACTCGATGATCGAGGCCGCCATCGCCAACGGCGACTGGGTGGTGGTCCGCCAGCAGCCCGTCGCGGACAACGGTGACGTGGTCGCCGCGATGATCGACGGCGAGGCCACGGTCAAGACCTTCAAGCGCAAGGACGGCCACGTCTGGCTCGTCCCGCACAACCCGAACTACGACCCGATCCCCGGCGACGAGGCCACCGTCCTGGGCAAGGTCGTGGCGGTCCTGCGCAAGCTCTGAGACGGCACAGCGGAGGAGAGCGTCCCTGCGGACCCGGGGGCCTCTCCTTTTCTGCGCGACTTCTGTGGGGTGCCGCCACAGCCATTGGCCGCCTCGATACCGTACGGCTGAGCCTCCGCCCTCGGCTGGGCCCGATCTGCGGTCCGCCCTCGGCCGACCGCTTCCACGGTGGCGACCTTCAACCGCGCTGCCCGCGGAGCAGTTCCACAACCGCGGTTACGTCAGAGTCGTTCCAGCCGTGCTCGGCGGCTTCCTCGTAACGCTGCTCGATCAGCCGGGCGATCGGCAGCTCAAGCCCCTTCGACTCCGCGACCTCGGCAGTGAGCCGCACGTCCTTGGCACCGAGCCGCGTCGCGAACCATCCGCGATGGTCACCATGGAGAATGTCGTCGAGCCGGTTGTGCAGACCAGGCGCGACGGTCGGCCACTGAAAGAGCAGATCCCTCAGCACCGCCTCGTCGAGCCCTGCCGCCTGGCCCGTGGCCACTACCTCGGCGACGACGGCGACACCCGCCATCAGCAGGTAGTTGTTCAGGAGCTTGAAGGTCAGGGCGTTCCCGGGATCGTCCCCGCAGTAGCGGTGGACGGTGAAAAGATCCGACCAGACAGGCTCCAGCCGGTCCACGAGGCCGCGTTCACCGCCCAGCAGGCCTGTGGCCTGTCCGCTGAGGACGGCCTGCGGCCCCCCGAGAACGGGTGCGGCCACGGACCGGCCCCCCGGCACCAGCCCCACCAGCGCGCGGGACGTGTCCGGAGAGACGGTGCTCATGTCTGCCACGACCGGACCACCGGGATCGGAGCCGAGATCACTCAGTCGGGCCGCGACGTCACGGACCGCTTGATCATCGGCGAGCGACATCAGCACCGCGTCGGCATCCCGTGCGGCCTCGGCCGGTGAGGGCGCCTCGACGGCGCCCGCGTCGATCACCTCGGATGCCTTACCGGGCGTCCGGTTCCAGACCCTGACCACATGACCGCGTTCGAGCAGTCGCAGGGCCATCGCCCGGCCCATGCTGCCCATCCCGAGCACTGACACCCGCATGCCTCATCCCCCTGTCAGCCGTTGTCTTCCTTCTCCGGCCACCGGCCACGCGGAGAAGGTCCGAAAAGGGACAGAGCTTTTAAGCGGTGTGGGAAGCGCGGATCAACGGCCTGAGGGATCCGAGCCGACACGTCGCGGTGACCCGGGCTCGGGGCGCCCGCCGCACGGGCGCCCCGAAGTCACTACGGGACGATGTTGACCAGCTTGGGCGCGCGGACGACGACCTTGCGAGGAGTGCCGGACAGGAGTGCCTGGACCTTGTCCGAGGCCAGCGCCAGAGCCTCCAGGTCGGTTTCAGAGATCTCCGGAGAGACCTCCAGCCGGTCGCGGACCTTGCCCGCGACCTGGACGACGCAGGTGACGGAGTCCTGGACCAGCAGGGCCGGCTCGGCCACCGGCCATCCGGCCGTGGCGACCGAGGCGGGGTGGCCCAGCCGCTCCCAGCCCTCCTCCGCAGCGTACGGCGCGACCAGGGACAGCATGACGGCCAGGGTCTCGGCGGCCTCACGGACGGCCGGGTCGGCGGCGCCGGGACCGGAGTCGATGGCCTTGCGGGCCGCGCTGGTCAGCTCCATCATGCGGGCCACCGCCACGTTGAACCGGTGGGAGTCGACCAGCTTGGTGACCTCATCGATGGTCCGGTGGACGGCCTTGCGCAGCTCCAGGTCACCGGTGGCGGCGTCCGCGCCGGGTGCCGAGGCCGCACCGGCCTCGGCCATGACACGGAACGCGCGGGCCAGGAACTTCTGCGAGGCTGCCGGGGAGACGTCGGCCCAGTCGATGTCGTCCTCCGGCGGACCGGCGAACACCATGGTCAGCCGGACGGCGTCCACGCCGTAGGCGTCGATCTGCTCACCCAGGTCCACGCCGTTGCCCAGGGACTTGGACATCGCCTTGCCCTGGTTGACCACCTGGCCCTGGTTCAGCAGGCGGGTGAAGGGCTCGGTGAAGTCGACCATGCCCATGTCGTGCAGGACCTTGGTGAAGAACCGTGAGTACAGCAGGTGCAGCACCGCGTGCTCGACGCCGCCGACGTACTGGTCGACGGGACCCCACTGGCGGATCTTCTCCACGTCGAACGGACCATCCTCGTAGGACGGGTCCGCGTAGCGCAGGAAGTACCACGAGGAGTCGACGAAGGTGTCCATCGTGTCGGTGTCACGCCGGGCCGGTCCTCCGCACTTGGGGCAGGAGACGTTGACCCAGTCGTCGGCCGACGCCAGCGGGGAGACGCCCTTGGGAGCGAGCGCCTCACCGCGCAGGTCGGGCAGGGTGACGGGCAGTTGGTCGTCCGGGACGGGGACCTCGCCGCAGTCGGCACAGTGGATGATCGGGATCGGGCAGCCCCAGAAGCGCTGGCGGGACAGCAGCCAGTCGCGCAGGCGGAAGTTGACCGTCGCCTTGCCGGTGCCGCGCTGGACCAGCACTTCGGTGATCTTGGCGATCGCATCGGCCTTGGAGAGGCCGTCCAGCGGGCCCGAGTTGACCAGGGACCCCTCTCCCGCGGTGGCGACACCGGTCTCGCCCGGGTCGGCCAGGCCGGTGTGGACCACGACCCGCACCGGCAGACCGAAGGTGCGGGCGAAGTCCAGGTCGCGCTGGTCGTGTGCGGGGACCGCCATGATGGCGCCGTGGCCGTAGTCGGACAGGACGTAGTCGGCCGCCCAGACCGGCATGCGCTCGCCGTTGACCGGATTGATCGCGTACCGGCCCAGGAAGACACCGGTCTTCTCCTTGTCCGTGGACAGCCGGTCGATGTCGGAGAGCTTGGCCACCTCGGCCCGGTAGGCCTCGAATGCCTCGAGCCGGTCGTCTGTGACGATCTCCTCGGCCAGCGGCGCGTCCGGAGCGACCACGAAGAAGGTCGCGCCGTACAGGGTGTCGGGACGGGTGGTGTAGACCGTGACCGGCTCGTCGCGGCCCTCGATCACGAAGTTGACGTCGGCACCCTCGGACCTGCCGATCCAGTTGCGCTGCATGGTCAGCACGCGCTCCGGCCAGCCGCCCTCCAACTGGGCCATGTCGTCCAGCAGCCGGTCGGCGTAGTCAGTGATCTTGAAGTACCACTGGGTCAGTTCGCGGCGGACGACAACGGCCCCGCAGCGCTCGCACTTGCCGGCCACGACCTGCTCGTTGGCTAGCACGGTCTGGTCGTTCGGGCACCAGTTGACCAGACCGCCCTTGCGGTAGGCCAGACCGCGCTCGAAGAAGCGGATGAACAGCCACTGGGTCCACTTGTAGTACGCGACGTCGCTGGTGTGCAGGCGGCGGGACCAGTCGACGGAGACCGCGTAGCGCTTGAAGGAGTTGGCCTGGGTCTCGATGTTGGCGTAGGTCCACTCTGCCGGGTGCGCGTTGCGCCTGATCGCGGCGTTCTCGGCGGGCAGGCCAAAAGAGTCCCACCCGATGGGGTGCAGGACGTTGTAACCCTTCTGGAACCAGTAGCGCGCCAGAACGTCGCTGAGGCCGAAGGCCTCGGCGTGCCCCATGTGCAGATCGCCGGAAGGATAGGCGAACATGTCGAGCAGGTAGCGCCGCTCGCGCGGGTCGGCGGGATCGTCGGAGGCCCGGAAGGGATCGAGTTCCTCCCACCGCTGCTGCCACTTGACCTGCAGGGCCTGCGGGTCGTAGTGCTGCTCGTCGCTCTGCATGTCGGCTTGCTCGCTCACGTCAATCTTCCCTCGGTATACGTCTGCGCAGATGATCTGACCCATCCGACCCAATAGAAAAACCCTCCGCTCATGCGAAGGGCAGCCGCATCGGCAGGCGTCTAGCGCCGGGAAGGCCGATGCGGCCCGATAAGCAGCAGGGCCGCGACACGCATATGCCCAGACTATCGCAGTCCGCAAGTCGTATTCATGGCCTGAGGAAACAGATCTGATCACGGTAAACCGGGGACACGGACACCGGCAGGTCAGCACAATGGATGCTCGTGCGTCTGGGACGGGTGGAGCCTCGACGGCGCGAAGTCCGCTGTGAGCTCACATGTCCCACCAGTTTACTCTTTTCATCGTGGCACACTCAGTCGAGCCGGGGCAGGGCCCGGATCCCTCGGAGGTCGGCCTGCCGATGCAGGATCCGCCCACCGACCCCACCGGACTCCAGTTCAGGGGGGCGTTCTCCAGTTTCCCTGTGAACTCCCCCGTCTCACGTGAGACCATGCCCAATACCCCTAATTCGGGCGTTCGCCCGGGAGGTAAGGAAGCCATGGCCTCGGAGCAGTCCAGCCAGTCCCACCTGCCTCCGGCATGGCCGGAAGCAGCAGAACCGCCGTCCGCCTGGGCGGGAGACTCCTCGGGCACCAGTCCTCGGCTCCCCCTTCCCCAGGAAGAGTCGGCCGGAGGCAATGCCTCCTGGCAGACCAGCGTCCCCGGTAACGGCTCCTGGCAACAGATCTTCGGGACACCGGCTTCCGCTTCCCAGCCGCCGGCCTCGGGGCCGCAGCCGGGCGGCGATTCCCGGCAGGCCGTACCGCAGGAGAAGCCCGGCACCTGGTCCCCCGCTCCGCCTGCGGCCGAGAACGGCGGCTGGGGCGCGCCACAGGCCGCTGACAACCGGGGGTGGAGTACGGCTCCCGCCACCGAGAACGGCGGCTGGGGGGTGGCCCACAACCCCGGCAGCGGAGGGGATACGGCCCCGGCGGGGAGCGACGGCGGTTGGAACGTCACCTCGGCGGCCGACAACGGCGGCTGGGGCAGGCCACCGGCCGGGACACCGAGCCCCGACCCCTCCCCCTCATGGACGGACCCCCCGGGCGCCGGCCCCAATCCCTTCGCCAGCCAGAACCCCCTCACCAGCCCCAACCCCTTCGGCCACCAGGAACACCCGACCACCCCGCCGAACGCCAGCCCCTTCGCCAGCCAGGACCCCCTCACCAGCCCCAACCCCTTCGGCCACCAGGAACACCCGACCACCCCGCCGAACGCCAGCCCCTTCGCCAGCCAGGACCCCCTCACCAGTCCCAACCCCTTCGGCGGGCAGGAAGCGTTCCGGAACCCCCTGGGTAACGGCAACGCTCCGGACAGCCCGGGGGCGTGGACCCTCGCAGGGGCGAGCGCCCCGGCAGCCCCTCCTGGTGCCCCGGCACAGGTTCCGCCATACCACGACCCTTCACAGGGTGCGCCCGCACACAGCCGGCCGTATCCCGGCCAGCCTCCGGTGCAGGGCCAGCCGGCCCAGCCGGGCGGCCACCTGAGCCGGGACCCGTCCGACCCCAGCAGGCCGTTCGTCACCGCGGGCCAGATCAGCGGGCCGAAGACCCCTCCGCCGGAGCGTCAGCAGGAGCTGTGGAACACGGTCTTCGGCGACAACTACCAGGCCATGGAGGACGAGCAGGAGCTTGACGAGCCGGGCAGACCGGTCTGGATCTTCGCGCTCGCGGGTTCTGTGGTGGTCGCTCTGATCGGCGCCGTGCTCTGGGCCTTCCTGGCCGGTCCGCTGGCCTCCACCAAGGAGGAGGCCACCCCTGCGGTGAAACCCTCCGCGACCGGGAAGAAGCCCGCCAGGTCCCAGGCCGTGGGCCGCCTACCGCGCTTCCCCGGCACGGCATCGACGGTCGCGGGCACCCTGCCCGATCAGGCCGCGGCGATCAGCGTGGCCAGGCTCGGCGCTCCCTGGCGACAGGACGAGCGACAGAACATGTCCATCAGCTACGGTTTCACCACTCGCCAGTATGTCCCGGCCGGAGCGGACTCTCTGGGCAAGACGCAGTTCGCACAGGTGATGTCGGGCCCGCTGTCGCCCCGGCTGAAGGACAAGTACACCTCGCCGAACAACCTGGCCCCGGTGATCAACGCGGTTGCGTCCAGCGGCCGCAAGAAGTTCTTCCCCGAGGACAACACCGCGCGCAAGATCGCCCAGCAGTCCCTGTCCGTCAACGGCCTGTCCGGACAGCTCGCCGCCTATGAGATCACCTCGGGCACGTCCGTGACGACCATGGTCGTGGCGGCCGTGAGCACTGGTGCCGACCTGCCCGCGATCGTCTACATGTCGGTTCCGGACACCAAGAAGGAACTGCTGCCCGACATCAACACCGTGTTCACGTCGATCCGGAAGGCCCCCTGACGTCCGCGCCGTTCCGGGGGACGGGACATCCGCAATCGTTTTCGCAGGCAACCGCCTACGTCAATGGAGCGCTTCCGAAGTCACAGTCGAGGTGCTTGATGCCATTGATGAAGCTGGAACGCAGGCGGTCCGGCTCCCCGACGGAGCGGATGTCCGGGATCCGGGTGAACAGCTCACGGAACATCACGGTGATCTCGCGGCGGGCCAGGTGGGCTCCGAGGCAGAAGTGCGGCCCCGGGCCGCCGAAGCCCACGTGGGGTCCCTCGGTCCGCTGGATGTCGAAGCGGTAGGGGTCGGTGAAGACCGCCTCGTCGCGGTTGGCGGCCCAGTAGTAGAGCAGGACCTTGTCGCCCTTGCGGTAGAGGTGGCCGTTCATCTCATGGTCGCGGGTGAGGGTGCGACGCATCCAGGCGACCGGGGAGGCCAGGCGGACGATCTCCTCGACCGCGCCGGGGAGGCGGCCGTCGAGGTCGGCCAGGAGCAGCGCCCGCTGGTCCGGGTTCTCGGTGAACAGGTGCAGGCCGTGTGAGATCGCGTTGCGCGTGGTCTCGTTGCCCGCCACGACCAGCAGGATGAAGAACGAGCCGAGTTCTTGCATCGTCAGCTTCTCGCCGTCGATGTTGGCACTGGTCAGGGAGGTGATGAGACCGTCGCCGCCTTCGGCGGCCAGGGAGACGACAAGGTCCTGAAGGCACTGCCCGGCACCGAGGAGCAGCTCGGCCGCGCGGCTGATGTCCTGGATGAACTCCGGATCGCCGCCGGACAAAATGATGTTGGAGGCGTCGAAGACCGTCTGGTAGTGCTCGGGGCCGACGCCCATCATGTCGCAGATGATCTTCAGGGGCAGCTTGGCGGCGACCTCGGTGACGAAGTCGCAGCCGGGGCCCCTGGCTATCAGGTCGTCCACGATCCGGGTGGCCTCGACCTGAACGTCGGCCTCGAACTGTTTGATCATCTTTGGGGTGAACGATCGGGAGACGATCCGGCGGAGCCGGGCGTGCCTCGGGTCATCCATGTTGATCATCGACCCGAAGTACTCGCCGAACTCGGACCCCAGGTCCTGGATGGAAGTGGAGCCGCGGCCCGAGGAGAAGATCTCGGGGCTGCGGCTGGCCTCGACGATGTCGGCGTGCCTCACCACGGCGTAGTAGCCCGGCCCCTGGGGCCCGAAGCTGATCTCCGGCTCGGCGAACCAGACCGGGGCCGCCTGGGCGCGCAGCAGCGCGAAGGCCGCCTCGCGCTCGGCCATCGGCCGCTCCCAGAAGGCGATGTCCGACAGATTGATGTCCGACAGCGAAACCGTCACACCAGCCCCCACCAGAACCATATTCGGTTCCCCCGATCCTGCCACAGGATCATCCACCTAACCAGTCCGGAACGTCGACTCCACGGGCAGTGACATCTCTCAGTCCCCTCAAGCGGAACCTAGCATTCGCTTGGCCCACCCGGCAGGCGTGCCGCAGAACCGGGCGCGACGGCGGGGTCGGTGGAGACGGTTCCCGCCATGTGGCGGAAGGACCTCAGGGAACACCGGCGATGAGGTCGGCGGCCCTTTCCGCGATCATCACGGTGGGGGCGTGGGTGTGGCCCCGGTTGATGACCGGCATGATCGAGGCGTCGACGACCCTGAGGGCGTCGATGCCCCGGACCTTCAGCGCCGGATCCACCACCGCGTCGGCGTCCTCACCCATCCGGCAGGTGCCCACCGGATGGTAGAGGGTCTCGCTGCGCTCGCGGATCCAGCGGACGAGCTCCTCCTCCGTCTCCGCACCCCAGTACGGATCCATCGGCGGCCCGGCGAACGGCTTGAGCGCCGCGGTGGCGAACAGCTCCTTGGCCTTTCTCAGTCCGGCGACCTGCCTGCGGACGTCGGCCTCCGCCGTCAGGTAGGCGGGGTCGATCACCACGTCGCGGCCGCTGAGGAAGACACGGCCGCGGCTCTCCGGCCGGAGCAGGATCGAGGCGATGGTCAGCCCGTGGCCGGGTGGCGGGGTGAGGCCGTGGTCGATGAACGGGCCGGGGGCGAAGATCAACTCGATGTCGGGAGCGGGCTCGTCGGGAGAGGTACGGACGAAGGCCACGGCCTCCCCGACATTCGAGGTCAGCATGCCGTTACGGCCGATCAGAAATCGGAGCAGGTTGCCGGCCGACTCGGCGCCGGCGAGTGTGACCGGCTCAGGGCAGTGCAGAATGATGCCCGAGGCCAGGTGGTCCTGGAGGTCCCTGCCGACCTGGGGTAGCTCGTGGATCGGCTCGACGCCCTCTGCCCGCAGCTCGTCGGCCGCCCCGATGCCCGACAGCATCAGCAGGTGCGGGGAACCGATCGCCCCGGCCGACAGGATGACCTCCCTGCGCGCCCGCACCACCGTGCCGTCGCCGTACTCCACGCCGGTCGCGCGCCCATCCTCGATCAGCACCCTGCGCACGTGCGAGGAGGTCAGCACGGTGAGGTTGGGCCGTTTCCGGGCGGGACGGAGATAGGCGTCGGCAGAGCTCCAGCGGCGGCCCCGGTGCTGGGTGACGGGTGTCTGGGAGCAGCCCTCGTTGGAGGGGCCGTTCAGCTCATCCAGCCGGGTGATCCCGAGCTCCTCGCACGCCCGGAGGAACATCGCGGTGACGGGATTGGGGGTGCGCAGTTCGGAGACGTGGACCGGGCCCGCCGTACCGTACACGGCGGCGCGGTTGGAGCCGACGCGCCGCTCGGCCCGCTGGAAGTAGGGCACGACCTCGTCGTAGGACCAGCCGGGCACGTCCCAGCCGTCGTAGTCGGCCCGGTGGCCGCGCACCCACATCTGGGCGTTCATCGATGAGGAGCCGCCGAGCATCCGGCCGCGCGGCCAGTAAAGTTCGCGACCGGCCATCTCCGGCTGCCTGACGGTGGTGAAGTTCCAGTCGCGATCGGTCTTGAACAGCTTGGAGAATCCCGCGGGCATCCGGATCTCCAGCCCGTCGTCGGAACCTCCCGCCTCGACGAGAGCCACCGTCGTCGAGGAGTCCGCCGAGAGCCGGTTGGCCAGCACGCATCCCGCCGAACCCGCGCCCACGATCACATAGTCATATTCCATATGGCCAATGACCCTCCGTCGTATTGACACATGGACAGCCGGCTAACCACCCCCGTAAGTGAACTCTTATCTGTTTTACCTACTCCCCGCTGCTTTTCACGTCAATTCGTAACCTTGGTTACCTACCGGTAGGTATTTCGGGGCTGCGATTATGGGCGCGTCAGAGCTTGTTCGGAGGAGGATCCATCATGCTCAACCTGTCGATCGCGCTGGAGGACAGCGCCCGGGAGCAGCCCGACCGCACGGCGCTGGTCTTCGGTGACCTGCGACTGCCGTACTCCCTGATCAACACGGTCGCGAACCAGGTTGCCAACCTGCTGGTCTCCAGGGGCATCGGCAAGGGGGACAAGGTCGCGCTGGCCTGCCCGAACCTGCCCTACTTCCCCTTCGTGTACTACGGGATCCTCAAGGCCGGCGCCACGGTCGTGCCGCTCAGCGTGCTGCTGCAGTCCAGGGAGATCGCTTATCACCTGGCGGACTCCGAAGCCAAGGCGCTGTTCTGCTTCGAGGGCACCCCGGAGCTACCGCTGGGCGAGCGCGGGCGGGCGGGTTTCGAGGCGGCGGAGGGCACCGAGCACTTCTTCGTGCTGCCTGCCACCGCGTTCGCCACCGAGTCGGAGTACGGCGAGACGCTGTGGGCGGCGCTGGACGGCGTGTCCGGTGAGTTCGCGACCGTGCAGACCTCGCCGGACGACACCGCGGTGATCCTCTACACCAGCGGAACCACGGGCCAACCCAAGGGCGCCGAGCTCAGCCACCAGAACATGCTGCTCAACGCCATGGTCTCGGACGAGATGTTCCCGCGCACCGAGGGTGGCGACACCTTCCTGGCAGTATTGCCACTGTTCCACTCCTTCGGTCAGACCGTCATCATGAACTCCGGGTTCCGCCGCCAGGCCACCCTGGTGCTCATGCCGCGCTTCGAGCCCGGCCCCGCGCTGGAACTGATGCGCAACGAGAACGTCACACTGTTCGCGGGCGTACCGACCATGTACTGGGCCATGCTGACGAAGGTCCACGCCGACGGCGACGAGGTGCCCACCTCCCTCAGGGTCGCGGTCGCGGGCGGCGCCTCCTCACCGGTCGAGGTGCTCAGGGATTTCGAGGCCACCTTCGGCGTCGGCATCCTGGAGGGTTACGGCCTGTCGGAGACCTCCCCGGTGGCCAGCTTCAACCAGCTCGGCAGGCCCACCAAGCCCGGCACGATCGGCACGCCGGTCTGGGGCGTGGAGATGAAGCTGGTCGACAACGACTGGAAGACGGTCGAGGACGGGGACCCCGGCGAGATCGCGATCCGCGGGCACAACGTGATGAAGGGCTACTACAACCGGCCCGAGGCGACCGCCGAGGTCATGAACGACGGCTGGTTCCGCACCGGCGACATCGCCACCCGTGACGCGGACGGCTATTACACGATCATCGACCGGGCCAAGGACATGATCATCCGGGGTGGTTTCAACGTCTACCCGCGCGAGCTCGAAGAGGTCCTAATGACCCATCCCGAGGTCTCCCTCGTCGCGGTGGTCGGGGTCTCCCACGAGTCACACGGCGAGGAGGTCAAGGCCTACGTCATCCGCACTTCCGGGGCGTCCGTCACCGAGGAGGAGCTGATCGGCTGGTGCAGGGAGAACATGGCGGGCTACAAGTATCCGCGGATCGTCGAGTTCCGTGACGCCCTCCCGATGACCGCCACCGGGAAGATCCTCAAGCGCGAACTCCGTTAGGGGACCGGAGTCTCGGTACGGCCCGCGTCCGCGGGGCACGGGCCGTACCGCAGGATCTTGATCAGGGCCAGTCGAGAGAGGGGCGGAGCGGCATGTGGGCTGCGCCCCTGTCGTCGAGCTTCACCCCGAGGATCTGGTGAAGCTGGATCTTGTTGCGTTCGAAGCCGACCACGCAGCCGGCCATGTAGAGCCGCCAGACCCTGGCCGTGCCCTGACCGACCTCCTCGACCGCCTCGTCCCAGTGTCCGTCGAGGTTGGCACACCAGTAGCGGAGAGTCTGGGCGTAGTGCTCGCGCAGGTTCTCCTCGTGGCGGATCTCGAAGCCGAGGTCCTCCATCTGGCGGATCAGGTAGCCGACCGACTCCAGCTCCCCGTCGGGGAAGACGTAGCGGTTGATGAAGCCGCCGGTGTTGATGGTCCTCTCGGTGCCGGTCGGCCGGGTGATGCAGTGGTTGAGGATCCGGCCGCCGGGGTTGAGCTTGTCGTACAGGAAACGGAAGTAGAAGGGCAGCTGTTCCTTGCCTATGTGCTCGGTCAGGCCGATCGAGCTGACCGCGTCGAATCCGGTCTCCTTCACGTCCCGGTAGTCCATGTGGCGGACCTCGGCCAGCTCGCCCAGCCCCGCCTCGGCGATGGCCTTCTGCGCCCACTCGGCCTGCTGACGCGAGAGGGTGACCCCCAGCGCCTTCACGCCGTACTCGCGGGCCGCGTGAATGACCATGCCGCCCCAGCCGCAGCCCACGTCCAGCAGCCGCATTCCGGGTTTGAGGTCCAGCTTGCGGGCGACCAGGTCGAACTTGGCGTACTGTGCCTCCTCCAGCGTGGACTCCTCGCTGGGGAAGACCGCACAGGTGTAGGCCATGGACGGCCCCAGCACCCACTCGTAGAAGGTGTTGGAGACGTCGTAGTGGTGGTGGATCGCCTCGGCGTCACGCTGCTTGGCATGCCTGCTGCCCATCTTGGCCAGCATGCTGCGGCGCATCTCCTGGGGCGGAGGCGGCACCCGCATCAGCAGGGGCTTGACGCCGAGGGCACGGACGGCCGCCAGCTTCTCGCTCGCCGGGATGTCGTTGATCGTTAGCGACCACATCCGCGACAGCAGATCGTACATGTCACCGTGGACATCAAGGCTCCCGGAGACGTACGCCCGGGCGAGACCGAGCTCTCCGGGAGCCTGCGCCAGGTAGGCGACCGCGGCCGGAGACTTCACCTCGATGCTGATGTCCGCGCTGTCCGGACCGGCCTTACTCCCGTCATAGGCGGCGAAACGAATATCCGCCTCGCGCCCTATGACCTTCTCGAAGATCTCTGCAAGCTTCACAGAAACAACCTCCTAACGGCCCCGCACACACTTGTCATAGAGGTCGAGCAACCGGCCACCCGCGTCATATGCCCGTTTGACCGGCCAGTAGGCGACTCCGTTATAAAATCGCCAGAAATCATCACGGGAGTAGAACGAAGTCGAGTAGAGCGACTTATGCCCCTCCAGCTCGTGCACCTTGTTTTCGATGAGCCGGTTGTAGTGGCCGTCGAATCGGCCCCGGGGCAGAGGAACCGTTCCCCAGAAGCCGAAGTTCACATACAGACGTCCAGGCTCCAGGGGGTAGAGCGGCCACTCGCCGGTGGATTTTAGCGGGCACATCCACACCGGCTCCATGCCGACCTTGTCGTGGAAGAACTCCAGGAACTCCGCACCGCGCTCGACGGGCACCTCAATGTCCTGGATGACCGACTCCTGGACGGGCCGGCCCCGCCACCGGTCCACCCGGGCGACCACGCCGTACTTGCGGTCCAGGCCGACGAGTCTGCGGTAGACGTCGGAGCGCATCCACTTGCGCGGCATCAGCGAACGCACCAGCGCCCCCTGCACGCCGAACGCGCGCGAGCACCAGAACCAGTCGGTGTCCCAGCGCCACAGGTAGTCGCGGATGCTCAGCCAGTCACGGGTCCTGGTCTGGATCGACCGGTAGTAGATGCGCATGCCGGTGTAGTCGGAGAGGTAGGGTGCGCGCTCGGCGAACTGGCCGAGGGTCACGTAGAGCTCGCCGGGACCGAAGAACGTGCCGTCCACGAAGTCGACCGGCTCACCGTCGTACTCGCCGCTCTCGCAGATCTCCTTCATGGCGATCATGCACTTGTCGGCGTCGGCGAACGGAATGTGGGTCAGCCTGACGTACGGCTGGACGGGCTTGAGCTTGATCCGGATCCGGAGCGCGTAGCCGAGCGTGCCGTAGGAGTTGGGAAAGGCACGGAACAGGTCGCGGTGCTCGTTGTCGTCACGCGCCACGACGATCCTGCCGTCGCCGGTGAGGATCTCCAACTCCTCCACCGACTCGTGCGGGAGCCCGTCACGGAAACTGGTGGACTCGATGCCCAGCCCGGTCACCGCGCCGCCCAGGGTGATCGTCTTCAGCTGCGGCACGACGTACGGCATGAGCCCGTACGGGAGCGTGGCGTCCACCAGGTGCTCGTAGGTGGTCATGCCCTGAACCTCGGCGGTCAGGGTCACCGGATCCACCGTGATGACCTGGTCCAGGTCACGGGCCGACAGCTTCGCTCCGGAAGCGCCGTCCCGGAAGCGGAACAGGTTGGTGGTGGCCTTGGCCAGCCGGGGCACCGCGTCCTCGGGGATCGCGGCGTAGGACTCCCTGATCTGCTCCACGGCGCGCCGATGCGCCGACATCTGTGTCATCTGTTGCACAGGATCTCACCCCCAGAGCCCTCATAGTAAAGATCGCCTCTAGCACGTTATATCTCGGCTGTCCCGGGAACCAGGTAGGACACGTTAAACGCTCGAAAACTCTACGTATGGACGCTCTCGGAGGGCCGGTGGGGCACCGGCCCTCACCCGTTGAGCACGTTGACCCGCCCGTCTGGCGGACCGGACAGGCTGTGCGGCGTCTCCTCGGGCAGCGCCGGCACCCTCCGGATCACGTCACTCGCCTCCGCGTGGGTGGAAGCTGTTGAAGACCTGGCTCATCCGGGGCGTCTGGCTCTTCCACTCGGCGCCGGTGGTGGTCCAGCTCAGCACCATGACCGTGTCGCCGACCCCGATGAACCGGCGTACCTCGTGATAGGTCACACCGGACCGGGCCCACGGCACGCCGCCGCTGTCCTTCATCTTCCAGGTGAACTCCCACTGGAGCCCGGCGCCGTAGGCCAAGGGGACCCGCGAGGTGCTGTCGGAGAGGATCTCGCTCCACTGCGCGACGTCCGATCTGACGTCCTCCTGGAGCGAGTCCAGGCCGTCGTAGGGGCCGGGAAGCACCTCCACCGACATGTGCGCGCCACCGTCGCGGCGCAGCCACTGGGTGTAGCCCGTCTCTGCGGCCCAGTCCCCCTTCCAGTCGGCCGGATACCGGATGGACCAGTTCTCCGGGGCGCTGGCCGACCACAGTTTCAACTGCTGCGTGGCCCCTGCGGAGGGCCGGCTCCTTGACGGGCTCGGGGAAGGTGACTCGCTCGGCGGCTCCGTCTCGGCGACCACGGCGTCGGCGGTGGCGGTGTCCGAGACAGGGGCGGCCTGCTGGGCCTCCGGCTCGTCGGTCCGCGTCATCGCCACGGCCGCCGCCGCTCCCCCCGCGGCCAGGACCAGCACGGCGACCACGATCAACGGGACCCTTCCGCGGCTGTGGTCCCGCCGCCGCCGGGCGGGCATCGTCGAGGTGGGCGCCTGCCGCCTGCGGTACCGCTCGGTACGGCGAGGCCCCTCCACGGGGGCCCCGCTCGCCTCCGCCAGGAGCATGTCGGTCTGCTCGGGGCTCAGCCGGTGGGCGGGATCGCGCTGGAGCATCCCGGTGAGCACCTCCCGCATCTCGGGGGGGACCCTGCTGAAGTCGGGCTCCTCGGTGAGCAGTGCCCCGAGGGTGGCGATGGCGGTGACGCGCTCGAAGGGGCCGTGACCCAGCAGCGCCGCATAGAGGGTGGCACCAAGCGCCCACAGGTCAGACCAGGGACCGGCCTCTTCGCCCGTGGCACGTTCCGGCGGCAGGAAACTGGGCGAGCCCGTCACCATGCCGGTCTGGGTCAGCGAGGTGTCGCCTTCCACGGTCGCGATGCCGAAGTCGGTCAGCACGGCTCTGCCGTCGGGGGCGATGAGGATGTTGCTGGGTTTGACGTCGCGGTGCAGGATCCCGGCCTCGTGCGCGGCCTGGAGCGCCGACAGCACCTGGCGGCCGATGTCGGCGACCTGCTGGACCGGCAGGGGACCGAACTCGTCCAGGCCCTGGGCCCTGACCAGCTCCATGACGATCCAGGGGCGGCCGTCCTGCTCGGCGACGTCGTAGACCGCCACGATGCCCCGGTGGTTGAGCCGGGCCGCGGTCCTGGCCTCACGCGAGGTGCGGGCCAGCTGGCGCTCGTGCTCCGCCGGGGCGAGGTTCGGCGGGAGCAGCACCTCCTTGACGGCGACCGGACGGTCCAGGAGCGTGTCGTATCCCTCCCACACCACGCCCATGCCGCCCCGGCCGAGTTCCCTCAGCAGGCGGTAACGCCCAGCGAGCACCCGTTCACTGTGCGGATATGTCATCACGCAACCCCTAGATCCCATTCGGCCAGGGCGCAAGTTTCCCATACACCAACGCGCCACGCGGCCTCGCGCCGCATGTCTTGCCATGGAAAGCCGAATGTTGTTCTACTTGCCCTGCGGGGAAGGTTGCATGCCACCAAGCGATTGCTTGATGGAGCCGCTCCGGACAGAGTTGACACCGCACCCGAGGAGATGCCGATGGAGCGCGTGACCAGGAAGGGCCCGCTGGCCGGAGTACGCGTGCTGGAGCTGGCCGGCCTGGCCCCCGGGCCGTTCGCCGGGATGATGCTGGCCGACCACGGCGCGGAGGTGCTGAGGGTGGAGCGCACCGCCGCCGTCGCCGCCGCGGGCGACCGGCCACGCGCCGACGTGATGGACCGGGGCAAGCGGACGATCGGCCTCGACCTGAAGTCACCCGATGGTGTGGCGGCGTTCAAGGAACTGGCCGGGAAGGCCGACGTGGTCATCGAGGTCTACCGGCCGGGAGTGGCCGAGCGGCTCGGCATCGGCCCCGCCGACCTGCACGCGGTCAACCCGCGGCTGATCTACGGGCGGATGACCGGCTGGGGCCAGGAGGGCCCGCTGGCGCCGACCGCCGGGCACGACATCGACTACATCGCGATCTCCGGCATCCTGTCGATGCTGGGCCGCGAGGGCGACAGGCCCACCCCGCCGATCAACATCCTCGGCGACTTCGCCGGGGGCGGCCTGATGCTGGCGTACGGCGTGCTGCTGGCACTCATCGAACGGGAGCGGACCGGCGAGGGCAGAGTGATCGACGCGGCCATGGTCGACGGAGCGGCGGCCCTGTTCGCGATGTTCTACCAGGGCGTCCAGAGCGGCCTCTGGGGTCCACGCGGGACCAACCTTCTCGACACCGGCGCACCCATGTACGACACCTACGAGACAGCCGACGGCCGCTTCCTCGCGGTCGGGGCGCTGGAGCCGCAGTTCTGGGCGGAGATGGTCAGACTGATGGGACTTGAGGACCTGCCCGACCGGAATGACAGATCCCAGTGGCCCGCGCTGCGCGAGCGGCTGGCCGAGGCGTTCCGGTCCAGGACCCGCGCCGAATGGGAGACGGTGTTCGACGGTTCGGACGCGTGCGTCTCCCCCGTACTGGAGATGACCGAGGCCGCCGGCCATCCGCACAACCGGGCCCGCGGCACCTTCGTCGAGGTCGGCGGCGTCCGGCAGCCCGCCCCCGCACCGCGCCTGCTGGGCGTGGCCGGGCAGGACCTCTCCCCCGCGACCCGGCTGACGGACCTGTCCTCCTGGGGCCTGCCGGAGGAGGCCGCCGCCAGACTGCGCGCGGCGGGAGTGCTCGCCTGACCATCCCGTTTCAAGGGCGGTATACCTGGCACAGGTGTACCGCCTTTCGTCATAGAGATTGTTTGTAATGTAGTAGATGTACTACATTCACACATATGAGTACTGCGGTGAGCGTCCGCGGGCTGCGGATGACATACGGCGCGGCCGAGGTGTTACGGGGAGTCGACCTTGAGATCGAGCGCGGCGAGATCTTCACGCTGCTGGGGCCCAACGGAGCCGGCAAGACCACCACGGTCGAGATCCTGGAGGGCTTCAGGAACAGGTCCGCGGGCGAGGTGAGCGTGCTGGGGACAGACCCCGCACACGGCACCGACGCCTGGCGGGCCAGGCTCGGGATCGTGCTGCAGAGCTGGCGCGACCACCCCCGGTGGAGCGCCAGGGATCTCCTGGCCCACCTCGGCGAGTTCTACGACGACCCTCGCGACCCGGACGAGCTGCTGGCCGCGCTCGGCCTGACCTCGCAGGCCGGACAGCGGGCGAGCCGCCTGTCGGGCGGCCAGCGCCGCCGGCTGGACGTCGCGCTGGGCATCGTGGGCCGCCCCGAGCTGCTGTTCCTCGACGAACCGACGACCGGGTTCGACCCGGAGGCGCGCCGGGAGTTCCATCTGCTGGTCGAGAAGCTGGCTGCCGACGAGGGCCTCACGGTGCTGCTGACCACGCACGACCTCGCCGAGGCGGAGAAGCTGGCGCACCGGACCGCGATCCTGGTCGGCGGGGAGATCGCCGTGTGCGGGACCCCGTCCGAGCTGGCGGAGGCCGTACAGGCGGACTCGCGCGTCCGCTGGCTGGAGGACGGGCGAGAGCGGGTCCTGACCACGCCGGACCCGTCCCGGGTGGCGTGGGAGCTGCACCGCAGGTTCGACGGCCCGGTGCCCGGCCTGGAGATCCGGCGCCCGTCGCTGGAGGAGAACTACCTGAGCCTCATCGGGAGGGCGGCATGAACGTCAGAGCACTCCGTATCGGCCTGCGACGCGGCTGGAGAGAGCACCTGCACCTGGTCAAGGACCGCAAGGAACTGATCACCAACCTGGTCGGCACGGTGGGGGTCTTCGCCCTGCTGCTGCTCTGGATCGGCGACGGTCAGGTCGGGGAGACGGGCGTCTCCCAGGGCACGTTCATGACGGTCGGGTTCCTGGCCTTCACCGTCTTCTCCAACGGCCTGATGACCCTCCCCATGGCGATCGCCGCCGACCGCGAGGAGGGGACGCTCCTGCGGCTGCGGACCATCCCCGGCGGGGTCCCGGCCTACCTCACCGGACGGGCTGTGACGATCCTGTGCCAGATCACCGTGCAGAGCGTGCTGATCGTGGGTACCGGCGTCGCCATGGGCGGGGTGACACCGCCCCGCGACTGGCTGACCCTGGCCTGGGTGCTGCCGCTGGGCACGGTCGCCGTGGTGCCGCTGGGGGCGGTCATCGGCTGCCTGGTCCCCGGGCCGAAGGCCGCGGCGGGCCTGCTGGGACTGCCGATGATGGTCCTGATGGTCACCTCGGGGGTCATGGTCCCCGTCACGTTCATGCCCGAGGCCGTCCAGTGGATCTCCCAGGCGTTCCCGCTCTACTGGCAGGGACTCGGCCTCCGTGCGGCGTTCATGCCCGACGCCATGCTCGCCGCCGAGATCGGCGGGAGCTGGCGCCTGCCCTGGGTGGCCGCCGGGCTGGCGACGTGGGCGCTCGCCGGGATGCTGCTCGCGCCGGGGCTGATCCGCCGGGTCACCCGCCGTGAGTCCGGATCACGGCTCGCCGAGCGGCAGCTCGCCGTGTAGGGATCATGAGTGCTGGGAGACTACTGGAATGTCCGCGGAAGACGTGTACAACCGGATCTCGGTGCTGAGAGCCGAGCGCGGTGTCTCGCGCAAGGCTCTGGCGACCGCGCTGGGCGTCCACTACCAGACGATCGGCTACCTGGAGCGCGGCGAGTACAGCCCGAGCCTGTTCCTCGCCCTGCGCATCGCCGAGTATTTCGAGGTGCCGATGGAAGTCCTTTTCTCTCTGAAGC
Organism: Streptosporangium sp. NPDC087985; assembly: GCF_044741965.1. NCBI lineage: Bacteria > Bacillati > Actinomycetota > Actinomycetes > Streptosporangiales > Streptosporangiaceae > Streptosporangium > Streptosporangium sp. NPDC087985. The sequence goes on from NZ_JBIUTQ010000015.1 coordinate 98,250, forward strand.
CGTTCCCCCGGCTGGGCAGTGAGGTGAAGTGATGGGTGAGCTGACCCCCAAGCAGCTGGAGACCCACTGCCGCGGTGGCTGGCCCCCGCGCCCGTGGTATGCGACCCGCAGGCGCCGTCGGATCCTCGTCGGGATGGGCACCGGATCCGCCGGGCTGATCTGGATCAGCGCGATCGTGTGCCTGTATCTGGCGCCGAGCACTGCCGCCATGTGGACCACCTTCGCCCTGCTGGGCGCCGCACTGGTGATCTACCTCGTGGTCTACGCGGCGCTGATCGGGGCCACCCGCGGCATGGTCGGGCTCGCCGAGCGTTACCTGGACGAACGCCAGTCCCGCGAGCGCCAGAAGGTCCAGGTCGAGGCACGCCGGGGAACCACGGCGGTCCTCATCGTGCTCGGCGTGCTGCTCTCGCTGGCCGTGCCCAGAGGCGAGACGGTCGTCCAGATCCCGGCGGCGGCGATCACGATGCTCGTACTGAGTGTGATCGCGACGCATCTCATCCTGCCGTCGCTCATCGCGGGCTGGCAGATGACAGACCCGCCGCCGGACGACGATGACGACCTGGATGACGGAGACGACCGAGCCGACGAGGGCGGACAGCACGGCGGGCCCGGCCGGAGCGGCGAAACCCCCGGCCGGGCAGTGGACGGTCAGCCCATCGACGGGAACACCGCGGCGTAGAGGTCCACGCCGTCACGGTGGTGGACCTCCACATCGGTGGTGAAGGCGCGGGGCGGGGTGCCGCCGGACTCGGTGTGCTTCCACAGCCGCTGCCAGGCCTCCAGGAGCGCCCCCGGCATCGGCCCGCGGGCCTCCAGTTTCAGTGCCTGGACCCCGGGCACCCGGACCGCGACCATGCCCTCGGGCAGCGCCGCGGCGGTACGGACGGCCACCCCGACGATCTGCGTGTAGGCGCCGTGGTGGTCGCTCTCGTAGTCGGTCAGCACGGCGTAGACGTTCTCGTCCACCCGCCCGGGAACATGCGCGAAGGCACCGGGCACCCCCGCCCGCGCCCACAGCGCACCGAGCCGTCCCCTGCCGGGCTCCGTCTCATCGGCGTTCGAGGTCCGTACGGCATGGCCAACGACGATCATCTCGGGCCGATCAACAACGATCACAGCGCCTCCTCATGGCCACCCCCGTTGAATTCGAGCAAATGGGATCTTAGTCTCCGTTTCGACTGGTGAACCCCCTTGGGGACTCCTCAGACAGGGAACGTCCACCATGGACTATGCACCGGATAAGGTGAACGAACGTGAAGTTTCTCAATGAGATGGTGCCCGCCTACGACCTGACCTACAGCGACGTGTTCATGGTCCCGTCGCGGTCCTCCATCGGTTCCCGGCTCACCGTCGACCTGTCGACCGACGACGGCACCGGCACCACGATCCCGATCGTGGTCGCCAACATGACGGCGGTCGCGGGACGCCGGATGGCCGAGACCATCGCTCGGCGCGGCGGCATCGCCGTGATTCCGCAGGACATTCCGATCGACGTCGTCGCGGACGTCGTCAGCTGGGTCAAGGCCCGGGACCTGGTCCACGACACACCGCTCACGCTCACCCCGCACGCCACCGTCGGTGAGGCGCTCAACCTGCTGCCCAAGCGGGCCCACGGCGCGATCATCATCGTCGACTGGGAGAACCGGCCGGTCGGCGTGGTCACCGAGGGCGACTGCAGCGGCGTGGACATGTACACGCAGCTCTCCCAGGTCATGTCCGACCACCTGCTCACCCTGCCCGCCGGGCTCGACCCGCACGAGGCCTTCGACCGGCTCCACGGCGGCCGCCACCGGCTCGCCCCGATCGTCGACGGCGAGGGCCGGCTGGTCGGCATCCTGACCCGGACGGGCGCGCTCCGGGCCACGCTGTACAGGCCCGCGCTCGACGCCTCCGGCAGACTGCGCGTCGCCGCGGCCGTCGGTGTCAACGGTGATGTGGCAGCCAAGGCCAAGGAGCTTCTCGAAGCCGGGATCGACTGCCTGGTGGTGGACACCGCCCACGGGCACCAGGAGAAAATGTTCAGTGCGCTGCGGTCGGTCAGGGCGCTCGACCCGGGCGTGCCGGTGGCGGCGGGCAACGTCGTCACCGCCGAGGGGGTGCGCGATCTGGTCGAGGCCGGAGCCGACATCCTCAAGGTCGGTGTCGGCCCGGGGGCGATGTGCACCACCCGGATGATGACCGGCGTCGGCCGCCCGCAGTTCTCCGCCGTCCTGGAGTGCGCCGCCGAGGCCCGTCGCCTCGGCCGTCACATCTGGGCCGACGGCGGCGTACGGCACCCCCGCGACGTGGCCCTGGCCCTGGCCGCCGGAGCGGCCAACGTGATGATCGGCTCCTGGTTCGCCGGGACCTACGAGTCTCCCGGCGACACCCGCACCGACGCCGACGGCCGTAAGTACAAGGAGAACTTCGGCATGGCCTCGGCCCGCGCGGTGAAGCTCCGCACCGCCGAGGACTCCCCCTTCGAGCGGGCGCGCAAGGCGCTGTTCGAGGAGGGCATCTCCACCTCCCGGATGTATCTCGACCCGGTACGGCCCAGCGTCGAGGACCAGATCGACGCCATCGTGGCCGGTCTGCGCTCCTCGTGCACCTACGCGGGCGCCGCCACGCTGCGGGAGTTCCACGAGCGCGCGGTGGTCGGCATCCAGAGCTCGTCCGGCTACGCCGAGGGCATGCCGCTCCACCAGAGCTGGTAACTCCCGGACCGCACGCCCCGGCCGGGTCCGGGACCTGAGCACCGGTCCCGGACCTCCCCGGTGAGCTCAGCCCTTGACGCTGCCCGCCAGCAGACCGCGGACGAAGTAACGCTGCATCGACAGGAAGACGATCAACGGGATGATCACCGAGACGAACGCGCCCGAGGTCAGGCGCTGCCACTCGTTGCCCTTCGTGCCCGCCATCTGTGCCAGCCGTACCGTCATCGGAGCGGTCTCCGCGGTGCCGCCGGCGAAGATCAGGGCCACCAGCAGGTCGTTCCAGACCCAGAGGAACTGGAAGATGCCGAAGGTGGCCAGCGCGGGCCCGACCAGGGGCAGGACGAGCTTGCGCAGGATCGTGCCGTGGGTGGCGCCGTCCACCCTGGCGGCCTCCATCAGCTCACCGGGCAGCTCGGACATGAAGTTGTGGATCAGGAAGATGCCCAGCGGCAGCGCGAAGCAGGTGTGGGCGAACCAGACCTGGACGAAGCGGCCGGGGCCCTCCAGATCCCAGGCAGGCAGGAGGTGGACGCCGAAGACGTCCACGCCCTGGGAGAAGAACGACAGCAGCGGGACCAGCGCCATCTGCAGCGGCACGATCTGGAGCGCGAAGATGCCGATGTAGATCCATTCGCGTCCCCGGAACGGCAGCCAGGCCAGCGCGTAGGCGGCGAAGGTGGCCAGGGCCAGCGGGAGGAGCACCGAGGGGATCGTGATGACGATGGAGTTGATCAGGAAGCTGGCCATCTGGCCGGAGGACGAGGAGGTGCCGAACAGCACCTGCCGGTAGTTCTCCAGGGTGAGCTGCGGATCGGAGAAGAACGTCCACCAGCCGGTGGACTTGATCTGGTCCTCCGGGCGCAGCGAGGAGAGCAGCAGGCCGAAGGTCGGGGTGGTCCACAGGACCGCGATGACGATCGCGACCGCGCTGGCGATCTTGCCACTCAGCCTCCGCCGGACGCGCTGCGGCGCGGTCATGGCCTGGGGGCGCGCCACGGTCTCGGTCAATGTGGTCACGCGGACTCCTTCGCCGGCCACGCTGCCGTGGCGCCGTGTACGTCGGCTCGCCTCTGCATGTCGGCTCGCTCGCTCACCGGGCCTCCCGACGCTGGCGGATCTGGTAGATCACAATGGGCGTTACCAGGGCGAACAGGAAGACCGCGAGCGCCGCGCCCTTGCCGGTCTCGCCATACCGGAACGCCTGGTTGTACATCTCGTTGGCGATGACGCTGGTGTCGAACTGGCCGCCGGTCATCGTGCGCACGACGTCGAACAGCTTCAGCGTGGCGATCGACTGGGTGACCATGACCACGACCACAGCCGAGCGGATGGAGGGCAGCGTCACGCGGAAGAACATTTGCGTCGGGCTCGCCCCGTCCAGCCGGGCGGCCTCGACGATCTCGGCCGGAATTCCCTTGATCGCGGCGGAGAGCACCACGGTGGCGAAGCCCGCCTGGATCCAGACCATCACCGCGATCAGGAACAGGGTGTTCAGCGGGGGCTCCTGCAGCCACTGCTGGGGTTCGCCGCCCAGGAGGACCACGAGCTGGTTGAGCAGGCCGATCTGGTCCTGGTCCTCGGCGCGGTAGGCGTAGATGAACCGCCAGATGATGCTGGCGCCGACGAAGGAGATCGCCATCGGCAGGAAGACCAGCGACTTGGCGATCGACTCGAACCGGGTCCGGTCCACGATGACCGCGTAGATCAGCCCGACCGAGGTCACCACCACCGGCACGAGCAGGACCCAGATGAGCGTGTTGCGCAGCACGATCAGGGCCTCGGGCTGGGTGAACATCCAGGCGTAGTTGGTCAGGCCCACCCACTGCGTGCCGTCGCCACTCATGAACGACAGCAGGGTCGTCCGTATGGCGGGCACCACCAGGCCGATGCCGAGGAGGGCGAGCGCGGGCAGGAGCAGGATCGTCGCGTGGGACCAGGCCCGCCGCCGCATCGGGGCGCGGTCGACCAGCAACAGGATCACCGCGACCACCACGAGGAAGGCGGCGACGCCGATCAGCAGTTGGACGAACTTAGGCAGTTCGGCGGCAAAGTCGAAGTCCATCGGAGGGATCTCCAGGAAGGATCGGGCCGAGGGGACGACATGTCCGGTCCCGCAGACTGCACGGAACCGGACATGTCGGTGGAGATTAGGACTTAGGCCAAGAGGCGTCGATGTAGTCGAGGACGGTCTTGGTGTCCTTGCCGTTGATCCAGTCGGTCATGCCCTTCCAGAAGGTGCCCGCACCGACCGCGGCCGGCATCAGGTCCGAGCCGTCGAACCGGAAGATCGTGCTCGGGTCCTGCAGCATCTCCATGGAGAGCTTGTCGATCGGGTTCTGCGCCAGGGCCGGGTCCACGCCCTTGCGCGCGGTGACGTAGGTGCCCAGCTTCATCCGGGCCGCGGGGAACTCCGCAGAGGCGAGGTATGCCTGCATGGCCTGGACTTCGGGACGGTCGGCGAAGGCCGCCACGAACTCGCCCGCACCGAGGACCGGCTTCTTGGCCGGGTCGTTGCCGGGCAGGTAGAAGGCGAACACGTCGCCGTCCTCGGCCACCTTCGTGCCCTCGGGCCAGAAGTTGGCGTAGAAGGACGCCTGACGGTGCAGCGCGCACTTGCCCTGCGTGATCGGGACACCGCCCTCCTGGAAGGCCGTGCTGGCGATCGACTTCACCGGGCCGTAGCCACCGTTGACGAACTTCTCGTTCTTGAGGATCGCACCGACCTTGTCCACCGCCGCGACGACCTTGGGGTCGTTGAACGCGAGCTTGTGGCTCACCCAGTCGTCGTAGCCCTCGGGACCGACCTCGCGGAGCATGAGGTCCTCGATCCAGTCCGTGGCCGGCCAGCCGGTCGCGTCACCAGACTCGATGCCGGCGCACCACGGCTTGATGCCGGAGTCGGCGATGGTGCTGCTGAGGGTCATCAGCTCGTCCCAGGTCGTGGGGACGGTCCAGCCCTTCTCCTTGAACATCTTCGGCGAGTACCAGACGAAGGACTTCACGCTGGCACCCAGCGGCGCGCCGTAGAAGGTGCCGTCGACGGTCGCGTACTTGGCCCAGTCAGGCGACCAGCCCTCGCCGGTCAGCTTCTTCACCTCGTCCGAGGCGGCCTTGAGCTTGCCTGCCTTGGCGAAACGCTCCAGCAGACCCGGCTGCGGGAAGAAGGCGATGTCCGGCGGGTTGCCGCCGTCGGCGCGCACCTGGATCTGGGCCTCGAACTCGCCGGTGCCCTCATAGCTGATCTTCATCCCTGTACACGTCGCGAACGGCTTCCACGCCTGCTCGAAGAGGTCTGCCTCAACGTCGCGGATCGGGGAGTAGACACTGACGGTCTTACCGGCGTGGTCGCCATACTTACTGAAGGCCGCGCATTCAGCTGACGCGCTGCTGCTGCTGCCGCCTCCGTCCGCCGATGGCTTGGCCTCCGGGGATCCGCAGGCGGTGGCGACCAGTGCCAGCCCAATGGTGCCCGCCACCAGGGTGACGCGGTTGGCACGTGAGAGGAGCGACATGAACCTTCCTCCATATAAAGTTTCCGGGAAGCATGAGAGCGCTCTCTGGAGAGAATCGACTGCACACTCTCCGATGTCAATAACCGTGATATTACGGTTACAGCTCCATTTTGCTTGACATGCGACTCAGACAAACATGATGCTCCAGAGAGCGCTCTCACAGAATCGCCAAACAGAATGGAGTGGTGAGAATATGACCATTTCCACCGAAAAGTCCTCCGTCCTCATGGACTCCAACGTGCTGAGGTTTCCCGAGGGCTTCGTCTGGGGCGCCGCCACCGCGGCCTACCAGATCGAGGGCGCGGCTCGGGATGACGGCCGGGGTCCTTCCATCTGGGACACCTTCTCCCGGACCCCGGGCAAGGTGCACGCCGGGCACACCGGTGACGTGGCCTGCGACCACTACCACCGCTATCCCGAAGACGTCCGCCTCATGGGCGACCTGGGCCTTTCCGCCTACCGCTTCTCCATCTCCTGGCCTCGCATCCAGCCCGACGGATCCGGTCCGGCCAACCCGCGCGGCCTGGACTTCTACGACCGCCTGGTGGACGAGCTGCACGGGACGGGCATCACCCCGATCGTGACGCTCTACCACTGGGACCTGCCGCAGACCCTGGAGGATCGGGGCGGCTGGACCAGCCGGGAGACCGCCGAACGGTTCGCCGAGTACGCCGGGATCGTCCACGCGCGGCTGGGTGACCGGGTCGAGACGTGGACCACGCTGAACGAGCCATGGTGCTCGGCCTTCCTGGGCTACGCGTCAGGCATCCACGCGCCGGGCCGTACCGAGCCGGGGCTGGGCTTCGCCGCCACCCACCACCTGCTGCTCGGCCACGGGCTGGCGGTCGGGGCGCTACGCGCGGCGGGGGCGGCTCAGATCGGCATCACGCTCAACCTCGCACCAGTGCTCGGTGACGACGCCGAGGCGGCGTCCATCGTGGACGGCCTGCAGAACCGGATTTTCCTGGATCCGGTTCTGCGCGGGGAGTACCCCGCCGACGTGCTCGAACGGGCCGGTCACTTCACCGACTGGTCCTTCGTCAAGGACGGCGACCTGGAGATCATCAGCCGGCCGATCGACCTGCTGGGCGTGAACTACTACAGTCCGCAGACCGTGATCGCCCGCACCGGCGAACCCGCCAACTCCGTCTACCCCGGCAGTGAGGGGATCGCCTTCCCCAGCCCCGACGTGCCCAAGACCGCGATGGGCTGGCCGGTCCAGCCGTTCGGGCTGACCGACCTTCTGGTGCGGCTGTCGCGGGACTACCCCGGCACCCCGCTGATCATCACCGAGAACGGCGCGGCCTTCGACGACGTCATGGAGGACGGCCAGGTCCACGACGCGGACCGCGTGTCCTACCTCGACGGGCACCTGCGCGCCGCCCACGCCGCCATCGAGGCCGGCGCCGACCTGCGCGGCTATCTGGTCTGGTCGCTGCTGGACAACTTCGAGTGGGCCGAGGGCTACAACAAGCGGTTCGGCATCGTGCACGTCGACTACACCACGCAGAACCGCACCCCCAAGGACAGCGCGCTCTGGTACAGCGGGGTCGTCCGCCGGAACGGGCTGTGAGGGACCGGCCGACTCTGGAGAAGGTCGCCGCCCGGGCGGGAGTGTCTCGGGCGACCGCCTCACGGGTGATCAACGGCTCCTCCCGGGTGGCTCCGCAGATCCGTGAGGCGGTGAACCGCGCCGTGGAGGAGCTGGGCTACGTCCCCAACCAGGCGGCGCGGAGCCTGGTCACCCAGCGGGCCGACTCGATCGCGCTGGTCTTTTCCGAGCCCGCGGCCCGTATCTTCTCTGACGACCCGACCTTCGCCGGGATCATCCGGGGGGTCAGTATGGAGATCGAGAAAGCCGACAAGCAGCTCGTGCTGATGCTCACCAGCCCGGACGGGAGCTACCACCGGGTCGAGCGCTACGCCGGCAACGGCCATGTGGACGGCGTGATCATCGCGTCGATGCACGGGGCCGACCCCCTGCCGGGAATCCTGACCCGGCGAGGGGTGCCGGTGGTCTGCAGCGGTCGGCCCCGCGTGCCCAGCGACCTACCGTACGTGGACATGGACAACGCCGGCGGTGCCGAGCGCGCGGTCCGGCACCTGGTGGAACAGGGGCGCTGCCGGATCGCGACCATCGCCGGCCCCCAGGACATGATCGCGGGGATGGACCGGCTCACCGGCTACCGCAACGTCCTGCGTGACTCCGACCGCCGTTCCATCGTCGCGGTCGGCGACTTCACCCGCGAGTCCGGCGCCGTCGCCATGCGCCAGCTCCTGGCAGACGATCCGGATCTCGACGCGGTGTTCGCCGCCAACGACCTGATGGCGCTGGGTGCGCTGCGGGCGCTGCGCCAGGCGGACCGCCGAGTCCCCGGCGACGTCGCCGTCGTCGGCTTCGACGACATCCCCGCCGCGGCCTACGCCGAGCCTCCGCTGACCACCGTCCGCCAGCCGACCGTGGAGATGGGGCGACGGCTGGCGCGCATGGCGCTGAACCCGGAGGAGAGGGCGCCGCTGGTGCTCCCCACCGAGCTGGTGGTACGGGAGTCTACGAGGACAACCTGACGACGAGCTCCGTGGGCATGATCAACGGGTCGGCAGGGCCGTCCGACAGGAGGCCGAGCAGCAGGCGGACCATGGCCGCGGCCTGCTCCGCGTGCGGGTTGTGGATGGTCGTGAGCGGCGGTTCGGTGTAGCGGGCGGCCTCGATGTCGTCATAGCCGACGACGGCGACGTCGTCGGGAATGCGGCGCCCCGCCTGGCGCAGCGCGTGCATGGCGCCGATCGCCATCAGGTCGTTGGCGGCGAACACCGCGTCGAGATCCGGATCGTCTGCCAGGAGCTGGCGCATGGCGACGGCGCCGGACTCGCGGGTGAAGTCGCCGACCGCGATGATGGAACGGCGGTCGGAGTCACGGAGCACCTGCCGGTACCCGGTCAGCCTGTCCTGCCCGCCGATCATGTCCAGCGGCCCGGCGATGGTCGCGATCCGCCGTCTGCCCCGCTCCAGCAGATGGCGTACGGCGGTGACCGCGCCGTCCACGTTGTCGTTGTCCACATACGGGATGGCGACCGGCACCGCCGGCCTGCCGTACGAGACGACCGGGACGCGCAGCCGGGTGAGCGCGACGGGCAGCGGGTCGGCGCCATGACTCGACACGAGCATGACACCGTCCACATGACCGCCGGCAATGTATTTCTCCACCCGGGCGTGGCTCTGCGGCGATCCGGCCAGCAGGAGCACGACCTGCATGTTCACGGCCTCCAGCTCGATGCTGGCCGAGCGGATCACCGTGGAGAACATCGGATCGTCGGAGAACACCCGGTTCGGGGACTCCGAGACGACCAGCGCGACCGAGTTGGTCCGCTGGGTGACCAGGTTCCTCGCCGCCCCGTTGGGGACGTAGCCGAGTTCGTTCACCGCCCGCATCACCGTGTCGCGGATGTCCGGGGTCACCGTGGTCTGGCCGTTCACCACCCGGGAGACGGTCGACCGGGAGACCCCGGCCCGGGCGGCGACCGCCTCCAAGGTGGGTCGTCTCATCTCTGGTTCCCCCGCAGTCCGTTCCGCTTGATGACCTCGTGACATCACAGCGCGCTGTCTTCGAGCAGGCGCCGCTGGACGGCGGAGTCGGCATGCGCGATGCCGGGCCTACGCCGGTCCCCCTCGGCCCACTCCGAATTATCCAGCAGCGACCCGACTGGATGGCCCCGCGCGTCCGCCCTCGCGGCTGTCATCCCTTCACCGCTCCCTGCATGATTCCTCCGATGATCTGCTTACCGAGCAGCGCGAACACCACGACCAGAGGCAGGGTGCCGAGCGTGGTACCCGCCAGGCCGAGCACGTAGTCGTTGACATATCCGCTGGCCAGCGTGGACAGGGCGACCTGCACCGTCGGATCCTCCGGGGTCAGGACGACCAGTGGCCAGAAGTAGTCGTTCCAGACCGACATGAAGGTGAGCATGCCGAGCACGGCCGCCGCCGGACGGGCGGCCGGAAGCACGATGTGCCAGAACAGACCCCAGGTGGTGCAGCCGTCGACCCTGCCGGCCTCCAGCAGCTCGGTCGGCAGCGCCCGGGAGAGGTACTGGGTCATGAAGAACACGCCGAACGCGTTGACGAGCGCGGGCACGATCAGCGCGTACATGGTGCCGGTCCACTCCAGCTTCACCATCAGCATGTACAGCGGGATGATGCCGAGCTGGGTCGGCACCATCATGGTCGCCACGGTGAGCAGGAGCAGGGCGTTGCGGCCGCGGAAGCGCAGCTTGGCGAAGGCGAACCCGGCCAGCGTGGAGAAGAACATCACCGCGATCGCGACGGAGCCGGAGACCAGGACGGAGTTGACCATCGCCAGGGCGAAGGGAACGGTGTCGAAGACGCGGGCGACGTTGGCGAAGAAGTTCCCGCCCGGAATCAGCGGCGGCGGGACGTCCGCCAGGGCCGCGTTGTCACGGGAGGCCACCACGACGCTGTAGTAGAGCGGCAGCATCGAGAAGAACGCCACCGCGGCCAGCGTGAGATAGGTGAGCCTGCGGGCGGCCTCGGAGCGCCGGGCCCCGGAGACGGCGGTGCGGGTGCTCACGTCAGCCCTCCCTTCGAGCGGCGGGTGAGCAGGTAGTTGACACCTGCGACCAGGACGATGAAGACGAACATCATCCAGGAGATGGCCGAGGCGTAGCCGAAGTCGAGCTTGGTGAAGTTCTCGTAGATGAACAGCGAGAGCGTCTGGTACTGCCGGTCCACCCCTCCGGTGATGAGGTAGGAGCCGAACAGCAGCGGCTCGGCGAGAATCTGCATGGCACCGATCGTCGAGGTGATCACGACGAAGACGATCGTGGGCCTGATCATCGGGATGGTGATCCTGCGGAGCTGGGTCAGCCCGCTCGCGCCGTCGATGGTGGCCGCCTCGTACAGCTCACGCGGCACGGCCTGCATGGCCGCCAGGAAGATCAGCGCGTTGTAGCCCGTCCACCGCCACATGATCATGATGGAGATGGCGACGTGGGAGCTCAGCACCCCCTCGGTCCAGGCGACGCCCCCGACGCCGAACAGCGACAGCATCCAGTTGATCATGCCGAAGTCACGGCCGAAGAGCTGGCTGAAGATGACCACCACCGCGACCACGCTGGTCACGTTGGGCAGCAGCAGCGTGACGCGGAAGAAGGTCTGCGCCCGCAGCGGCCGGTTGAGCAGGTGGGCCAACCAGATGGACAGCAGGAGCTGCGGAAGCGTGGACAGCACCCCGATGGACAGGGTGTTGAAGGTGGCGTTCCAGAAGTAGTCGTCGGCGAGCAGCGTCCTGAAGTTCTCCAGGCCGACGAAGGGCTGTTCGTCCCGGAGCAGCGTCCACTCGTGCAGGCTCACCCAGGCGGTGTAGGCCAGGGGGAACAGCCCGAACGCGGAGAACAGCAGGAAGAACGGGGCCACGTAGGCGTACGGCGAGGCCTTGACATCGAGCTGGTGGACCAGGTGGCGGCGGAAGCGGCGAGGTCGCACCGGCCTGTTCGGTGGGACCGCCGCCAGGCGATCCGGTGCGCGGGTGGCCATGGCAGCTCCTTTCGGCGATTCGTTGGGCGACGGGACGCGGGTGGCCGACCGGTGCGAGACCAGTCGGCCGAAGGGCGACTACTTGATCCTGCTGACGTCCTTGAGCGCCTGCGTCCAGGCTTCCTCCGCGTTCTGCTTGCCCTGGTCGACCCGCTGGAGGCCGTTGCCGATCGCCTGCAGGATGTCACCGCCCTTGGGGCCCACGGGCTGCGGCTTGAGCGCCTTGGCGGCGTCGGTGAAGATCTTGCCGATCGGCGCGTTGCCGAAGTACGGGTTGACGTACTCCGCCACCGCGGGGTCGTCGTACAGCGAGGGCAGCGAGGGCAGCGCGCTGGCCTCCTTGAAGAGCTGGATCTGGCTCTCCTTGCTGGTCAGCAGGTCGATCAGCTCCGCGGCCTCCTTGGGGTGCTTGCCCTGCTTGGGCAGCATCAGGTGGGTACCGCCCTGGTTGCCGCCGCCACCGGGCACCGCGGCGATGTCCCAGGTGCCCTCACCGGGCTTCTGGTCCTTGATCGTGCCGGTCTTCCAGGCCGGGCAGACCATGGTGGCGAAGGTGCCCTTGGCGATTCCGGTGTTCCACGGCGGCGAGAAGGCGGCGAGGTTGGCGGAGAGACCGTTGTCGATCATCTTCACGCCCATGTCGTAGGCCTTGCGCACCTCGGGGTTGGTGGCGGCGACGATGTTGTACTGGTCGTCGTAGAAACCGACGGGGGCCTGCTCGACCATGGCGCGGAAGTGCTCACCGGGACCGTCGGTGAACTTGGCGCCCGCCACCTTGGCCGCGACGAACTTCTTGCCGGTCTCGACGTAGGCGTCCCAGGTCGGCCAGAGCGCCGACACCTCGTCACGGTCGGTGGGCAGGCCGGCCTTCTTGAACAGGTCGGGGCGGTAGCACATGGCCAGACCGCCGATGTCGGTGCCCAGTCCCAGGAGCGAGGAGCCGTCGTTGGAGACGCCCAGCTTCCACTTCCAGTCGAGGTACTCGCTCTGGCGCTTGTCCAGGCCGTAGTCCTTGAGGTTGTAGAACTTGTCGGGCACGGGGGTGAAGGAGGCGATGTAGCCGCCCTCGACGGCCACGACGTCCGCGGCGCCCGCTCCGGTGGTGAGCTGCGTGATGAGGTTGGTGTGGTGGTCGTTGAACTGCGCGCGGCGCTCCACGATCTCCACGTTGGGGTGGGTCTTCTTGAACTCCTCGTACAGCGGCGCGAAGTGGAAGTCGCTGAACAGCCCGACGGTCAGCTTGATCTTCTCTGCCGGCTGGGAGACATTCCCCGTGTTCCCGGTGTTCGCGGTGTTCCCGGTACTTCCGGTGGCGCCACCGCTGTCACCGCCGCAGGCGGTGAGGCCCAGGGCCAGGGCGGAAACGGCGACCATTGGGGCGAGGAACCGGTGGCGCAACTTACGCATGGAACCCTCCTAGAGTCCTCATGAGTGATCATGGAGAGAGCGCTCCCTGAGCAGATTGAGGCCAGCGGGATTACGTGTCAACGACTCTCCGGATAACAATCGCCGTTATCCGTCCGACCCAATTTGGAGAGCGCTCTCCCAAATTTTCTCGCATTTTCGCAGGTCAAAATAGGTGTCGAGCTCCCTTTACAAGATCAATGGAGCGCCCCCAGAGGGAGATGTCACGTTAACGTCTCGGGGCGGCCGGCCTTCCTGGCACCGCTCTGAAGCCTTGACAGCCCCGGCGGACCCGGCCAATCTCTGTTATAGAGAGCGCTCCCTAATGTTCTCCGGCAGGGGCCCGCGCCCCGTCGGCCACCCGCGGCGTGGATGCCGCTCGCTCCGGTGAAGACGGCGCCGGGGCTGTCGTGTCCCTCTGTCTCTCATCCGGCCGCCGGACCCCGTAGAGTCGTCCGGCCGGTCGGAAATCAACCGGCGCGTATCCAATCAAGGAGAACCACGTGGCACTGGAGAAGCCGGAGATCGACTTCCCGGAGGGCAACGCGCCCACGGAGCTGCAGATCGTCGATATCGTCGAGGGAGACGGCCCGGAGGCCAAGCCGGGACACCGGGTCAGCGTGCACTACGTCGGCGTCGCCTTCTCCACCGGCGAGGAGTTCGACGCTTCGTGGAACCGCGGTGACGCCTTCGACTTCCAGCTGGGGGGCGGCCAGGTCATCGCGGGCTGGGACCAGGGTGTCGCGGGCATGAAGGTCGGCGGCCGTCGCCGTCTCACCATCCCGCCCCACCTCGGCTACGGCAACCGCGGCGCGGGTGCCCGTATCAAGCCGGGTGAGACGCTCATCTTCGTCGTGGACCTGCTCGGCGTCAGCTGACGTTCCACCGGTGGGCCGCTCCTCCACGCGGAGCGGCCCCTCCCCCGGGTCGGATCACTCCGAAAAGCGCGGGTCCGCTCTGTCTGAACGGCACCCCCGGCTCTTAGGCTGGGCCTTGTGCTGTTGATCGATCTTGCGCGCACCTCCGCAGCCGTGGCCGCCGGCTCCGCCAGGCTGTCCAAGATCGGCCATCTCGCGGAACTGCTCGGCCGGGTCGAGCCGGCCGAGGCGGAGATCGCCATCGCCTACCTCTCCGGCGAGCTGCCACAACGCCACATCGGCGTGGGCTGGGCCGGCCTGCAGGATCCGCCGGACCCGCGCCTGGCCGCGACCGCCACCCTGCGCCAGGTCAACGACCTCCTCGACCGCATCAAAGCCCAGGCCGGTCCAGGCTCCCAGGCTGCGCGCAGAGCCCTGATCACCGAGCTGTTCGGCGCGCTCACCCGTCAGGAGCAGACCTTCCTGTTCCGGCTGCTCCGCAGCGAGCTGCGGCAGGGCGCGCTGGACGGGGTGATGGTCGAGGCCATCGCAGAGGCGTCCGCGGTGCCGGTGGCCGAGGTCCGGCGGGCACTGACCCTCCGTGGCTGGCTGCCGGCCGTCGGCGCCGCCGCGTTGAGCGGCGGGGTCGAGGCGTTGCGCGCCTTCCACCTGGAGGTCGGCCGCCCGGTGTCACCGATGCTCGCGCAGAGCGCCACCTCCGTCGCCGCCGCCCTGGGCAAGCTCGGAGGTCCGGCGGCGATCGAGTGGAAGCTCGACGGTGTACGGGTTCAGGCACACCGCTCCGGTGACGCGGTGAGCGTTTTCACCCGGACCCTCGACGACATCACCGCCCAGGTGCCCGAGCTGGTCGAGGCGGTCCGCACCCTGCCCTCCGAGGACCTCGTCCTGGACGGCGAGGTCCTCGCGCTACGCCCCGACGGTCGCCCCGAGCCCTTCCAGGTCACCTCCGGCCGCGTGTCCAGCCGCCTCGACGTGGCCCGGGCCCGCGAGAGGACCCCGCTGCGTGTGTTCTTCTTCGACGCCCTGCGGGTGGACGGCGCCGACCTGCTCGAACTGCCGGGCGAGACACGCCATGCGGCACTGGCCTCGGCCGTGCCCCCGGAGCTGGTGACCCCCCGTCTGGTCACCGACGACGTGGCGCGTGGCGAGACGTTCTTCAAGGACGCCCTCAGAGGCGGCCACGAGGGTGTGGTGGTCAAGTCGCTGCGGACGCCCTACGCCGCGGGGCGGCGTGGAGCCGGCTGGATCAAGGTGAAGCCCCGGCACACTCTCGACCTGGTCGTCCTCGCCGTCGAGTGGGGCAGCGGCCGCCGCGAGGGCAGACTCTCCAACCTGCACCTGGGCGCCCGCGATCCGCGGACCGGTGGATTCGTCATGCTCGGCAAGACCTTCAAGGGGCTGACCGACGAACTGCTCGCCTGGCAGACGGAGCGTTTCCTGGCACTCGCCGACGGTCCCACCGACGGCTGGACGGTCGCCGTCCGCCCCGAGCTCGTCGTCGAGATCGCGTTCGACGGAGTCCAGCAGTCCAGCCGCTATCCCGGTGGCATGGCACTCCGCTTCGCCCGGGTGATCCGCTACCGGCCCGACAAGAGCGCCGACGAGGCCGACACCGTGGAGATGGTGCGCTCCCTCATGCTCTGACCGGGTCCGCCGTCCGCACGCCGCACAGGATGGCGGGCCCTTTACGGCCACGCGCCACGCAGGATGACGGGTCCTTTACGGCCGCACGTCACGCAGGATGGCACGTCGACGTTCCGCCGGCCTGCTCATGATTCATCACGCGCGCCTGCGACGCCGGGCGGTCCGGGAGATCATCACCTCCCCAAAGTTGTCGATCCATGACCTGGATTAGGCGGATCTTCTACTGAATAGATCCACTTTCTTGACCAAAGTGTCATAAATCACGATTCTCCCATTAACTTGCCTTTACTGATGGTTTGTCGCATATTGTCAACCGCATTACGGCGGGAAACACCCCTGAACCCCGCCGCTGTGGTCGGCCGGCGCGTCCCCCTCCCCCTTGCCCGTACGGCCCTCCCGTGTCCTGTCCCCGACTTTGGACCGTGATCTCCTTGGGCCTGCACTCCTCCCCTCCGTCCCCCCGCACCTCACCCTCGAAAAAATCACCGGCGAGCAGGCAGCGCCTGGCCACGCTGGCCGCCGGTGCCATAGTGGTGGCCGTGGCCTCGGCCACCGTCTGGGCGATCTCCACCGACGGCAACGCCTCACAGACGACCGTCTCCGCCGGTCTGGCCGGGGCCCGCTCCCCCGCAATCGTCCCTGCCGACTCCGCCTCCCCCCAGCAGGCGACAGCCGGGAACGCGACGGCCACCGCTGACGAGATCACCGCCCCATCTGCCACCCCGTCGGCCGGTCCGGCCGCCACACCCACGGCGACACCGGGCGAGAACCGTCCCTCCCCGGCGAAGAGCGCATCGGGCGACGCCGGGGCCACCATGCCGGCCGGCACGCCGAAGACCGGGAAGTCCCGCACTCCCGATGTCGCCGCCAAGCCGAAGGTGCACGTGATCTCCGCGGGGAACTGCGGTGCCTCGTTCTACGATGAGCCGCAGATGACGGCCAGCGGCGAGCGCTTCAACCCGCAGGCGATGACCGCCGCGCACAAGACCCTCCCCCTGGGGAGCAAGGTCCGGGTGACCAACCCCGCCACCGGCGAGTCGGTGACGGTCCGGATCAACGACCGCGGTCCCTACGTGGGCGGACGCTGCCTCGACCTGTCCAAGGCCGCCTTCTCCGCCATCGGCAGCACCGGCGCCGGTGTCATGCAGGTGAAATACGAGGTCCTGGGCACCTGATTCCGTCCCTCCCACCCGTGCTCGGCGTGACGCGGCACCAAACTGCCCGAGTGACGCTACTTCACGGGGCGTAGCGTGAACGGGTAGCGGAAGTCGCCTTCGCCCAGTGCCGCCAGGCCGCCGACCACGGACAGGACCATGCCTCCGATCCAGAGCACGGGGGTCAGCACGACGCCCACCACGGTGATCGCCAGCAGGACGGTGGCCCCGAGCAGGGTCAGCTGAAAGTTGAGCGCCTCCACCGCGTGCCTGCGGATGTAGGGCGAGGTCTTGCCCCCGGTGAGCATCATGATCAGAGGGCCGATCAGCAGCAGGCCGGTCAGCGGCAGCAGGTGCGCCGCAGCCGCCCCCAGGCGTTCCCCTCCCGATTCCGCCCGCACGGGGTGGTGGTGGCCTGGCGCCACCTGGCCCCTCATGGGCGGATGAAGTGCGGAGGCCGCCGGGCGCGAGCCGTACAGCTCGTGCATGATCGGCATAAGGTCGCCGTGGACGCGCGCCGTCATCGCCCGTTCCAGCCGGTCGTCGAACTCGAACTTGTCGTAGCGTCCCTCTGCGTAGGCGGCCTTGACATGCTCGACCACCTGATCACGATCCTGGTTGGTCACCCTGAGGTTGACGTGATCCGGCTGCGGGCCAGGGGCCGGCATGCCCTCGTGCCACGGGCTCGCCGATGATGCTGCTGTGCCTGCCATGGGACCGACATACCTTTCGTCGTCGCTTTGCCTCCCATGTTTGTCGATGATTTTCGTCCGGTCTATCCGGATGAACCCTTGGATGTCCCTTAGAGTCCACCCTGGCTCTCCACCATGAAATGCCCTGGAGATGTATATAAGTAGTCATGAGATGGCGGGATCGCTATGGGTTGAGGCGTCTTCGTGGACCGAAGATCGCCAAGTTCGACCGTGAGGCAACCGACGCGGACGTCGAGGCGCTCATCGCCTTCGCGAAGTCGCGTCGTGGCGTGGAGTTCTACGTCGAACCGGAGACCTTCGCGACGGACACCACGGCGATGGCGGTCGCGGACGACGGCGAGTGGACCCGGCGCAGGGTCGGCTCACCCGCGGTGATCCGCAAGGTGGCTCATGGCCTGTCCCTTCCCGTCTATGACGTGCAGCTGACCGGCTACCCGCCCCGGATGCGGGCCTACAACGAGCGCCGTAAACGCGCCGAGAGCTGACCGGCTACCCGGCCGGGGCCTCCGGTTTCTCCGCGGTCTCCGGCTCCTCCAACAGGGAGATCACGGGGAGCAGCCAGGCCTTTCGGGGGCTGCCCATCTCCTGGTCCAGCTCCTCAGGGCTGGGCATCCTCTCTCTCAGCACCTGCGGTGGGAGCAGATGGTGGAGTGCGTGCATGAGCAGCTTCGCCATCGAGTATCCCGGATCGATCTCGCATGCGCGGATGAGGGCGATGCCGGCCAGCGCGGAGTCACCGGCACACCAGGCGACCACACCGAGCAGCGACGCGGCAGGCGGCACGAATCTCGGCTCCAGCCGCCGGGTGAGGTCCTGCCAGAGCCTGCGATGGACGTCGTTGGCGGCGTTGGCGGCGAGCGCCCACGCCTCGTCCCGGATCCGGATCACCGCCAGGTCCAGTCCCAGCCTGACCGCCTGATCATCATCGAGCCGCTCGCCGGCAGCGTACGTGGCGATCGCCGCGCGGACACGGGCCACCCCGTCGGCGACGAACTCCGTGGCGAACCCTCCGAGGTCTTCGCATCCGGCGAGCCTGCCTCTCAGCTCCTCGGTGACGCGGGCGGTGGCCTGGCGCATGGCCAGCCGGGCGGCCCCGTCGAAGGGGTCGAGGGAGCGCTCCAGGGTCTCGCGGTCGGGCAGGGCGACCAGCCCGTGCACGGTGGCCTCGGCGGCGATCGCGCTGGCCCCCTGCTCGTACGGCGTGCCGTCGGCCGGGCAGCAGTCCGGCCGGGAACAGATGTAGGACCAGTAGCGGCCGTTCTCCACCCGGAGCACGTCGACGAGCGTGACGCCGCCCTGGCGCAGAAGCACGACGGCCACGTCCACAGCAGGGGTCACCAGCGGACCCGGACCGTAGCCGATGACGATGACCTGGCCGACCCGCTCCTTGCGGAGCAACGTGATGATCTGACCGAGCCCGGAGGCGGTCAGCGGAAGGTCCCATCGGACGGTCAGGTGGAGCCGTCCCCGGGGCGGCCTCCCCTTCAGTCCGATCAGTACCAGACTCTCGGCGGGGTGGAATCCCGCGAGGTACGGCACGGCACCGAGGACGTCCTCGGTGGAGCCGAGAAGAAGGTGCGGCTGAGAGTCGGGTGGGACAGGCAGGGCGGGGATGTCGGTTGTCATGGCCGAGAGTTTCGCCGGATTCCGGCTACGCCATCGCGCCGAACCTCGATCTGTGGACGCCCGGGCCACCGCCCAGAGCCCTGTGGAAAACTCAGACAGGCGCGAGGTGCGTTCTGACCATGATCGCCCCACCCGCGACGGCGGCGGGCATCGCGACCACCGCCCCCAAGGGGATGAGGAAGACCAGGAAGAGGAGCACTCCGAAGCCGAGTGCCACGGCCTTGTTCCCCCGGAGGACGGCGAAACGGTTCTTGCGCGCCATGCCCCGGCGCTCCATGGCCAGCGCGGTGAGCTCGACCGTGAGGAAGAAGCCCGAGACCAGGGCGCCCAGCACCGGAACCGCCGTCTGCCCGATCACCGGCACGAAGCCGAGAAAGAACAGCGGGACGGTGAACAGCAGCACGTATCCAAGGGTGATCAGACTGTCCCTGATGGATCTGGGGATCGACCTCCAGAGCGGGATCTCGTGTCCACTCGGCACTTCGCCGTAGGTCTCCTCGACCTTTTCCGAGAGCTTCTCGTAGAAGGGATCACCGACGATCAGGGTCACCGCGGTGAAGGTCACCACGGACAGCACCAGCCCGGCGCCGACGATCAGCAGTCCGACCAGTGCCCGGAAGGTGGTCCGCGCCGCGTGGCCCCACCCGTCCGCGAACGGTGTCGCCCACCCGGCGAGGCCTCCCGCGTTGGTGCCGAGGAGGTACAGGCCGATCACGTAGATCACGAACACGATCAGGGCCGGGATCAGCCCGAACAGCCACCATCGGGGGTTACGCACGACCCAGTGCAGTCCATGAAGAAAGAACTTTATGCCGTCCACAAAAGAACGGAAATGACCCATGCCCGGAAGGTTAGCGGGTTCAATGGATCATCACACGTCGACGCCGGGACCACCGCTCGGCGCTCCGCCGTACCCGGCCTGGTGGGCGAGGGAGGTCAGCCGCTCTGCCAGAGGGTGGGCAAGGAGACGCCGAGAGCGGTGAAGAGGCGGCGGAGGAGGGGAAGGGAGATGCCCAGGACGTTGCCGTGGTCGCCCTCGATGCCGTCGACGAACCAGCCTCCCGGACCGTCCAGGGTGAAGGCTCCCGCGACGCGGAGGGGCTCGCCGGTGGCGACGTAGGCGGCGATCTCGACGTCTGTGGGGGTGCCGAAACGTACGACCGTGGCGCCTACTTCCGCCACTTCCCGTCCACCGGCGGCGTCGATCACACAGTGGCCGGTGAGCAGGCGGCCCTCACGGCCGCGCATGCCCTGCCAGCGGGAGACGGCCTCCTCGGCCGTGAGCGGCTTGCCATAGGCCTGACCGTCGAGCTCCAGCACCGAGTCGCAGCCGATGACCAGGCCATCGGTCAGGTCCCGCGCCACGACCGCCGCCTTGGCGCGGGCCAGCGCGAGGCAGAGCTCGCTCGGAGTGTCGGCGATGACAGCCTCCTCGTCCACTCCGCTGACGATCACCTTGGGATCGAGCCCGGCACTGCGGAGCAGGGCGAGGCGGGCGGGCGAGGCGGAGGCGAGAACGATCTGAGTCACGTCAATCGAGCCTAGCGCGGGTTCATCCCTCCTCGTCGACGGGCGACGGAGAGGGATGCACGGAGCGATCCCCACCCGAGGAGGACTTACTCCACCCGGATCGAGGAGATCGCGGTGTTGATGTCACGCCAGTATGCGCGCTGGGCATCGGGGATCGTCACGAAGACCATGGCGGGCTTCTCGCCGGGGACCTCCATCACGGCGACGGCGGCCATGGAGAAACGGGTCTTGGTCTTGACCTTGTACTTCACCCGGTAGGCGAGCAGCCAGCCGTCCTTGATCGGCTGGGACGCGGTCCACGCGATCTCGCCGCCCCTGGGGTGGTGGTTGAGCGTCCAGCGGGCGGCCAGCAGGGCGGTCTCCCTCGGGGTCGCCTGCACCTTGATGGGCACGGGACAGCTCACCAGCATCGCCCGGGTGACCTCGCCCTTCACCTCCGGCAGCACCTGCTTGGTGGAGAACGGCGCGGCGCCGTACGTCTTCCACGGCTTGGCGAGCCGGGCCAGCGACACTCCCGACCTGTCGTCCCGCAGGCGGAGTTTGGCCGAGTGCTCCTTACCGGGCAGCCGGGCGAACCGCTTGTCGTCCGGCATCCCGGGAATGCGCGGGTCGGACAGAGCCACGACCACGGCCGCGCTCCGCCCCTGCGCGCCGGCCGCGCTCACGGCCGGCGAGGGCGACGGGGACACCGGGGACTCTGACGCCGGAAGATCTGACGCCGGGAGAGAGGGCGTCGGCGAGCTGAAACCGGGCGAGGGTGTCGCGGCAGATGGCGCGGCGATCGGCCCCGACGCCTCCTCGCCCGGCTGACCTGAGGAGCCGGAGTACACCAGCCCGACCACGGCCGCGACGGCTGCCACGGCCACCGCGGTGACCACGGCCAGGATCCGGTAGATCACGCGCATCGGCAGGTCGCCGATGCGGGACCTCCTGACCGGTGACCCCGGCAGGTTGACCGATGATCTCGGTGGGCTGTCAACCTCCACCTTCGGCAACTCGGACGTGTCCGCCTCGGCAGTCACATACGCCGGCACAGAACCCGTCCCCCGGGTCCCCGGAGTCCCATCCAACCCATCGAGCACGATCGGGAGCGTACGACAAATCCGGTTTTCCCGTGCGCGATCCCCATCACACTTCGGGAACGAGTGCCTTCCCATATGGGGCGGAACGCCTGCCTGCGATGATCCGGTGGCCGCCGACCGGCTCGTCTCTCACGGTTTCGAAGACGCCTTCCTGGCGATGGCGAGCGACATCAGGGCGGCGATCAGGCAGAGGAATCCGGCGACGTACCAGGCGAGGTCGTAGGCGCCGAAGTGGTCGCGGGTGAGTCCCGCGCCCACCGCGGCGACGGCGGCGCCGACCTGGTGTGAGGCGAAGACCCAGCCGAACACCACGGCACCCTCGGCGCCGTAGATCTGCCGGCACAGGGCCACGGTGGGCGGGACGGTGGCCACCCAGTCGAGGCCGTAGAAGATGATGAAGACGAGCATGCTGGGCTCGGCGGTCGCCCCGAACAGGCTGGGCAGGATCATCAGCGACAGCCCGCGCAGCCCGTAGTAGGCGCCGAGCAGGATCCGGGAGTCGACCTTGTCGCTCAGCCAGCCGGACGCGATGGTCCCGGCGACGTCGAAGATCCCGACCAGCGCGAGCAGGCCGGCGGCGGTCGGCTCGGCCATCCCGTGGTCGTGGGCCGCGGGGATGAAGTGGGTGCCGACCAGGCCGTTGGTGCTCATCCCGCAGATCGCGAACCCGCCCGCGAGCAGCCAGAAGGGGCGGGTCCGCGCGGCGCTTCCCAGCACGGTGAGCGCTTGTGCGGCGGCCCCGCCGGCCCTGACGGGCGGGAGAGCGGTGACCGCGCCAGGGTCGGCCCCCAGGGCGGTGGTGCCCACCTCCTCCGGGCGGTCGCGCAGCAGGAACCAGACGAGGGGGACCACGGCGAGGGCGGCGACGGTGACCGTGACGGCCGCCGAACGCCACCCCTGCGCGGCGGCCAGGTGGGCGAGGACGGGCAGGAAGATGAGCTGCCCGGTGGCGCCGCCCGCGGTGAGGATTCCGGTGACGAGGCCGCGGTGGCGGACGAACCAGCGGTCGGTGAGCGTGGCGGCGAAGACCAGGGCCATCGACCCGGTGCCGAGCCCGACCAGGACGCCCCAGCACAGGACGAGCTGCCAGGGGGCGTTCATCAGGATGGTGAGCCCGCTGCCCGCCGCGACGAGCAGGAGTGCGCAGGACACCACCCGGCGCATGCCGAAGCGGTTCATGAGAGCGGCGGCGAACGGAGCGGTCAGGCCGTAGAGCATGAGGTTGACCGAGACGGCCAGTGAGATCGTGCCGCGGGACCAGCCGAACTCCTCCTGGAGCGGGGTGATCAGCACGCCGGGCGTGGCCCGGAACCCTGCCGCGCCCAGGATCGCCACGAACGCGACTCCCGCCACGATCCAGGCGCGGTGCAGCCCACGCTTACGCGTCTGAAGAGTCGTTGTCATGGCACCAATCATGGGGCCGACTCCGCGCGCGAAACGGCCCAACAGTCCGATATGGGACAGGAAGCCTTTCGCGGAAAAGGAATTCCCGTCCGGACCACCCGCGCCAGGTTCTGCGGAGTGATCGGCACTGTCCACTGGGGCGGGCCGACGCGGAGGGTTCGCGAGCCGAACAGCCTCGCAGCTTGATCACTTTAAGTGACTACATGCGCGATCTCTGGCGAGTTTTCGCACGATGGTATCGCATGTTCGCCCATCAAGGATCTTCTTGATCACGCTTCAGTTACCCTCCGTCATCTCACGTATTGGGACTATTCGGTCAAACGTTACGTTTTTCCTGATCTTTACTAATTGAGGAGTTTCGCGCTTTGCGCCCGACTTTGTTACAGCTTGGGGCGGCGCCGGTCTCAGGTCTGCAACACCCCAGTCGTCCTACTTGTCCAGGAGAGAGTTGCGGTGCTCAGCTTTGTTCGACCAATGCTGGCGGCTGACCTCAGACCCGACAATTAAAGGAGTGCTGGCGTGTTCCAATCGCGGACATCTGGCAAGTTTCTAGCTGCTGTGGCGGGAGGTGCGCTCCTGCTGACCGCCTGTGCGGGTAACGACACCGAGGCGAGCAAGCCGACCGCGTCGGACTCGGCGTCAGCCTCGGCTCCGGCGGCTCCGGCGGCTCAGACCATCACGTATGCCTTCGACCAGGAGTTCAGCTCCTACAACGGCAACACCGGCGCGGAGAACGCGTCCCGCAACAACATGCCGCTGCAGCGAGTGCTGACCGGTTTCTGGTATTACGGCGGCGACGGCGCGGTGACCCCGGACACGGACTTCGGCACCTACGAGAAGACCTCCGACGACCCGCTGACCGTCAAGTACACGATCAACCCCGCGGCCGTCTGGTCGGACGGCACGCCGATCGACTGTGACGACCTGGTCCTGGCCTGGGCGGCGAACTCCGGAAAGGTCAAGGGCTTCTCCACCGCCGGCACCACCGGCTGGGAGCTCACCTCGGCCCCCGACTGCGAGAAGGGCGGCAAGGAGGTCACGCACGTCTACTCCGAGCCGTTCGCCGACTGGCACGGCTCCCTCTACGCCCAGGGCTCGATCATGCCCGCCCACGTGGTGGAGAAGCAGGGCAACATCTCCGAGGAGGAGTTCCTCGCCGCCGTCAAGGCCGGTGACGACAAGAAGCTCGCCGACGCGATCAAGTTCTACAACGACGGCTGGATCATGAAGGGCACGCTGCTCAGCGAGGACCTGATCCCGTCCTCCGGCCCGTACAAGCTCTCCAAGCTCGACGCCGGGCAGTCGCTCACCGCCGTGGCCAACGACAAGTACTGGGGCGCCAAGCCGACGATCCAGACGGTCGTCGAGCGCATCATCGCGCTGGACCAGCAGGCCCAGGCCCTGGAGAACGGCGAAATCAACATCGCCGCCCCGCAGCCCGGCCCCGACGTGCTCAACCAGCTGAACGCCCTGCAGGGTGTCACGGTCAAGAGTGGTCCGCAGTACTTCTACGACCACCTCGACTTCAACCTGGACTCCAGCCCGTTCAAGGACCGCACCCTGCGTGAGGCCTTCGCCAAGTGCGTGCCCCGGCAGCTGATCGTCGACAACCTGATCAAGCCGCTGAACCCCGACGCCCAGATCCTGCAGGCTCGCATCACCGCCAGCGTCCAGGCTTCCTACCCTGACATCGTCGCCGGCCTGGGCGGCGAGGAGAAGAAGTACGACACGGTCGACATCGAGGGCGCCAAGGCCCTGCTGGAGAAGGCCGGTAAGGTCGGCCTCGAGGTCAAGATCGGCTACAAGACCCCGAACCCCCGCCGCACCTCGGTCGCGCAGCTGATCGGCGACTCCTGCAACAAGGCCGGCTTCAAGATCAAGGACAACGGTAGCGAGGACTTCTTCGGCACCGGTCTGGCCAACAACACCTACGACGTCGCCCTCTTCGGCTGGATCGGCTCCGACCTGATCAGCGGCAGCACCTCGACCTACACCTCCGTCAAGAAGTGCGACTCCGAGCACAAGGGCAACAACAACGGCTGCTACTCGAACAAGAAGGTCGACGAGCTGCTGAAGAAGGCCAACGGGACGACCGAGAAGGCCGAGCAGACCCCGCTGCTCGCCGAGGCTGAGAAGATCATGTGGGAGGACCTGGCCACCATCCCGCTCTACGAGAACCCGAACCTGACCGCGTGGTCCGAGGGCGTCGGCAACGTCATCCCGAACCCGACCCAGGCCGGCATCAGCTGGAACATGGACAAGTGGACCATCAGCTAGTCTCATCGCCCCAAACCGCTGATCGCCTCGGCGGTTGACGGCACATCATCCACCGCAGGGCCGGGAGCGGGAAGGCCACAAGCCCTCCCGGTCCCGGCCCTGATCCATGTAGCCCCTCTTCCAAGAACGGGAGGTGACGAAGTGATCGTCTTCATCGCGCGGAGACTGGTCATCTCGTTCTTCGTCCTCCTGGCGGCGACCTTCATCATCTACGTCCTCACGGCGCTCTCGGGCGACCCCCTTGAGGATCTCCGCCAGGACAACAGCCCGCAGAAAGAAACCAAGATCGCCGACCGCGTCGAGCGGATGCAGCTCAACGTGGCCATCCCGCTGCGTTACCTGGGCTGGCTCGGCAGCATCGCCCGCGGCGACTTCGGCGTGAACCGCGACGGCCAGAACATCGCGATCCAGCTGGGCGACGCGCTGTCCGCGACGCTGCAGCTCGTGCTGGCCGCCACCGTCCTGGCGATCACGGTCGGCATCGTGATCGGCATCATCTCCGCACTCCGCCAGTACAGCGGCTTCGACTACACCGTCACCTTCGCCGCTTTCGTCTGCTTTTCTCTGCCGCTCTTCTGGGTGGCGGTCATGCTCAAGCAGTATGTCGCGATCGAGTTCAACAACTGGCTTGCGGATCCGAGCATCCCGCCCGTGGTGATCGGCCTCCTGACGCTCATCGGCGGCCTGACCTTCGGCGCGCTCACCGTGGGCGAGCGGAAGCGGCGGCTCGTCGCCTTCGCCGTCGGCTCCGTGGTCAGCGGCGTGCTCTTCACCGTCCTGTCGATGACCCGCTGGTTCGCCGACCCCGGCCTGGGCACCCCGCTCATCCTGGCCTTCGGCCTCGCCGCCGCGGTCGGCTCCACCATCCTGGTCGCCGGACTGCAGTACCGCGGCCCGCTGTACGCGACTCTTGGCGCGGCGGTGATCGGCACGCTGAGCTCGCCGGTGCTCGGCTCGGTGCTGGCCGACCCGACCTGGCTGGAGATCGGCGGCCTGCTCCTGCTGACGATCGCGATCTGCGCCGGTCTCGGTTACGCCCTCGGCGGTCTGCAGCGGAACCAGGCGATCACCGCCACCATCCTGACCGGCGTGTTCACCGGCGGCATGGTCTTCCTGGACCGGCTGCTCCAGGCCTTCGCCACCTACAGCGTCACCGTGCGCGGCCGCCCCATCTCCACCATCGGTGCCCGCACCCCCAACTACAACGGTGACTTCTGGCACCTCAACATCGACAGCGCCGGCCACCTGCTGCTGCCGACCCTGGCGCTCATCCTGGTCTCGCTGGCCACCTACACGAGATACAGCCGGGCGAGCATGCTGGAGGTCATGAACCAGGACTACGTGCGGACCGCGCGGGCCAAGGGGCTGCCCGAGCGCACGGTCGTGGTCAAGCACGCCTTCCGCAACGGTCTCATCCCGATCACCACCCTGATGGCCTTCGACCTCGCCGGAGTGATCGGCGGCGCGGTGGTCACCGAGAACGTCTTCGGCTGGCGGGGCATGGGCTTCATGTTCATCAAGGGACTCCAGGAGGTGGACCCGGGACCGGTCATGGCGTTCTTCCTCGTCACCGGGACCACGATCGTCGTCTTCAACATGATCGCCGACATTCTCTACGCCTACCTCGACCCGCGCATCCGGCTGTCGTGAAAGCATCGGAGACCCACTCATGACACTCAGCGCACAAGCACCGACGCCGGACAGCGGCACCGAACAGGGCATGACGATCGTCGCCCGCACCCAGGCCCAGATGGTCCGCCGCCGGTTCTTCCGGCACCGGGCCGCACTGACCGGGATGATCGTCTTCGGCTTCGTCGTCGGGCTGTCCTTCACCTCCATCGGCTTCGCCGGCGTTCCCGGCTGGTGGGACAAGAGCTATCTGGACACTGGGGCACTGATGAACCAGGGCAGGCCGACGCTCAGCGTGATCCCCGAGTTCCTCGGCGGGTCGGGGTTCCACTTCGGCGAGCACCCCTTCGGCCAGGACGACATCGGCATCGACTACTTCGCCAAGACCATGCGCGGCGCCCAGCAGTCGATCATCGTCGCGTTTCTGGTGGGCCTCGTGGCGACCACGGTCGGCTCCGTCATCGGCGCGGTGGCCGGTTACTACCGAGGCCGGGCCGAGGCCGTCCTGATGCGCCTCACCGACGTGATGATCACCATTCCGGTCCTCATCATCGCGGCCGTCGTCGGCCGCCGGTTCGGTGACAGCGGCGTGGTAATCCTCGGCATCTTCCTCGGCCTGGTGATCTGGCCGAGCATGGCCCGGCTGCTCCGTGGCGAGTTCCTCTCCCTGAGGGAGAAGGAGTTCGTGGAGGCGGCCCGCGCGGTCGGCACCTCCGCGAGCCGGATCATCTTCCGGCACATCCTGCCGAACACCATCGGTGTGATCATCGTCAGCGCTACGCTGGCCATCGCGGGCGCGGTGCTGCTGGAGTCGGCGCTGTCGTTCCTCGGCCTTGGTATACAGGCTCCCGACACCTCGCTCGGCCAGTTGGTCAACGAGTATCGCTCCGCCTTCACCACCCGGCCGTGGCTGTTCTGGTGGCCGGGCATCTTCATCATCGCCATCGCGCTCTCGATCAACTTCATCGGCGACGGCCTGCGTGACGCCTTCGATCCCCGACAGACCCGGGTGCGTGCCTAATGACGACTCCCAACGTGCCGATCGAGCCCCGCAAGGGCGACGCGCACACCTACGACATCGCCCCCGACGTGCTCGACGCCGCCGGGGAGGTGCACGTCGGCCTCACCCTGGACGCCGTACGGCCTCCGTCGGAGGAGGAGATCCTCAAGGTCGACAACCTGACGGTGGAGTTCCCGACCGACGACGGCGTCGTCCGCGCGGTCCGGGGCGTCTCCTACAGCCTGCGCGAGCGCGAGGTACTGGGCATCGTCGGCGAGTCCGGCTCCGGCAAGTCGGTCTCCTCCCTGGCGGTCATGGGCCTGCTGCCCAAGAACGCCCGGATCAAGGGGCAGATCCTCTTCCGCGGCGACGACATGCTGAAGATGTCGGCCCGCAAGCAGCGGAGCCTGCGCGGTCGCAAGATCGCGATGGTCTTCCAGGACCCGATGACCGCGTTGAACCCGGTGCACACGGTCGGCGACCAGCTCGCCGAGGCGGTCCTCGCGCACGAGCTGATGCCGCGCAAGATCGCGCTGGCCCGGGCCAGGGAGATGCTCGACCTTGTCGGCATCCCCCAGGCCGAAGCCCGGCTGCGCAGCTACCCGCACGAGTTCTCCGGTGGCATGCGCCAGCGCGCGATGATCGCCATGGCGGTCATCAACAACCCGGACATCATCATCGCCGACGAACCGACCACGGCCCTCGACGTGACCGTCCAGGCGCAGATCCTGGAGAAGCTCCTGGAGGTCAAGGACGCGGTCAACGCGGCCATCGTGCTCATCACGCACGACCTGGGCGTCATCGCCGGCATGGCCCACCGGGTGCTGGTGATGTACGCCGGGCGTCCGGTCGAGATCGGTGACACCGACCCGGTGTTCGAGGAGCCCCGTATGCCGTACACGGCGGGCCTGCTCGGCTCGATCCCGTCCCTGGAGAACTCCGGCAGCCGGCTCCGCCCGATCAAGGGCACTCCCCCGTCGCTGATCAACCTGCCGACCGGCTGCCCCTTCTCGCCGCGCTGCCCGCTGGCCGACGACACGTGCAGGACGGCCGAGCCGGAGCTGGCCGAGACCGACAGCGGCGGGCACTTCGCGGCCTGCCACCACTGGGACCGGCTGGCCGCGGTCGAGGACCCGACCGTGTTCTTCCGCACCGAGAGCGAGACCGTGGCATGAGCGTGAAGACCGAGGAGACACCTGCTCCGCGGCAGGAGCCGACCGGCGGCGACCACCTGCTCGAAGTCAACGACCTGGTGATGAAGTTCCCCGTCCGGGGTGGCGGTTTCCTGCGCCGGGTGGTGGCCCACGTCCAGGCCGTCAGCGGGGTGTCCATGCACGTGGACGAGGGCGAGACCCTCGGCGTGGTGGGCGAGTCCGGTTGCGGAAAGTCGACGACGGGCCGGGCGATCCTACAGCTGCACAAGCCCACCTCGGGCTCGGTCCGGTTCCAGGGCAGGGAGCTGACCACAATGTCGACCAAGCAGCTCCGGCCCGTACGGCGGGACATGCAGATCGTCTTCCAGGACCCGTATGCGTCGCTCAACCCGAAGATGCCCGTCAACGACATCATCGCCGAGCCGCTGAAGGTCCACGAACGGTGGAAGGACGGCGGACCGGAGCGGGTGGCCGAGCTGCTGCGGCTGGTCGGCCTGAACCCCGAGCACGGCAACCGCTACCCGCACGAGTTCTCCGGCGGCCAGCGCCAGCGGATCGGCATCGCCAGAGCGCTGGCCCTGGAGCCGAAACTGCTGGTGCTCGACGAGCCGGTGTCCGCGCTGGACGTGTCGGTCCAGGCGGGTGTGGTGAACCTCCTGGAGGACCTGCAGGACTCGCTGGGACTGGCCTACGTCTTCATCGCACACGACCTGTCCGTGGTCCGCCACATCTCCGACCGGGTCGCGGTGATGTATCTGGGCAAGATCATCGAGACCGGCCCTCGGGACGATCTCTACGACCGCCCCGCCCACCCCTACACTCAGGCGCTGCTGTCGGCCGCCCCCACGGCCAACCCGAAGGAGGAACGCATCAGGGAGCGCGTCATCCTCACCGGCGACGTGCCGAGTCCCCTGGACCCGCCGAGCGGCTGCCGCTTCCGTACCCGCTGCTGGAAGGCCCAGGACATCTGCGCCACCGAGGAGCCCTCGCTCGTCGACCGCGGCAACGGCCACCCCGTGGCCTGCCACTTCGCCGAGGTCACCGCGCGCTGACCGGACACCGCGAGCCGTACGGGGCACTCCCCCGTACGGCTCGCGGTGTTTAGGGCGTCTCCCGCGTCAGTGTCCGGTGAACGCCGTGATCGGGTGGCGCTCCGTGGACGCCGGCTTTCCACCTCGACTACGAGCTCGGGTGGACCTCTCCCTCCGCACGTGCCCGGGAAACGCGAAAGGGCGACCAGATGGTCGCCCTTCTCGCTGAGAGGTGGAGCTATGGGGATTCGAACCCCAGACCTCCTCCATGCCATGGAGGCGCGCTACCAGCTGCGCCATAGCCCCTCAGGTGTTACGTGATGCCACCGGGATCTCGCCCCAGCGGCACCACGCCAGTGTATAGGACATCGCGCCCTACCCCGTAATCATCGCGCCTAGCCCAGCGATGCCGCCCGGCCGATCAGCGCGGCGAGATCGGCCACCGCGGTGTCCTCGGTGGCGGCGGCCAGGCGCGTGGCATGGTCGGCGAGCTCTCCCGCCCCCACTCCGGCGATCTGCTCATGGGTGCGGAGATACTCGGCGAAGACGGCGGCCACCACGTCCACCTGGAACCTCGGCGACGGCCCGCGCCACAGCGAGGCCGACAGGTCGGCCTCGTCCAGGGAACGGCTGGCCTCACCGGGTTTACGGGTGTCGGGGTCCTGCCAGCGCACGGTCGCCATGGCCAGCTGGCCGGAGGCCCCGCTGCGCAGCCGTACCTCGTAGAGGGCCGTCACCGAGTGGCCCGGACCGACCTCGCCGCCGTCCTTGGTGTCGTCGCGGAAGTCCTCGGTGGTGAGCCGCCGGTTCTCGTAGCCGATCAGGTGGTAGGACTCCACGACCGAGGGGTTGAACACGACCTGCGCCTTGGCGTCGCGGGCCCGGAGGTCGAGGTTGGCGGTGAGCTGCTCGACGAACACCTTGCGCGCGTCGTCGACCGAGCTGACGTAGACCGCGGCGCCGTCGCCGTTGTCGGCGAGCTGCTCCATCAGCTGGTCGCCGTAGTCACGGCCGACGCCGACACAGAGCAGCGTGACCTGCCTGCCGGCGAACTCCTCCACCCGGCGGAGAATGCCCTGCCAGCTCGTGTCGCCGGCGTTGGCCAGTCCGTCGGAGAGCAGGATGACCCTGTTGGTGGCCGCCGGGCGGAAGGCGCGCGACGCTTCGGCGTAGCCGGTGGTCAGCCCCGCCTCCAGGTCCGTGGAGCCCTGTACGGCGAGGCGCTCTATGGCCGCGTGCAACGCTTCCCTGCTGTCGGCGGAGGTCATGGGGACGACCAGCTCGGCCTCGTCGCTGAAGGTCACGACGGAGACCTGGTCTCCCGGTCCAAGCTGGTCGACGAGCCGGTGAAGGGCTTCACGGACCAGATCGAGCCGGCCGGGCTCGCCCATCGAGCCGGACACGTCCACGACGAAGGTCAGGTTCGCCGGGCGCCGCGCCTCCGCGTCCGCCCTGCGGGTCTGCAGGCCGACCCGGACCAGCGCGGTGCCGTTCTCCCGCATGCGGGCGCCGTCCATGTGCACGGTGAAACCGTCACCCCCGGGCTCCTGGTAGTCCTGCCGGAAGGAGTTGACGAACTCCTCCGGCCGGACCTGGCCCGGCTCGGGCAGCCGACCCTCCTGGATGACCCGCCCGGCGTAGCCGTAGGAGGCGGTGTCCACGTCGAGGGCGAAGGTGGAGATCTGGCCGGCGGTGGTGTCCCGGCCCTCGGCGGTGCCGACGTCCCGGTCCTGCGCCGTGGACGGCACCGCCTGCTCGGAGCCGTCCTTCGGCCTGGTGGAGGAGGGGCTGCTCTGTCCTGATCCGCCACAGGCGGCGACGAGCAGCAGAGCGATCACGGCGAGGGCAATGGCGAGCGTGCGCGGGTTCATGTCGCCTCCATAGGATGCGTGTCACTCCCTATGACGGCCCTCCTTGAATGGAAGCCGGGCGCTTCACCCAAACGAGCACAGACCGTACTCAGCGCGTGATCAGGGCTTCCATTCCGGACCGCGCGGGCCGGATCCGGCGCAGGGGGGTGGGCGGGCCGAGCCGGCCCTCTCCCGATCCCGTGGATACGGCCGTGCTTTCTCATAAAGCGCAACTGTCATGAAAATATGCGACATAAGATCCCTCAACATGCGTGTATATCTCGGCTTGGCGGCCAAACACCCTGAGACCGGCATCCCCGACACGATGCTGCACGCCGTCAGGGGCGCGATCGACGCCTCGTTCCCGGTCCCCCCGGAGGTCATCAGGTCCCGGGAATGGCATCGCCCCGGCGTCTCCCTGTTCGCCTGGACCAACGAGCCGGACGACTCCCGGCAGCCGGCCCTGCTGTCCGCCGAGCACGACCGGGTGACCGGGGTGAACGGCTATCTGGCGACGCCCGGCGAGATCGGCCGGCTGGCGGGCATGCCGGAGCTGAGTACCGAGGCGGTCGGCGGGTGCTTCTCGGTGTTCCGCGCGAGCGGCGGTGAGCTGTCGGCGGCCACCGCGATCCACCGGGTCTGCCCGGTCTACTACGCCGAGACCCCCGACATACACGTGATCGGCAGCCGGGCGCTGCTGGTCCATCTCGCCGCCGGTGGCGAGACGGTTGAGTGGGACGTACTCGCGCTGCAGTCGATGGTCCGGCAGGGCTACTTCCTGTCCGACGAGACGCCCTACCGGGGAGTGACCGCGCTGCCGCCGTCCTCGGCGGTCACCATCGCGGACGGCCGCCGTACGATCACCGAGACCCCGCTCCCCACGGCGGCGCCCGCGCCCACCTCACGCAGGCAGAAGAAGGCGCTCGTCGAGGAACTGGCCGACGCGCTGCTCGCGACCGTGGAGCCGCTGCGTGCGACGGGCGAGCCGGTGAACCTGGCGCTGACCGGCGGCCGGGACAGCCGCCTGGTCGCCGCGGTGCTGCACGCGGCCGGGATCCCGCTCCGCGCGACCACCAACGGACTGGACGGCCACCCCGACGTGGTCATCGCCGGGCAGATCGCCCGGGCGCTCCGCATCGAGCACACGGTCATCCCCCCGGCGCGCGCCGAGAAGAAGGACGCGATCCTGGTCGAACACCCGCTCGCGCGGGCCTACGAGACGTTGCGCGCCTGCGAGGGCATGACCTCGGCCTACGAGTCGATTGTCGGCTACCTCCCCTACAACGCCAGACCGACCATGTCCGGGCAGAGCGGCGAGGTCCTGCGGGCCGGGACCTTCCTGCTGCTCCAATCCGACCTGAGCGCCAAGGCACTGAGCCGCCGGGTGGACGCCACGTTCCTGCGCGACCCGGCGCTGTTCAGCGAGGCGGCCGACGAGCACGCCCGCGAGCTGGCCCGGCCCTGGCGGGAGCGGCCGGGGCTGGAGGCGCTTGACCACATGTATGTCTCCTACCGGATCGGCCGCTGGCAGGCCGGTTCCCGGGCGGGAGCCCTGCGCCGGGGCGACCCGATCTGGCCGTTCCTCGACAACCGGGTGGTGCGCGCGGCGCTGGGCCTCGACCAGACCTGGCGGCTGTCCGAGGAGGCGATCTACGAGCTCATCACCGGGTTCGCGCCGTCGCTCCGGAACATCCCGATCGAGGGCAAGCCGTGGCGGTTCACCGTGGGCAGGCGCTATCACCCCTGGCAGCGGAGACCGCGGTCCCTCACGGCACCGAAGACCGGCGCCGGCTGGAACTGGCGGACCAGCCCCGGGGAGGCACTCACGACGGTGCTCCGCGACCATGTCCTCGGACACCTCGACCTGCTGACCCCGATCGTCAACCCCGACGAGGTCCGCAGGCTGTTCGCCGAACCGGTGCTCAAGAAGCCCACCCACGCCTGGCACCTCTACACCGTGGCCACGATGCTGGCCGGCGCCTACCCGGGTAAGGCCCCCGAAGGGCTTGACCCGGTCCACGTCCCCATCCCGCCGTGACCACCGCCAACGGTACCGGGGCGTCTTCTGACCTCTCGGGGGGCGGCAGGGGCAACGGACCGATCTTCCAGGATTCCGGCACGGTGGAGCGTCAGTGTCCCCTGGCCCGGGAGGTGAGTTCCCGGATCAGTTCGGCGACCTCCTCGGGCGTGAAGTCCATGGCGTTCTCGCCGACGCAGATTTCGAAACCGCATGTCTCCGGGGAGGGTGAGCTGCGGACCCGTAGGAAAATCTGTATCCCGCGCTCGGCGAGTATCTCGGTGCCGACACGCTCCACGGCCTGCCCGGAGGCGGGGACGTGCACGTGGAACAGGGGCGACTGAGGCACGGACGGCACGGTACGGGCGGCGCCGTCGGCGTTGATCGCGGCGGCGAGTGCGATCGCGTGATCGCGGAAGATCGGCATACGGGCAAGGACATCATCCAGGTGGACGAGTGCCACGGCTGCCAGCGGCCAGGCCTCGGAGATCCCTCCCCCCAGGCGAGACCGCCACACCCTCGCCTCCTCGATCGTGGCGGCGTCGGATGCCAGAACGGCGCCGCGGACTCCTTCCAGGCCCTTGTAGAGCGACACGTACACCGTGTCGAACAGCCCGGCGATCTCCGCGTGTGAACGGCCGTAGAACGGCTGAGCCTCCCAGAGGCGGGCACCGTCCAGGTGAACCGCCATGCCCCGATCACAGGCCCAGGTCACCTGCTCGCCAAGCTCCTCCCAGCCGGGGAGCCGCCCCCCGATGTCGCGTTGCGGCAGCTCCACCACCAGTGCCGCCAGAGGCTCCCCGATCCGTTCCAGATCCGCGAGAGAGAGGAGCGAGTTCCGGTCGCCGACGGGGCGGAAGCTGAGCCCGTGCACCACGGAATAGCCCTGTTCCTCCCAGACGTCGAGATGGCACTGCGGGTGAGCGGCGAACGCGCGGCGGCCTCTGCGGTCGGCGTGAATCCGCAGGGCGACCTGCTGCGCCATCGTCCCGGTGGGGAAGAAAAGAGCGCTCTGCTTTCCGAGTAGTTCGGCGATCCGGCTCTCCAGCCGGGCCACCGGTCCATCCGGGCCGTCGGGCGGAGTGTCCGGCGGCAGCCGGTCCAGCATCTCCTGCAACAGCCGACGGGGCATCCTCCGCAACGGAGCATGCAGGGACAACGAACGCCGGATCTCCGGCTGGGGGACAAGTGCTTCCACTAATGCAATGTAAACGCAGTTGCAAAATATTTGCAACAAGATTCCCCGGCGGACACGGCCCTCGGCTTCGGCGATTTGGGCGCGGACATGACCGGTGTAGAGGCGGCCAGGTCTCGGATGGAGCTGCCGGACGGCCCGAGCGCGGGATTCCCGGGCCCGCATGCACGCCCTCGGTTCCGGGCCGCAGCGAGTGCTACACGGCGTCGAACCCTACATCCGGCTACGGTCCACACTCCGCGCTGTACGAATATAAACCATTTACTCCAAATAATTTACGCGACACGCGAATTGAGCATTAGACGACGATTTGAATTCACAACGAGCAAAGAAACGCGCATGCACCGCCAAGCGGTGTCACCAATTTCAAGTAGCACTTCTCTCGCTTCCATCCGACCGTTCAAAGAATGGCTGGAGGGTGTTTTCTGTGAATGCGATGGGATAGACAAGGCACGTGTCTACTTTCATGAAACGGACCCTTGCGAGCGGTGCTCTCGCCGGGGCCTTCCTTCTCCTGCACTCCCCTACTCCCGCTTCTGCCGATTCGGGGCTTTCGGCAGCTACGCAAGCTAACGGCGGAGCGACCGAATCTACCGGGTACGCATCGGACGACCCTTGCCTCCTGCACTATGTCAGCATTTGCGAAAACCTCGTCACCATGTCCCAGTCGGTTCACTCTTACGACGTCTTGGACACCAAGGTAGTTATCCCCAGCACATCGACCTCGGCTATGGCCCAGTCGGGTTACATCCCGCTGTGCAGCCGGCTGGGCCTGCCGATCTACCTCTGCAAGATTCCTGGTGGGGCCCAGGGACCTGCGGGACCGGCAGGACCCGCGGGACCGGCAGGACCCGCGGGACCCGCAGGACCCTCAGGACCCGCAGGACCCTCAGGACCGGCAGGACCCGCAGGTGCTGACGGCCTACCGGGATTCACCGGCGCCATGGGACCCCAAGGACCGGCAGGACCGGCAGGACCCGCAGGACCGACAGGACCCTCAGGACCCGCAGGACCTGCAGGACCGGCGGGCCCCGCAGGCGCTGACGGCGCCATGGGCCCGGCAGGCGCTGACGGCGCCATAGGCCCAGTGGGCCCCGCGGGCGCTGACGGCGCCATGGGACCGGCAGGACCTCCCGGACCGGCAGGAGCCGACGGCGCCATAGGCCCAGTGGGCCCCGCGGGCGCTGACGGCGCCATGGGACCGGCAGGACCGGCAGGACCTCCCGGACCAGCGGGAGCCGACGGCGCCATAGGCCCAGTGGGCCCCGCGGGCGCTGACGGCGCCATGGGACCGGCAGGACCTCCCGGACCGGCAGGAGCCGACGGCGCCATAGGC
>NZ_JBIUTQ010000015.1:135033-135233 GCF_044741965.1 Streptosporangium sp. NPDC087985
CCGCCATGGGACCGGCAGGACCTCCCGGACCGGCAGGAGCCGACGGCGCCATAGGCCCAGTGGGCCCCGCAGGCGCTGACGGCGCCATGGGACCGGCAGGACCTCCCGGACCGGCAGGAGCCGACGGCGCCATAGGCCCAGTGGGCCCCGCAGGCGCTGACGGCGCCATGGGACCGGTAGGACCGGAAGGACCTCCCGGA
>NZ_JBIUTQ010000015.1:135328-175563 GCF_044741965.1 Streptosporangium sp. NPDC087985
ACGGACCAGCGGGAGCCGACGGCCTACCAGGATTCACCGGACCCCAAGGACCCGCGGGCGCTGACGGCGCCATAGGCCCAGTGGGACCGGCAGGACCGGCAGGACCTCCCGGACCAGCGGGAGCCGACGGCCTACCAGGATTCACCGGACCCCAAGGACCCGCGGGCGCTGACGGCGCCATAGGCCCAGTGGGACCGGCAGGACCTCCCGGACCGGTAGGACCTCAAGGTCCCGCAGGACCTCCCGGACCCGCAGGCGCTAACGGCACCGGACCTCAAGGACCCGCAGGACCTCCCGGACCTCAAGGACCCACAGGACCTCCCGGACCTCAAGGACCTGCAGGACCTCCCGGACCTCAAGGACTCATAGGACCTCCCGGACCAGCAGGCACGGCTGGATCGCCAACCTCGGTTGGTGTGCCGAGTTCGGTTGGTGTGCCGAGTTCGGCTGGAATGCCGGTTGCAGTCGGAATACCGAGTTCGCTCGGAGTGCCGGTTGCAGTCGGAATGCCGCTCCTCAGCCCCGTGTCCTTCTGTCAGCCCTTGGTGCTCTGCGCCCCTACGGGGATGTTCTAAGGTCCACTGAGGACCAGAGCGATTCCCGGCCCGGCAGGTCGCTCCGGAGGATTTCAGATCAAGGTGATTTTCGGAGCGGCAGAGCAGTACAGACGCTAAGCAAGTGAGACACGGAGAGGTGCGGGGCATCATCGCCCCGCACCTCTCGCCTTTCCGGAAATCCCGTCACCAGTGCCCCGCCCACCGCCGGAAACTCGGAACATTCGAGGAAGTTCTTCACCGGGCATTCCAGCACATGTCATTGGTCATCTCTCTGAGCAACCGGATCTGCCGTCCGCTGCGCCGGCGCCGTACGGGGACCTCATTAACGCACGGGCCCGCTATGAGGGTCACCAACTCGCGGAGCCGAGACGTATGTGACCAAGTCATGACGCCTGGCCCGCTCGCCGAGCGCGAGCCACCCTGTTCCCCATGTACGCCGGTTACTCAATATGACCTATGGACAACGGAGAGTTTTCCTACCACATTAGTTGGGTGACGGTCCCGGCCTACGAGCCCAGGAGTTCGCTGTGCCGCTCATTCAGCCAGATCCCACGTTCTACCCGTCGGCCCGCGAGGCCATGCTGGTCCCTCGGGAGGAACTCGCCTACGTCGCCCTTCTGGATACCGCCGGGGAGGGGCGTCCCGACGGACTCGCCACGATCGACCTGTCCGACGGCTCGATCTCCCTTGATCTCGGCTTCTTCGTCGACTTCGCCGCCGACGGCCGTCGCGCCCACCAGATCCTTCTGCAGGGCGGCGTCTCCTCCTCCGACTCCTACTGTTTCCTTTGATCACGCCCTCGCCCATGATCTCGGCGAGGTGCGCCCGATGGATCTGACCTCCGCACTGATCCTTGCCGGGCTCGGCGCCTTCCACGGCCTGAACCCGGCCATGGGCTGGCTCTTCGCGGTCGCCCTCGGTCTGCAGGAACGCTCTCGCGCGGCGGTGCTGCGCGCGCTGCCACCCATCGTGCTCGGCCATGCGGGGTCGGTGTTGATCATGCTCGCGCTGGTGTCCTTCGCGCGCCTGGCCGCTCCACCCAGAATCGTCTCGTACGGTGTGGCGGCCCTGGTGTGCGGATTCGGAATCTGGCGGCTGGTGCGGCACCGTCATCCCCGCTGGGTCGGGATGAGGGTGACCCGGTGGCAGTTGGCCGGATGGTCGTTCCTCATGGCCACCGCCCACGGCGCCGGTCTGATGGTGCTGCCGATCACCCTGCACAACGGGCACGGCGCCGCCTCACTGGCCACGCAGAGCCTGCTGGCGACGGCGATCCACACGCTTTCCATGCTCGCGACGGCCACCGTCCTGGCCATGGTCGTCTACGAGCGGCTGGGCGTCGCGGTGCTCCGCAATGCGTGGTTCAACCTCGACTTCGTGTGGGCCGTCGCCCTGATCGGCGCGGGCGTCTCCGCCGCCCTCACCTGAGCCGCCGGACTGGACCGCCCGGCGCAGAGCGGTCAACGGCGGCGCAGCACGAAGACGCCCCAGCCGAGGTACTGCCTGCCGTACTCCACATGCGCGCGACGCTCACGCTCCAGGAACACACGCACCTCCTCGACGTCGGGATCTCCGGGGTTGTCGCGCAGCCAGTCACTCAGCGTCCACCAGTGGCCCGCCACATAGCGGTCCCAGCTGTCGACGTCGGCGAGGACCATCTCCAGCACTTCGACTCCGGCCGCCTCGAACCGGTCGAATGTCCCGGCCAGCGAGGTGAATGTCTCCGGGGCGACGCCGAACGCCTCGTACGCCCCGGGGGGCGGCTCGGAGATCCAGTACGGCTCGCCGACGAGGAGGATGCCGCCCTCCTTCAACGCGGGGAGCATCATTTTGACCGTGCCCTCAAGACCGTCCCCGATCCAGGTCGCCCCGACGCAGGACACGACGTCGAACGCCGCCGGCTCCGCCTGGTAGGCCCCCGCATCCCCCTGCTCGAAGCGCACCTGGGCATCGACCCTGAGTTCCCGTGCCCGAACCCCGGCCGCACGCAGGAAGACCTCGCTGATGTCCACTCCGACGCCCTCGATCCCGTACCGCAGGGACCACTGGCAGAGCATCTCCGCCTTTCCGCACGCCAGGTCGAGCTGCCGCATACCAGGCCCGAGCCGGGCAACCTCGCCGAGCAGCGCCAGCTTCTCGTCGGTGAACGGGTTGAGGATGCGATGACCGCTCTCGGCGATCTCATGAAAGCGCAGCGACATGGCGGCCATGCTCCCGGACACGGCACCTGTCGACAAGCGATTATCCGCCGGTACGGCGGGCAGGGCGGCCACGACCGTCCGACCCGCGTCCTCCTCGGCGTGTCCGCCCTCGTCCTGACGGTGTCCATGGTGCTGGCCCTGAGCTGGGCGCTGGGCGAGGCGGCCGGCCTGCCGAGGCTGCCGGTGAACTGGATGGTCGCCACCCATAGTCTGCTGAACGCCTTCGGATTCGCCCTGTGCGCGATCGGTGCCTGGCTCCGGCTACGACCTGAACCCCTGTGAGGAGCGAGATGGACCTTCTCGATCGTTACCGCGACGCGGAGTTCTCCTACCCTGACGTCGGCGCGAGCAGTACCGGAACGGCCCCCGCGGGCTACCGGGTCCTGCGCTACCGTCGGCGCCTCGGGCCGGGAACGGCCCTGGACCACGCCGCCGAGTCCCTGCTCACCTGGCAGGTGCACGCCCGGCTGGGGCTCCGCCCGGTCGCGTCCGCGCCCCGGGCAGCGCCGGGCGTGACGGTGGTCTGCGGCCTCGGTGCGGGGCCGGTGCGGCTGCTCATACCCTGCCGGGTGGTATGGGTGGCCGAGGAGGAGAATCGGGCCGGTTTCGCCTACGGCACACTGCCGGGACACCCCGAGAGCGGGGAGGAGAGCTTCCTGCTGGAGCGGGCCGGGGATGGCCGGGTGTGGTTCACCGTCCAGGCATTCACCCGTCCCGGACGGTGGTACACCCGCGTGGCCGGACCGGCGACCGCCCTGGTGCAGCAGGCGTTCGCCCGGGCCTACGCCAGGAAACTGGGCTGACCCTGGCTGCGCCTCACTCGTCGATCACATTTAGCTATAAATCCTTATTGACTTTAAATATTACAAATGTAAAAGTTCTTTTTCAGAGAGCGCTCTCACGCCTCGTCCACGCCCCACCCCCTCAGAGGACCTGTCGTGAGATTCACCGTGCTGACCAGCGTGGCGGTGCTCGCCGCTGCGCTTGTCTTCCCCTCCGTGCCCGCACAGGCCGCCCCCCTACCCGATCCCAGCCCGGATCCGTCCGCGTCCGCCGCACCCCAGCAGGAGGCACTGCAACGAGATCTCGGCCTGACCGTCACGCAGGCGCGCATCCGGCAGGCTCACGAGGCCGCGGCCTCCGTGGTGGAACGGAACCTTCGCACGCGCCTCGCCGACCGGTTCGCCGGCGCCTGGTTCGCCCCCGCCGAGGGACGACTGACCGTCGGCGTTCTGGACAGCCATGACGCCGACCTCGTCCGCGCGGCGGGCGCGCTACCGGTGCTCGTACCACGCAGCGAGAAGCAGTTGGCCGTCACGAAGGCCACACTCGACCGGGCCGCCCAGGCCGCTGGCAAGGACGTCTACAGCTGGCACGTGGATGTAGCCGCGAACACCGTGGTGGTGTCGGCGGCCGACCACGACGCCGCCCAGCGTTTCGTCAAGGCCAGCGCCGTCGATACCGCGGCGGTAAAGATCTCCGTCGGCGAGGCACCCAGGCCTCTCTACGACATCCGCGGTGGCGACCAGTACGTCATCAACGGCAACACGCTCTGCTCGGTGGGCTTCGCGGTCAACAACGGCGGCTTCGTCACCGCCGGGCACTGCGGCGGCGCCGGCAGCCCCACCCTCGGTTACAACAACGTCAGCCAGGGCACCTTCGCCGGTTCGTCGTTCCCCGGCAACGACTACGCCTGGGTACGTACCAATGGCAACTGGACGCCCCGCCCGTGGGTCAACAACTACGGCGGCGGCAACGTCTCCGTGGCAGGCTCCCGGGAAGCCGTGGTCGGTGCCTCCGTCTGCCGGTCCGGGCGCACCACGGGCTGGCGCTGCGGCGTCATCCAGGCCAAGAACGTGACCGTCAACTACTCCGGGTCGCTGGTCTACGAACTCACTCAGACCACCGCCTGCGCCGAAGGCGGTGACTCGGGCGGCGCCTGGATCGCCGGTGACCAGGCCCAGGGCGTCACCTCCGGCGGCTCCGGCAACTGCTCAAGCGGCGGCACCACCTTCTACCAGCCGGTCAACGAAATCCTCGGCGCGTACGGCCTGAGCCTGACCACCGCCGGCGGCGGGAACACCAGCCGGATCATCGGCTGGCAGGACAAGTGCATCGACGTGCCCAACAGCAACGGCGTCGAAGGACAGCGCCTGCAACTGTGGGACTGCAACGGCACCAACGCCCAGAACTGGACGTTCCCCGGCGACGGCACCATCCGCGCCTTCGGTCTCTGCATGGACGTGGCCTGGGGCTCCACCGCCAACGGCGCCGCCATCCAGCTCGCCAACTGCAGCGGCAACCCGGCACAGCAGTTCGTCCTCAGCGGCGCCGGTGACCTGGTGAATCCGCAGGCCAACAAGTGCGTGGACGTCACCGCCTGGGGCGGCACCGGCACCCCGCTGCAGCAGTGGGAATGCAACGGCGGCGCCAACCAGAAGTGGCGGCGAGGCTGACGGCCCGTCAGCCGGAAACGATGAAATCCCGTCCGATCGAGATGATCGGACGGGATTCCGTCAACTTCCTTCAGGCCGTCTCAAGAACGGCCCTCTGTGGAGCTATGGGGATTCGAACCCCAGACCTCCTCCATGCCATGGAGGCGCGCTACCAGCTGCGCCATAGCCCCTTGCGACGCAGATGAAATCTTAGCCCACATCGGACACCCCGCGCGCCATCATGCCGGAGACGAGAGCGACGGCGGCGGCGGCCACGGAGCTCGCGGTGATGATCACGGAAGACAGGACGTAGGCGTCACGGACCACCCCGTTGTCGCCGAATTTCGCAATCAACCGGTAGATCGCATGGAGAAATCATCATCAGCTTGGTCATGTCACGCCGGTATCCCGTGATACGTCTTTACTTCTATGGCCGTCGAGCGCTTCGAGGAACACCGCGACCTGCTGACCGGGGTCGCCTACCGGATCCTGGGCACCGTGACCGACGCCGAGGACGTCGTCCAGGAAGCCTGGCTGCGCTGGTCGGGGGTGGACACGGCCGAGGTCGAGGATGACCGGGCCTACCTGATCAGGGTGACGACCCGGCTCTCCATCGACCGTCTGCGGCGGACGAAGTCACGGCGCGAGTCCTACGTCGGGCCGTGGCTGCCCGAACTGGTCAGCACCGTGCCCGATGTGGCCGAACACGTCGAGCTGGCCGCCTCGGTCGAGCTGGCGCTGCTGGTGGTCCTGGAGACCCTGTCCCCGCTGGAGCGCGCGGTGTTCGTGCTGCGAGAGGCGTTCGCCCTGCCGTACACCGAGATCGGCGAGATCATCGGCCGCACCGAGACGACGGCCCGGCAGCTCGCCCGGCGGTCCAGGCAGCACGTGCAGGAGCGCAGGCCCCGGTTCGACGTGGATCGGAACGAGCGGCGCAGGCTCACCGAGCGGTTCGTCGGCGCGGCCGTCGAGGGCGATCTGGACGCGCTGACCGCCATGCTCGCCGAAGACGTGTCGCTGGTCAGCGACGGCGGCGGCAGGGCCAAGGCCCCGTTGCGGGTCATCACCGGCGCGGAGAAGGTGATGCGTTTCCTGTCCTCGATCGCGTCGGAGGAGGGCACGCGGAGGTTCATGGAGTCGCTGGGCACCGATCTCACCCCCGGTTTCGAACTGGAACTCAGGGACGTGAACGGCGCCCCGGCAGCCGTGGTGATCGCCGGCGGGCGGCCGATCACGGTGTTCTCCCTGGTCATCGGGGATGGGCTGATCCAGACCGTCTTCCTGGTCACCAATCCGGAGAAGATGTCGCACCTGTGACGTCACGGACGCCCCCACCGGGTGCGTCGTAAGGGCATGACATCAGAGATCACCATCATCGGCGGCGGGCTCGCAGGGCTCACCGCGGCCATCGCGTGTGCCGAGGGCGGCGCGAGGGTCACCGTTCACGAGGCGCACCGGACGCTCGGCGGCCGGGCTCGGAGCACCGCCGCGCCGTACATCGCCAACGACGGCACCCACGTCTTCTACTCTGACGGCGAACCCTGGCGCTGGATGGCGGCCAGGGGGCTGGTCCAGCCGTTCCGCAGGCCCACGCTCGGCGAGCTTGTCAGGTTCAGGTTCCGCCACGGCGACCGCCTCACCTCGGCGCCGCCCTGGCCGCTGATGAGGGCGATCACCGCCAAGCGCCGGCTCCGGGCTCCGGTGGAGGAGGACTTCCGCACCTGGGCCACCCGGCACCTCGGCGAGGAGGCGATGCGGGCCGCCTCGGGACTGGTCGGCGTGATCACCTACGACGCCGACCCCGCGCGGCTGTCGGCGGCGTTCGTCTGGGAACGGATACTGCGGGCGGCCGCACCGCAGTACCCGGCACCGCGGTACGTCGTCGGCGGCTGGCAGCGGGTGGTCGACCGGATGGCCGCTCACGCGCGCGGGCTGGGCGTGCGGATCGAGACCGGCGCCCGGGTGGACCGCCTCTCCGAGGACACCCCGGTGATCGTGGCGACCTCGCTGGACGCCGCCAGGACGCTGCTCGGCGACGGATCGCTGCGCTGGGAGAGCGGCAGGGCGGTCCTGCTCGACCTCGGCCTCACCAGACACCCCAAGGACGTCTTCGTCGTCTCGGACCTGGACGAGGGCGGCTTCCTGGAGCAGTACAGCCTGCCGGACGTCTCGCTCGCGCCCACCGGGCACGCCCTGGTCCAGATCGAGATGCCGGTACGGCGGGACGAGTCGAAGGCGGAGGCGGTCGCCAGGGCCGAACGGTTGGCCGATCTCGGGCTGCCCGACTGGCGGGAGCGGACGACCTGGCGGCGGGAGGCCACCGCGAACGGCCGTAGCGGAGCTCTGGACCTGCCCGGACTGTCCTGGCGGGACCGGCCGGCGATCGACAGGGGGAACGGTGTCTGGCTGGCGGGGGACGCGGTCGCGGCCCCCGGCCTGCTCAGTGAGGTCTCCTCGCACAGCGCCCTGACCGCCGCGCGGGCCGCACTTCACGCCGTCGGCGCTCACGTCCCTGCCTGATCCGCGTGGACCCGCGGACGGCCGTGCCGTGATGCTGGGAATCCCTAGCCGGCGGCGGTGTGCATGACCAGCTCGGAGCCGTCGCCGGACAGCTCCAGGGTCGCGACGACCGAACCTAGTTCGGATGTGCGCGACAGGTGCGTGCCGCCGCACGGGATGGCGACCTCGCCGTCAGGCAGGCCGCAGTGCCAGGTACGGCGGGCGGTCAGC
This sequence comes from Streptosporangium sp. NPDC087985, assembly GCF_044741965.1. NCBI lineage: Bacteria > Bacillati > Actinomycetota > Actinomycetes > Streptosporangiales > Streptosporangiaceae > Streptosporangium > Streptosporangium sp. NPDC087985. The sequence goes on from NZ_JBIUTQ010000015.1 coordinate 143,252, forward strand.
TCGGGGCCGGGGCTGTCGACCCAGACGGGGGCGTCGGCCGCGATCCACTCCTTGAGCCGGTCGTTGACCCGCTGGGCGATCTCCGGCAGCTCCTCCGCCAGCCCCTCGGCGGTGAACCCCTTGCGGCGCAGGGACTTGCCCAGGCGGTAGACGTCCTGGCTGCCGCCCGGCAGGATCCGTGAGGAGGTGATGGCCGTCTGGTCGAAGTCGGGATGGCCGAGCCCGTCCGCCGGGACCTCCTTGCGCCACCTGCCGGCCAGCGCCGCGTTGAGCGCGAGCGCGGTGAGGTGGCAGGCGGTGTGCCCGGCCGACAGCGCGCGGCGGTTGTCGCCGTCCACCAGCAGCTCGACCTCCCCGCCCGGCACCGGCGTGTCGGTGACGTGGACGACCAGCCAGTTCCAGCCGGGGGTGCCCCGGCGCACCGGGATGTCCTCGCCGAGGTGGACGGTCTCCCCGCCCTCCTGCACGGCCCCCGTCACGCAGTCGACGACCGCCAGCCCGCCGATCGTCCCCGTGTCGGCGGGCTGGTCCGGCCAGGTGTGGTCCAGCGGGTGAAACGGGGTCTCGGCCACGATCGTCCCGTGCCGATCCCCCACCGGCACGGCCCCCACGACCGCCGAACGTCCCCGAACCTCACCCACCGGGTAGCTGACCCGCGTCGATCCACCGATTTCCATCCCATCATCATGCCAGTACGGCTTGCGCCGCCCCCGAGGAGGTGCAAGCCGTACCGGCACGGGGACGTCAACCGGCGAGGACCCGCTCGTCCTCCAGGTAGTGGGAGCGGCCCGCGTGCCAGCCGACCGCGAACTGCACCCCGATCACCGCGAACAGGAGCAGGAACGGCAGCGTCCAGCCACCGGTCGACTCGTGCATCACGCCGACGAGCAGGGGACCGGCACCCGCGATGAGGTATCCGACGCTCTGCCCGAAGGCGGACAGCGCGGCGGTGGCCTCCGGGGTGCGGGTACGCAGGGCGAGCATGGTCAGCGCGAGCGGGAAGGATCCCATCCCGATGCCGACCAGGATCGCGAACACCCACGCCGGCCCCGTCGGGGCCAGCCACAGACCGAGGAAGCCGATCGTGTAGAAGGCCACGAACGAGGCCACCACGGGTCGCTGGTCTGCGAACTTCGAAGCGAGCCAGGGCACGACCATCGAGACCGGGATACCGATCGCGGTGAAAACGCCCAGCACCAGCCCGGCCTGGCCGCTGGTGTAGCCGCCGTCGGTGAGGATCCTGGGCAGGAACCCGAACATGATGTAGGCCACCATGCTCTGCGTGCCGAAGTACGCGGCGACCGACCAGGCCAGCTTGCTCCGGACCAGGGCCCGGGGTCCGAAATCGTTGCTGCCCGTGTCCCGCTCCGGCTCACTGCGCAACAGCGCAAGCCACGGAATGGCGGCGACAGCGGCCAGCGCCGCCCACACCCCTAGGGCAACATGCCAGTTGCCGTCGGCGGCCCGCTCGATCGGCACGGTCGCGGCGGCCGCGAGCATCGTGCCCACCGCGAGCGCAGTGGTGTAGACGGTGGTCATGGTCCCGGCCCTGCTCGGGAAGTGGCGCTTGATCAGGGTGGGGATGAGCACGTTGCCCACCGCGCCCCCGGACAGCGCCAGGGCGCTGCTGAACAGGAACACCCCCGCCGAGCCCACCATGGCGCGGATCAGCAGGCCCGTGCCGAGGGTGATCAGGGCGAGCAGCAGTAGCCGGTGCTCACCGACCCTCCTGGCCAGCGCCGGCGTCACGGCACCGACCGATGCGAAGATGAGCACGGGCAGTGTGGTGAGGAGCCCGACTCCCACCCCCGACATGCCCAGGCCTGACGAGATGCGGTCGAGGACCGGCCCCACGCTGGTGACGGCGGTGCGCAGGTTCAGGGCGGCGAGGACGATGCCCGCCACGAGCAACCAGGCCAGAGATCCCGTCGTCCTACCGGTGCGGCCCCGCATCTCCTGGGTGAGCACGGTCATGGGGGTGTCAGTCCTCCTTCAGCAACGGTCGCCCAATCGTAGGATGATTGGGTGACTGCAACTGTAACAGAAGTGACACATCGCTCTGTTCCCGCCCTCGTGGACCCCTGACAATGCGAAAACCGGGCCACTTCTCCCTTTGCAGGTTGCGACCCGGCTCTGTCGACGCCGGCCGTGAACGTCGGATGCGCGGCCCCGGGGGCCGGCGGTGACCTCCGGCCGCCCGGACTACGTGCGGCGCGAAAGCCAGTAAAGACCGAGAACCGGCAGGACGAGCGGGATGAACACGTAGCCGCTGCCGTAACCGGACCACACCGTGGCGCGCGGGAACGCCTCCGGGTCGACCATGCTCAGTGTGCCGACGATGAGCACCCCCGCCAGCTCGATGCCGCAGGCGGCCAGCGCCAGCCGTCGGTTCTCCCGCGCCAGCGCCATGGTGAGCATGATGTAGACCACCGCGGCGAAGGCCGACAGCGAGTAGGCCAGCGGGGCCTCGCCGAACCGCGTCGCCATCTGCACGGCGGCACGCGCCCCCGCGGCGAGGGCGAACACCCCGTAGACCGCGACCAGGGCCCGCCCCGGCCCGCTGCCGATCGCCGGCTCGCTCATGCCGTTCCCTGCCAGATCTGCAGCAGCCGCCCGACCATGACACAGATCGTGAAAGCCGCCACCGCGATCACGGCCGGCCCCCAGCGCGTGCGCTCGCCGAGCCCCCAGAAGGCCGCGACCGGCGGGATCACCAGGGTGCCCGCGAGATAGCCGATGAAGGTCGCCGTCTCTTCCGGCCTCTCTCCCCTGACCAGCCCGGCGATCGCGAATCCGGCCTGGACCAGCAGGCCGGCCTCCAGCACTCCGAGCGTCACGAGAAGCACGGTCCCCATCGGCTTGTTACGCACGGCGACCACCAGGCTGATCGCCACGATCACCAGGGAGAGCACGATCACGCCGGTCGCGAGCGGGCCGATCATCGAGACATCACAGGGACGGCAGACATGAGCAGTAGGGTACTGCCCGCCCCCCTCGCCCTCCGCTCCGCGGCACGTACGCTGGGGCCATGGAGAAGGTCATGGTCAGCGCCTGTCTGATGGGGCGGAAGGTCCGCTACGACGGAGCCGCCAAGACGAGTGGTGACGCGCTGCTGGCCACCTGGCGGCAGGAGGGCCGCCTCGTCCCGTTCTGCCCGGAGGTCGAGGGCGGGCTGCCCGTCCCCCGCCCGGCCGCCGAGATCGAGGGCGGCGCCGGAGGCGCGGCCGTGCTCGCCGGCACCGCCCGGGTGCTGGCCACCGACGGCACCGACGTCACCCAGGCCTTCCTGGCGGGCGCCCGGGCGGCACTCGCCGCCGCCCAGGCCCTCGGTGTCAGGGTGGCGATCCTGAAGGAGGGGAGCCCCTCCTGCGGAAGCCTGACCATCTACGACGGCGGCTTCGCCGGCCGCCGCCTGCCCGGCAGCGGTGTCACCACCGCTCTGCTCGAACAGCACGGCATCGCGGTGTTCGGCGAGGACCGCATCCCCGACGCCGGGGTACGGCTCCGCGAGCTCGATGGAGGCTGAGCGGCGCTCCTACGCCTTGGTGAGCTCCATGACCCAGTTGGTCTCCCAGGTCTTCTCGCCGTCGGCGGAGAACGCCTGCTCCCAGCGGGCGGAGACAGGCGTGATCTCCGACCAGATGAAACGGGCCCTGATCGGCATGCCCTCGTGGGTGTCGTCGCCGTAGAACTCACCCCGGCCGTCGGCGAACCGGCCCACGACCGGCGGGAAGAGCGTTCCGGTCCGGCTGCTGGCCCAGTAGAGGGACCACTCCTCACGCTGGACGTCGAACAGCCGCAGGGTGAATCCGGAGAACCCCCTGGTGTGGAAGGTGATCTCGTCGACGTTGGCCGCGCCGCCGAAAACGGGCCTGGCGACCGAGGTCGCGGGGAACTCGTCCCAGTCGGTGCTGCCGGCGAACAGCGTGGTGAGCCTGCGGTTGGCCACTGCCCAGGTGCCGATGTGGAAGTCGAAGTCGTTCATGCGGTGAGACTAAATCCGGACCACTGACACCTACTGTCAGCGTTTTCCAAGATAATTCAGCTCATGCGCGCGAGCCGGCTCCTCTCCCTGCTGATGTTGCTCCAGACCCGCGGCCGGATGACCGCGCAGGAGCTGGCGGCCGAGCTGGAGGTCTCGGTCCGGACCGTCTACCGGGACGTGGAGTCGCTCCACTCGGCCGGTGTCCCCCTGTACGGCGACGCCGGCCCCTCGGGCGGCTACCGGCTGCTGGAGGGCTACCGCACCCGGCTCACCGGCCTGACCTCGGAAGAGGCCGAATCGCTTTTCCTCGCCGGGATGCCGGGACCCGCCGCCGAACTCGGGCTCGGGTCGGTGGTGACGGCCGCCCAGCTCAAGCTCATGGCCGCGCTCCCGGTCGAGCTCCGCGACCGGGCCGGGCGGATACGCGAGCGTTTCCACCTCGACACCCCGACCTGGTACCACGGCGCCGACGAGACCCCACACCTGGCGGCGGTCGCCGACGCGGTGTGGAACGAGCGCCGGCTGGAGATCCGCTACCACCGCTGGAAGACCCCCCGGGAGGTGGTGCGGAGGCTGGAGCCGTACGGGCTGGTGCTCAAGGCCGGCCGCTGGTACCTCATCGCCTGCGGCGGCGACGAGAACGTACGCACCTACCGGGTCTCCCAGATCCGCGAGCTGCACGCGCTCCCGGAGACCTTCACCCGTCCCGCCGGATTCGATCTCGCCGCCCACTGGAACGGCGCCCTGGAGGAGTTCGAGGCGCGGCTCCTGCGGGGCGAGGCCGTCGTCCGCCTCTCGCCGGACGGGATGGAGCGCCTGCCCGACATGGTCCGCCCCGCCGTCCTGCGGGCGGCCGAGGCCGGCGCCGAACCTCCGGGCCCGGACGGCTGGACACAGATCACGGTCCCCATCGAGTCGCTCCCGCACGCCCTGAGCGACTTCCTGCGGTTCGGCGAGGACCTGGAGGTCGTCTCCCCCGCCGAGCTCCGCGACCTGATGGCGGCGACCGCCCAGTCCCTGGTACGGCTCTACGACGCGTCTGCGGGCCGCTCGTGACCGGTCCGTACGGCCTGCGGGGGGGAGGCTGTGCGGCGCGCACGGAACGATGACATCGCAGGGTGCGCACTCGCGGCGGCTGTTCCGGCGAAAAACGAAAAACGCTCCCGAACCGCGCTTGCGCGGTTCGGGAGCGGTGTGTGCTGTGGAGCTATGGGGATTCGAACCCCAGACCTCCTCCATGCCATGGAGGCGCGCTACCAGCTGCGCCATAGCCCCTGGTCACCGCTTCGAGTGCTCTCGTTGCGGCGCTCCGGAAGCATATAGGGACATTGACATGTTCACCTAATCGACAGCCGTACGGCTCGCGCCCGTCATTTCGAGCGCAAGCCGCGCCGCGGGATCAGTCTTCCGTGGCCTCGGGACTGTCGTCGCTCTGAACCGGCTCGGGGAGCGTGCCGGCGTTGTGCTCAAGCAGGCGCCAGCCCTTACGCCCCTCCTCCAGCACCGACCACGAACAGTTCCCCAGGCCCCCCAGAGCGGGCCACAGCTCCTCCGGCAGGCCCATCAGCCTGGCGATGCCGAGCCGGATCGCCGCCCCGTGAGAGGCGACCACCAGCAGGCCGTCGGACTCGAGTTCGGCCGCCCAGCGGCGGATCGACGTCGAGACCCTTTCGGCGACGTCGACGACCTGCTCGCCGCCCGGAGCCTCCCACGCGGCGAACTCGCGGGGCCAGCCGACGGAGATCTCCTCGCGGGTGAGGCCCTCCCACTCGCCACCCCCGCGCTCGCGCAGGTCCTTGTCCACGGTCACCTCAAGTCGGGCGACGCGCCCCAGCGCCGAGGCGGTGTCCAGTGCCCGCTGGAGATCGGAAGAGACGATCATGCTGGGGCGGAGGGAGGCGAGCAACGAGGCGGCGCGGGCCGCCTGCGCCACGCCGGTCTCGTCCAGCGGGATGTCGCTGTGGCCCTGGAAACGCTGCTCGACGTTCCACCGTGTCTGGCCATGCCTCAGACAGACGACACGGCGACTCACTCAGCTACCGCCTCGCGGGCGCGCTGGGCGGCGGCCTGCCGCACGCTGTCCGGCAGAGCGATGGAAGGACAGTCCTTCCACAGTCGCTCCAGAGCGTAGAAGGTGCGGTCCTCCTCGTGCTGGACGTGCACGACGATGTCGATGTAGTCCAGGAGGACCCAGCGGCCCTCACGCTCGCCCTCGCGGCGGACGGGCTTGGCATCGGCCTCGATCCGCAGCCTCTCCTCGATTTCATCGACGATGGCGCGGACCTGACGGTCGTTGGTGGCGGAGCAGAGCACGAACGCGTCAGTGATGACGAGCTGCTCGCTCACGTCGTAGGCGAGAATGTCATCGGCCAGCTTGTCCGCGGCGGCCTCGGCGGCGAGTCTGACGAGCTGGACGGATCTGTCGGTTGCGGTCACGGTGTCGGTTAGTCCTCCTGTAGTCGGCGTTGTCACCTATAGGGTGCCCGATAGGGCGCTCGTTGAAGAAGCGCCACAGGTACAACGCCTGCCGTGTGCCACCCGATTCCGTGCCGCGGACGGATCAGCGGACCGATCAGGGGCTCACGTAGCGGTAGAGACCGCGCTTGTTGATGTACTGAACGATACCGTCAGGAACGAGGTACCAGATGGGCCGTCCCGTGGCGACCCGTTCCCGGCACTCCGAGGACGAAATGGACAGCGCCGGGATCTCCACCAGACTGACCTTGCCCTCCGGCAGCCCCGGGTCGTGCAGGGGGTGTCCGGGCCGGGTGGCACCGACGAAGTGGGCGATGGTGAACAGCTCGTCGACGTCACGCCAGCTCAGGATCTGGGCGAGAGCGTCGGCCCCGGTGATGAAGTACAGCTCCACGTCCGGGCCCCAGGCGGCGGTGATGTCCCGCAGGGTGTCAATGGTGAAGGTCGGGCCCGGCCGGTCGATGTCCACCCGGCTCACCGAGAAGCGCGGGTTGGAGGCGGTCGCGATGACCGTCATCAGGTAGCGGTCCTCGGGCGCGGACACCCTCTTGTCGGCCTTCTGCCACGGGCGGCCGGTCGGCACGAAGACCACCTCGTCGAGGGCGAAGTGGTGGGCGACCTCGCTGGCTGCGACCAGGTGCCCGTGGTGGATCGGGTCGAAGGTGCCACCCATGACGCCTAGACGGCGCTTCCCCTGACCGGTGGGCGCGTTCATCATGGGAGGGACCATACGCGTAAGCCGCGCGCGGCTTTTGACCGCCCCCCGCGCGTACCCGGCGGACCCGACGTAGCATGCCGGACATGACCACCATCCCGGATCGCAACCGCGTGCAGCTTCCCGGCATCAGCTCACGTGCCTACGAACATCCCGCTGACCGGTCCGCGCTGGTCGCTCTGCGCTCGCTCAGCGGGTTCGACACGGTGCTCAAGCAGATGTCCGGACTGATCAGCGAGCGCCGCCTACGCCTGATCTACCTCGCCTCGGCCGTGCGCACCAGCGACACCCAGTTCCGCACCCTGCACGACATGGCCCGTGACGCGGCCTACGCACTGGATCTTCCTCGCATTCCCGAGGTCTACGTCCAGCAGAGCCCGCTGGTCCAGGCGAAGGCGATCGGGTTCGACGATCCGTTCATCGTCGTCTCCACCGGCCTGCTCGACCTGATGGACTCGGAGGAGCTGCGCTTCGTCGTCGGCCACGAGACCGCGCACATCCTGTCCGGCCATGCCGTCTACCGCACCATGCTGGACATCCTCACCCGCCTGGCCACCCGCGTGGCCTGGATCCCGCTCGGCTACATCGGCCTGCGCGCGATCGTCGCCGGCCTGGAGGAGTGGCATCGCAAGTCCGAGCTCTCCGCCGACCGCGGTGGCCTGCTCTGCGGCCAGGACCCCGACGCCGCGCTGCGTGCGCTGATGAAGCTCGCCGGGGGGTCACGCCTACATGAGATGAACATCGAGGCCTTCCTCGACCAGGCACGCGAGTACGACACGGCGGGCGACGTCCGTGACGGCCTGCTCAAGGTCCTCAACCTGCTCGGCACCACCCACCCGTTCGCGGTCTCCCGGGTGGCCGAGCTGGACAAGTGGCGCCGCAGCGGCGAGTACGACACGATCATCGGCGGCACCTATCCCCGCCGCGCCGACGACGCGAACGCCAAGGTGTCCGAAGAGGTCAAGGCCGCCGCCCGTTCCTACCGTGAGTCCTGGTCACAGTCCCAGGACCCCTTCATCGGCGTCCTGCGTGACGTGGCCGAGGGCGCGGTCAACGCCGGAGAGCGCATCTTCAACCGCTTCTCCCGCCGTGACGGTAACTAGACATAATCGCGAGAAAGGTCCAGAAGCCCATCTTCTGGACCTTTCTGGTGGTGAGACGGCAGTCCTCAGACCAGGAGGGCGATCGCGCGCACGGCCGCCGCGCACAGAGCGACGAATCCACCCAGCACGGCGAGCGCCCGCAGGCCCTCCTTGCGGAGTTCGGGGATCTCAGAGCTGATCCGCTCAACCTCCCGTCCGATGATCCCGCCGCAGACGACGCCGAAAACGATGCCGGCGACGGCGACGGGAGTGGGGTGCGACCACCACTCCGGCGGCAACGACGCCCCGAGGGTCAGCCACAGCACGCCGCCCGCGAGCCCCACCGCCGGCAGCCCCGGCCAGGCCAGCGCGGTCAGCAGCGACACCACGAAGGTCAACGGGAAGCTCACGATACGCAGGATGCCCCGGGCCCTGGCCGATGTGCGTTTCCTGACCAGCCAGTGCCCGACCCAGATCGTGCGAGCCAGGACGGCGAAGACGCCGGTGACGGCGAAGGTGGCCAGCGGCCACAGCAGGGTGGCCACCACGCATGGCACGGCCAGCACCGCCAGCAGGATTAATGCCGCGTTCCCCGCGGGCAACGGTCCCGCCCGGCCACCGGTCGCGGTTTCCGTACCGCTACCCTTCCTCCCCCTGGACGTCTTCCGGATGGCCCTGGCCCGCGTCTCCGGCTTCTTCGGTGTGCCGGAGGCCATCCTCTCCGCAACCGGCCTGACCGCCTTCGGCGTGCCGGAGACCGCCCTCTCCGCAACCGGCCTGACCGCCTTCGGCGGTGCCGACCCGGGCGATGTGGCCCGGGCGAGACGCGCGAGGCGGGCGGCGAGGAGGGCCGCGGTGGGACGTTTGGCCGCCTCGCGGTGGAGGGCGGCCCGGATCAGAGGGAGCAGGGCCGCGGGAATGCCCGCGAGATCGGCCTGGCCGTTGAGGATGGCGTACATCTGAGCCTCGGCCGTACCACGGCCGAAAGTGGGACGTCCGGTCGCGGCGAAGGCGACCGTGGCCGCCCACGCGTGCACGTCGGCGGGCTCGCCCACGGGCTCGTCCACGAAAAGCTCGGGGGCGGCATAGCTCGGGGTGCCGAGAAAGGTGCCGGTCATGGTGAGCCGGGTGGCGTCCAGAACCTGGGCGATGCCGAAGTCGATCAGGACAGGCTCGTCCTCGGCGTTGACCAGCACGTTGGCGGGCTTGAGGTCGCGGTGGACGACCCCGGCCGCGTGGATGATCGACAGTGCGGTGGCCAGCCCTTGAGCGAGGACGACCAGAGAGGTCCCCTGGAGCGGACCGTCGCGCCGCACGCGTTCCAGGAGGGTGTCCCCCTCGATGTGCTCCATGACCAGATAGGGCCGCTCGCAGGCAAGATCGGCATCGACGACGCGTGCGACATAGGGGCTCTCGACCCTGCGGAGGGCACGGACCTCGCGTTCGAGTCGTATCCGGGCCTCTGAGTCGGCGGCGACGACGTCGTGGAGCATCTTGAGCGCGACGCCCTCTCCACGGCGGTTGGTGGCGAGATAAACGTCGCCCATGCCGCCCCGGCCGAGGCGCTCCACCAACGTGTAGGAGCCGACGCGCCCGAGACGACCCACGTGACCTCCTGCGTCAGCCACATGGGTCCAAGACCGCTGTGCCTATCGGGTCGCTCGCTCCCGCTCGCTCCCCTGCCCTCCAGCCATAGGAGACAACACCATAGCGGGCAGGCGTGACGAATTTCCGACGGCACGCCGTACCAGCTGAAAGATCAGCATGGCGGGTATCCGACGTCCGGCGGTTCGGGGCGAGATCCGGGGCCGGCGTCTTCCGGCGGGGTCGGCTGCTGCGGCTGGGCCGTGGTCGGCGGGGTGCTCGGCGGGGACTCGTCCTTGATCGGCGGAACGTACGCCGACGCGTTCTCATGATCCCGGTGACGCCGTCCACGCCGGCCGAAGATCAGGCGGTCCAGGCTGATCCGGCCCGCGCCCCCGGCGGCCAGCAGCAACGCCGCCGAACCCAGAGCGGCGACCAGCTCGAATCCGCCCTCCGACACGAACACGCCTTTACCTGCGTGCACGGAGAAGAACGCGCCGAGCATGTTCGCGACGATCAGGAGGGCGACGAGCGGGGTCAGCAGGCCCAGGATGAGCAGGATTCCCCCACCCAGCTCGATGACTATGGCGAACACGGCGGCCAGCCGGGGCAGGGGCACACCCATCGAGGTGAACGTGGCGGCGGTGCCGTTGATCCCCCCGGCGCCCAACTTCTGCCACCCGTGCGCGATGAAGACCACGCCGAGGACGAGCCGCACGATCAGCGCGGCCAGGTCGTACAGGAAACGTCTCATGACCAGCGCTCGCATTCCATGAACCCAGTCAAACCACAGGCGGCCGCGATTACTCAGAGCGACACACCACTACACCAGGTCACGGCCGGGACGCTGCGCCAGTCCGTCGGCTGAGCTCCGGGGCGCGAGCCTCACCAACAGCTCACGCCCCGGCGTTTCTCCTACCCGCCGCTGGCCTCAGAGGCGACAACCGTGCCCGTGGCGGTGCGCAGATGGCCCTCCCCGGTGTAGACCCACTTGGTGGAGGTCAACTCGGACAGGCCCATCGGCCCGCGCGCGTGCAGCTTCTGGGTGGAGATGCCGATCTCCGCGCCGAAGCCGAACTCGCCCCCGTCGGTGAACCGGGTCGAGGCGTTGACCGCCACGGCCGCGGAGTCGACCAGCGAGACGAACCTGCGGGACGCACCGATCGAGCGGGTGACGATCGCGTCGGTGTGGCCTGAGCCGTACTTCCTGATGTGCGCGACCGCGTCCTCCAGCGAGTCGACCACGGCGGCGGCGATGTCCAGCGAGAGATATTCGGTGCGGAAGTCCTCCTCGCCGGCCGGCACCACGTCACCGTAGGCCGCGATCCGGGCGTCACCGTGCACCGTCACGCCCTGCGCGGCCAGCGCGGCCAGCGCGCGTGGCACGAAGGTGTCGGCCACGGCGGCGTGCACCAGGAACGTCTCCGCGGCGTTGCACACCGAGGGCCGCTGGACCTTGGAGTTGAGCAGGATCGCGATTGCGAGGTCGATGTCGGCGGCGGCGTCGACGTAGACGTGGCAGTTGCCCACTCCGGTCTCGATGACCGGGACCGTGGACTCCTCGACCACCGACTTGATCAGCGAGGCCCCGCCACGCGGGATCAGCACGTCGACCAGGCCGCGAGCCCGCATGAGCTCCTTGACCGAGTCGCGGGTCAGACCCGGGACCAGCTGCACCGCTCCCGCCGGGACCTCCGTGCCCGCCAGCGCCTCCTGCATGATCCTGACAAGGACGGTGTTCGACTCGTAGGCACTGGACGATCCCCGCAGCAGGGTGGCGTTGCCACTCTTCAGGCAGAGCGCGGCGGCGTCCACGGTCACGTTGGGACGGCCTTCGTAGATGATGCCGATCACGCCGAGCGGCACCCGGAACTGGCGCAGCTCCAGCCCGTTGGGCAGCGTGCTGCCCCGGATCACCTCGCCCACCGGGTCAGGCAGGTCGGCGACCCGGCGGACCGCCTCGGCAATTGCCCCGACACGGGCCTCGTCGAGCCGGAGCCGGTCGATCATGTATTCGGAGACACCGCTCTCCCGTGCCCTGTCCACATCGAGCGCGTTGGCTGCGATGATCTCGGCTGACCGGGCCACCAGCGCGTCGGCGACCATCCGGAGCGCGGCGTCCTTCGGCGCCCTCGGCAGCGGGGCCAGCTCGGCGGCTGCCTCTTTGGCCGCCAGGGCTACCTTCAGAAAGTCATCGGACATCTCGCGCTCCAATGAAGCTAGTGATGGGACTCCAGTATGACGATGTCGTCACGGTGGATCAGCTCGCGTTCATATTCCGGACCGAGGCTGGTGGCCAGCTCCCAGGTGGAACGGCCGAGCAGCTCCGGAATCTCCGTCGCGTCGAAGTTGACCAGACCGCGGGCGACCACCCGGCCCCGCGGTCCGCACAGGTCCACCGGATCCCCGGCGGCGAAATCGCCGTCGACGGCGGTGACCCCGGCCGGCAGCAGCGACTTGCGGCGGCTTACCACGGCCTCGACAGCACCGGGGTCCAAGTGGAGCCGGCCGCGGCCGGTGGTGGCGTGGGCCAGCCAGAGCAGACGGGTGCCGGGGTGGCGGCCGCCCGGGTGGAAGTAGGTGCCGACATCGCTGCCCGCGAGAGCCTGGGCGGCGTGCGCGGCCGCGGTCAGGACCACGGGCACGCCCGCCCCGGTGGCGATCCTGGCCGCCTGCACCTTGGTGATCATCCCACCGGTGCCTACCGCCCCGCCCTTCCCCAGCTCGACCCCGATCAGGTCCTCCGGCCCGCGCACGTCGCCGATCCTGCGGGCGCCGAGACGGCGGGGATCTCCGTCGTAGAGGGCGTCCACGTCGGACAGGAGCACCAGCGCGTCGGCCCTGGTCAGGTGGGCGACCAAGGCGGCGAGCCGGTCGTTGTCACCGAAGCGGATCTCGTCGGTGGCCACGGTGTCGTTCTCGTTGATCACCGGGACGATGCCCAGCTCCAGCAGCCGGCTCAGCGTGCGCTGGGCGTTGATGTGGTGCGAGCGGCGCATCATGTCGTCGGCGGTCAGCAGCACCTGGCCGACACGCAGGCCGTACCGGGCGAAGGAGGAGGTGTATCGGGCGACCAGGACTCCCTGACCGACCGAGGCGGCGGCCTGCTGGGTGGCAAGGTCACGCGGCCGGCTGGACAGGCCCAGCGGACCGAGACCGGCCGCGATCGCGCCGGAGGAGACCAGCACGATCTGCGTGCCGGCCACGCGCCGGGCCGCGAGCACATCGACCAGGGCATCCACCCGGTCGACGTCGATCATCCCCTGCGCGGTGGTGAGCGAGGACGAACCCACCTTCACGACAAGTCGTGAGGCCGTATGGATCCAATCGCGCGCAACGTCCACAACACGCACCTTTCGCGAGAGCCGAGAGTGAGCAGATCAGCCCAGCCGGTTGTCAGTGCCGCGCGGCCCCTGGTGCACCGCCTCGGCGTTGAGCGTTGGCTGCCAGTCGAAGATATAGCCGTTCTCCATGGATCCGATGACCACCTCGGCCCCGGCCGTGGCTCCGGCCTTGGTGAGCTCCTCCTCGACTCCCAGCCGCTCCAGCCGGTCGGCCAGGTAACCGACGGCCTCGTCGTTGGTGAAGTCGGTCTGGCGGATCCACCGCTCCGGCTTGACCCCGGTGACCTGGAAGGTGTTGTCGTCGACCCTGCGCACGGTGAAACCCGCATCACCGAGCTGCCTGGGCCTGATGACCAGGCGGGTCGGCTCGGCCACGGGTGCGGCGGCCCGGGCGGCGGCGACCATCTCGCCCATGGCGTAGGTCAGCTCCTTGAGGCCCTCGTGGGTGGCGGCGGAGATCGAGAAGACCCGCAGACCCCGTTCCTCCAGCATAGGCCGGACGATGTCGGCCAGGTCGCGGGCGTCCGGCACGTCGGACTTGTTCAGAACGGCCAGGCGCGGGCGGTCCTCCAGCTTGCCGTACGCCTTGAGCTCGACCTCGATCGCCTCGTAGTCACTGATCGGGTCGCGGCCGGGCTCCATGGTGGCGCAGTCGATCACGTGCACAAGCGTGTTACACCGCTCGACGTGGCGCAGGAACTCGTGCCCCAGCCCCCTGCCCTCCGACGCGCCGGGGATGAGGCCGGGCACGTCGGCGACGGTGAAGACGGTGTCGCCCGCGGTCACCACGCCAAGGTTGGGCACCAGGGTGGTGAAGGGGTAGTCGGCGATCTTCGGCCGGGCCGCGGAGAGGGCGGCGATGAGAGAGGACTTGCCCGCGCTGGGGAAGCCCACCAGCGCCACGTCCGCGACGCTCTTCATCTCCAGCATCACGTCGAGCTCGTCGCCGGGCTCGCCGAGCAGTGCGAAGCCGGGGGCCTTGCGCTTGGCGGAGGCAAGTGCGGCGTTGCCGAGCCCGCCGTGCCCGCCTTCGGCGATCACATAGCGGGTGCCGGCGCCGACCAGGTCGATCAGGACCTCGCCGGTGTCGGCGTCCTTGACCACGGTGCCGTCGGGCACCGGAAGGATGATGTCGCCGCCGTTGGCGCCGTCGCGGTTGGCGCCCGATCCCTGCTTGCCGTTGTCGGCCTTGCGGTGCGGGCGGCGGTGGTACTCCAGCAGCGTGGCGGTGTTCGGGGCGACTTCCAGGATCACGTCACCGCCGCGACCGCCGTTGCCGCCGTCAGGACCGCCCAGCGGTTTGAACTTCTCCCGATGCACAGAGGCGCAGCCATGTCCCCCGTCACCGGCCTTGATGTGCAGGACCACCTGGTCCACAAAGTCCGGCATGTCTGCCCTCCTACCTCATCTGCGGAAACATCCGCTTACAACACCAACAGGGGTGGACCGCTGTATGCGATCCACCCCTGCCGTTAACGTCTGTCGGTGCGGATCTACTCCGCGACCGGGACGATGCTCACTGCGCGACGACCGCGCTTGACACCGAACTGCACGTGACCGGCGGCCAGCGCGAACAGCGTGTCATCGCCACCGCGGCCGACGTTGTCGCCCGGGTGGAAGTGGGTGCCCCGCTGGCGGACGATGATCTCGCCGGCGTTGACCAGCTGGCCGCCGAAGCGCTTCACGCCAAGCCGCTGTGCATTGGAGTCACGGCCGTTCCGAGTGGACGACGCGCCCTTCTTGTGTGCCATCTCGCAAAACTCCCGAAACTCAGGCCTGGTCGATGCCGGTGATCTTCACCTGCGTGTAACGCTGGCGGTGACCCTGGCGCTTCTTGTAGCCGCTCTTGTTCTTGTACTTGAGGATCCGGATCTTCGGACCCTTGGTCTCACCGAGAATCTCGGCGGCAACCGTGAACTTGCCCGCCTCAGTGGTCACGTCGCCATCGTTGACGACGAGCACCGTCGGCAGCGAAACCGTGGAACCGACCTCACCGGCGACCTTGTCCACCTCGAGGACGTCACCGACGGAGACCTTCTGCTGCCTGCCGCCGCAACGAACGATCGCGTACACCGCGGAACCCTTCTTCTGACTACTTGCTCGCTGGATGCTGCGCCCCGCATCCGGCTATGGTCACTGTTTTGACCGACGAACCAGGTAGGCGCGCGAACAGGGCGCGCCATGAGCGCACCGGTTCACCAGGGTACCGGATTACCGGTGTCCTGGTCGAACCGGGCGGAACGTCGGAGGTCGCCGACCTGACGGCCGACTAGGCCTTACGTGTTACCGGCCTTAGGTCCTACCCCTCAGACCTTCTGCCTGCTGAGGGGCAGAACCTAGTCAGCCGACTTGGCCTTGCGGGAGCGTCGCCGCCCCCGCCCGGAAGCCTGTACGGCCTGCGCGTCCTCAGTTGGAACGTCATCAAGCGCATCGGTCACCGTATCACGGCCGGACTGGCCGCTGGCCGCGACGGCGTGGCTCGCGTCCTTGGTGAGCCTCTCCGCGACCGCCTTCTCCACGGCCATCTTGCCCTGGGTGCCACGCGGCTCAGGCTTGCTCTCGACCGGCTCGGTCGAGACGTGGAGCCCACGGCCGTTGCAGCACTCACAGACGGTCGAGAAGGCCTCCAGGAGGCCCTGTCCGACCCGCTTACGGGTCATCTGCACAAGACCGAGGGAGGTGACCTCGGCGACCTGGTGCTTGGTCCGGTCGCGGGCCAGGCACTCCAGCAGCCGCCGCAGCACCAGGTCCCGGTTGTTCTCCAGCACCATGTCGATGAAGTCGATGACGATGATGCCGCCGATGTCCCGCAGCCTGAGCTGGCGGACGATCTCCTCGGCCGCCTCCAGGTTGTTACGGGTGACGGTCTCCTCGAGGTTGCCGCCCTGACCGGTGAATTTGCCGGTGTTGACGTCGACCACGGTCATGGCCTCGGTCCGGTCGATCACCAGCGAACCGCCGCTGGGCAGCCAGACCTTGCGCTCCATCGCCTTGGCGATCTGCTCGTCGATCCGGTAGGCGGCGAAGACGTCGGCGCCGTCTTCCCACTTGGAGAGCCGCTCGGCCAGATGCGGGGCGACGTAACGGACGTATTCGTCGACCGTCTCCCACACGTCGTCGCCCGCCACGACCAGCGAGGTGAAGTCCTCGTTGAAGACATCGCGGACCACCCGGACGGTCAGGTCGGGCTCGGAGGAGAGCAGCTCCGGCGCGCTGGCCGACTTGGCCTTGCGCTGGATGTTCTCCCACTGGGCCGACAGCCTGGCCACGTCACGGTCGAGCTCCTCCTCCGACGCGCCCTCGGCGGCCGTGCGGACGATGACGCCGGCGTTCTCCGGCATCACCTTCTTCAGGATGCTCTTGAGACGGGTGCGCTCCTTGTCGGGAAGCTTGCGGCTGATGCCGGTCATCGAGCCATCGGGCACATAGACCAGGTAACGGCCGGGGAGGCTGATCTGCGAGGTGAGTCGCGCGCCCTTGTGCCCGATCGGATCCTTGGTGACCTGTACCAGCACCGACTGACCGGACTTCAGCGCCACCTCGATCCGCTTGGGCTGGCCCTCCAGCCCGGCGGTGTCGAAGTTGACCTCACCGGCGTACAGGACCGCGTTACGGCCCTTGCCGATGTCGACGAACGCCGCCTCCATGCTCGGCAGAACGTTCTGCACCTTGCCGAGGTAGACGTTGCCCACGTAGGACTGGCTCGCCTCACGGTTCACGTAGTGCTCGACGAGGACGCCGTCCTCCAGCACCGCGATCTGGGTCCGGCCGCCGGTGCGACGGACCACCATCACACGTTCGACGGACTCCCTGCGGGCCAGGAACTCCGACTCGGTGATGATCGGCGGACGCCTCCGGCCGAGCTCGCGACCCTCACGGCGACGCTGCTTCTTGGCCTCCAGACGGGTCGAGCCGCGCACACTCTGCACCTCGTCCACCGAGGTGCTGCGCCCGGCGCGGGGAGCGCGGATCCGCACCACCGTGTTCGGCGGGTCGTCCGGAACCTCGCCCGGCTCCTCGGTGCCCCTGCGCCGCCGGCGGCGACGGCGACGCGAGTTGCCGCCCTCCGCCTCCTCTTCATGTTCCTGATCGGCCTCGGAGTCCGTTACATCCTCGGACTGTTCGGAGTCGTCCTCGGTCTCGTCCAGCTCGCGCGTCTTGCCCCTGCCGCGACCACCCCTGCGGCGGCGGCGACGACGGCCACCGGCCTCGTCGTCGCTGTCGATCTCGTCCTCGTCGGGCTCCTCGACGGCCTCGGGCTCGGCCTCCACGGCCTCGGGCTCGGGGTGCTGCACCGCGGCGGGCTGCTGCCCCTGCGCCGGACGGGGAGCCGGCTGCTCGGCCCGGTACGGATCCGGAGCCTGGAACAGCGGCTGGAACACCGCCGCGGGCGCCTGGAAGGTCACCGAGGGAGCCTCGGCGCGTTCCTGGGCGGCCAGTCCGAACGGATCGACGAACAGCCCCGGCCGCTCCTCGACGACGTCCTCATCGGCCGGCTCCTCGTCCAGCCCCTCGTCGACGGGCATGGCGAGCAGCAGTGCCGCCGCGACCTCCTCGGCCTCGGCCGTGGTGATATCGCCGATCTTCTTGGCTTCGACCGGCTCGTCCTGCTGGACGGCCTTCCTGCGGGTACGGCTGCGCTTGACCGGTGCGGGGGCCGCCTCTTCGGCGGCTGGCTCCGGAGCCGCCTCGGTCCCGGTCTCCACGACCGGTTCGGGAGCGACCTCGGCGGCCGGTCCGGCATCCGCCTTCTTCGCACGGCTGCGCCGGGTGGTGGTCGTGGACGCCGTCGTGGACGCTCTGCGCCGGGTGGCGCGCTTGGGCGCCGGCTCCTGAACCGCTTCGGGCTCGGGCTCCACGGCCGCCGCGGGGGTCCCGGACCCCGCAGTCACCTCCGGAGTGTCCTCAGACACGGCGGCAGGCCGCTCTGTGACAGCCACCGCCACCGGGGCGGGCTCGGGCTCCTCCGGCGGAGGTCCCGCGGGCCGGCTGGCGGCCCGCCGACGACGTGTCGGCTCTGTCTGTTCCTTCATGTCCTCGCCAGGGCCATTGACCCCGACGTTGGGCTCGTTGTCGAGCATGCGGGCGTTCTCCCGTCAGCTCCCGGGCACGTCTCCGCGCCGCGCGGGAGCTCTCGTCTCTCGCTGTACGCCGGGCCTGAGCCCGGCGCCAAGTCCTATAGGTCGCCGCCGACGTACTGACCCACCGGTTCCGTTTCGCCGCCGCGCGTAGTGTCGCGGTCCAGGTCGAGCGGGTCGGTGGGCTTACCGGTGCGCACGTCCAGCGGTCCCTGCGCCAGCCTGGTCACCTCGGGGGGCACCGGCGGCGCGAAGTCAGCCACAATACGCAATCCAGTAAGAACATCGTCGGGTCGAACGGCAGGAGTTGCGTGCCGTACAACCATGCGAAGTATGACACATGGCTGGCTGGACGCCTGACCTGCTGTTGTCTCAGTTCCCTCAATAACCTCAAGGCTCAGCACCGCCTCTCGCGCGTCGAAGCGGCGCGGCCCCTTTTTGGTCAGGCGCTCCACCTCGATCCGCTCGGTGGTGGTGAACCGCTCGACCGCCGCCCGGGCAAGGGCGAGATCGGTCTCCGGCAGCCGCACCTCCCAGGCGGAACACTCCAGCCGGTCAGCCAGGCTCCCGGTGCCCGCCTCGACGACATCGAGCACGTCGAGACCGGACGGGAGCGAGGTGTCCAGCGCGGCACGGAGCCGGTCGGGATCGCACTCGCGTGTCACACCGATCTCAAGGTATTCGGCCTCGCTGGCGACTCCGGTGGGTGCTACCGCGCCCACGTAGGAGATCCTGGGGTGAGGCGAGAAGCCCGCGCTGAAGGCCACTGGCACATCGGCCCGCCGGACCGCGCGTTCCACGGCTCGGGAGATGTCACGGTGGCTGGTGAAGCGCAAGCGGCCGCGCTTGGCGTAGCGCACGCGCAGGCGCTGCACTACGGGCGCGGGCGGAGGCCCATCGGGAGCGGGTTTCAGGGTGGTGTCGTCCTTCCCAAGTCGTGGTCGTCAATTCAGGATAGGCCGCGCCCACGCACGGCCTATCTCAGACAACCGTCAGTGGCAGCAACTTCTTCCCCGTGGGCCCGATCTGGATCTCGGTGCCCATGGTGGGACAGACACCGCAGTCGTAGCACGGAGTCCAACGGCAGTCCTCGACCTCGACGTCGTTGACGGCGTCCTGCCAGTCCTGCCAGAGCCACTCGCGGTCGAGGCCGGCGTCGAGGTGGTCCCAGGGCAGGACCTCGTTCTCCTCGCGCTCCCGCGTGGTGTACCAGTCGACGTCCACGCCGACCTTGGCCGTGGCGGCCATCCAGCGCTGGTAGGAGAAGTGCTCGCTCCAGCCGTCGAACCGGCCGCCGCCCTCCCACACCGCGCGGATGACCTTGCCCACCCGGCGGTCACCCCGGGAGAGCAGTCCCTCCACGATCGAGGGCTTGCCGTCGTGGTAGCGCAGGCCGATGGCCTTGCCGTACTCCTTGTCGCCGCGCAGGGCGTCCTTCAGCGCCTTGAGCCTGCGGTCCACCGTCTCGTGGTCGGCCTGGGCCGCCCACTGGAACGGGGTGTGCGGCTTGGGCACGAATCCGCCGATGGAGACCGTGCAGCGGACGTCTCGCGACCCGGTGGCCTCACGGCCGGCCTTGATGACCTTCTTGGCCAGGTCCGCGATGCCGAGGACGTCGCCGTCCTCCTCCGTGGGCAGGCCACACATGAAGTAGAGCTTCACCTGCCGCCAGCCCTGGGTGTAGGCGGTGGTGACGGTTCTGATCAGGTCTTCCTCGGTGACCATCTTGTTGATCACCTTGCGCATCCGCTCGGAGCCGCCCTCCGGGGCGAACGTCAGACCCGAGCGGCGGCCGTTACGGGAGAACTCGTTCGCCAGGTCGATGTTGAAGGCGTCGACCCGGGTCGAGGGCAGCGACAACGAGGTGTTGGTGCCCTCGTAGCGGTCGGCCAGGCCCTTGGCGACCTCGCCGATCTCGGAGTGGTCGGCCGACGAGAGCGACAGCAGGCCGACCTCGTTGAACCCGGACGCCTTGACTCCCGCGTCGACCATGTCGCCGATCGTGGTGATCGAGCGCTCCCGGACCGGCCGGGTGATCATTCCGGCCTGGCAGAACCGGCAGCCACGGGTGCAGCCGCGGAAGATCTCTACGCTGAACCGCTCGTGCACGGTCTCCGCCAGCGGGACCAGCGGCTTCTTCGGATAGGGCCACTCGTCCAGGTCCATGACCGTGTGCTTGTGGACCCGCCACGGCACGCCCGACCGGTTCGGCGCGACCCGCTGGATCCGGCCGTCGGCGTGATAGTCGACGTCGTAGAACTTGGGCACGTAGACCCCGCCGGACTCGGCCAGCCGCATCAGCAGCTCGTCGCGTCCGCCGGGCGAGCCCTCGGCCTTCCACTCACGGATGACCTCGGTGATCGCGATGGCGATCTGCTCCCCGTCGCCCAGCACCGCGGCGTCGAGGAAGTCGGCGACCGGCTCGGGGTTGAAGGCCGCGTGGCCGCCCGCGAGGACGATCGGGTCGTCGTCGCCTCGGTCCACGGCCTCCAGCGGTATGCCCGCCAGGTCCAGAGCGGTCAGCATGTTGGTGTAACCCAGCTCGGTCGAGAACGAGAGCCCGAGCACATCGAACGCCCGCACCGGCCGGTGCGCGTCGACCGTGAACTGGGGAACGCCCTCGGACCGCATGAGCGCCTCAAGGTCGGGCCAGACCGCGTAGGTCCGCTCGGCCAGCGTCTCAGGCATCTCGTTGAGGATCTCGTAGAGAATCTGAACGCCCTGGTTGGGCAGGCCCACCTCATAGGCGTCCGGATACATCAGCGCCCAGCGGACCGTGGTCTCGTCCCAGTTCTTGACGGTCGAGTTGAGCTCACCTCCGACGTACTGGATCGGCTTCTGCACCCTGGGCAGAAGCGCTTCCAGGCGGGGAAACAGCGACTCGACAGACATACCGTCAAGCCTATCCGTCTAGAAGGGGTGCCACAGGCGGTCGTCTCTCGCTCGTAGCGAGTCAAGCCGGTTCCGCAGCTCGTCGCGGGCCCCGGTAGCACGGTGGGCACTGCGCAGCAGGGAGGTAAGGGTCTGCAGTTCACGCATGTCACGCAGCACCGGGTAGCCGTCCCATCGGGTCACGTCGTACCCGTAGGCCTCGATGAAATTGGACCGCTGCCGCTCGGTCAGCCCGAAACGCGCTCCCTGCGAGGTCGGGACCAGATCGATCTCCCTCGGCCCCGCGCACACTCCGTCCCAGTCGCACAGCAGGAAACCGTCACGCGTGCGGATCATGTTCCCGCTGTGGGCGTCCCCGTGCGTGAGCCCGTACGGCAGGGCGAACTCCACCCGCTCGGAGTAGGTCTCGGTCAGTGCGTCGCAGCGTTCGAGCAGCCAGCCCCGGTCGTCCTCGTCGAGTGCGAGACCCACCAGGATCGCCCGGCGCACAGCTCCGAACGGATCATGGGCCGGCAGGTCGAACGGCACGGGCGGCAGATCGTGCAGCCTCCGCAGTAACGGCCCCAACTGCGCCGGGTCGGGCGGCGGCCCGATGTGCTCCTCGTGGCGCCAGAAGGTCGCCAGGAATCCCTCCGCGACGACCGGCTGCCCGACGTTCAGCGGCCGGACAGTGGGGAATCCCTGCTCCGCCAGCCAGCGCGTGACCCGGACCGAGGTCGCCAGCCGGTCGAACGTGCCCGGCGTGGCCGCCTCCGCCAGCCGTACCACCACCCCCCGGGCGGGCAGATGGTAGACGGTGCCGGCGGAGGCACGCAGCGGGACGGATCCCGCGCTGTCGAGCCCGGCCTGCCGGCAGGCATGCCCGAGTGCCACGGTGGCCCGGGTGAGAAGTGAGCCTTCGGCCACAGTCGTCATCGTCCGCTCCTTTCTGAGATCGCTTACCGGGCGCGCCAAGGCAGGCCAAGGGGGCGGAAACCCCCGGTCTGCCCGGCCATCCGCCCTCCCCCGCCCGGTCTGCCTGACTCCCGCGGCCTCGAGGAGAGTCCAGACTCATGGACATGCGGGCGGATCTCATGGCGGCCTGCCTAGAAGGGCTGTTTTCGGATGTGGATGGCTTGGAGCAGTCCGATGGCGGTCATATTGGCGAAGGTCGCGGTGCCCCCATAGGAGACGAACGGCAGCGGAAGACCGGTGATCGGCATGATCCCGATCGTCATCCCGATGTTGACGAAGGACTGGAAGGCCAGCCAGCACACGATCGCCCCGGCCATCAGCGCGCCGAACCGGTCGTCGCACTGCCGCGCGATCCGCATCCCGCGCAGCAGGATCACACCGAGCAGGGCCACCACGGTGACCGAGCCCAGAAAACCGAACTCCTCCCCCGCCACGGTGAAGATGAAGTCGGTGTGCTGCTCGGGCACGAACCGGCCGGTGGTCTGCCCCCCGTCGAACAGCCCCTTGCCGAACAGTTCCCCCGACCCGATGGCGATCAGCGACTGGGTGCTGTTGTAGCCCACGCCGCGCGGATCACTCGCGGGGTTGAGGAAGGCGGTGAACCGGGAGATCTGATAGGGCTCCAGCACGCCAAGGAACCACACGGCCACGGCGCTCCCAACCGAGAGGAGGGTGAGGATGCCGATCCAGCGTTTGCGGACCCCGGCGATGACAAGCGCGGAGGCCGTGATCACCCCGAGGACTATCGTGGTACCCAGGTCGGGCTGGATCATCACCAGACCCATGGTGAAGGCGCCCACCGCCAGCGCTATCCAGACATCCAGGCTCCGTGGCCGGCCGGTGCCCGAGGTGGGCTGGGCCAGCAACATGGCCAGCAGCATCAGCAGGCCGACCTTCGCGAACTCCGACGGCTGGAAGGCGAAGCCTCCACCCAGCATGATCCACGAGTGGGCTCCGTTCACGGTGGAACCGAGAGGAGTGGTCACCAGGAACAGCCCGATCATGGACAGCCCGTACAACAGCGGCGTGTAGGTCCGCAGCCTCCGATAGTCCAACATCGCCGTCGCCCCGGTCAGGACGGTCCCGATACAGAGGTTGAGGATGTGCTTCTTGACCAGCCCGGTGGATCCGGGCGCCCAGGTCCTGGTGGACGACCAGACCAGCAACGTGCCGATCACCGACAGCGCGGCGACGGAGACCAGCAGCACCCCGTCCATCCGGCGCACCGCGGACGACGCCGTCGCCGCCCTGCGGGCGAAGGACCCGCGCGGCGTCACCATCGTGCGGATCATCGCGCCACCGTGCCGTCCCGTTTGATCATCGGCGGCTCGGAGGCGGGGCGCCCCGCCGGCAGCGCCGCCGGGGACGACCGTCCCCCGGCGGCAGTGAAGCCGTATATGCCCTCGTAGATCTTCCGCGCGGCTGGAGCCGCGGTCTCAGCGCCCATTCCGCCCTGGGAGACCATGACAACAACGACGAACCGGGGCTTGTCGGCCGGTGCGAACGAGGCGAACCAGGAGGTGTCTGCTTTGCCGTAAACCTCGGCGGTGCCGGTCTTACCGCCGATTTTCACCTTGTCCATGGGGAAGCCGACGAAGGCCCCGGCAGCCGTGCCGTCGGAGGGCACCTCGCTCAGCGCCCCCTTGATATAGGCCCGTTCCGTGGCGGAGATCGGCAGCTTACGCACCACCGGCACCTTGATCTCCTTGACCATGGTGCCGTCCGGCCGCACCAGCGCCCAGCCCAGCCGGGGGCTGCGCAGCTTGCCGTCTCCGACCAGCGCCGCGTAGGCCGCCGCGAGCTGCAGCGGGGTCACCAGGACATCGCCCTGGCCGATGGAGAAGTTGGCGGCGTCGCCAGGCCGCCACTGGTAGCCCTCCAGGCAGTTCTCGTACGCCAGCTGCTTGAGGAAGGCGGCCCGGCTGGGATCAGTCTTGGCCACGTCCGGATAGCCGGTCTTGGCCCGCTTGCAGTTGTCGCCCTTGGTGACCGACCAGAGCTCCTTCTTCCACTGCCGGTCAGGGATCCTGCCGGCCGACTCGCCCGGCAGGTCGATGCCCGTCGGACGGCCGAACCCGAAGGCACGGGCCATGGCCGCCATCGGTTCCTTGGTCTTCGCCTTCGGTTTCAGCCCGCCGTCGCGCAGCCACTGCTCGTAGGCCGCCCGGTAGAAGATCGTGTCGCAGGACTTCACCAGCGCCGTGTGCAGGTTGAGCGTGCCCATCCCGATGCCGTGGAAGTTGTTGAACGGCCGGCTGCCGACCATGAAGGAACCCGGGCAGTCATACTGGCCGTGCAGGGGGTAGCCGTCCTTGAGCATCGCCGACACCGACGAGACTTTGAACGTCGAGCCCGGCGCGAACTCCCCCTTGATGGCGCGCGACACCAGCGGCTTGCCGGCCTTGCCGGACAGCAGACGCTGGTAGGCCGCCTCCGAGATTCCCCCGGTCCAGATCGCCGGGTTGTAGGTCGGCGCACTGGCCAGCGCGATCACCCGCCCGGTCCTCACGTCGAGCACCACTCCCGCCGCGCCGTCGGCCCGGGGAGCGGATTTCATGGCCTCGGCCAGGGCCTTCTCGGTCACGGCCTGCACCTTGGCGTCGATGCTGGTGATGAGCGTGTCCCCAGACGTCGGCGGCACCTGCCGCTCCACCCCGATCGCCTTGCCGAGCCGGTCCACCTGCACCCGCCGCAAGCCGGGCACCCCTCGAAGCGCGCTGTCGTACACCGACTCCAAGCCGTCCCGGCCGATCAGGTCCACCCCGGAGAACACCGTCCTGGACCCGGCGCGCTTCTCCATCTCAGCCTGGGTGATCGGCTGCAGATAGCCGAGCGCCTGCGCGCCCGCCGTGTTGCCCGGATACTCCCGCACCGCCTGCACCTCGGCGGTTACTCCGGGAAAATCCTCCTGACGCTCCAGAATCTGCAGGGCCTCGCGGGTCGTGACGTTGTTGTCGATCGGGATCGGCTGGTACGGCGAGCCGGGCCAGCAGGGCCTGGAGACTCCCGGACCGCAAATCCTCAGGCGCTGGCGCAGATCCGCAGGCCGCTGGCCCAGCACCGAGGCCAGCCGCTGGAGCACGACCCGGCCGTTACCCTCCATCCGGTTCAGGCTCGTACGGTCCACCGAGACCACCAGCCTGGTGCGGTTACGCACCAGCGGCCGCCCGGCCGAGTCGAGAATCTGCCCACGCACCGCCGGCACGACCACGTCACGCGTGCGCGTCTCGGTCGCGGCCGCCACGAACTCCTTGCCACGCACCACCTGCACCTGCCAGAGCCGTACGGCCAGCAGCGCCAGCAACGACACCGCCAACACCTGCAGCACGACCAACCGGCTCCGCATCCGGATCATGTCCGCTCCTTGCCCAACGGCGTGTCCGAGCGTGATGGGAGAACACGGTGCCCGCCGACTCGCCCGCTCATATGCGGCCTCGCGTCAGATACCCCGCCGGTCGCAAAGCCCGTGTCCGGGGCCCCCGGACGATTCTCGTCACCACCCACACCAGCGGCGGTGCGACCAGCACGTTGTAAAGGACCATCTGGGGCAGCGTCGTCATGATCATGGACTGGTTGATCCGGCTGTCCCCAAGCAGCGCACCCACCGCCACAGCGACCAGCGGCCCGGCGGCCGCACAGGTCAACGCCGTGAGCTGCACGGCCGCCGGATAACTCTCCGCCACCCGCCCGGCCATGAACCCGATCAGGCACAGCACCAGCGCGTACTGTCCGATCACGTGCGTGGCGGGCGGCAGCACGTCACTGGCCAGCCCGGCACAGAAACCCATGGTCGCCCCGGCTGCTGCCCCGCGGGCCAGCGCGTAGCCGATCAGGGCGAGGAGCACCAGATCGGGTGCCCCCACGCCGGGGAGCGGCAGCCGGTTCACGACCGTCACCTGGACGACCATGACCAGCAGTAGCATCCCCACGGAGATCACATCGCGGCCGCCCACTGTCAAGCACCCTTCTTCGGCACATCGATCCTGCGCGACGCCTTGGGTTTCCGTGACCCATCGGGCTTGTCCGGCACGTTGGGCTTGTCCGGCGCGTTGGGCTTGTCCGGCGCGTTGGGCTTGTCCGGCGCGTTGGGCTTGTCCGGCGCGTTGGGCTTGTCCGGCGCGTTGGGCTTGTCCGGCGCGTCGGGCCGCACCGCGTCACGCGGGTCGCGCTGCGGCGCCTGAACCACCACACCGACCACATCCAGGGCGGTGAGGTCGGCGTACGGCCGCGCGTAGGCCATCCGGGTCAGTTCTCCGGGCGTGGCCTCCACCCGCTCCACCACCCCGATCGGCACCCCCGCCACGTAAGGCACGCCGCGCTGGGAACCGAAGCTCACGATCCTGCGGCCCGGGGCGATCTGTGCGGTCGAGTCGAGCAGCCGGAAACGGACCAGGCGGCCGTTCTCCCCGACTCCGTACACCACGCCGATCTCGTTGCTTCCCTCCAGCCGTGCCCCGGCCGCTGACGCGGGGTCGCTGATCAGGACCACGGTCGAGGTGGACGTCCCCACATGAACCACCCGCCCCACCAGACCGTCACCGTTCAACACGGTCATCTCCGACCGCACCCCGTCGGCGCTGCCCACGTCGAGCTCGACGGCCTCCTCGAATCCGGGCGTGCCACGCCGGGCGATCACCTGAGCGGGCACGATCTTGTATCCGGCGGTCCCGGCAACCCTCAACAGGCGTCCCAGCTCGGCTGAGCGCCGCCGATTCAGGCTCTGTTCCAGCAGATCACGCTTGAGCCGCTGGTTCTCCGCACTCAGCGCGTCGATCCGACGCTGCGCGTCAGGCGCTCCGACCATCGTCTCGAAGAACTGCCCGACCGGCCTGATGACGCCGGCCCCCGCGCTCTCCGCAGTGCCGAACAGAGCCGTGCCGACCCCCCGAAGAGGGCCGAAAGGAGAGTCGTCGCCTGCCCGATGATCCACGGTCATGAGCACGAGCGCCGCGGCCAGCAGCAGCCCTAGGCTCATCCGTGCCCGACGCGTGTCTTTCATCAGTGTCGCGGCTCCGGGACCAGGACCTGCTGCAGGGCGTCAAAGTCCTCGACACACTTACCCGAGCCAAGGGCAACGGAGTCGAGTGCGTTGTCCACCAGATGGATCGGCATACCCGTCTCGTCTTTGAGCCGCTCGTCCATGCCCTTGAGAAGCGCGCCACCTCCGGTGAGAGCGATCCCCCGGTCCATCAGATCCCCGGAAAGCTCCGGCGGACACTTGTCCAGGGTGGTCTTGACCGCGTCCACGATCGCGTTCACCGACTCCTCTGTGGCCTTACGGATCTCATGGGCCGACACAATGATCGTCTTGGGCAGGCCACTGACCAGGTCGCGTCCCCGGATCTCGGCATGTCCCTCGTCAGGGAGCACGCAGGCGGATCCGATCGCCATCTTGATCTCCTCGGCGGTCCGCTCGCCGAGCATGAGCGAATACTCCTTCTTCGCGAAGCCGATGATCGCCTGGTCCAGCTCGTCGCCGCCCACCCGGATCGACTGGCTGGTCACCACGCCCCCCATCGAGATGATGGCCACCTCGGTGGTGCCTCCGCCGACGTCGACCACCATGTTGCCGGTCGGCTCGTGCACGGGGAGCCCCGCGCCGATCGCCGCCGCCATCGGCTCCTCGACGATGTAGACCTGGCGCGCCCCCGCCTGGTAACCGGCCTCCTTGACCGCGCGCTGCTCCACCCCGGTGATCCCGCTCGGCACCGCGATGATGATGCGGGGCTTGGCGAAGTGACGGCGCCTGTGCACACGCTGGATGAAGTAGCGGAGCATGCGTTCAGTGACGTCGAAGTCGGCGATGACGCCGTCCTTGAGCGGCCTGATCGCTACGATGTTGCCCGGGGTGCGGCCGATCATGCGCTTGGCCTCGATGCCAATGGCGACGATCTTGCCTGAGATCGTGTTGATCGCGACGACGGACGGCTCATTGAGCACGATGCCGCGACCCCGAACGTAGACGAGTGTGTTGGCGGTGCCGAGGTCGACTGCCATGTCGCGGCCGAGAAAAGAAAGCATGCTGCTCATGGGGAAGGCGGCCCTCCTTCCGTGAGGTCGTCGGCGAAAACTACAGAACGCACTCGAATCGTAACGTGACGTACCCACCCTTGAGCGCAATGAGCCCTTCAGTTCCAGGAAAATCTTAAGACGCGCCAAATAGGTCGAGCCTCGGCACCCCCAGGGGGTGCCGAGGCTCGCCGGTGCCGGAGACCGATAAGGCCTAGAAACGGTCCGGGAAGAAGATCTTGATCTCGCGCGCGGCGGACTCGGGCGAGTCGGAGCCGTGGACCACGTTCTCACCGATCTCCAGGGCGTGGTCGCCACGGATGGTGCCGGGAGCGGACTTGACCGGGTCGGTCAGGCCGGCGAGCGCGCGGAAGGCCTCGATGGCCCGGGGACCCTCAAGGACCAGCGCGACCAGCGGGCCGGAGGTGATGAACTCGACCAGCTCGCCGAAGAACGGCCGCTCGGAGTGCTCGGCGTAGTGCGCCTTGGCGGTCTCGACGTCCAGGGTGCGCAGTTCCAGCGCCACGACCTTCAGGCCTTTGCGCTCGACTCGGGCGATCACGTCGCCGATGAGGCCGCGCGCGACACCGTCGGGCTTGATCAGGACAAGAGTGCGCTCGGACACTGAGGTTCTCCTTTGAACAGTAAAGATGATTCACAAACGGTGATGAACGCGCGAAGTTTACCCTCCCCGGCCCGATTCCCCGTGGTCGGCGAGGTCACGGACGAGAGGGCCCCTCTCCCTGGGCATCCTCCGGAGACGGCGCGGGCGGTGGCACCACCGGCAGCGTGCCGGTCTCACCCGATCGGGAATCCGGCGCAGACGTCACGACCGCCGGAGACGTGGGGAAACGCGAGCCGTAGTCCTCTCCGGCGGTCCCCGCGGCCACCGGGATGCTCACCGCATCGAACACGGCACCCGGGGAACGGCGGCTCAGAACCGCGCACAGCACGATCGCCACGACCACCAGACCGCCACCGATCAGAGCCCACAGATGGAGTGCGCCGACGAACCCGTCGACCATCGCCTGGGGGGTCTTCGCGTCCTTCAGCCAGGTGACCTGAATGCCGCTGCCCAGCAGGAAGCCGGAGAGCACTCCGGGAAAGAACAGCGACAGCCCGAAGAGCGCCGCGCCCGAGCCGCACGAGCGCAACGCGGAGGTGAGTGCCACCGAGGCCCCGACTCCGATCAGCGTGAACGGGACGATCAACAGGAGTCCGTCGGAGGTGGGAAGGAGCAGCCGGACGGCACAGAGCCCGGCCACCACAGCCAGCAGGCCACCCGCACCGGTCAGGAGCATGCCCCCTTCGCCCAGCCGGTCCGCCAGCACCGCGGCGATGACACCGATGGCTCCGGCGACCGCGAAAGCCGGCCACAGCCCGGACAGTCCCGGACCGCCCAGGCCGCCGAGCTCGACATAGGTGACCTGGGCGGCGGTGGGCAGGATGACGATGCTCACCGTGAGCATCGTGTAAGCGGGTGCCCGGCCGCTGACACCGTCGAAGGCGCCCAGGGCGGCAGACCCGAAAAGCACGAGGATGGACAGCAGCGCCGCGAGAACCAGCAGTCCCGGCGGCCAGTCGAAGGTGCTTCCCAGGGCCAGAACGGCGATGCCCGCAGCAGGCCCGGCCGCCATCAGCAGACGTCTGCGCTCCGTGGCGCTCGGCCCATCGGCGGTCACGGTGTTCTCGCCGCTTCTCACCCAGAGCACGAGGTAGAGAGCGGCCAGGAGGAGCGCGACACCCGTGAGCATCGGGTAGGGCTGGAGCGTGACCCTCCAGGACCTCGCCTCGTCAAGGGGCCACAGAGCGAGCGCCTGCGCGGTCAGCAGGCTCAGCGCGAGCATGCCTCCCCACATCGCACGCAGGAGCGGTGACCGCTCCCAGACCGCCACCAACGTGGCGGGCACCAACAGGCCCGCGCCGATCCCGTGCAGGACCCGCAAGGCCCCCACCGCCGGCGCGGAGTTTGCGTAGCCCCCGGCGGCCTCGGCCACCGCGAGCAGGGCAAGTCCACCGACCAGGAGGGGAGCCGCCCGCATACGGCGCACGGCGAGGGCCGCCAGCGGCACGGTGAGCACCATCGCGGGCAGCGCCAGCCCATGTGCCCGCACCATCGCGATCTGCGAGATCTCAGAGGGGAGCAGGGCGGCCACCACCGAGATGGTGTTGGGGATGGCGACGATCGCCAGTGGCAGGACCAGCGCGACGAGCAACCCGAGGACGACGTCAAGCACCACGGAGACACCGAGCGTGCGCGTCAGGCCCTCGGGCCCAGCGGTCACCGCCCGAGTCGGCTGAATGGGAGGGACGGCCATGTTGGCCGACTTTAGCGGGAAGTCACGCCCTCGACACGGCGAGCGACGAATATCGCCGTAATCCACAGCGCCGCAAAGATCGCCCCCAGGAGGAACATGGAAGGGACCAGGAAGCCCGCGGCGATGGCGAGCACCTGGATCCCACTCCCCAGCACATAGGCGAAGGGACGCTTCAACAGGCCCGTGACCAGAACGCACAGGACCGCCAGACCGATCCCGACGGTCACCGCGACAGCCGGCTCAATGCCCCCGGTGTTAATGGCCACCGGGGTGAACAGCCCGATGACGATCGCCTCCATACCCAGCACGCTGGAACAGAGCCGCCGCATGCCCGGAGTAACCGTGATCATCTCTCGCCCTTCCTCCGTCACCCGGCTCACCTGGCCTCGTCCACCTTGAGCAGCAGCCGCGCGTCCCCGGCGGTGACCACCGACCCGGTGATCAGCACCCCGGCCCCGCTGAACTCGCCCAGAGCGTCCACCATCTCGATAGCCCGGTCGATCGCACCATCCAGCCGCTCGACCTGGTGGACCCGGTCCACCCCGAAGATCTCCTCGGCGAGCGCGGCGAGATCATCCACGTCCATGGACCTGGGCGAGGAGTTCCGGGTCACCACGATCTCGTCCATCATCGGCTCCATCAGCTCCAGAATGCCTTCGACGTCCTTGTCCTCGAACACCGCCACCACCCCGATGAGCTTCGCGAAGTCGAACGACTCCTGTACGGCCTCCAGGGTGGCCTGGATCCCGGCAGGGTTGTGCGCGGCGTCCACCAGCACCGTGGGGCCCCGCCGTACGACCTCAAGCCTGCCCGGCGAGCTCACCTGTAGGAACGCCTGCCGTACCAGCTCAGCGTCGAGCGGGTCGTCCCCGACGGTCAGCGCCTCGACCGCGGCCAGGGCGCAGGCGGCGTTGCTCGCCTGGTGCGCGCCGTAAAGGGGGAGCAGAACCTCGTCGTAGGTCCCCTTGAGGCTTCTGAGACGGAGCAGCTGCCCGCCGATCGCCAGCTCCCTGCCGAGCACTCCGAACTCCAGCCCCTCGCGAGCCACGGTGGCACCCACCTCGGCCGCCCTGCGTATCAGAACCTCGGCCGCGGGGAGCTCCTGCTGGGCGAGTATGACGGTCGCCCCGGGCTTGATGATGCCGGCCTTCTCCCCCGCGATCGTCGCGATGTCGGGACCGAGATAGTCGACGTGGTCCAGGGAGACAGGGGTGATGACAGACACCGCACCGTCGGCGACGTTGGTGGCGTCGAAGCTGCCGCCCATGCCGGTCTCGATGACCGCGACGTCGACAGGGGCGTCCGCGAAGGCCGCGAAGGCCATCGCGGTCAGGGTCTCGAAGAAGGACAGGCGGCGGCCCTGAGCATCGATCAGCCCGAGGCAGGGCGCGATGTCCTCGTAGACCTCGACGAAACGCTCCTCGCTCAGCGGAGCGCCGTCCACACAGATGCGCTCACGCATAGAGACAAGGTGCGGGCTGGTGAAACGGCCGACGCGCAGGTTGCGCTCGCGCAGAATCGTCTCGATCATGCGGGTCGTGCTCGACTTGCCGTTGGTCCCGGCGACGTGCACGACGGGATAGGAATGCTGCGGGGAACCCAGCACGTCCATGAGCGCGGCGATCCTGTCGAGAGTGGGCTCGAAGTTCCACTCGACGCCGCGTTCCATGATTGCCAGTTCAACCGCTCGATAGTCCACGTCTCCAGCCTACTGACCTCACCGAGAGGTTCCCGACGGACCCCGGAAGGCAGAGGAAAGAGCCTGAAAAGCAGAAAGGCCTGGAAAACAGGAAAGGCCACCCCAAACGGGGTGGCCTTTCCCAAAAGATTGTCCGGCGGCGACCTACTCTCCCACACCGTCCCCGGTGCAGTACCA